>JAWKTA010000035.1:0-51210 GCA_041402025.1 Phycisphaerales bacterium | reverse complement strand
CTCCTTATCCAGGATCGCCCGCGCATACACACACAACAGCCGGTTCGCCCGGTCGACCGAGTCGGCATCCGCGCCGTCCAGCGCTTCGCCGTTGGCCAGTTGCCGCAGCAGCGTCACCGTCTGCTTGCGCACGCGCCAGTCGGCAACGCCGTTCTCGACCGTCAGCCCGCCGGCGACCGGATCGAACGTGTACGCCTTGCTCTGACCAAGCGCATCGCCCAGCCGTACGTCCCGCTCCAATTCGGGCCGGTACCCACAGTCCTGCAAAAGCGCCCACTGGAAACGCAGCAGCGCCCCCGGGTGGTTCTGTTCGTTGCTTAGTTCGGCCAGAAAATCGGACACCGCCGTAAACGCCCCGGGGTGGGCATCTTCGTCCGCCAGCATCGCGTTGGACAGGTCCGCCGCGTACATCGCCAGCCTTTGCCCCCGGAAATTGTTTCGAAGGTGGTGGTAGTCGTTCTGTAAATCCCACTCGGTCAGCGTCGCCAGCTCGGCTGTGGACTTCGTCACCGCCACGACCTGCCCCATCGTCAACAGCTCGATCCCCCCGGAAAACCGCTCGACGCTGCTCGGGCTTAGCCGTTTGGACCCCTTCGCCAGCCCGCGCAGCTTCCCGTGCTCCTGCGTGAGCAACACCACCACCTGGCTGGTCTCCGACCAGTCGATGTGACGTATGCAGACAGCCTGATCCTTGATGCGCGGCATGGGGGCATCTTAACGCGGAAGCCATCCCGGCCAAGCACCCCAGCCAAGGCCCTGCGGGCCATGACCGGGCTTTGGGGTTCTTTTTTTGCCGACGAAAGCCCGGTCATGCGGCGTAGCCGCTTGGCCGGGGTGCTGCTTCACCTTATGCTTAACCCATGCCATCTCCGGGCAAACAGTGGTTCCACATCACCTTCGGCACGCTCGGTTCCTGGCTCCCCGGGGACCCACGCGGCTTCCGCACCAAACACGAAAAAATCCACTCCTCCGGCCACCACCGCGCCCCGCCACCGCCGGGTGAACACGCCAAGCTGCTCCGTTACAGCAAACAGCTTCGACCCGATGCCGTCGTTATCCCCAAGGCTTTACTGCCCGTCATCGGCACGGCCATCATCAAACATGCCGAACAACACCGCTACCGGGTCAACGCGCTGAGCATCGCCCCGATGCACGCCCATCTATTGATTGAGTTGCCGCGATCCGAAACCACCGCCGAGGTCGGCAAACTCAAGCGGCGCGCCTCATTCGCCATCAAAGACCGGATGCCCGGACGCGTCTGGGCCAAGGGGTGCGGCGTGAAGCCGATCAATGACAAATCGCATCTGGTCAATACGTTCAACTACATCCTGCGCCACAAAGAACAGGGCGCGTGGGTGTGGTCGTTCAGGGATGAGTGAACGCCGGTGCTGCGGATGAATGCCACTTCGCACACACCCCGGCCAAGGCCCTGCGGGCCATGACCGGGCTTTAAGATGTCATGCGCGTACGAAAGCCCGGTCATGCGGCGAAGCCGCTTGGCCGGGGTGACTTTAAATCATCACATATATTCCCCCTCACCCCAACCCCGTCAACTGCTCCGCGACCTTCTCCGCTTCCGATTCCGCGTCGGCGAGATGCTGTTTGGTTTCGTTGACGAGTTTTTCGGGGGCCTTGCTGACGTAGCTCTCGTTGCTCAGCCGGCCGCGCAGGTTCTTGATCTGCTTTTCGAGTTCCTCGGCCCGTTTGGTGAGGCGGGTTTTTTCCGACTCGCTGTCGAGCTGGCCGTGCAGGTAGACCTCGATGTTGGGGCGCACCACGGCCGCGGCGTCGGCGGGCTTTTCAACATTCGGCCCGACCGCGACCACCTTCACGTTCGCGAGCGTTTCCAGCACGCCCTGGTTGGGCTTGAGCTTTGCGTACACCTCATCGGACACCTTCACCGACACGTCCACCTGCTGCCTCGGCGGGACCTTGTTCGTCGCACGCACCTCGCGCACCATCGCGACCGCGTCCTGCACACGCGCAAACGACGCCTCGGCGTCCTGGTCGATCGCCCCCGGATCAGCCTTCGGCCAAGAGGCGCTCACGAGCAATTCGCTTGACGGCAATGTCAGGCCTTCCACGCCGCGCTCGGGGGCGACGGCGTTCAAACGGTCCCAGAGCTTTTCGGTGATGAACGGCATCGTTGGGTGCAGCAGACGTAGCGACACGTCGATCATCGTCGCCAGCACGCGGCGCGTGGTCGCGTTCTGCTTGACCGTGCCTTTGACCGCCTCGATGTACCAGTCGCAGAGGTCGTTCCAGATGAAGCCGTACAGGCTCTGTGCGTAGTTGTGGAAGTCGTAACTCCCCAGCGCCTTGTCGGCCGCCTGCACCGCCTCGATCGCGCGGGCGGTGATCCATTTGTCTGCAAGTGATGGCTCGCCGGTGTCGTTGCCTCCGGGGGCGGGGGCCGTTGCCTCTTCGATGTTGGAGAGCGCGAAGCGCGTCGCGTTCCAGAGTTTGTTGGCGAAGTTTCGGCCGTAGTCGAATTTCTCACTGGTATTGCGGGCGAGCGGGGCTTCTTTGGTTGCCTTGGCCTGGCCCGACGCGACGCCGAAGCTGGACGTCATCTGTTTGCCCTTGGCGAACGGCGAATCCTGGATCGGCGCGGCCACCCTCGACTGGCTCGACCCGGTCGTGATGAATTTGGGCGTGAACGTCTTCTGCGTGTGCGGGCAGACCATATCGACCGGCATGCGCACGTCCTGCGTCTGCGTGGTCATGCTCGTGAGCGTGAACCGCATCGCGTCCGCGCCGTGGCTGTGGATGATGTCGTTGGGGTCCACGCCGTTACCCAGCGACTTGCTCATCTTCTGCCCGTGCCCGTCCTGGATCATCGCGTGGATGAACACGTCCCTGAACGGCAGCTTCCCGTGCAGGTAGGTGTTGAACATCACCATCCGCGAGACCCACAGCGTGATGATCTCACGCGCGGTGCAGAGCACATCCGTCGGGTTCCACGTGTTCAGTTCGGCCGTATCCCCCGGCCAGCCGAGCGTAGATAGCGGCCACAAACCGCTGCTGAACCAGGTGTCGAGCACGTCGGGGTCCTGCTCATATCCAAGCCGTTCAAGCCCTTCCTCTATATCTGGATGTCCGTGTGGTACACAGATAAATTCGTATTCACATCCATCTGCCTCCCACCTTCGTTGATATGCGACTTCGACCCCATTGATTGTTTCAATACGTTCTTCAACATTCAATCTCGAATCTTCAGCCGCGCCATTTTCTGGATTTACCAATTTATGAAAGGTGGTTCTTTTCCACACCGGTATCCGGTGCCCCCACCAGAGTTGGCGTGAGATGCACCAGTCGCGGAGGTTTTCGTGCCATTGCTGGAAGGTGCGGGCGTAGCGTTCGGGGTAGAAGCGGAGCTGGTCGTGCCAGTCGGCCTTTTCGGGGCGGAGTTTGTCGGGCGTGTCCTGCGCGGTCTGTTTGCGGGACATGTTGCGGTCGTAGAGGTACGGCTCGAACAGCTCGGTGCGCTGGTCGGGCACCATCGCGTCGATGGCCGCGCCGCGCAGGCGGTCGTCGGTCACCTTCACGTACCACTGGTCGGAGAGGTAAGGCTCCACGGGCACATGAGAGCGGTAGCTGTGGCCGACCGCGTGGCGGTAGGGTTTGGTGTCTTCGAGCAGGCCTTTGGCCTCGAACCACTTCACGATCGTCTTGCGTGCCTGTTCGCGTGACTGGCCGAGCAGGGCGTTGAGCGTTTCCTTGTCGGCGGTGGGCCGGTCGAGCCAGCGGTCGAAGTCGTCCCAGCCGTGGTCTTTGCTGATCGACGCATCGGGGGCCATGACGTTGATCACGTCCAGGGCCTGGCGTTGGCCGATCTCCCAGTCGTTGGGGTCGTGCGCGGGGGTGACCTTGAGGAACCCGCTTGCCATCTTCGCCTTGGCGTCATCGGAATCGGGGTCGGGGATGACGACGTAATCGTCGCCGACGATCGGGATGTGCCTGCCGACGATGGGCAGCTCGACGCGCTTGCCGATGTATTTGCCGCGCACGGTGTCGCGCGGGTTCACAGCGACGGCGGTGTCGCCGAGCATGGTTTCCGGGCGTGTGGTGGCGACGGTGACGTACTCGCCGGTCGGCTTGCCGTTGTCGTCGATGATGGGGTACTTCATGTACCAGAAGCTCCCGTCCACGTCCTGCATCTCGACCTCGTCGTCGGCGAGAGCCGTCTGCGTGACCGGGTCCCAGTTCACCAGCCGTTTGCCGCGGTAGATCAGCCCGTCCTTGAACAGCCGGAAGAACGCCTCGCGCACGGCCTTGGCGCACTGGGGGTCCATGGTGAAGCGCTGGCGTTCCCAGTCGCAGCTACAGCCCATGCTCTTGAGCTGCCCGGTGATGACGCCTTCGTATTCATCTTTCCAGGCCTGGACCTTGTCGATGAACTGCTCGCGGCCGGGCTTGCCCTCGGCTTCGAGTTTTTTGTAGTCCTTCAGCGCGGGCTGGCCCTCAGCCTGGAGTCGCTTGTCCACGACGGTCTGGGTGGCGATGCCGGCGTGGTCCGTGCCGGGCATCCACATGGCGTTGTCCCCGAGCATACGGTGCCAGCGGGTGAGGATGTCCTGGAGCGTGTTGTTCAGCGCGTGGCCCATGTGCAGGGCGGCGGTGACGTTCGGCGGGGGGATGACGATGGAATAGGGGCGAGGCCTGAGGCCTGAGGCTTGAGGGGGTGAGGGTTCGGCGTGGAAGGCGTTGGCGTGGTGCCAGCGTTTGGCCACTTCGGACTCGACATCCTCCGGGCGGTACTGCTTGGCGAGTTCGGTGGTGGGGGGTGTGGTGGTCATTTTTTTTGTAAGTGTGAAGTAGGAACTAGGAATGATGAAGTTAGGATTGTAGCCCGACCATTTGTGGCGTAGCGGGTCTCTACTTCATCATTCCTACTTCATCATTCATCCTTTTATCCAATTGTCAGTAAGGATAACGAGCCTATGGATATCCGTCGGCGGGCGGGAACGCGGGTTGGATGAGGATCGCGTGGGCCGAAACCGGGTCTGGTTTGGCGACCGGAGGTGGGGGTCGTCCCCTCAGCTAACGGGGACGCTGAATGTGCGGGGCTGCGTGTTCATAACTTCCAACAATTTATCGGCATATACGGGCCGGTGCAATAGGTTGGGGGGGGGGAGTCAGGGGGAATCCGGTACAGAGGCAGGAGCGCTAAGCCGCAAGCGGCCGGGGGGTGTTTATTCCGGGGTCGGGGGAACTCCCGGGTCGGGTAACTGCCGGGGGCGGGGAATTCCAGGGGTTAGCGGCGTTTTGCGTTGCTTCGCTGTTGGGCTTCTGCTTGGTCGAGCCTTTCATGCGGGGCATGCCGCCCATCCCGGGGGTGCCCATCATGCCGGGGTCCATGCCACGCATGGCTTTCATCTTGCCCAGCGCGCCCATGCCCGACATCTGCTTGCCCATCTTGGAGACCATCTCGAATCCCTTGACGAGCTTGCCCACGGCCGCCTGATCGGTGCCGGCCCCCTTGGCGACGCGGCGGCGGCGGCTGGCGGTCAGGATGTCGATGTCGTTGCGCTCCTGAGGCGTCATCGACTGGATGATCGCTTCGGTCTGGTCGATCTGCTTGTCGTCGAGGTTCACATCCTTGAGCATCGACCCGACACCCGGGAGCATGCCCAGCAGCGACTTCATCGAGCCCATCTTGCGCATCATGCGCAGCTGCTTAAGGAAGTCGTCCATGGTCATCTTGCCCTTGGCGATCTTGTCCTGAAGGGCCATGGCCTCTTCTTCGCTGACCTGCTCCTGGGCCTTCTCGACGAGGCTGACGACGTCGCCCATGCCGAGGATGCGTGAGGCGATCCGCCGGGGGTGGAACGGCTCGAGCGCATCGAGTTTCTCGCCGACGCCGATGAACTTGATGGGCTTGCCCGTGATCTGCTTGACGGAAAGCGCCGCGCCGCCGCGTGTGTCGGAGTCGAACTTGGTGAGCACGACGCCGTCGAGTTCGAGCTGGTCGTTGAAAGCGCGTGCGGAGTTAACCGCGTCCTGCCCGGTCATGGCGTCGATGACGAGGGAGATCTGGTGCGGCTGCACGGCCGTGTTGACCTGGCGGAGTTCGCCCATCAGGTCGTCGTTGATGTGCAAACGGCCGGCGGTATCGAGGATCAGCACGTCGCAGCCGGTGTCGCGCGCGGCCTTTAGCGCGTTTCGGCAGACGGTGACGGCCGCGCCCACGGCCTTGCCGTACTCGGCGACCTTGTCGGGCTCTGAATAAAAATGCACGCTCCCCGAGCCGGGGGCTTCTTCCTGCACCTGCTTGGCGAGCACCTGGAGCTGTGTGACCGCGGCCGGTCGCTGGAGGTCGGCGGCGCAGAGCATGACCTTCTTGTCGCGTTTCTTGAGATACCCCGCGAGCTTGCCGCAGGTGGTGGTTTTCCCCGAGCCTTGCAGGCCGGCCATCATGATGACGGTCGGGCCGGGCGAGACGTACATGATCGGCGGGACTTCCGGCTTGGTCGGGTCGGCGCTGGTCGCGTCGTCCTCGCCGCCCAGCACGCGGACCAGCTCGTCGTAGACGATCTTGATCATCTGCTGCGCGGGCTTGAGCGAAGAGAGGACCTCCTCGCCGACCGCCTGCTGCAGGACGGATTCGGTGAAGTCCTCGACCACTTCGTAGTGGGCGTCCGCTTCGAGCAGCGCGGTGCGCACCTCTTCCATCGCCTCACGGACGTTGGATTCGCTGATCTTGCCCCGGCCGGAGAGACGGCGCAGCGCGCCTTCGAATTTGTCGGATAGGTTGGTGAACATGTCGGGACCTCGTTCGCGGCATCCCGTTATGTTTAGCGGCGGATCAAAGATCCGCGTGTCGGCCTGTGGGCCGAATCCACGGCGATCTGCGATCGCCCGCTAAACGGGCCGCGTGATTCGGGGTCAGGGCTTTGATCGGAGCCGGGGGAATGGTATCGGGTCGGGCGGGGGCTGACAACGCGGGGTTGGGTTGAAAATTGTTTGATAGCGTTTGCCCCGCCCGTGAACCGGGCCGGGGCTCGTTGCGTAGCTTGGATAGATGTATGATGGCGGGTGGACAGGCGGGCACGATCGTGGCCGTCGATGCGCACCTCTGCCCGTTAGACATGTCAACCGCATCACCCGGTTCCGGGTGTGCCTTATTTCTGGAGGCGTCACGATGATCCAATGGTTCAAGCAGCTCGACGGGATCCTGCGCGGGACGCGACGCGGATGTCTGCCTTACGGGAAGGGCGTATCGAGACGCCCGTGGGCGGGCTGACGGTCGTCACACTCTTTTGAGCGCGACCTACGGCGTGTGTATGGGCGCGTACGCCGTGATCCGCACGGGCGGCGCGAGCCATGATGCCTATATGCAGATGCTGGCGAGCGCGGTGAAGCTGCCGCTGCTTTTTCTTTTGACGCTCGCGGTGACGCTTCCCTCGCTTTATGTCTTCAACGGCTGGTAGGGTCACGGCTGTCGATCGTGTCGGTGGTCCGGCTGCTGGTGGCGATGCTCGGGGTGATGCTGGCGGTGCTGGCGTCGTTCGGGCCGATCGTCGTGTTCTTCAGCGTGAGCACGGAGAGCTACCCGTTCATGAAACTGCTGAACGTGCTGGTCGCGGCGCTGGCGGGATTCCTGGGGCTGGCGTTTTTGCTAAGGACACTGCACCGGCTCGTGATGGCGCAGAACGCGATGGACATGGCCGTTACGCAACCCAAAACGGTTTCACAAATCGTCGAGGAAGAGCACGGCGAGACACCCGAAGCCGAGGACCCCTCCGGCGTGCTGGACCAGGTCGGCCACGAGACTTCGGGCAAGGCGCGCAGCGTGTTCCGCGTGTGGGTGATCGTGTTCTCGCTGGTCGGGATGCAGATGAGCTGGGTGCTGCGCCCGTTCATCGGCAAGCCGGACATGCCTTTCGCCTGGTTCCGCGCACGCGAGAGCAACTTCTTCATCGACGTGTTGGACTCCATCGCCCAGTTACTGGGCGCCCGGTAGCCGCTTTCAGGAACACGCCGCAAGATGAGAGCGCACCTGATCGGTATCGACGACCTGCTCCGCGCCCGCCCGAGGGTGGTGGTCGGTGATGCGCCCGGGCCCCGGCGGATCGTCCTGATGATGGTCGTCTTCGGCATCCTCTACGGCGCGGTCATGGGTAGCTTCGGCGGTGTCACAGGCGAACGCTTCCTGCAGGTCGTGTATTCGGGTGTCAAGGTGCCGTTGCTGTTGACCGCGACCTTTCTTATCAGCCTGCCCAGCTTCTTTGTCATCAATACGATCCTGGGCCTGCGCGACGATTTTGCCAGGGCTCTGCGCGCCCTGATCGCAACGCAGGCGGCGATGACCGTCATCCTCGCATCGTTCGCACCGTTCACCGCCTTCTGGTACGCATCCAGTTCTGACTATCAGATGGCGCTCTTGTTCAACGCCTTCATGTTCGGCCTGGCCAGCGTCACCGCGCAGCTCCTGCTGCTACGCCTCTACCGCCCGCTGATCGCAAACAACCCGCGCCACCGCGTCATGGTCCGCCTCTGGCTGGTCATCTACGCCTTCGTCGGCATCCAGATGGGCTGGACCCTCCGCCCCTTCATCGGCGCCCCGGATGTCGAGACGACGTTCTTCCGCCAGGAAGCGTGGGGGAACGCCTACGTCGAGGTGGCGAACATCATCATGCGGGTGGTCGGCGGGTAAAAAAATGCAGCGTCATCGAGCCATAAGCGTGGCTGGTCGGGCCATCCCAGCCTTCGACCGGTGCGGGGGTGATGCCGGTTTCGGTGCGGTAGGACAGCAGGCAATCTTCGGCGGCGACTTTGGCGAGGTCCGTCATCAGGCGGGCGAGGTCCTGCGCGCCTTTTTCATCCTCGGCGAGCGCGTAGGGGGGGTCCAGGAAGATCAGGTTGATGGAGCCGGGCTTGACCTGCCCGAGCCAGATCGGGTTTAAGGCGCTGGCTTTGACCACGCGGGCGCGGTCGGCCAGTTGCAGATCGGTGAGGTTGGTCTTGAGCCGATCGACGGCGTCACGGTCCAGGTCGACGAAAGTGCAGTGGTCCACGCCGCGTGAGAGGGCTTCCAGGCCGAGGCTGCCGGTGCCGCAGAAGATATCCAGCCCCCGGAATGTCCCGGGCGGGTCGGCATCCTGAGCCTGCATGTTCGGGGGGGCGTCGGGCAGGGCGCCCATCGACCAGAGGCGGTCGAACAGGCTCTGCTTGACGCGGTCGGTGATCGGGCGGGTCGTTTTTTCGTCCCGGGGGGGCAGGTAGCGTCTGCCGCGGTGTGTGCCGGCGATGATCCTCATGGGCGTGATTGTATGGTCTGGCCAAGTCTATATGATGCCCCCATGAGTACGACCCTCGAAAAACGTAAGGCCGACAAGCCCCGCAAGGGCGAAAAGCCGGGCAAATCGGAAAAACCCAAGGGCAAGAAGAAGCCGACCCTCGCGGACAAGGCCGACAAGTACAAGCTGTACCAGAAGTCGGTCCAGGAGCCCGGGCACGAGGTCGAGTTCTTCGACCAGGCTTACGAGGAAGAATTCGGGAAGAAGCCCGTGGTGCTTCGGGAAGACTTCTGCGGCACGTTCGCGGTCTGTTGCGAGTGGGCGAAGCTGGCCGGCCGGACCGCCTACGGGGTGGACCTGGACCCCGAGCCGCTTACCTGGGGCCGGGAACATAACCTATCCAAGCTCAAGCCCAGCCAGCAGGAGCGGGTCACGCTGGTGCAGGACGATGTCCGCAGCAACGGCACGCCCAAGGCCCACGTCCTCGCCGCGCAGAACTTCTCGTTCTGGTACTTCAAGACCCGCGAGGAGCTGCTGAACTACTTCAAGTTCGCCCACCAGAACCTGGCCGATGAAGGCATGATGATCATGGACATGATGGGCGGCGGCGACTGCATCACCGATGACCAGTCCGACGTCCGCAAGGTCGGCAGCTTCAAGTACATCTGGGAACAGCACTCTTACGATCCGATCACCCACGATGCCAGCTTCTATATCCACTTCAAGTTCAAGGACGGCAGCAAGCTCAAGCGCGCGTTTGAGTACCACTGGCGCTTCTGGACGATCCCCGAGGTCCGCGAACTGCTCCAAGAGGCCGGCTTCAGCGCGAGCCACGTCTACTGGGAAGGCGTCGACAAGGACGGCGAGGGCGACGACGACTGGAAGCGGACCAAGCACGCCAGCAGCGACCCGTGCTGGCTGGCGTATATCGTGGCGTTGAAGTGAACAAACATCGTTGATCGCTGATTTCTAATCGCTAATGTGGCGAAAAATCAGCGATCAGCGATCAGCGATTATCGATTCCTATGAAATTCCAATCCCCCCGAGGCACGCGCGATTTTTACCCGGCCGAGATGGCCTGGCGCAACCACCTGACCGACGCCTGGCGGCGCGTGTCGATCCGCAACGGGTTCGAGCAGGTGGACGGGCCTGTTTATGAATCGCTGGAACTCTACAAAGCCAAGTCCGGCGAGGGCATCGTCTCGGAGCTGTTCCACTTCGAGGACCGGGGCGGCCGGGGCCTGGCGATCCGTCCGGAGTTCACGCCCACGCTGCCGCGGATGGTCGCCGCCAAGGCCAACAGCTTGCCCAAGCCTATCAAGTGGTTCTGCACACCCAACCTCTGCCGGGCCGAACGCCCCTGCCGCGGCCGGGTCCGGGAGCACTGGCAGTGGAACATCGACATGCTCGGCGTGGAAGACGCTTCCGCGGATGCCGAGTGATCGCCACGGCCGTGGACTTTTTCCAGAGCGTGGGCCTGGAGCCGACGCACCTGAAGTTCCAGGTCAGCCACCGCGAGGTCGTCAAGCAGGTGCTCAACAAGCTCGGCGTTCCAGACGACAAGATGCTCGACGCGTTCGCGCTACTCGACCGCCGCGACAAGGTCCCCCGGAAGAGTTCACGCAGGGTGCGGTCGCGTCGGCCTGGATGAGCACAAAGTCGAACGCTTCCAGCAGATGCTGACGCAAGTACCCCGCCGGGGATGTCGATCACCTCGCGCGTTCGCTGGGCATGGAGACCGGGCTGGAAGATTTACACAAGCTCGACGATCAATTGCGCGCCTTCGGGATCGCCGACTGGTGCGAGTACGACCTGGGCATCGTGCGCGGGCTGGCGTACTACACCGGCACCGTGTTCGAGGTCCACGAGGTCAGCGGCGCGGAGCGTGCCGTCGCGGGCGGCGGGCGCTACGACAAACTGATCGAACTCTTCGGCGGCCCCCCGACCCCGGCCGTGGGCTTCGGCATGGGCGACGTCGTGATCTCGCTGGTCATGCAGGACAAGGGCCTGATGCCCGACAGCGTCGAGGCCGTGCCCGATGTCTTCATCATCGCGTCCAGCGACACCGCCGCCGCGCAGGTCCCGGGCCTGGCGACCAAACTCCGCCAGCAGGGCATCCACGCACGCTTCAGCTACAAAACCACCCGCAACGTCGGCAAGCTCCTCAAGGACGCCGCCACCTGCAACGCCCGCTTCGCCGTGATCGTCGAAGACAGCGGCCTGCAACTGAAAGACCTCACCAGCGGAGAGCAGGCGGAAGTGTCACCCAAAGACCTCGCGGACCGGGTGTTGACATCACGCAACGCCGTTTGACGCGGGTTTCAGGGTTTCTTCATACGACATTCGTACATTCGGCATTCGTGCATTAAAATGCCCCCATGCCCTGTCTACTCGCAGCACTGGCGCTGGCTTTCCCACGCATGGTTCTTGTGCTGGTGTGGCTGTTCAGCGACTACCTCGGCCGGGCGTACGACAGCGTGCTCTGGCCCCTGGCGGGGTTTATCTTCCTGCCGCTGACCACGCTGGCGTACGCGTTCGCCATGAACTCGAACGCCGGCTCTGTCTCGGGCTTCTACCTCGTCGTCGTCGTGCTCGCGGTCCTGATCGACCTGGGCATGCTCGGCGGCAGCGGGAAAGCCGGACGCAAGGGCAAGAAATAGTACAATCCTGCCATGGCCAACCGCCGGTTCCACTACGACCGCGCGTTCGAGCACTACCTCCGCGCCAACGCCATTCCCTACGTCGCGGTGGACGAGGCCAAGCGCGCCCTGGCCCCCGGGCAACTCACCGGGACCAAGGCCAAGCTTAAGAGTTTTGATTTCGTTGTCTATTCAGAAAACAGCCGGAACCTGCTGGTCGATGTGAAGGGGCGCAAGCACTCGGGCAAGACCGGGCGTGCGTTTCAGAACTGGGTCACGAATGATGACGTCAAGTGCCTGAAGAAGTGGCAGGGGATCTTCGGGGACGACTTCGACCCGGCGTTCGCGTTTCTTTTCTGGTGCGATGCCCAGCCGCCGGATGCGCTTTTCCACGAGGTGTTCGAGTACAACCAGCGGTGGTACGCTGTGCTTGCCGTCCGGCTGTCGGATTACACTGAGCACATGAAACCCCGCAGCGCCAAGTGGGACACCGTCAGCTTGCCCGCCAAGGCGTTTGACCGGGTCAGCGTGCCGCTCAAAGACCTGTTGTGATCCCCCCGAAGCCCACGTTTTGAAAACGTGGGCTTCCTACACGATTCAGTATTCCGGGGGTCTATTCCGGGGGCCGCTTCCGTCCGCCCGACCTTATCCCTATAATGCCCGCCATGAGCGCCGAATTGCCTATTATCATCGCCAGCATCATTCCCTCTCCCGGAACCCGGTAGGGCAGGCGATCCGCACCCGATCAGACCTAAGGCCCTGCCCACCCGGCGGGGCTTTTTTCATAGACCAGCTTATCCGAGACGCCACGACATGAGCGACGCACAGACCGACAAAAAAACCTACAAGCAGACCCTGAACCTACCCAAAACAGCGTTCCCGATGAAGGCCAACCTCGTCCAGAACGAGCCGGCCAGCCAGAAGCGATGGGACAAACTCGGGCTCTACGAAAAGCTCCGCAAGAAGGAACACCCGCAAGGCAAGTACGTCTTCCACGACGGCCCGCCCTACGCCAACGGGTCCATCCACCTCGGGCACCTCTTAAACAAAGTCCTCAAGGACTTCGTCGTCCGCACCAAAACCATGTCCGGCTTCGACGTGCCCTACGTCCCCGGCTGGGACTGCCACGGCCTGCCCATCGAACACAAGGTCATGCAGGAACTCGGCGACAAGGCCCGCGAGATGGAGCCGATCCAGGTCCGCCGCAAATGCAAGACCTACGCCGAGAAATTCGTCAAGCTCCAGTCCGGCCAGATGCAACGGCTGCTCACGCTCGCGCAGTACGACGACCCGTACCTGACCATGAACCCCCGCTACGAGGGCGCGGTGCTCGAAGTCTTCGCCGACCTGGTCTCACGCGGCATCGTCTACCGCGGCCTCAAGCCCGTACACTGGTCGATCGAAAACCAGACCGCACTCGCCGAGGCGGAGCTTGAGTACTACGACCGGGAAGATACGAGTGTGTTTGTGAAGTTCGACCGCGTCGATGGTCAGGCCGCGTTGATGATCTGGACCACGACGCCGTGGACGCTCCCGGCTAACCTCGCGGTCGCTGTGCACGAACGCTACGACTACGGCGTCTACGAAGTAGATGGCCAGGATGTCATCCTCGCGGTCGATCTTGCCAACAAGGTGCTTAAAACCGATGCCGCGCCGAAGAAAACCTGCAAGGGCAGTGAACTGGTCGGCGTGGAATACAAGCACCCGTTCATCGACCGTGTCGGCAAGGTCGTCGCCGCCGACTACGTCACGCTCGAAGACGGCACGGGCCTGGTCCACACCGCGCCGGGTCACGGCGTCGAGGACTACCAGACCGGGCTGCGTGAAGGGCTCGACGTTTACTGCCCCGTGAAAGACGACGGCACATTCGACGACACCGCCCCGGAATGGCTGCAAGGCATCAGCGTGTGGAAGGCCAACGGCCTCGTCGTAGAAAAACTGAAAACGTCCGGCCACCTGTTCCACGCCGAGCAGTTCATGCACAGCTACCCGCACGACTGGCGCGGCAAGAGCCCCGTCATCTTCCGCGCGACCGAGCAGTGGTTTGTCGATGTCAACAAAGATTTCACGGTTGAAAGTACATCGGGTTCGATGCGCGAGCGCGCGCTCGACGTCACCGCCACCGACGTGAAGTTCTTCCCCGAGTGGGGCAAGAACCGGATGCGCGGCATGCTCGATTCGCGCCCGGACTGGTGCTTGTCGCGTCAGCGCGCCTGGGGCCTGCCGATCCCCGCGTTCTATCCGCCCCCGGAAGTGGCGGAAGGCGTCGAGGGTGAACCGCTGCTGACGCCCGCCAGTATCCGCGCCGTCGCCAAACTCTTCCGCGAAAAGGGCAGCGACGTCTGGTTCCTCGCGCCCCCGGAAGACCTGCTGCAACACTACAACCCCGAGGCCGACCCCGACGCGCCCGCATGGCTTAAAGACGGGAAGGTGCAGACCGCAAACCTGAAAGTGTCCAAAGACATCTTCGACGTCTGGTTCGAGTCCGGCTCGTCCTGGAACGCGGTCATCCGCCAGCGGTTCGGCAATGATTGGCACCCGACCGACCTCTACCTCGAAGGCTCCGACCAGCACCGCGGGTGGTTCCAGTTGTCGCTCCTGCCCAGCCTCGGCGTCACCGGCAAAGCGCCCTTCAAGAACGTGCTCACCCACGGCTTCATGGTCGACCGTGACGGCCGAAAGATGTCCAAGTCCGGTGGCAACGCGCTGGATGTCGATGTACTCTTAAAAGACCACGGCGCGGACGTCTGCCGGTGGTGGGTCAGCGGGCTTAACACCGATAACGACATCAAGGTCGATCCGGAATACTTCCGCCTGGCCGGCGAAGAGTACCGCAAGGTGCGCAACACGATCCGGTTCCTATTAAGCAACCTCGACGGCTTCGACTTTAAACGCGACAAGACCCGCTTCGAAGACGCCGACGCCCCGAGCCTCGACGCCTGGGCCACGCACGAAATCATCAAGCTCTCTGACACCGTGCGCACCGCGTACGCGAACTTCCAGTACCGAAAGGCCCACGAGGCGCTGTTTAACTTCTGCAACGACACGCTCAGCGCCGTGTATCTCACGGCAACGAAGGACCGGCTCTACTGCGACAAGGCCGACAGCCCGCGCCGCCGGCGCACGCAGACGACGATGTACCGCATCTCGACCGTGCTGATCCGCCTGCTCGCGCCGCTCATGCCGCACACCGCGGACGAGGCCTGGCGGGTACTCATGGGTGACGACGATGCCTGCGTCCACCTGCTGCCCTTCCAGGACACCGACTGCATGAAAGAGATCCCCGTGAACGCGGGCTGGCCGGCCATCATGGAGGCGCGTGATACCTGGCTCAAAGCGATCGAAGAAGCACGCAAGGCTCAAGGCATCGACAACCCTCTGGACTGCGGCGTGCGTGTCCCGGTTATCAAACAAGCCGACGGCGCATCGTTCGACCCTGTCGACCTGGCGGACCTGTGCAGCGTCAGCCGGTTCGCGTTCGACGATTCCTTGACTGAAGTCGCGGTGGAGGACCTGCGTAGCGAACCACGTTGCGAGCGGTCATGGAAACGCGACGGCACGGTCAAGAAGCGCAGCGACGGCGGCGAACTATCGGACCGTGACGCCGAGGCGTTGGGTCTGGTGTAAGGAGATCGGCCCAAACCCCGGACCGTGGTTGGCCGATAGTTCCCTTGTGCGGGCGGTTATTTCTGGTTGTCCGTCGCACCGGGAGCGATGCATGCCAACGGAAATCTCACAGCTTCGACCCGAGGGTGTACCGGCCGCGGTTGAGTTCGCCGGGGCGGTTGATTGCAAGCTCGATCCCAAGGCCGTGGACCCACAGGTCAGCCTGCTTGCCAAGGACGGCGACACGATCGTCGCGGCGATTCTGGGTGTGCGATCGCCCGGGGGCGCGTGCGAACTGCACGTCTGCCTCGGCCAGATCGACGACCCCGGCAACCTCACCGGCGAACTCCTGAACAAAGCCCTGATGAAGGTCCACGGCGCGGGCGCCCGCCGTTGTCAGATCACTTACCACGGCAGCGAAACCCAGCCCACCGACTGGCCCGGCCCGAAATGGACAGGTGAGAATAAGCCCCCGGCTGAGCGCACACTTCGCCACCTGACGACGCCGACACCGAGTCACCCGGAAGCGATAGAGGAACCGGCTGCGGGGCAGACAGTCGCAGATGCCGAAGCCCCTGCGAAGACAGCCGCGAAGTCTACGTCCGTCGATGAACCGCAAAGCGTTGCGGCCGCTACCCCGGAAGCCGCCCCGGAAGCAGACGCCACTTAAGCGTCTGATAACCGACGCCGGTGCATGTGTTGTCCTCACGCACCGTCATAACCCCACGCTTCATGTTGCTTTTCGCAGACGCGGCGCTCAACCGCCCCCCGACTTGGATCGATATCCGTAGCAGGATGTCGCCCTCAAACAACAATCCGCCGCCTCACGACGCGCCTGACCCGGCCGCGCAACTGGCACACGAGCTGGCGAACCTGCTCGACGGTTCGCTTAGGCACCTGGGGCTGGCGATCGACACGCTCAGCCACGCGCCCAGGCCCGTGGACCCGGTCGAGGACGACAAGACCCTGTACAGGCTCCAGACCACCGACCACGCGATGCGCCAGATGGCGTCGCTGATCCACGCCTGGATGAAGTCCGCACCCCGGCCGCGCGACCTGTTTGAGCGTTCGCAGACGCTCGGGCAGATGCTCGAACAAGCCGTCGAGATCCACCGCCCGCTGGCCGACCGCCACGGGATCACGCTGTCGCTGGATATCCACACCGACGCCGCGAAGCTACCTGCCGGGCCGATGTTCCCGGTCATCGCAAACGCGATCCTTAACGCCATCGAAGCGATCGCGGCGGCGCAGCCTGACGGTGCTTCGACGAAACATCGCATTAACATTGCGGTTCGGGTTGAGGCCGGCTACCTCAATCTATTCGTCGAAGACGACGGCCCGGGCCTTGCCGCTTCCATGCGCGATGCGCAAGGCCGGCTGCTGATCGGACGTTCCACCAAGCCTGACGGCCACGGGTTGGGCCTGACGCTCAGCCAACAGATCGCGCACAGCCTTCACGGCACTCTCGACATCACGCCACGCTCGGGCAGTGGCACGCGCCTGGTGCTGCGTTTCCCGATCGATAGCGCCGTACACAAAAGTGTCACTCCGGCACCCACCACGACCCAGACACCCCGCGAGTAACCATGCCCGAACCAGCACGCATCCTTATCGTGGACGACGACCCGATCGTTGCCGACAGCCTCGCCGATTTCCTCGGCCGGGAGGGCTACGCCACCGCCACCGCGTGCGACGGCAAGGAAGCCCTGTCGATCCTCGACGACGGAACCACGAAATCTAACGGCGAGGGATTCGGCATCCTCATCGCCGACATGAACATGCCGCGCTGCGATGGTATGGAACTGCTCAAGCAGGTCCGTAAGCGCCACGAATCCATCGTCCCGATCGTCGTCACCGGGTTCGGCAAGATCGACTCGGCCGTGGAAGCCGTGCGCCTCGGCGCGGTCGATTACCTGACCAAGCCCGTGGTCGATGACGAATTGCGTCTCGCGGTGAGTAAGGCCGTCAACCAGCACACGCTCGTTCACGAAAACAAGTCGCTGAAGACCCAGCTCTCCGAACGCTTCGGCATGGGCAACCTTGTCGGCAACGACTACCGGATGCAGAAGGTCTACGACCTCGTCGAGACCGTTGCCGAGAGCAAGACGACCGTGCTGGTGACCGGTGAATCGGGCACGGGCAAGAGCCTGGTCGGCCGAGCGATCCACACGATGAGCCCGCGCTCAAGCGGCCCGTTCGTCACCTTCGCCTGCGGGTCGATCCCCGAAACACTTCTGGAAAGCGAACTGTTCGGCCACGTCAAGGGCGCGTTCACCGGCGCGGACGCAGACAAGCCCGGCAAGTGCCTCGCAGCTGACGGCGGGACGCTCTTCATCGACGAGATCAACTCCGCGACCCCCGCGCTGCAGCTCAAACTCCTGCGCGTGCTCCAGGAGAAAGCCTTCGAGCCGGTCGGCTCCACAAAGACGGTCCACGTCGATGTGCGATTCGTGCTGGCGACCAATCAATCGCTGAAGGAGCTGGTCGAGACCGGCATGTTCCGCGAGGACCTTTACTACCGGATCAACGTCGTAAGCATCGCGATGCCCGCGCTGCGCGACCGGCTGGGTGACGTGCCGCTGCTGGCTGAGCACTTCCTGGAAAAGCACTGCAAGGAGCTGGGCCGGCAAAGGCGTTTCAGCGGTGAGGCGGCCGAGGCCTTGCTGCAACACAACTGGCCGGGCAACGTGCGCGAGTTAGAGAACGCGGTCGAGCGGGCCGTGGTATTGAGCAAACACAACGAGATCATGCTGGCCGACCTGCCCGAGCCGATCATCGCCGCGGCCAAGCCGGGCACGATCACCTCAGGTAACGGGCGAAGTGTTGCCGCATCCGCATCGGGCGAACCCGCGATCCCCGCGCTCACCGGCGGCTGGACACCGATGCCTTTGGCGACCGCGCTATTGGAACCCGAGCGACGCATCATCCTTGCCGCCCTCGAGGCCAACGCGTGGAACCGCCAGGAAACCGCCAAACAGCTCGACATCAACCGCAGCACGCTCTATAAGAAGATCAAACAGTACCACCTCGACGAGCCGGTGTGAACAGACGCTTGATTTAATAAACAGTGGCGTCCGGACTTGCGCTTATGCCGCGATAGTCAGTTATACTGCGCTTAGTCCTGAATCATTGACAGTGGAGCCCAAGACGTGACTCTGCGATGTCTGCCGTTACTCTGTGTCGCCGTACTACATCTGAGCGGGTGCGTCATCATTCATCCCAGGGCCGAAACGGTCATAACTGTAGGGTTCGATGCAAATCATTCGGAAGGGACGACGATAGGTTTTGAGCAAGTGTATTGGACCGAGCATGATGATGGTATTGTATTGGCGGGAAAAGGTTCGCACCATCGAGCACATGAGTCCTATGCGTTCTTCATTAATGAAGGTTTCCCCGCATATCAACCCCGCTATATTTTTGTTCAGAAGGCCGCACGATTCCACTCGGCAAACGGATATGTTCTGGATATCTGGCTCCATTATTCGCTGATACAAAAACGATCGGATGTGGAACAAAACGAGATCAAGGCACTGGCTCATTACCAGGCGCCTGTATGGGGTCCCAAGCCGAAGATTTTTGGGGGGATGGAATTGACGCTTAAGAAACTGCAACTGGAATCACTCGATGGTGGCGGACCGATTTGGATCACGGGGCGAATTAAAGCGCGCCACGCAACACCAGAAGTAGTTGAAAATTTTAAGAATATGCCTGTTGAACACGACGCGCGATAAGGGAATTACCGGGCCGCGAAACCGTCGCAGGTGTCTGCCGGATTATCACCGTATAATCTCGCCATGAGCACACCACCTATCAACCGTCGCGAATTCCTGACCACCACCGCTCTGGCCGCCGGCGCATTGACGCTGCCCGGCTGTGCGCGGGGCACGCGCGTGTCGTCACCGGGGACGAAACAGCCCGGCGCAACAGGCAAGGCGTTTGACTTCGTCCACCTAACCGACATGCACGTCACGCCGCGCCGACACGGCGACGCGGGTTATCACAAGTGTATCGAGACCGTGATGGCGCTTAAGCCCAAACCGGACTTCGCCATGATGGGCGGCGACCTTGCCTTCGACGGGCTTTACACCGAGAAGGCCAAGTTCGTCGAGCAGGTGCGCATCTACAAAGAAGTCTCCGACTCGATGGGTATCCCGTACTACAACTGCATGGGTAACCACGATGCGCTCGGTTGGAGTTCGCGGCGCAAGGTCGAGCTTAACGACCCCGATTTCGGCAAGAAGTACATCATGGATGCGCTTGAGTGGAAGGATCCTTACTACAGCTTCGACCACAAGGGCTGGCACTTCGCGGTGCTCGACTGCATCTACCCGACAAAGGAAGACCACGGCACCGGTTACGAAGCGCGGATCGGCGATGAGCAGCTAGAATGGCTCGCGTATGACCTGGGCTCCGCCGGCGATCGGCCTAAGATTGTTACCACGCACATCGCCGCCTACTGCAACATCGCGCAGCAGCAGGGCAGCCCCGATTCGCCGGGCATGCCCGCCTGGGCCGTGGTCCGCGACACGCTGAAGCTGCAACAGATCCTCGAACGCCACGGCGTCAAGGCGCTGTTGCAGGGCCACACCCACCGGCCGGAGGAATACCGCTGGCACGATGTCTGGTACATCACCAGCCCCGCCGTCAGCGGCGCGTGGTGGGCCGGCGACTTCAGCGGCTCGGCCCCGGGCTACACTATCTTCCACTGCGGCGCGGACGGCGAGCTGACATGGGACTTCAACATGTACGGCTGGGAAGCGCAGCTCGACCCGGAAGACGAAACCGAACGCAAACGCAATGCGGAGAAACTCGCGGCGGATCGGGAGCAGGCGCGTTTGCGCGATATGGAACGCGCGGGGCGGTGAAATAGCTGAATCGAGACCAGATATCATGTAATTGTACGCCTGTTGATCGCTTCTCTATTCCTTGGGAACACACACTGGAGAATGATCATGAGTGATCCCGCCGCACCCACGAACGACCCAGTCTCTGAGATCGTCCCTCCGCCGGAACATTCGGACCCGACAGGTGGGGGATTTGCCAAGCTCGCGCTGGTCGTAGGAGGATCCATTGTCCTTGCCATTCTGATTATTGCGATTCTCCTACCCGCGCTTGGCCGTGCAAGAAGTCATCCACCAGCGATGTATAACACCAATCGTGTGCGTGGCATTGTTCAGGGACTTGTCGTTTATGCCGGAGGCAATAAGGAAAAGATGCCCGGTCTCACAAGCAAAGGCTACATTCTCAAAGATGATGGGACGGACGATTCTTTTACTGGAAAATCTGGGCACGGGGCAACGGTAGAAGCACGTTTCTGGTTGTTGCTAGACAACAACGCCTTCTTGGGTGAATACATCATCAGCCCGGTCGAAACCAAGGCCGTTTGGACGACCGGCAAAGTCTCGTCGGCCAATTATTCATTTGCATTGTTGAATATTCATAGCGACGGAGGGATGTTGCTTAGTGACACGACCCGGCCGGACCAGACGGGTCGGTCCCGCGAGTGGAAACAATCGATCAACACCCAGGCGGTCCTCGTCTCTGATCGTGCCCGTATCCCCGGCGGCCACATCGGTGACGACTACGACAAGATATACAGTGTCCACACCGATGAAGACGATGAGCAATGGGTCGGTAGCATCGCGCGTGGTGACGGAAGTGCCTCATTCGAAAACGAGGAGGCACTGGATACCAAGTATGGCTCTGGATCTGAGATCGAATACGACAGGCTCTTCGCCAGTCAGCAGAGTAGCGACCCTCGAATTGATGTCCTCAAAGATAAAACCAACCCATGGGATGATAAATCTAACGCGTTACTCGGTTACACCTCCGTGGGCTACAAAGATGGCGACATCGCCAGTGACTGAATGAGTGCAGGTACGTTTACCGCCTAAGTTTTAGCGCAATAAAAAAACCCGGGGCTTCCGCCCCGGGCTATTGGGGGTCGTTAAATTTTCTAATACTTGATTCAGATCAACCCGCGTTCTTCCAGCGCATCCAGCAGCGCCTGCACCGACTCCTCGATGCTCAGTTCGTGGGTCTTGATGGTGATCTCGGGGTTTTCGGGGGCCTCGAACGGGTCGTCGATGCCGGTGAAGCCCTTGATCTCGCCGGCGCGGGCTTTCTTGTAGAGGCCCTTGGGGTCGCGCTTCTCGGCCTCTTCCAGGGAGCAGTCGACGTGGACTTCCAGGAAGGGGATCTTCGCGTCCTCGTGGAGCTTGCGGACCATGTCGCGGGCGGCCTTGTAGGGGCTGATGAAGCTGGTGACGCTGATGATCCCGGCATCCGCGAACAGCTTGGTCACCTCGCCGATGCGGCGGATGTTCTCGTCGCGGTCCTCGGCGGAAAAGCCAAGGTTCTTGTTAAGGCCCATGCGGATGTTGTCGCCGTCGAGGCGGTAGGCGTGGTAGCCGCGCTGCATGAGGACCTGCTCTAAAGCCACGGCCACGGTGGACTTACCGCTGCCGGAGAGCCCGGTCATCCAGAGGGTGCAGCCCTTCTGGCCCATGTTCTTCTGGCGTTCCTCGGGGGTCACTTTGCCCTCGTGCCAGGTGATATTGGTCGCTTTCTGCTGGGTCATTTTGCTTGCCTTCCTGTTTATATAGCCACGGTGGGGTTGTCGGGGCGAGAGGGGATCGTAGCGGATGATGCGCCGCTTGCAATCCGGGATCGGTCCGGGGTGGGGCGTCCTGTAACTCGGGCACGGCTCGCACGGCTTTGAGAGTGTGCCCTAACCCGGCGGCCATATCAGCATTGGCAACGCGTGGCTTATCGGCCGGCGTCGCGCGGCGCGAGCGCTCGTGTCGTTGCGCGCTTAAAGAGCGCAACGGTTCTTGATGGCGAGCTACCGCATCGCCGATGGAATATCTGTGCGCTCACGGCACACGGCGTTTGACGATCGATGTAGTTTGAAAGGATTTTCTTATGCTCCGACGCCTCCTGGCCGTACTGGCATTCCTCGTCGCCTGCTCCGCCGCGAACGCGGCCACCGTCAGCTTCAACGACCCCGGCGAGAGCCAGCAGTGGTATCTCGACGCGCTTCATTTCGGTGAGGCCTGGGCGCAGATCCTCGAGCTGCCCGAGCGCGGCCGGATCACCGTGGCCGTCGTCGATTCCGGGTTCGACACCGATCACATCGACCTGCAACGCAACCTCGCCATCGGCAAGGGCATCAACATCGTCAACGGCAGCGACAACCTCGACCCGGTCAACCCGCACGGCACGGGCACGATCGGCCTGCTCGCCGCGACCAGCGGCAACGGTGAAGGCATCGCCCAGGCCGCCTGGACCGCCACCGCCATCCCCGTCCGTGTCAGCAACCGCCCCGACGGCGCCGCCTACACCACCGACCTCGCCAACGGCATCCGCTACGCCGCCGACCAGGGCGCACGGGTGATCAATGTCAGCTACTCGGGCGTACACTTAGCGGCGCTGCAGCGGGCGGCGCTTTATGCCCAGAGCAAAGGCGCCGTGGTCTTCATGGCCGCCGGCAATGACGGGCTGAACCACGCGCGCTGGCGCAATCACAAGCAGCTCGTCGCCGTCGGCTCGACCGATCAGGACGGGAGTGTGTCGTACTTCTCAAGCCGCGGCTCGTTCGTGGACCTGGTCGCGCCGGGCCGCAACATCCTCAGTCTCACGACCAATGACCGCACCTACAACTGGTCGGGCACGAGCTTCGCTTCGCCGATCGCCGCGAGCGTCGCCAGCCTGATGCTGACGGCCAACCCGGAGTTAAGCCCGTGGCAGGTCCGCATGTTGTTGGCGCGTACGGCGACGGACCTGGGCAAGCGTGGCGTGGATGACGAATCTGGCTTCGGCCTGATCAACGCCGAGGCCGCGGTCGCCGCCGCTATCGCCACCCGGGGCAAGTACACCGAGGATATCGCCGGCCGTTCGATCAAGATCGTGACGAACAACCTCGATTCACACGCGGGCCTGCGGCTGGTGAGTCAACTGCAGGGCATCGATGAGTCTTCCGCGCAGTCCGCCGTGCCCGAACCCGGCGCTTTGTTTATGTTCACCGCCGGCGTCGTCCTGTTGAACGGCCGTCCGTCGCGGCGACGGGGGGTTGTCCTGTGATCCAACCGGGTGCGGCAGGTCCAAGGGTTGATAACATGGAGCCGGCGCCGTGGGACTGGTATCCGGCCGTGATGGATAAGCACGGCGGAATAGAGAACGCCTTGGCATTGTTTGCAGCGTGTGGAGAATCCATGAAACCGCACATGCCCGGCCCGATCGATCGTGCCTTACGGCCCTTGTTTGACGCGCTGCCGATCGACCGTGCGATGCAACACCTGGTGGTCAACGGTTCGGTGGCCGCAGAAGCGACTGACCTGCTGATCCGGGCGCTCGAGGAACCCGCGCTCAAAGGTAAACCCACGCTCGAAGCGGGTCTTTGGCTCTACGTGGATGACCTTGAGCGCAGCCACGCGGTAAGCCAGAAGCTGACCCGGCCGTCCGGCTCGTTCTGGCACGCGATCATGCACCGCCGCGAGGGCGACTTCAGCAACAGCCACTACTGGTACCGCAAGGCCGGGCAGCACCCGGTGATCAGCCGGATCGATTCAGGCGGCGGCGGCGCGGCGGCGGGCACGGCGATCGGCCGATACGAGCCCCACGACTTCGTCGACCGCGTCGAACGCGCTTACCAACAGCAAAGCGATTCCCCGGACCTGGTCGCACTTCAGCGCTTGGAATGGGTCGCGTTGTTCGAGTGGTGTGCCGAAAACCACTGACCGATCAGCTTCAAATCGATACGGACGAGCCGTCACCCGTAGCGCGGTTGTTGTGGTTTGCTTTTGATGTGAACCAGTCGTAGCCGATCAGGGCCGCCAGCGTCACGAAACACCCGGGGACCAGCCAGAACGATGTCCGCAGGTCGCCCGTCCGGTCGCCGAGATACCCCATCAGCCAGGTAAACACCCCGCAGCCGGGGATGCCCGCGCACGATAAGAGGATGTAGAGCATCGTGGTGTCCGTCCGGGGCAGCCGGTCGGCGCTGTAACTCTGCACGCTCGGCCAAAACGGCGCGACCGTCAGCCCCGCCACGAACAACAGCCCGAAGAACACCCACAAGTTCGACAACAGCGGGAACAGGCTGGTGATCGCCGCGGCCGCCAGCGCAGACCAGAAGATCAGTTGTTTTAGTTGGTGCTGCCGGATCAGGTAGCCCCAGCCGGTCCGGCCCAGGAACATGCCCCCGGCGAAAAAGGCCGTGCCCACGCCGCCCGCCCACGCGGCGTTTACAAAACTCAACTGGATATAGCTTGCGCACCAGAAGGTCAGGCAGAACTCGCCGCCGCCCGCCACGAACATCGCGGCGAAGAAAAGCCAGAACCGCCTCGCGCAGACCAGTTCATGCGCGTGGCCCCACACGGTTTTCCAGTGGATCGCTTCCGGGTGTTCGGGGTACGCCTTGCCAGGCGATTCAGGCAGCAGCGTGACGGCCGCCGCCACGAACGCCAGCAGCGCCGACCCCCACCAGCACACGCCAGTGCACGCCCAGCGAGATCAGCCCCCCGGTGACCAGCACCGTCACGAACACGCCGACCGCCCAGAAAGCGTGCGAGAAATTGATATACCGCCCCGGCTCTTCCGGGTGAAGCGCCTCCACGAACGGCGTCGCCAGCCCCTCGATCACACCCTCGCCCAGCCCCGCAACCATCAGCGCGATGAAAATAATCCCGTAGAACGGCGCGACCGCACACAACAAAATGCCTAGCCCCATCACGGCCACCGCCGCCCCCATCGTCCGACGCTTGCCCCAACGCGCCGCGAGGAAACCGCACAGCAGCATCGACACGATCATCGGCAGCGTCCGCCCAAGATGCAGCGCGCCCCCCTGCGTCATTCCGCCCTCTTCGAGCGAAAACCCCAGGTCGTGCGCAAGCGATACCAGCGCCACGGGGAGCACCACCGAGCCGGCCGCGTAGGAGAAAAAACTGATAAATACGGCCAGGTCGTACCGGCCGAACGTCATCTTTCGCAATCGCACACCTTCTTCTAGCACGGTCCGGTTGGTCCAAGCCGATGCCCCGGGGGCCGCATACTCTAGCGTTTACCGCCAACCTGTTCCTGATACGGTCCGGTGCGCAACAAAAGGCCCACGCACGGTCGCATGCGTGGGCCTTGCCCTGCTTGTCCCCGGTCAGGCTCGGAAAGGTTTAGTAACGGTAGAAGATGTGCAGGCCGGAACTGCAGTGGTACGGGACCCAGACGCGCTTGTGGTAGCCGGCGCGGATGACGACGTCGTAGGGGTTACCGCAGTCGTCGTAGCGCGTGACGACCAGCGGCCGGACCCATCGCCACGTCCAGTACCCGCCCGAGCAGCAGGCGTGCCGTGTATAGCCGCCGATGTAGTAGTAGCTCGACGGGTAGTAGTTCCCGAAGCCGAAGCTGAAACTCACCTTGTTGTGATCATCGTGTTTGTAGTAATCGGGCTTGTAGAAGCTGTGGCCGTGGCTGTACGAGGGCCGGGAGTAGGTGTGCTGTGCGGCGTGGCGTAGCGCGTCGGCGCGGGCGTCCAGCCGGTTGTCCCGTGCGCGCAGTTCCTGTTTTTCCCGCTGGACCTTGTCCTCGAACTTCTGTTTGGCTTCGCGCAGGTCCTGGCGTTGCTCGATGCGCTGTTGTTCGAGGCGTTGTTCCTGCCGTCGTAATTGGGCCTGGCGTTCGTCCTGTTTTTTCGCTTGCGCGTTGACGCCCCAGTTGTCGCCGCGGTTATTGGGTGCGGCGGAGACGACGCGGGTATTGTTTTCGCGCTGCTGTTGTCTGCGCTGGGCTTCCTCGCGCTGCCTCTGTTCCGCGGCGCGCTGACGCTGGGCCTCGCGTTCACGTTCAGCCCTGCGCTCAGCGTCGGCGCGCTGGCGTTGCCGTTCCTGTTCCTGTTGCGCCCGGCGCTGTGATTCGGACCGCTCCCGTTGGCGTTCCTGCTGGGCGCGTTGGTCATCGCGTTCACGTTCGGCGCGGCGCTGGGTGTCGGCGTCGCGGCGCGGGCGGTCGCGGTCCTGCTGCGTGTCGCGTTGACGTTGGGCGCGGCCACGCGACGGGCCGTCATCCCGCTGGGCCGAACGCTGGTCGTTGCGCTGACCGCGCTGGGCCGCGTCCGTGTGGCTAGCCAGCACGCAGACCGCCAGCAACGCGGCCGTCCACCCGACACGCTTAACTAATTGGGAACCGGTCATGATGAGCCTCCTTCGTGTTGGGTTCACTTGGAACCGGGTTCAAGCCCCGGCCCGGTCGGGCCTCCCCTGTGGGTGCCCTTTCCGCTCTTAAGCCGATTTGGTGCGGGATTTGAAAGACAATCCACGCGGCGAATGTATTAAGTAATTAATTAAATTGGGTTTATAGTTTTTTATTGTCCTGATGTTCCGCGTCCCCCCACGGGGAGTGGTCCGCAGATCGGGCAAAATTTTCTTTTAGGGGCTAAGCCACTTTTTTATAATGCATTACGGGTCCACCACGGGAACTCTTCACGGAACAGGGCGTCTGATTCCGTAGGGTTTGTGCGTTAGACGGGTGAGGACTGCATTCTCACCCACACAGGAGCAATGACATGCGTAGCAAACGATTCATGCGGTGCCTGGCAGTTTTGGCGGCGCTGACGCTGACCCTCTGGCTTGTCAGCCCGACGTCTGCGGAGACCGGCTGCCACAAGACCAAGGGCAAGGGCGGTTCGGACACCAAGGCCGTCCAGACCATCAGCTAATCCCCATCGACCGAGGCAGTCATGGCCACTTTGGTACGCGCCAACCCGATCCACACAACGCCCGGCGTTGATCCAGACGATCAACGGCCCCGGACGTTCTACGTGGATTTCGCCAGGCTCGAAGCCAAAGCGGCGCCGATGGCGGACACACGCGCGGACGATCGACGTGTCGTTTCTCGTGGCCGCGTCACCACGGTCGATGACGAGGTCAACGGGCTTCGGCGTAACGTCCGTGACGCCGCCGGCGCGGTGCTGACCTGGCTGGCCTCGGTGACGCAGCACCAGGACACGGGCGACCTTGACCGTGTCTTGGATAAGTGCCTGCGTCCGGGCGCGGACACCACGGCCGTGAACTACGCCGCGCTCGCGCAGGAGATCAACCAGGCGCTGGGCCTGGACCTCTCGGCCAAACGTGTCCAGACCGCCGTCCGCCACATCCGCGACGCCGCGGCAAAGCAACACCAACAGGAAACGCTCGCGCAGGAAACGCCATCCCCTACGCTCGCCCAGCGGTTCGAGTCGCTGCAAAACCGTCTGCTGACCAACCACGACCGTTTAGTAGATGAGCAGGGCGGCGACCAGACGCTACGCCGTGCGGTGGCGAATGACGTGTTGTGTGTGCTGCGTTCCGCGGCCGGCCGACTCATCGAGTGCGGCTTCGGCGAAGGTATCCCGCAATACGTCGACCTGGACGCGACCCGTCAGCGCTTCATGGCGTTCGTCCGCCGTGTCTTCCGTGACGGCCTGGGCAAGGACAACCAAAGCACACTCCGCGATGACCTTACCAAGCTGCTGTCGGCATTGAATCAACACGACGACACCGCAGAGGCTGACATGCAGCTGGTCGTGGCCGGCGCTTGCGTGGTCTGCGACCTGACCGGCCCAGGTTCGCTGCCCGGTTTGCTGGCAAGGCTGAACGTGCTGATGGTCGGGCGTCCGATGCTCGATTCCGAGTTCTTCGTTTCGCAGATGCTCACGCTCGCGGACGCCGCGGGCGGCCTGATCGGGCAGCGCGATACGCACGCCTACATGAGCTGGGTCCGCCTGCAACCTAAAGACCGCCGCACGCCCAGCCCCAACCGCGTCCGCAGCTACTGCCTGAACAACGCAGCCACCCACATCCTCCAACGCCTGCACACCGGCGAACTCACCGGCGCGCACTGGTTTACGACCGCGCAGACCTGCTTCGACACCATGATGAAACACGACCGCGGCTTCAAGCTGGTCAAGACCACCGAGGCGGTCATGCTCTCCGTGCTCGCCGAGATGACGGGCAACACCGGCCCCGTCCGTGATTTCTTCGCGCAGCTCGGCCGGGATAAATCGCTTTGCCTGCTGCGTGACCTCGCCCGCTTCGATAACAGCGATGTGCTCAACCGCCTGGTCCGCCGCCGCGCCGAGTCGGTACACGCGGGCATCGCCTCGCAACTGCTCGTCGTCCCGGACTAATCGGACTAAATTGAATAGCGATCGCGTTTCAATGCCTGAACCAGCCGAAGATTTGGCCGGTGAGGTCGGCGTTGTACCAGACGACCATCACGTCGTAGAGCGCGTGCGTGCCCACGACCAGGCCGAAGCCGCGGATGACGTATATCATCGCCAGGTACACGCCCGCCAGCGTGAAGAACGCGAACTTGCCCCAGTCGAACCCTTCGATGGTAAAGCCCAGGCTTGCAGTTGGGTCGATGAGGATGAAGTGGTAGATGCCAAACGCCAGCGCCGAGAGCACGATCGTCGCGGCCCCGCCGTACTTTTCCGGTAGCGCCAGCACATCCACGAACAGCATGTGCAGTAGCGCAATCCCGATGAGCCGAAACAGCAGCTCTTCATAGATCCCCGCGCCGACGCTGAAGATCATGTGCTCTTTCCAGTAGCCCGACGAACCGGTCGGCGCGGCGAGCGTGTCGGCGACCACCTGCAACGACACGCCCGAGTTCGCCAACTCCCGGACCAGCACCATCTGGAAGACGAACAAAGGCACCGCCCACGCGAACGTCTCCGCCCACATCACGCCGTACAGCTTCATCTCCGGCCGCCAGGGGTTGCGCCGGACCAGGTGCATGCAGAACAGCACCACCACGACGATGATCGCCGGCAGATGCACGCCCGTGACGCCCAGCGTCTGGAAGCATTTGCCTAATAAGGTTTCCGCCAGGATCGGCGCCAGCCGGTCGCTGCCCGCCGGGGCGAGCTTGAGCGTGCCCAGCTCGTAGATCACCAACAGCGGCAGCAGGAAGTAAAGCCCCTGCAACGGCCACTGGGCGCGCTCCCAGTAACCCGCGTAGATACCGTTTGCGTGATGATGGTTGGAGTCGTGAGACACTGGCTTACCGTCGCCCGGGATCGTAGCGGATCATTCCGAATCATACGTCAGCACGGCATGCACGTTCCCGTGCCCGCTGACCAGCTTGCGCCCGGGCAGGAAGCTCAGCTCGATCAGCACGCTGATCCCCACGATGTCCCCGCCCATCTTGTCGATCAGGTCGCAGCTGGCCTTCATCGTCCCCCCGGTCGCCAGGAGGTCGTCGACCATCAGCACACGCTGGCCCTTCATGACCGCGTCGGCGTGGACCTCGAGCGTGTCACTGCCGTATTCCAGGTCGTAGCTGATGGCGTGGGTCTTGGCGGGCAGCTTCTTGGGCTTGCGGATCGGGACGAACCCGGCCGAGAGGGCCTGGGCGATCGCCGTGCCGAAGATAAACCCGCGTGACTCGGCCCCGCAGACCAGGTCCACGTTCTTGCCACGCCACGGGCTCGCCATCAGCTCGACCGCCATCGCCAGCCCCGCCGGGTCGCGCAATAAAGGCGTGATGTCCTTGAACTGGATGCCCGGCTTAGGCCAGTCCGACACGTTACGGATCAGGGTGTTTAAATCCATGGGTTCAGCGTTCGGGGTTCAGGGTTCGGGAAATACATGTCGATCGACCGATACAACCGTATGCCGTGTTCGCGCACGTTGTACCATGACGCCCCCGTGGTGTCTTGTGCCTCCGGCAAACGCCCTGACCCCCGAACCCAGAACCCCGTACCCTATTCTTCTACATGGATTCATTCATCATCAACGGCGGCCGGCCACTCAAAGGCACGGTCAGGGTCCACGGCTCGAAAAACGCCAGCCTCCCGCTCATGGCCGCGGCGCTGCTCACCGACCGCCCGCTGACGCTGCACGACGTGCCCGACCTCTCGGATATCCGCAACATGACCCGCCTGCTGGGCACGCTCGGTTGCGAGACCGGGCAATCCGGCTCCGACGGCAGCCGGACGCTCACCATCCACGCCACCGACCCTTCGCTCACCGCCGCGCCCTACGAGATCGTCAAGACCATGCGGGCGGGTATCTGCGTGCTCGGACCCTTGCTCGCCCGCCGGGGTAAGGCCCGCGTCTCGATGCCCGGTGGCTGCGCCATCGGTGACCGCCCGGTCGACCTGCACCTGCGCGGCTTGCGCGCCCTGGGCGCCCAGATCACACTCGACGCCGGCGACATCGTCGCGGTCGCGCCCGAGGGCGGCCGACTGATCGGCGCTCACGTCTTCTTAGGCGGACCCAGCGGTTCGACCGTGCTGGGCACCGCCAACGTCCTGTGCGCCGCCGTGCTCGCCAAGGGCCAGACCATTATCGAGTCCGCAGCCTGCGAGCCGGAGGTCGAGGATTTGGCGCACCTCTTGATCCAGATGGGCGCGAAGATCCAGGGCGCGGGCTCGCCCCGGCTGGTCATCGAAGGCGTCGACCAACTCGTCGGCGCAGAGCACCGCGTCATCCCTGACCGCATCGAGGCGGGCACCTACGTCTGCGCCGCCGCCATCACACGCAGCCCGATCACGCTGGAAAACTTCCCCACCGATGCGCTCGGCGCGGCGCTCGACCGTTTGCACGCCATCGGTGTCGAGGTCTCACCCGCTTCCGGTGACGTAAAGACATTCGACCGCCACCGCGGCAGCGTCACCGTCCACACGCCCGACCGGCTCAGGCCCGTGCAGGTCTTCACCCAGCCGCACCCCGGGTTCCCGACCGACCTCCAGGCCCAGATCATGTCCCTGCTCTGCCTGGCCGACGGCAACAGCACCATCACCGAAAAAATCTTCCCCGACCGTTTCCTCCACGTCGCGGAACTCCTGCGCATGGGCGCGGAACTGACCCGCAACGGCCCGAGCGTCGTCGTCAGCGGCGTGAAAAAACTCATCGGCGCGCCCGTCATGGCCTCCGACCTGCGCGCCAGCGCCGGGCTGGTCCTCGCCGGCCTCGCCGCCCAGGGCACCACCACCGTCAACCGCGTCTATCACCTCGACCGCGGCTACGAACGCATGGAAATTACTCTCCAGGCGCTCGGCGCCGACATCCAACGGGTCAAGGAAGAAAGTCTCTGATACCATGCCATCTATGGCAGAACCCAACACGATCAGCCCCGACGTCCTGAAGATCCTGCGCTGCCCCCTGACCCGTTCCCCGCTGCAACTACAGGGCGAGGAACTCGTCGCCACCGTCGGCGGCCTGCGCTACCCGATCCGCGATGGCATCCCCATCCTCCTGATCGACGAGGCCGCGCTCCCGTCCGGCGTCGCATCTCTGGACGAGTTCAAACAAAAATTCGCCGACCAGATACCGGGGTGAGTCCGGGATAACTCCGGGGGGGATTATTCCGGGTACTGATCGATCAGGTTGCCTTCGACATCGACCGCGATGAACCTCTGCTCGCCGCCGTCGAGTGTGACGCGGATAACGTGCGCCGCTGAAACGGACTTCGCCAGGTAAGGGCGTTCCTCCGGCGTGGCCACCGTGCGCGGGTTTCTCCCCCAGCAGCCATCGCCCAGGTACAACACACCGTCGGGGTCGGGGACGCCGCCGGTCATGACGTGTGTGCGTTTGTAGGTGTGATCGTGGTGCTCGAAGGAGACGTCCACGCCGTGCTTCTCGAACAGGGGCACCCAGTTTTGCCGTGCGAGCTCGCTGTACTTGCCCTCAAACTCGCGGTGCGACGGGTAAGCCGGGACGTGGTACGCGGTGAACAGGTGCGGGCGGTTTTCTCGTTTAGCGAGCACTTTATCGAGCCACTTCGCCTGCGCCCCGTCGTGGGCCGAGACGTGCCCGGAATCCAGCAATACCAGCGACAGGTAATCCCCGAAGTCCAGCGCGGCGTACGTCTTGCCCTTGAAAAGCCCGTCGAAGAGCGCATTGAAAAACGGCGCACGGTTGATCGGCTGGCCGAAGCTGCCATCGACCTCGTGATTACCGATCGCACAGAGCATCGGGATCAGCCTGCCTTCGGGATCGACCATGTGTTTGCGCCAGAGCCGAAGGTACGCGACCCAGTTCTCCGGCGTCCGTCCGTTGGCGTAGGCGCAGTCGCCGCCGATCAGCCCGAAGCGCGGGCCCCAGCTCGCGGCGATCGTGTGCAGCGGCGCGACGTTCTTCCAGATACCCACGTCCCCGCCTTCGGCGAAGACCAGAGGTTCGTTAAGCGTTGCCGGGGCCGTGCGGAAAGACACGCTTGCGCCCGCTTCGCCGCCGATCTGAATCGTGTACGACTCGTCCGGTGTTAGCCCCTTAAACTCGGCGCGGTGCAGGAACAAGCCCGTGTAATCCCCGAAGGGTTTGACCTGAGTGCTGCCGCCCGATTCGGATTTGATGTCCGCGCCACATATAACTTCGATCGGGTTGGGCGCGGAGACAGTCATCCATTTTAAGGGCCTGGCGTAAGCAATCTCCATTTCGTCGAGTTTCGCGTGGATCGTGCCCCAGCGCGCACCTCCCGGCGCGGCGGCCAAATCGATCGATGCAGATGCTCGGCCGTTATTCCTTTCCAACACGCCTTCGCCGATCACATGTCCGGCACTTGTCGCCTGTACCTTCAGCCCCGCGAGTGTTTCGTCGGCCCACACGGCGAGTTGCGCCTTGTCACCTTCGCGCACAACCTTCGCACGCGCCACGGCCCCGTCGCCCGCACGCTCCGTCAGCCGAAGCGCGTACATCGACTCCGGGCGTTCGTTCGCGTCGTGGTCCGGGTGCCAGCGGATTGTTTTGACTTCCTTCTCGCCGTCACGGTCGTTGATGTAGAACTGAAAGCCGATCCGCTCCCCTGCCGCCGGCACCGCGCCTAGGTTCGCCCACGGCAACAATACCTCGACGACATAACCGCCTTCTTCCGCTTTACAGGCGTACTCGAACGACGGATCGCCGCCGGCGCGATCGCTCCGGTAATCAAAATGGCTATGCCTCGCGCTGGTCTGTTTAGCGTCCGCGCCCGGTGCGATCAAGACCTGGTACCGTTGATCCGAACCCACGCCCGTAGAGACGAACAACTCGATCGAGTCCGCCGAGTAAAGCGACTTGATATCCTCCGCTTCGTCGGCGACATCGTCGTACACACGCAACATCACCAGCAGCCCGCTCTCGTTCCAGGCGATCTGTGCGGACGCGCTTAAGTCTTGCTCGGCATCCACCCGGCCGTCGTCGCCGGCGAGGAACCCCGCGTCCAGCCCGCGCCCGTTCCAGTCGTCCGCCGCCCCGTCGATGGTGATGCCGTCGAGCTTCGGCGCGTCAAACGCGGGGATGTCATCTGTCGCGCCTTCGACGATGGGCAAGGGTTCGCCTTCTTCGAGCCACTGCGCGACGATCGACGTCGTCGGGTCGCCGAACCACGTCAGGAACAGCGTGTCCGGCCCCTCGACGGGCGTTTCGGCGAGGACGGGCGCAACGCACCCAAAGAAACAACAGCACGCCGTCATCAGGCCCGACCGGATGGGATAGCTTTTCATCACCCCATGGTAATCATAACCCCGGCCCGGCAAAACCCGCTTCCACCCACGCGGTTATAATAAACCCCGCCTTCATTTCACCACACGGGAGCCGATCATGTCAGGCGAAAACACCTTCGGGCGACGCGCGTTCCTCAAAACCACACCCCTGGCACTCGGCGGCATCGGCGTGTTGGCGCAATCCCTGCTCGCCAACGAAACACAACCGGCCACGGCCGCCACCGTGCAAGACGTCATCGACCGCATCCTCGAACACGGCGGCGTCGAGCCGATCGAAGACACCATCGACACTATCAAGACCGGGAGCGCGGCGAATAAGGTCCACGGCATCGTCACCACCTTCATGGCCACCACCGCGGTCATCCGCAAAACCATCGAGCTTGGCGCCGACTTCATCATCACGCACGAGCCGACGTTTTATAACCACGCCGATGAAACCGACTGGCTGAAAGACGACACTGTCTATAAACACAAACGCGCCCTATTGGATGACCACGGCATCACGGTCTGGCGCTACCACGACCACATCCACCAGATCAAGCCCGACCCGATCTTCACCGGGTTATACGAACGCCTGGGTTGGTCCGGCATGGTCGATGCCGGAGACGGGCGCATCTGCCACATCCCGCCAACCACGCTCGCCGAGCTGGCCGGCTACTGTAAGCAGAAGCTGAACGTGAAAGCCATGCGCTACGTCGGCGATCCCGCGCTGCCCTGCGCCCGGGTCGGGAGCATGCCCGGCGCGTGGGGCGGCAGCCGGCAGATCGGGTTCCTCACGGAGGGCAACATCGACGTGCTTGTTTGCGGCGAGGTCTACGAGTGGGAAACCAACGAATATGTCCGCGATTCACAACACACCGACAAACCCGTCGGCCTGATCGTCACCGGGCATCAGCCCAGCGAAGAGGGCGGCATGCAACTGCTCGCTGACTGGCTGAAAACCCAGTACCCCGCCATCCCGGTCACACACCTGCCCGCGGGCGATCCGTTCGCATATGTCTGATTTTGCATTCACGGCATGCAAAAAAACTGGTTCGCCCTTTGAAGTCGTGTCCGGTATGATGCCCGGCTCGCTGAAATCCATACCATTGGAAGGAATCGCCCGTGGCAGACCGTGTCTATATCCGTGACCTTCAGGCGGCGCAGAACATCGACGGGGTGTTCGCGGTGCAGAATTGCCAGTTGGCCAAGACCAAGAACGGCAAGCCGTACATCAAGTGCCTGCTGGCGGACAAGACCGGGCGGACACCGGGGCGGATGTGGAACACGACCGAGGAGCAGTTCCAGACGCTGCCGACCGACGGGTTTGTGTGGATCGCCGGGCAGACCCAGCCTTACCAGGGCGAGATGCAGGTCATCATCCACGACATCCGCCCGTTCGAGCCGACCGCGTCGGACCTCGCCGAGTTATTGCCCTCGACCGAGCACGACATCGACCAGATGTTCTCCGAGGTTCTTTCTTTGCTTCAGTCGCTTGAGCACCCGGCGATCAAGGAACTGGCCAACCGTTACCTCGAAGACGGCGAGCTGATGGACAAGTTCTGCAAGGCCCCGGCCGCGATGGCGCTACACCACGCGTACCTTGGCGGGCTGCTGGAACACACGCTGGGCCTGATGAAGCTGGCCGACGCGATCTGCCCGCTGTATCCGCAGCTTAACCGCGACATCATGCTCTTCGGCCTGTTCCTGCACGACCTGGGCAAGTGCGAGGAGTTGACGTGGGAAAACGGCTTTGGCTATTCCGATGACGGGCAACTGATCGGGCATATCGCCCGTGGCGCGATCTGGCTGGAGCAGAAGGCCGGGGCGTGCGAGGAAGCGGGCACGAAGGTGCCGGCCGCGATCCTGCGTGTGCTGGGGCACATTATCCTGTCCCACCACGGCACGGCCGAGTTCGGCGCATTGAAGCTGCCCGCCACCCCCGAGGCGATCGCAATCAGCAACCTGGATAACCTCGATGCCAAGTTGAACATGGCGTTGGCGGTGACACGCGGCCGGGACGCCAAGTCTGCAGACCTCGGCGGCGACTTCACCGAGAAGGTCTGGGCGCTGGAGACCAAGCTGTACCGGCCGGACCCGACCACGGTGGCGGACCCGCAATAGGCCCGGCGGGAGCCGGCGGGGGTAGCCCCGCGGTTAACCCCGGGTTTTTCTCCGGGCTAACTTGTCAGTAACAACTTCTTTTTGCATCCGGCCGCGCGCTCATGACCGACCTACCCGTCGCCGAACTACCTTATAAGATCGCGGTGCTCTGCTACCTTTTCGATGAGCATGGCCGGGTCTTGCTCTTGCATCGTAAGCGTCCGCCCAATCGGGACCTGTATTCACCGATCGGCGGCAAGCTCGAGCAGTCGATCGGCGAAAGCCCCACGGCCTGCGCGGTCCGTGAGATTTATGAAGAAACCGGTTTAACGGTCGCTACCAGCGAACTGCACCTGACCGGGATCGTATCAGAGACCGGACACGAAGGTAAGTCACACTGGTTGATGTATTTGTATGAGCTAACTCGCCCGGTGTGGGTTGAACCGGGTCCGATGGATGAGGGCCTGCTGGAATGGCACGAGGCCGCCCAAGTGACGGAGTTAACAATACCCTTGACCGATCGCGCAGTGATCTGGCCGTTGTTCTGGCGCTACCGTGGCCGTTTTTTCACCGCGCATATCGATTGTCACGGGGAATCGATGCGGTGGCGTGTGGAGCAGCCGCCCTCGGACGCCGGTGTGTGGGAAACCGCCACGGTTCAAGGATAAGAACGGGTGGCTATGGTTGTTGCGGTATAGAAAACAAGCTATCTTTAGGCGGTTTTTTCGGGGGGGTGGCACATTATTTTCTGTGACACGGGGGGCCGCCCGGCCTTCTTTTATGCACGCGCATGTTGCGCGGGCGATGTTTCCACAGTTATGGGGTAATCAAAGGATCAGCTAGTGAAGACGCATTCAGCGGACAGTTCCTCCGGGGCGATCGTACCTTGGCGGGAGGGTCCGGGGGCGTTTACGGATCAACTCAAGCGTGAGTTGGGCACGGATGGGGTGGTGTTTGGCGTGATCGATCCGTCCGGCCCGAGCGCCGACGAATTGCTCGCCGTCCAGGGGGCCAAAGGTGCGGAAGTCACCAAGTGGTGCGAGCAGGACCACAAGAATGATGCGCTGCTGCGTGAAGCCAGGCGCAAGGGCGTCGCGGTGGGCAAGACCGCCAAGACGAACCCCGGCCCGGCATTGCCGGCGTCCCGTCACGCGGCCGTGTTCGTGCAGCCGGCGGTGGCCGGGCTTTCACGTTCCTGGTACCTGGCGGTCAGCCGCAAGTCCCGCGCATTCTCCGACACCGAATTAATCCAGGGCGACCTGGCACTTAGCGGCATCCGGGCTCAGTTCGACCACGCCGGCGAGCCGGACCTCGGGCGTGTGCTGCTGGGTGAGAATAACCGCCTGATCCACGCCGACCCGCGCTGCGAGGCGGTGTTCCTCAAGGCCCCGGCCGTGCTCAGCGACTTGGCGGAGCAGCTGCAGCCGGTTGCCGCCCAGCGCTGGGACGACCTGGCCGATCAGGAAGTGCATCAGATGACGCTCGGCCTCGGCGGGGCCGCGACGTGGGTGCGCTTCTACCGTGGCCGTGCCGCGCGGGGGATCGACAAGCGGTACCTGTACGTCGAGCTGCGTCCGTCCGCCAAAGACGACCTGCCCGCAGTAGGCCTGGTTGAGGATGAGCGCACCGCCGCGGCGATGGGCTACATGAGCGACCACTTCATCGACACGCCCGGTCTGACGGAACTGGCCGAGTACGTCGAGACCAGCCCGTTCCACTTCCACCGCCTGTTCTCCCGCCACGCCAGGATCAGCCCCAAGCACTACCTGCTGCGTACGCAGCTGCAGCACGCCAAGTGGATGCTCAGGGCGACCCGCGAGCAGATCGGCGAGGTCTCGATCCAGAGCGGTTTCGCCAGCCACGGCCACTTCACCGCCACCTTCCACAAGATGGTCGGGATCAGCCCGTCGGCGTACCGGGAGAAGTATTAGGCGAAAAATCGGCCCTGGCGCGCCCGGGCGTGGGGCCGGCGCAACCGGGTTTAACCGTCCGGGCCGGAAAGGCCGAAATAGCTAAGGGCGGCCCACTGGCTTGTTCCGCGCCCACGGTTTATCGTATAGCAGAGAACCCGGACGGGTCTGGCGCATGGCCGACCCGATTTGACTTGAAAGGACCCGACCGATGCCCCGATCCCCCCGTGCCCTGACCCTCATGCTGGTTGCGACGATGTTCCTCTCGGCCATGGGCTGCTCGGCGAGAGACAAGCACGTCTTCGTCAGCACCGTCTATCAGCCGACCACCCTGACGTTGCTGGATGTTTATCAGAACCAGTCCGTGTGGGAGATGGATATCCCGGTCAATCACAAGCTGGTGCTCGACTTCGGCAACAACCCCGGCGGGCAGAAGGCCGACGCCTCGGGTTCGCCGAGCTGGGTCGATTGGCAGCTGTACCGAATCGATGACCAGGCGCTGGATATGGGCAGGAAGCACCACGGCGTCATGGTTGACAGTGACCGCGTGGACCTGACCGGCACCAAGGTGCGGATGCAGGTGAACTACCGTCCGTCGCCTGAGATGCCCGGGTCGCTGGAGGCCGCGCCGGTGCCTGTGCGTGAGACCGCCGAGTCCGTCGCCGCCGAAGCCGTCGCCGAGTCCAAGGCCCAGAACATGGCCGCGCCGGCTGAAGAGGCCGCGCCGGCTATGGAAGACTCCGCCAAGAAGGTAGAGCAAACCGTCGAAGAAGCCCCGGTTGCTGCAGAGGCCCCCGAAGCCCCCGAGGCACCTGAAGCGCCCGAGGCCGCCCCGGCGCCTGAAGCGACCAAGTAATCCACACGGTGGTCGCCGTGACCCCGGCCGGGCCGGTCGGCTCTGAGTGGTTTTTCATTGGGCTGACACCATGACGCGCGTCCGTCGTTACGCCCCGATGATGATGCTTGGCCTGTTATGGCCGGCGGGATACCTGTCGGCGCAGGATGATCAGGTCGCCCAGTGGCAACCGGTGGATCAGACCGTCAGCGACCTGGACCTGCGCGCCGCAAGCACACGCCGGGTCGAGCAGGGCATCGGCGTCTACGGCCAGTCCGGCTCGCTCTACCAGCGCGGTGACCTGCCACCGGGATATGCCCCCGGCTACGCATCCGGGTATGACGGCCTGGGCCAGCAATACCTACTGCGCCAACCGGGATTCACCGCCTGGATGGATCGGCCCGACTACCTGGTCCTCGATGACAACGGTGAGTTCAGACTCAACATTTCGCCCGGGCAGGGCGGTGGGGCCGTCGGCCTGATCCCGCCGAACACCGTCTTCGACCTGGTGCCCCACGGGCAGACGCCCTTCATCCCCTACGCACTACCCTACGACGACGGTCGGGACCCCAACAGCGTGAACACACGTTACCACGGCGTGGTGACCGGCGACCCCTTGGCACAAGAGCCGCTCCCCCCGCCACGCGCCCACCGCCTGCCTGATCACCTGATCGCCGAACGCAAAGCCCGAGCCGCCGCCCGCGCGCAAACGCCCGATGAAACCGAAGACGCGGACGCGCGGCAACACGACGCGGAAGCCTCCACCGACGACACGACTCAAGATGCGCCCAGCGAATAACGGCCACAGTAGCCGGCCGCTTGCGGCTTAGCGCTGCTTGATAGGAACTTATTTCTGTTGGACACGCGCGTCCGGCCTACCCCTGCACGCCCAGCAGCATGTTATCGATCAGTCTTACTCCCCCGACGTGCCCGGCCACCAGCGCGATCACGCCCCCGGTCAGCGCCGGCTCGATGCATTCAAGCTCGCCGAGCGTCTGCGGGTGACGCACCGCCGTGTACCCGACCTCTACCTGATGCGCACGCAGCACCGCGCGCATCGCCTGCTCCACCGCGTGCGGGTCCGTCTCTTCATCCTGTTCGACCATCTGTTTCGCGGCGCTGAGCGCCTTGAACAAGCCCGGTGCGCGCTGGCGCTGCTCGGGGGTCAGGCGCGTGTTTCGGCTGGACATCGCCAGCCCGTCCGGCTCGCGCACTGTCGGGATTTCCAGAATACGCACCGGCATCAAAAGGTCGCTCACCACCGCCGACACCACGCGCAGCTGTTGGTAATCCTTGCGGCCGAACGACACGAGGTCCGGCTGGATAATATTCAGGAGTTTGACGACCACGCGGCATACGCCCTGGAAATGCCCCGGACGGTCCCGGCCTTCCAACACCCCGGCCAGTGAGGGCACGCTGACCTCCACCGGTATCTGCGCCGGCGGGTAAAGTTCGTCGGCTTCCGGCGCAAAGACCGCGTCCGCGCCGGCCTCGGCGCACAGACGGATATCAACCTCCAGCGTGCGCGGGTATTTCTGGTAGTCCTGCTTCTCGTTGAACTGCGTCGGGTTCACGAACACGCTCACAATGACGTGGTCCGCGTGCTGCCGGCAGGCACGGATGTGCTGGAGGTGTCCTTCGTGCAATGCCCCCATCGTCGGGACCAGCGCGACCTTGCCCTTGAGTGCCCGGCGGTGGGCCCGCGCGTCGCTGACGGTCGTGAGCAAGGCGGGTGTTGTATCGGCTACGGATTGGGCGCGGTCTTTCGATGGCATGCGCAGAACCTATCAGCTTGGCCACGGCCGCACCAGTTACGATGGGAACGGGATCGTCGAACCCGCCATCCGCCGGTATACGTCCAGCACGCCCGCGACCTGCTGCGAGGTCGTGCGGTGCTGCCTGATCCATTGCATCGCGCTTCGCCCGAGCGCCGCGGAGGATCGGGGTTCATTCGCCAGCTTGTCCAGCTCCGCCGCCCACCGCTCGGCGTCGGGTTCATCCAGCACGACCGCCGTCTCACCTTCGATCAGGTAATCCAGGTAGGGGTCCTGCCGGGCGAGGATCGGCAGGCCGCGCGCCATCGCGCGCAGCGTCAGGCTGCGCGACTTGCCGAGTGCTTGTGGGTGGATCAGAGCGTGTGAACGCAGCAGCATCTCGCGGTGGCCCAGCCGTCGTGGCGTCAGGGAGATATTGCCCAGCAGGCCCGCCGCGTTTGCCGCCTTCCAGACCTGGTGCTGCCCGCCGCCCTGGCCGTCGAAGAAAAACTGCGACATCGGCTGCCGCTGGATGAATTGACTGATCCCGCCCAGCAGCGCTTCGTAGTCCGCGTCGAATACACCGTTGCCGCTGACGATCACGCACAACGCCTGGCCCTCCCCGGGCGTCGGCGGCTCGACGTTGTGGGTATGCACGCCCGTGCCGATCGACTCGACCAGCATGTCCGGACCGGCCACCTCACGCAGCGCCTGCGCGATCGGCTCCGTTGCCGCCGTCACCGCCACACGCGCCGGGTCCAGGCCCGGGAGCATCCGCTGCGCCAGCCTGATGTCCAGCTTCGAGCAGGCGCTTAGTACGATAGGCACTTCCAGCGATTCCGCGAGCTTCAGCCCGCCACGCCACATCCGACCGTCCAGCGCATGGACCAGGTCGACACCCAGGCCGTTTAACGTCTCCCCCAGCCCGCCGATCCGGTAATGGTTCAGCGCCGGCACCGACGACTCCCGCCAAGGCACGTGCTCACCGAACCCGCTTAAATCTTCCGCCGCCACACCCTCCGGCACGACCTGCGCCACACGCACACGCTCATCGATCAGGCCGACCACCAGGTGCTGAAACGGTATCAGCTCCTCGTCCAGCCAGGCCCGGTTGGTCAGTAGAGCCACATGCATCCCATGATGCTACGCGACCGCGACCGGCGAACCAAGTACCCGGGCGGCGGATCGGGCACCGATCACCATGGGGTCGTTAGAATCATGCCCGTGACACCCCGGCACACCGACAACCCGACCTGGACCACGCGCGGGCTGATGGCCTGGACCGCCAAACACCTGGCACAAAAAGGTGTAGACAGCCCGCGCCTGGCGACCGAGATGCTCATGGCCCACGTCCTGGGCGTTGAGCGCATCAAGCTCTATATGGACCTGGACCGCCCGGCCAACGACCTGGAGCGCGCCACCTTCCGCGCGCTGGTCGAGCGCGCCGCCGCTCACGAGCCGGTCGATTACCTGGTCGGCAAGAGCCCGTTCTTTTCGATGATGCTCAACGTCAACTCGGCCGTGCTCATCCCCCGCCCGAGCACTGAGGCACTGCTGGAACACGTCATCCAGCACGCCCGCCGCACGCCGGGATTCCACAGCCCGTTGATCGCCGACGTCGGCACTGGCAGCGGCGCGATCGCGATCGCGTTGGCCAAGCACATCCCGCACAGCCGAGTCATCGCCACCGACCTAAGCGAGCCGGCGCTCAATACCGCGAAACAAAACGCCAAGGAGCAGGGCGTCGATGACCGCATCGATTTCCGCTTGGGCGACCTGCTCGAACCGATCGCCAATGAACGATTGCATTACCTGGTAAGCAACCCGCCGTACATCAGCGACGCGGAGTGGCGGGATGTGGAACGTAACGTGAAGGACTACGAGCCTGAATCCGCGTTGCGCGGCGGGGCAGACGGGCTTTTGTACCTGCGTGAATTGATCGAGAAAGGCCGGCCGTTACTACAAAAACCCGGCCAACTGGTACTCGAAGCCGCCGCCAGCCAGAAGCAGGCGCTGATCAAGCTCGCCAATGACGCGGGTGTCTGGGCCAACGCGCACGTCCTGCCGGATCACGAGCATCTGCCGCGTGTGCTGGTGTGTGACGCGAAGTGAAAAGCAGGAAACGCAGGAAATTTAGAAACGCAGGAAATTCAGATATCGAGCAAGTCGTACAGACGCGCAGGCCCAGATTTCCTGCTTTCCAAATTTAGCGTTCCGCTGTTGAGGCCGTCCTGTGTTTCCTGCTTTTCCTCTTACCGCATCACCTCGCGCCGCCCGGCTTCGATGATCTTCTGCTCCTGCGGGCCGAAGTTGCCGGGGGCTTTGTATTCAAGCATGAGGGTCCGGCGAACGAGGACGGATTCGCCGGTCAGCGGGTTGGTGACGTTCTGGGTTTCGCCGTTAAGCCCGGCGATGAAGACGGCGAAGGCATCGACGTCGGCCTCGGACGCCGGCCAGATCGCCACGCCCTCACGCGCGAAGTCTTCGCCTTGGAGCAGCTTGCCCACGACTTCAACGGGGCTGAGCAGCAGAGGGTTGCCTAAACGTTTCTTGATCGCCGGGAACACCGTCGAGGGCACGTTCTCGCCCGCCGTGAGGATCTTGCCGGTGTCGTTGGCGATCGTGATCTCGGGGATGAATAACAGGTCTTCGTTGGTCGGGTTGGTCACTTTGTAGGTGATGTACCAGAACCAGCGGATGCTCCCGTCGACGTCTTCGATCGAGATCGCCTCGGGCTTGCTGACTTCGATTTCCAAAGACCAGGACGGGCTGACGGCCGCGGGTTCTGGGTAGGCCATGACGCGCTGGGCCGCGCCGGACCAAGCCATCACGCAAACGCCTGCCAACAAAAGCAATACCGCAAGGTGTCGCATGGGAACCTCTCTGTGAATGGCCTACCATCTAACCGGCGTGCATGAACCGTATGGACCGGGCCGTGCGGGATACACCGGGGTATCGGACGGCAACGGGCTTCCCGCAGCCGGACCGCCATTGTACGATCAGGCACCGACCGGTCAATCCATCGTCCCCGCGCGGGTTACGTCCATGGCACACATCAGCACACCCCCGATCGCTAACGCCTGGGACGATGGCTCGTGCTTCCGTAGACCCGGCCCTGACGAACACCGCACCGCCCTCGCCGTGCTGCTGACCGGCAGGCCCTCCCCCGCGGACCCGGCGGTGGACCATTTCCTGGACTTCGCGCGCCAACAGGGCCTTGGCCTCGACGGATTATGGGCCGCGTATACGGACCAAGTGCCTGTTTGTTCAGTACTTATCATTCCGGGCATCGGCCGGACCGCCGTCCTCTTCGTCTCGCCGATCCCCGCTTCGCAACGTATTAAATTCTCCAGCGACCTGGTCCGGACCGTGCTGACGGACCAAGACCCGCAAGAGCTCTGCCTGATTCAGTCGCTGCTGGACCCCGCGCAGCACCGTGAAGAGCAGGCCCTGGCCATGGCCGGTTTCGAACGGTTGGCTTCGCTGGTTTACATGCGTCGCTCCAGCCTGGGCGTCGAACCCGACACGTCCGGGCCGGGCGGTGACGATCTTATTCAATGCGATGGCAAGCCTTTAACTGTCCTGCCCTGGCGTGACGACCTGCACGACACCTTCGGCCGAGCCATTAATGCCAGCTACGAAGATACGCTGGACTGCCCGGGGTTGGTGGGTGTGCGGCGTATTGACGACATCATCGCGGGCCACCGCGCGGTCGGCCGGTTCGACCCGGCGCTGTGGTCGGCGTTCTATTACGGCGATCAGCCCGCCGGGGTGCTGCTCTTGAACCCGCTGCTGGACCGCAGGGAGCTTGAACTGGTCTATCTGGGCCTGGCGCCGCCGTTCCGGGGTAAGGGTTTGGCGACCCGTCTGATGCGGCGTGCGCTATGTACGGCGCGGGTGCGCGGGGACGCGGGCATCCACCTCGCCGTCGATCAGGCGAACACACCCGCCGTGAGGCTCTATCAACATCTGGGCTTCCGCGCAACCGCGCGTAAGCTCGCAATGATCTGTGTCTTAAAATAAACGCGCCGGAAAAACACTTATTTTTCAGCGTGTTTTCCACACGTTGTCACCGCCGCGCAAAACCCGTGGACAAAAAAAACTTCCCGCGCCTAACAGCTTGATTGACACCACAATGAATCAGCTAAAAGATTTTCTCAACCCAAACACGGTTGATCGCCGAGGCGCTTGGCCTTATCTTCTCCCTTGGCGTTGACGGACTAACGCCCCGCAAGGAACACTCGACTTCGGCGCTTATCAGTGAGGGGATCGCCCGACGCCGAACGGGCCAAACGATCAGCGGACTCCGGACGGAACCACTTCAGGCGTCAGGGCGCACACGCGGCCCTGTTCCGAACTCACGGCGGCACCGTGCCGCCACTGGCTCCGTAATGGGAGAGGTGATCGTGACCACGGCCACTTCATCTAGCGATATCGGTGCGCGTATCGCCGACCGACTCAACCGGACGCTCGGCCCTAAGAAGTACGCCATGTGGTTCGACCGCTCCGCGCGGTTCGAGCTGGACGACCAGGCCCACGAGCTGCGCGTCACCGTCGCCAATAAATTCCTCGCCGACGGCATCGGCCGGCAGTTTCGCCGACAGGTCTGCGAGGCCGCACGGGATGAGCTGGGCCACGATGTCAGCCTCGACCTGGGCGTCCGTCCCGTCTCCGCTCCCCGGCAGGGCGATCACCCCGGAACACAGGCCGGCGTTGACGACACCCGCACCGGCCGACGCCCCGCCGACAACGCCCCCCGCGCCCCGCGCCGCGCCAAACAGTGGCGCTATACGCTCGACGACTTTGTCGTCGGCCCGTCCAACCAGCTCGCCTTCGCCGCCGCTACCCAACTGGCCGACCTCGACCAGGACCCCGGCTCCCCGCTTTTCATCCACGGCACCTGCGGCCTGGGCAAGACCCACCTCATCCAGGGCATCTGTCAGCGCGTCAACGCATTGCGACCCGACGCCAGGGTCCGCTACACCACCGGCGAACAGTTCACCAACGACTACATCACCGCCGTCCGTACCAACACGCTCGACGCCTTCCGCCGCAAGATCCGCCGGCTCGACCTGCTCGCCGTCGACGATGTCCACTTCATCGCCAACAAGGAAAAGACGCAGCAGGAGTTCCTGCACTGCTTCAACGAGATCGAACTCAGCGGCGCGCGTGTCGTCATGGTCAGCGACTGCCACCCCAAGCTCATCAAGCAGTTCAGCGATGCGCTCACCAGCCGGTGTGTGCGCGGCATGGTCGTCCGTGTTGATCCGCCGGACGCCGACACACGCCTGCGTCTGGTCGAAGCGCTCGCCGAGCGCCGCGGCCTGGCGATCCCGCAATCCGTCGCGCAGACCATCACCCAGCGCTGCGGCGGCTCCGTTCGCGATATCGAAGGCGTCCTCAATAAGCTCCAGGCCCTGTCGCTGATCCACCGCCACGGCCACCGCGCCCCCGGCTCCCCCGGATTCGCACCCGTCATCGGCCACAGCCTGCTCGACCAGCTCTTCCAGGACCAGCCCGACCCCCACGCCCCGCAAACCCGTCCGGTTTAACGCTGTGCTTGACGCCGTTCAGAACTGTTCGCTACCGCCCGGAGCAGGTCACCGGCCGATGCAAGAGCCACCTCGTCCTCGCCCGCTCGCTGCTGATCCACCCGGCGTATGATCTGACCCACATGATACCCTGAACTACAACGCGCGATAGCTGACCAACCACTCCGACGATCACCATCGCCGTCGGCGCGCGACTGGCGAAAACAATCAAAGCGACAAGTCGGTAAAGATGCCCTGCCAGTCCGGCGAAAACCACGCACGTCACACCGCTGGAGAAGAGCGCGAGATGGTTCAGATGGCAGGTTCCGCCACGGCCACCCATTAAACCTGATTTAAGACAAGCCACGGCCGAGGGCGCATGCCTTAGAAAGCATCGCGCCCGGCCTTGGTTTGCAAAGATTGGAATGGGCGGAGCAGGATTCGAACCTGCGTAGGCTTTCGCCAGTGGGTTTACAGCCCACCCCATTTGGCCGCTCTGGCATCCGCCCAAGTGGGGGTCACTCTATCGGGTCGGTTCGCTGAGTGCAAGCCGTTGGGGGGCGGGGAGGGTACGGGGAGCAGGGATCAGGGATCGGGAAATTGGATTGACCAGACCCTGGACCCATCCGGCCCTCCGCGTGGTTCAGAGCCGGCTTTGGGGTGGTTGTACTGTTGATCCCGCACCCCGCCTCTCCCCCGATCCCTGATCCCCGTTCTCTGAACCCTACCTCACCCCTTGCTTTCCTCGGAATCTATAACACACTTCACATAAAGCCAGCCGATACTGGCTATTGCAACGGTCGGCCCGGGCAGATAGGATTCTGAGGCCTTCAACGGGTTTCAGCGGGAGAGGTGAAGTTTTGTTGATGGACGGACAGGCCACGGCCTTGAACAGCCAGGTGCTGGTGCTGAATAAGCTCTGGATGGCGATCCGAGTGGTCGATGCCCGTCGCGCTTTCACGCTTTTGTTCAAAGACCTGGCCGAGGTGATCCGTGTCGATGACGGGTCCTTCGCCGCTTACGATTTTGATAACTGGGCCGACGCCTCCGCCGCAGCGCACCGTGACTACGCCGGGTTCGCGGCGCACGAGTACGAGTGGGTGCGCACAGTGCGGATGAACCTGGCTGTTCCGAAGGTGATCCGGCTGCTGGGCTACGAAAAACTGCCGCGTCAGGAGGTCAAACTCAACCGCCGCAACATCTTCGCGCGTGACCGCAACCGCTGCCAGTACTGCGGCAAAAACTACCCGACCAGTGAACTGAGCCTCGACCACGTCGTGCCGCGCAGCCAGCAGGGCAAAAGCTCGTGGACCAACCTGGTCTGCTGCTGTGTGCGCTGCAACGCGAAGAAGGGCGGGCGCACGCCCGACCAGGCGCGGATGAAACTCATCACCGTGCCGCGACAGCCCCGGCGCAACCCCGTCATCAGTCTCCGCATGGGCAGTGACAAGTACGCGAGCTGGAAGCAGTTCCTCGACCAGGCCTACTGGTCCGTCGAACTGAAGTGACGGCCCGGACTATTCCCCCGTATTTCCATTGCACCGCGATGGCGCGAATCGCGCGGGGTTACTAACTACGTTCATTCGCGGTCCCCTCATCCTCTCCGTGCCTCGGCGGCTCAGCGCCCTTGGATTGATAACCCCAAGCGGACCCGGCTTCACGGCTATTTTCTGCTCAGGGCCGACTTTCCATTAGTTCAGGTGATAAAGTCGTCCCTTCCCCCGCCCGATGTCAACCTAGACAAGATAGGGAAGCTCGGGTAGCTGTCCGCGCCGGCGAATCCGGTGCGGGGCCGCCGCGTTGGGGAAACACCCATGAGCCAGAACAACGGATCATCGCACACAAACGGATCGTCGCACTCGGAAATCAAGCAGGTCTATACCACCGGCGAGGCCGCCGAGGTCTGCAAGGTTTCCCAGCAAACCATCATCCGCTGCTTCGACAGCGGACGCCTCAAGGGCTTCCGCGTCCCCGGCAGCCGGTTCCGCAGGATCCCGCGCGAAGAACTGTTGCGGTTCATGCGCGAGAACGACATCCCCACCGACCGCCTGGAGTCCGGCAAGCGCCGCATCCTCGTCGTCGATGACGATGACCAGATCGTCGAGTTGTTTGTCGATCTGCTCGGCGGCGACGACCGTTACGAGCTCCGCACCGCCAGCACGGGCTACGACGCGGGCATCGTCACCGAGTCGTTCAAGCCCGACCTGATGATCCTGGACTACATGCTCCCGGACATCAACGGCAACGTCGTCTGCGAGACCGTCCGCAAAAACCCGGCGCTCAACGGCATGAAGATCGTCATCGTCTCCGGCGTCGTCCACCAGGGCGACATCGACGGCCTGCTTCAGGCCGGCGCGGATGAATTCATCAAGAAGCCGTTCAACATCGAGGTCATCCAGAAACGGATCGAGGCGCTGCTGGAGGCTTGACCCCCGGGAAATATCTTCGAGGGATAAGCGCGGGCCTTTCCGGTGCGTCCTAAGTATTCCGCAGAGAATTGCCCGGTTGCTCCAAGGTGTAAAACGATGCTCGCCACCGAGCCTTCCAAGCCGCGTCGGATCGAGCTGATCCTCCGTCAGATCGATTCACTGCCCACGCTCCCCGCCGTGGCCGCGCGCCTGCTGAGCCTGACCAGCAGCGACGATTCCAACGCACGCCAGGTCATCGAGCTGGTCAGCGCCGACCCGTCGCTGACCACCAAGGTCCTGTCGCTGTGCCGCACCGCGGATAAGGGCTTGAATAACGACGCCCTGACCGTGGACCGCGCGGTGGTGCTGCTGGGTTTCAACGCGATCCGCAACGCCGTGCTCAGCGTCAAGGTCTTCGAGATGTTCGGCCCCGGCGCGCAGCGCCCCGGCAAAGCGTCAACCGGTGACCCAAACACGCCCCACGCGCTGGAACAGCCCAACAACCCCGCCTGCTTCGACCGCGCCGCCTTCTGGATGCACTGCTTGGCTGTCGGCGTCACCGCGGAACTCATCGCCAAGGCCCACCCCAAGCGCAAAGACCTTGTGCCCGACGAGGCGTTTGTCTGCGGCCTGCTGCACGACATCGGCAAAATCGCGCTGGACTTCGTCCTGCCCCGCAGCTTCGACCGCGTCGTCGAGCTGACCGACCTCAATCAAGCCAACATCGCCGAGTACGAGCGCCGCGTCATCGGGATCGATCACAACACCGCCGGTAAACGCCTCGCCCAGCAGTGGCGTCTGCCGCACATGATCGCTGACTGCATCTGGCTGCACGGCTCGCCCTTCGAATCGCTTCCCAAGCTCGAACACCGTGGGATGATCGGCCTGGTCTCGCTCGCCGACGTCATCGCCCGACGCATGCACGCCGGGTATTCCGGGAACTATTCGCTTCGGCAGAACGTCGGCAGCATGGCCCAGGAGATGGGGCTCGACCCCGACGCCGTTGCCCGTGTCAGTGACGAGCTGCACGAACACCTTGAAGCACGCGGTCAGGCGCTGGGCCTTTACGACGCGGCGTCGAACGACCTGTTACTACAATCCGTGCAGCGCGCCAACGAGGCGCTTGGCCGTATCAACGTCGTGCTCGACCGCCGGGCCAGCGATGCGGAAGACCAGCAGAAGATCCTGGAAACCATCGCCGCGTTCCACGGCTCGGCCGCACCGGGGCGCAGCGTGCAGGACGTGCTTGACGCCGTCGTCGCTTCCTGCGCCGGGTTGATGGGGCCTGGGTTCTACGGCCTGATCTACCCCGGCGATCCCGGCGCGGAGCATCACCACCACGCCGCGCACGAAGTCCCCGCCTACGACGCATACGACGAATCCGACGGCTGGCTGATCTGTCAATACAACCAGGAAGGCCGGCCCGTCCACAGCCAATACATCGAGAGCCCGCCGCACACACCGGACCTCTCCGCCCTGGACCCGTCGCAGCCGGTCGGCCTGCAACTGATGGGCATCCTGCCGTGGGTTGCCGACTACATTGTGCAGGCCCCGGACCTGCGCAACGTCAGGCTGCTGCCTCTCAGTTGCGGTTGGGGCGCGTCGGCGGTGCTGCTGCACGACCGCGAGCAGACGCCGCCCTGGAAGCAGCTCTCCGCCATCACCAGCACCTGGGGCGCCGCCATCGCCGCCGCCGCGCAACACGACGGCGCACGCAGGCTCGGCGAAGACCTCGCGCAGACCAATCTCGCGCTGGCCGAGGCGCAGGATCAGCTCACCCGTCAGGCGTCGCTTGCACGCTTAGGTGAGATGGCCGCCGGCGCGGCGCACGAGATGAACAACCCGCTCGCCGTGATCGCCGGGCGTAGCCAGCTCCTGGCGATGACGCTGCCGCAGGGTTCCAAAGAACAGAAGGATGCGCAATCCGTCTTCCTGGAGTCGCACAAGTTAAGCAGCCTGATCACGAGCCTGCGCATGATCGCCGACCCGCCCGCGCCCAAGCGCGTGCCGACCGACCTGGGCGCACTGATCGACGAAACCGTCAAGCAGATCAAGACCGGGCAGGAGAAGCGCGACAGGGCGATGGTCTTTTCCCTGAAGCTGCGCGGCGAGCTGCCCGAGGTCCACGTTGATCCCGAGCAGATACGCGGCGTGCTGCGTGAGCTGATTTTCAACGCGGTGCAATCCGAGCCGGCGTCTTCTATTCAGGTCACCGCGCAGGTCGAGCCGGGCGGCGAGAACATCGTCGTGCAGGTCAGTGATGATGGGGAGGGGATGGACCCGTACACGCTCGAACACGCGCCCGACCCGTTCTTCAGCGCCAAGGCCGCCGGCCGACGCGTCGGCATGGGCCTGCCCCGCGCAAGGCAATGGTTATCCGGACACGGCGGCAGGTTGGAGTTGCGCAGCCGGCGCGGCGAAGGAACCGTGGCTACTTTTTTCCTCCCACTCGATTCGACCCCGGGATGAACCGATAGCACATCCAACGGACCACCGGTCAGGACCGGTGTGTGTGCGGAAGTGTCAGGCAGGGAGAAAGTTGTGCCAGGAAAGCCCAAGTCAACCGCAGTCAATACCGGCCGTCGCGACACCAAAAAGGTCGTCCGCGTTCTCCTGGTCGGGGCTGATCCGAACTTAGGCCCGGTCATCGAAACCTGCGCCCCGTCCGGGGAAACGATACAACTGGTACACGCCCGGTCTCTGACCGAGGCCCGCGCCAAGCTGACCGAAAAATCGGTCGACC
>JAWKTA010000034.1:0-51701 GCA_041402025.1 Phycisphaerales bacterium | reverse complement strand
CAACTTCACCCCCGACGAGGGCGTGCTCACCGCCAAGCTCCCCCAGGGGACCGGCCAACCCTCGACCGACCTCGCGCCGCCGCAGCAGCCCTTAAACATCCTCATCACCCCCGCGGGCGAAACCGAATGCTTCATCCGCATCGAAGGCTACCCGCAGGCCCCGTCAAGCTTCAGCGAGCTGGCGGCGTTGCTCGTGCAGTTGCAATACGACCCCGAGCGTGGGTTACGCAGCGGCGCGTTCAAGCCCGACAGCCCCGTCATCATCCGCCCGGAGGCAGGCGTCCGCTGGCAGCACGTCGCCAACGCCTTCAACGCCGCCGTCCGCGCACGTTACACCAACATCAACTTCGCACAGGTCAGCAAGTGAAACACCAGCCTCCCCCCATCCCGAACGATGACCGCGAAGGCGCGAAGCCCGCGAAGGCGCGGTGGGTATGGCTGATGGTGGTGTGGTTTGCGGGTTTGCCGTCAATCAGTTTTGCTCAAGACCAGGAAGACGGCCAGACACTCGACCCTACGATGTTGATCGACGAGCTGGCGCAGCAGGGGATGGGCGAGCTGTTGTTGCACCTGGCCGACACCGAAAAACCCAGTGACCCGGCGACCGCGAAGCAAGTCGAGATCGCGGGCCTGCGGATCGACTATCAAAGGTTGTTGGCCGAGGCCGGCCGGGCCGCGTCACACGATCCGCAAAGCGCCGAGACGCTCCGCAAGCAGGCCGAGCAGGCATTCGCCAAGCTCACCGACGCGACCCGCGCCCTGATCCGCGACTTCTACGACAACGACCAGCGACCTATCTGGCAGACCGACCTCGCCCAGAGCCTGATCATCGATCAGCTGTACGGGCTGAATAACGCCGCGCCGCTCTTCGCCGAGTTCGGCGTCACCACCCCCGAACAGCGCGACGCGCTGGCGACGGTCGGCCCAGAGGTACTGTCGCTATTGTCCGATGCACAACTAAAACTCTTCAACCTCCGCGGCGAGATCGGCCGGGACCCGTCACGCTCACAGAAGCTGCAAACCAACGGCCTGTTCTTCCGCCTCTTCGATGAGTACGACCAGCGCCGCACGCCTTACTACCTGGCCTACGCCGCCAACCTCGTCGCCCAGCTGCCCGACGATGCCGCGTATTACAGCGACCCCGACGCGATGGCCGCGCTCCGCATCCCGCACCGCGAATCGGACCCGCAGCGTGAGCGCGCCCGGCTGCTGGAGCTGGCCGAGCACGAGCTGGACAAGGCCGAGAGCAAGCTCGGCAACGGTCTGGGCGTGCGCGACGCCGCGATCGCGCTGCGCGGCCGGGTGCTGCTGGCTCGCAACCGCGCCGATCAGGCGATCAACGCCGTGGATGAACTCCTCTCCGGTGAGCAACGCGGCCTCAACTGGCTCACCGCGAAGCTCACCCGCGCCGCCGCGCTGAATGTAAAAGGCCTGCCCGAACAGGCGCTGCAGGAACTGCGGGACCTGTCGTCCGATCCGGCCGTTGCGGACGACCTGCGATTCAGCCTGCTCGTGACGGACCTGACGCACAGTGTCATGTTTAGCGAAGCCGAGAAACTTCCGCCCAATCGGCGCGACGAGGCGGTCGCGGCCAGCTACCAGCCTTACCTCGCGCTGCTCTCCGGCCCGTACACCAGTGCACAGATGCAAGGCCTGCGCGATTTTATCTATAGGCGTTGGGAATCGACGCTCGGGGATACGCAGGGCGTCGATACGCTGCCGCCGCTGGTACGTCTGGCGGTCAGCCAGGTCTTGCGCCAACAGGGTCAGGCGATCAACGCTCAGCTCGACGGGCAAGACGCACAGGATTTATCCTCGAACGCCAGGCTTAACTTGCGCAAACAGGCGCAGGACAAATTCGCCGACGCGATCCGTATCGCTGAAACGCTGACCGGGCCGGACGTCAAGCCGGAGATCCGCTCCGAGGCGATGTATAACCAGGCGATCGCGATGCACAGCAAGGTGCCCAGCGACCCCGCGAACAGGCTAAAAGTCACCTCGATCCTCACCGACCTGGCGGACCAGATGCCCGGCCAGCCCGTCGCCGAGGACGCGATCACCGCTTCCGTCGCGCTGCTCCGTGAGTTGCATCAGGTCCTGCCCACCCCGCCCGGCGTCGAGCCGGCCTACGAACGCGCGGTCAGTGTGCTGTTCAACAAGTTCCCCACCAGCGAGGCCGCCGACAGCGAACGGCTCTACTACGGCTACACCGTCTTCGCGCAGAACGGCAAACACCGCGAAGCCGTCGATATGTTCCAGCGCGTCCCTTTCGACCACGACGACTACTTCGCCGCGCAGCGCCAATCACTGATCAGCCTGCACGAACTCGACAAGGAATCCCAGCCCGCAGCGAAGCCGCGGATACGCCGAGAGATCGACAGCCTGATCAAGCGCATCACGACCGAGGCGGCCGACATCCGGGGCAGCGCGATCAACCCCGACCGTGCCGACGCCGCCCGACGCGCCGAGGCGACCGCGCAGCTTGTCACCGCCGAACTGGCGATGGACGACCGCGACTTCGCTGCCGTCATTTCGGCGCTCGACGGATTTGAAAAGGCCTACCCCGACCAGGCCGACCTGATCGCCGAAGCGCTTCAGAACCGCATCATCGCGCTGGGCGACGCGGGTAAACATGAAGAACTCGCCGCCGCGGCCCAGCGCATGGTCACGGACTACCCCGAGCAGGCCGCGCCCGTGATCGACCAGGTGCTCGCCCAGGCGGAGCAGCGTATCGAATCGCTGCAGGTCGAGCTGGCGACCGCGACAAGCCAGACACGCCCGGCATTGCAAGACCAGATCGATGCCCAGCCCGCGCCGCCGCCGTACTCTCCGGCTACCTGCTGGAATGGGCCAATGCGCAGGACTTCGACGCGCAAACCCTTATGTCCTTCGAGGTGATCCGCGCCAAGACGCTCCGCCTCTCCGGCGAGATCGACAAGGCCTACCCCATCCTCGCCAAGGCTCGTCAACGATTACCCCAACGACGCCCAGGTCATGCTCGAATATTTTTTTGCAAGTTTTACGCCCGGTGATGAGGATTCGCTCGTCGAGGCGGTCCGCTTCTGCGACCGGCTGATTACCGGGCTGGGAAGCGTGCCCTACCCCAAAGAGGTGGGCCGCCCGGATGCGACGCCTGCAGATCAACGACCAGCTTCAACGAGGGCACCGCCGAAATCCCCTCCGCGTCCGCCAACCCGTATGACCGACCCCGACCTCGGCGGCCCGATCACGAAACTGGTTTCCTCGAACGGTTGGAACATGCATTCGCGGTAGGGGGTTGGGGGGTTAGGATTGGGGACGGGGTTTTTTGAATTACCTTATTCGTGCCCCGGATCGAATAGGACGCCATGATTGTCCAACGGTTTTATACACGAAGCCCCAACCCCGAATCCCCAATCCCTAACGTCCCAGCAACACCGTACCATCCCCGCACCGACGTTTCGCTTAGCCCGCCTTCGGCAACTTCATCTTCGGCACCAACTGGTGGGGGGATTTCACCGATGAAGAGGGCGTCGCCAGAACAAAGCGTATGACCTGGGCGTGACCTCTTCGACACCGCCGGGCCTACGGCAACGGGCGGGCCGAGAAGCCAGCGGCCGACACCATCCGATACGCCGGGCCGCGATAACCTCGTCATCTCCACCAGTTCGGCTACGACGTCTACTCCGATCCCGGCGAGGAAGGCGGCCACCGCGAACGCAGCGACCTTCCAGCAAGTTCAACCGGCTTCGAACTCGAAACCTCGCTCAGCGCATGGGCATCGACTGCATCGGATTCTATCAGGCTCCACAACCCCGCGCCCCGCAGTTCAGCGACGACATGTTCGCCACGCCGAAGCCTTTGAAAGACGAGGGCAAGATCAAGGCGTGGGGTTGCCGCGCTCGGCCCGGCGATCGGTTGGGCGCGAAGAGGGCTATCAATCGTTTATCGATCACGACGCCGCCACCGTGCAGATGGTTTACAATCTTTACGAGCAGCCGTCGCCTGGCCGGGCCTTCTACGAGATCGCACCGTTACGCGGCAAAGGCGGCGTCATCGCCCGCGTCCCGACCAACTCCGGCATCCTCGACGAGGAATTCAAAGCCCTGACCATGCCCCCGACCGGGACCACCGTAAGTTCCGCGACCGCAACTGGCTCGTCTATGGCCTGAAAAAAGAACGACATCATCCGACCGATCGCGCAACAGCTCGGCCTGTCTGTCCGCCAGTTCGCGACAAAATGGCTCGCCAGCCAGCCGGCCTGGTCTCGATCGAGCCGAACATCGTCAATGAAGCCGACCTCAAGGAGTACGTCTCCGCCTGCGACGGCTCGACGCCCCCGCAAGACGTACTCGACCGGCTCGCCTTCTACGACACCGACTACGGCCTGGGCGACGATGCCCATCCCTGTGATATCAAGTCCAGCACCGCCGAGCCGCGCGCTCCGCCGCTTACGAGCAGCCCGCGGGCGTGGTGTAAATACGTTTTTTGGCTCCTACGAACCGACGCGGCTTGTCGCGGGCCCGCGGATCGTCGATCCGCGGCTATAACACGGAACACCCGAACCCCGCCCCGATCGCGGCGTAGAATACCCCGATGCCAGACCCGGATTCCCAGGACAACCCGATCCTTTTCCGTGGCACGCGGTTCGACGTGCAGAGTATCGCCTTGAAACGGCGCTCCGGCGGTCTGATGCATCGTGAGGTCGTGGTGCCGTCCAACGCGGTCGTGGTCCTGCCGATGCTGGATGATGCCACGGTGGTGATGATCCGCAACGAGCGGTTCGCGGTCGGGCAGACGCTCTGGGAGCTGCCCGCCGGGACGCTGGAAGACGGCGAGAACCCGCCAGCACGGCTGGGAGCCGTTCGAAGAGACGGGTTATGTGCCGAGCAGAAGTGCAAGCTGCCTGACTGAGTTCTACCCGACCCCCGGCTTCTGCACCGAGCTGCTCACCGCCTACCTCGCCCGTAATCTGACCTTCCGGGGCCAGGACCTCGACGAGACCGAGCGGATCACGACTGAAGCGATCCCCCTGAATCAGTCGATCCAGATGGTGCGGGACAACCGCATCCGGGACGCGAAAACGATCGCTACACTGCTTTATTACCAGACGTTTCTTAGGAACGACGCACGATGAGCTGGCAGGAACGAGATTACCACCGCGACACCCCCGGCCCGGCGTCCCTGGGCGCGGGCTTCGCCGGGCGATCGGTCGTGTTCTGGCTGATCGTAGAACGTGGCGGTGTTTCTGCTCGACCACATGCTGCGCCGTGCTCGATGGGGCCGGTGCAGCAGGTGTTCACCTTCGCCGACGGGCACCAGATCGCGCTGAACAAGCAGCCGATCGACGCCTGGGGATATTTCTCCGCCGCCACGGCGATCCTCGGCGGGCAGGTCTGGCGCTTCGTCACCTTCCAGTTCCTGCACGCCAGCTTCGGGCACATCCTCTTTAACATGCTGGGCCTGTATTTCTTTGGGCCCATGGTCGAGTCACACTTGGGCTCGCGCCGCTTCCTGGCGTTTTATCTCTTGTGCGGCGTGGCCAGCGCGGTGGCATATATCGGGTTCTGGCTGTCCGGTTTGTCGTCAGCAGCCCGATCGTGTCGCTGGTCGGCGCGTCGGCGGGTGTGCTGGGCGTGTTGATCGCCGCGGCGACGATCGCGCCGAACCTCCAAGTGATGCTGCTGTTCCCCCCGATCCCGATGAAGCTCAAGACGATGGCCTGGATCATGGTGGGCATCGGCGCGTACACCGTGCTGTTCATGGGCCATTCCGCCGACTCCAACGCCGGCGGCGAGGCGGCGCACTTAGGCGGCTGCGCGTTGGGTTACCTTCTGATCCGTCGGCCTTGGGTGTTGAACTTCGCGAACCTCGGCTCGGGCCGTGGGGCAGGCGGCGTCCCCGGGGGTTTCGCCGGCGGCCTGTACAACCGTAAGCCCAAAAAAACCAAAACCCGCGTCGATGAGCACGAGGTCGACCGCATCCTCGACAAGGTGCGCGAGCACGGCCTTGCCAGCCTGACCGCGAAAGAGCAGAAGATCCTCAAAAGCGCAACCGACGACAAACGCAACGCGGGATAAGGCGGCCCGACGATGACGCCGAGCAACTGGGACGGATCACAGGGCGACAATTCCGGCTACGGCGGTGGTGGTTACTCCGGGGGCGGGGGGGAGCCACCGAACTCGCCGGTGCAGCAGATCCAGAAACTCATGGCCGTGCTGAACTGGTCCGTACCGATCGGGGTTTACCTCGCCGTGCGCGTCCGGGTCCACATCCTCTTGCTGGGTTACGCGGTCTACAAACTTTTCACGACCGATGATTTGTTCTGGACACTGCGGATGCTGCTGGTGCTTTTCATCAGCGTATTGCTGCACGAGTTCGGGCACATCCTGGCCTGCCGGAAGGTCGGGGGGCGTGCGAACGACATCCTCATGTGGCCGCTGGGCGGGCTGGCGTACTGCGCGCCGCCGCACGATCCCTGGTCGCATTTCGTGACGATCATCTGGGGGCCGATGGTCAACCTGTTCATCGCGGCGGCGGCGTATATCACGCTGTATGTCTGGCGAGGCGGCCTGATCCCCGTGGGGTTCAACCCGTTCTCGCCCTGGATCGGTTTCACAGGCAGCACGGCCGAGCAACTCGTCGCGCTGACGTTTGTCATCAATTATTTCCTGCTGCTATTCAACCTGTGCATGGTGTTTTACCCGCTGGACGGCGGGCGCATCGTCTGGACCATCCTCTGGGCGAAGCTCGGCTACGGCCGAGGCAGCTACATCACGTCCCGGGTCGGGATCGGTGGGGCGATCATTGTGCTGCTGTTCGGGCTGATCAAGGAAAACCAGTTGCTGACCATCATCGCGTTCTTCGGCCTGTTCGAGAGCATCCAGATGGGCATGCGTCTCAAGGCCGAGGCCATGATGGGGTCCGCGTTCGATCCGATCGACTACGGGCAACACACGCACCGCAGCGGCAGAGGTCCGGGTGTGTTCAGCCGATGGATCGACAGCCGGCGCTCCAAGGCGCGCAACACCAAAGCCAAGCGCGAGCAGGCCTTCCAGGGCGAGGTCGACCGCATCCTCGACAAGGTCCGCGACCACGGCATGCAGAGCCTGACCAGCAAAGAAAAGCGTGTGCTTGCGCAGGAAACACAGCGGAAACGACGATCCTGATAATCCAATATTGTTTAGCGGCGGATCGCAGATCCGCGCGTTGGCTGCCAGGCCAGACACGGCGATCTGCGATCGCCCGCTAAACAGTCAGACCCCATCCATCCATTTCATCATTCAACCGATTCTGCCTACACTACGGGGCTTATGCCCGCTATCACCTACGAATTTATCAAGCAAGACACCGAATCCCGCGCCCGTCTGGGCAGGGTCACGACGCCGCACGGGGCGTTTGATACCCCGGCCTTCATGCCCGTGGGCACGCAGGCGTCGGTCAAGGGATTACAACCCGCGCAGGTCGAAACACTCGGCGCGCAGATCATCCTGTCCAACACCTATCACCTGATGCTCAGGCCCGGCTCCGAGCTTGTGAAAAAGATGGGCGGGCTGCATCACTGGATGCGCTGGGACAAACCGATCCTCACCGACTCCGGCGGCTTCCAGGTCTTCAGCCTTACCGACATCAACAAGATCAACGAGGACGGCGTCACCTTCCGCAGCCACATCGACGGCGCGATGATCGAATTGACACCCGAGCGTTCGATGCGCGTGCAGAACGAACTTGGCGCGGACATCATCATGGCGTTTGATGACTGTCCGCCGGCGGGAGGAGACGGGATTGGGGATTCGGGATTGGGGATTGGGGAAGACAGTGCCGGGCGAGTCGGCGAACCCCCAACCCCTAACCCCCAACCCCCAATCCCTGCGGCTTCCGCCACGCTGTGTCGGCGCACAGGACTACCCCGCGCGTATCAAGCTCGCCAACGAGCGCACCGTGCGCTGGCTGGACCGTTGCGTGAAAGCGCACGCCCGGCCCAACGAGCAGGGGCTGTTCGGGATCGTGCAGGGGGACGGACCTGGAGGCACGCACCTGGTGCGCCCGAGCGCGTCACTCAGCACGACCTGCCCGGGTTCGCGATCAGGGGGTCGCTGTGGGGGAGGGTTTTGAGCAGATCAAGCTGGCGGTCCAGCACACCGCGCCGCTGCTGCCGGTGGATAAACCCAGGTACCTGATGGGCGTGGGGTACGAGCGCGACATCCTCATGGCCGTCCGGGCCGGGGTGGATATGTTCGACTGCGTCCTGCCGACCCGCAACGGCCGAAACGGCTGTGCCTTTACCCCGACGGGCCAGGTCCGGCTCAAAACGCTTGCCACAACGAGGATTCGGCGGTTCTGGACCCCGAATGCGACTGCCCGGCCTGCGGCGGGGTTCAGGCCGAAGCTATTTAAGGCACCTGTTCATGGCCGGGGAGATGCTCGGGCCGATCCTGGTCAGTGCCCACAACATCCGCCACTTCCAGCGGTACCTATTGGACATCCGACGGGCAATCGCTCAAAATGACTGGTCTTTGATCCAGCGGCGTTGGCCCGTAGCGGTTAAGCGTCTGTGATGGAAGGCGTTGCGTGCGTAACCACGCAAAGGATGCACTCACCGATGACATGGGATTCCCTGACTCTGGTCCTCGCGCAGGACACCGCCGGCGATCGCCCGGCCTCGACGAATAACACCGCACCGACCGGCACGAGCGAAACCACCTCGGCGCCCGGCGGGCAGACACCGATCGATCCGAACGCCGGCGGCGGCCAACCGCCCGCTTCTCCGCCGAGCCTGTGGATCTGGCTGCTGCCCCTGGCGCTGGTATTCATCATGCTCTCGATGGGTGGACGCAAAGAAAAGAAGAAGCACGCCGCGCTGATGGCCGCGCTCGGCAAGGGCGACAAGATCCGCACGATCGGCGGCGTCCTGGGCACCGTCGTCGAGGTCCGCGATGACGAGATCGTCGTCAAGGTCGATGAGAACACCAACAGCCGACTGCGCTTCGCGCGTTCCGCCATCGCCGCGATCGTCGAACCCAAGAGCGCCGATTGATCCTGATATCAAAACCCACACGGGCGCTCTGAACATCCCGGTCCCTCCCTATAGCCGTTCCGGCCAGACCCGAGACCCCAGACCCTAGACCCACCCCCATGACAGCGACATCCATCCTCATCCTCATCTACTTCGCCGTGCTGATCGGCCTGACCCTGTTCTTCTCGGTCAAGGAAAGCCCGTTGTGGAAGACCGCGCTGATCGCGCTGGTCTTGTCCGCGTTCGGGCTGGCGCTTTGGTTTCCCGGCGAAGACGGCTACGGCCCCAAGGACCGGCTGATCCCGGGCCTTGACCTCGCCGGCGGCACCACGCTTGTCTACGACGTGAAGGTCCCCACCGACCGCGACGCCAAGAGCGTGATCGATGACACGATCTCGATCCTCTCCAAACGCGTCGACCCCTCGGGCACACGCAACCTGGTCTGGCGTCAGGTCGCCGGCAACCGGCTGGAAGTGCAGATGCCCCTGCCCGACCCTGAGACCAGCCGCCGCCGTCAGGCTTACCAGGAAGCGCGCGAGGCCGTGCTCACCGGCAATATCACCGAACACGCGCTCGACGCAGCGCTGCGCGCCCAGGGCGACCAGCGTGAGGCTGAACTCAGCAAGTTCGCCGGCAACAGCCCCGAGCTGCTCGCTTCCCTGAAAACGCTCGCCGAGGCCAACGACGTCCTCGCCGCCACCACCAAAGCCAACGAGGCCGCCCAGGCGGATTACGACAAAGCAACCGCCGCCCTCAAGGCCCTGCCCGCCAACGCCAGTGAAGACGACCGCGCCAAGGCCCAGGCCACCGTCGAAGACCTCCGCAAGGACCTCCAGGACAAGGCCATGACCTACCTGGACGCCAAGGACGTCTACGACGCGGCGAAGAAGGCCGTGCTCGACGCCAACGTCACCGAAGCCGAGCTGGACCGCATCGAAGACCTCTCCGTCCCGGATTCGGAAGGCCCCGGCGTCACCAACTACCGACGCGACGCCGCCGACAAACTCATCGAGGCGCACCCGCAGAAGAAAGAGCAGATCAACGCCTGGTACGACGCCTACCGCGCTTACGAAACCAAGAAGGGCCAGCTCGACGACCCCGACGACCTGATCAAGCTGCTGCAAGGTTCGGGCGTGCTGGAGTTCCGTATCGTCCCCGCGCCCAACGACCCCGGGCTCGACGTCCAGTCCTACCGCGACCAGCTCGCCGAGCTCGGCCCCGCGCCGGCCGGGACAAGCCCTGGATCTGGTGTGAGATCGACGACATCGAGAAGTTCATCGACGGCCGGGAAAACCTGCCCAAGCTGGAGGAAGACCCGGCGGGCTACTTCGAGCGCAGCCGCGGCCAGGTCGGCCAGAAGTACGCCGACAAGTACTACATCCTCCTGGGCAACGTCCCCAGCCTCGCCATGACACAGGACCAGAACTGGGCCCTGCGCTCGGCACGCCCGACGGTCGATCAGAACTCCGGCCAGCCCGCCGTTGCCTTCACGCTTGACTCGCTCGGCGGCGAACGCATGAGCCAGATCACCGGACCGAATATCCACAAGCAGATGGCCATCCTCCTCGACGGTAAGGTCATCTCCTCGCCCACCCTCCAGAGCAAGATCGCCGGCCAAGGACAGATCACCGGCGGCGCGGGCGGCTTCACACCCGCCGAACTGAGCTACCTGGTCAACACCCTCAAGGCCGGTTCGCTCGAAGGTGAACTCAGCAAACGGCCCATCAGCCAGAAAACCATCGGCGCGAAGTTCGGCCAGGACAACATCGAAAGCGGCTACACCTCCGCACGCGACGCCCTGATCATCGTCGCCTTGTTCATGCTCGTCTACTACCTGTTCGCCGGCCTCATCGCCGACTTCGCCCTGATCGCCAACATGGTCCTGATCCTGGGCGTCATGGCGGCCCTGCGATCCACCTTCACCCTCCCCGGCATCGCCGGCATCGTCCTGACCATCGGTATGGCCGTCGACGCCAACGTGCTGATCTTCGAGCGCATCCGCGAAGAATCCGAACGCGGCGCCGACCTCGCCACCAGCGTGCGCCTGGGCTTCGAGAAAGCGCTTAGCACCATCCTCGACGCCAACATCACCACGCTCATCACATGTATCGTCCTGGGCTACACCGCCACCGTCGAGATCAAGGGCTTCGCCGTCACACTCGGCATCGGCATCCTCGCGACGCTGTTCACCGCCCTGTTCTGCTCGCGCGTCTTTGTCGAGTTTTACCTGAAATACGGCAAGGCCAAACGCCTGCCCATGCTCCCGACCATCGTCCCGGGCATCGGACGCCTGCTCTCGCCCAACGTCAACTGGGTCGGCCTCCGCTATATTTTCTTCGCCTTCAGCGCTAGCGCCATCATCTTCGGCATGATCGTGCTTTACGAACGCGGTGAGGACGTACTCGACATCGAGTTCCGCTCCGGCACCAAGGTCAGCTTCACCCTCGCCGAAGGTAAGTCGCTGGACCTCAAGCACGCCCGTGAGCGCCTGCGCGCCTACGGCGAGGCCGGCAAATTCATCCAGGACGCCAAGCCCGCGCCAGCCGACCTCTCCGACGAAGTCGAAACGCTCACCCCCATCGTCGAGGCTGCGCAGCGCCGATACGACGACGCCTACAAGCTCTACCTCGAAGCCGAGGCCGACCCCAATATCCGTGCGCTGCCCGAGCCACGCAAGGTCGACTTCTCCCTCTTCATCAACGCCGCCGACTCCGGTATCGTCACCGAAGGCGCCACCACCCCCAACCCCGACGGCACCGTCAACGCCACCGGCTTCGGCATCTCCACGCTCGTCGAAGACGCACAGGCCGTCAGCGCCGTTATCAAGGCCGCTTTCTCGGATGTGCTCGACACCACACGCCCGATCGAGTTCGCCTCCATCGAGGTCGATGAGGTCAACAACGCCCCGGTCTACCCCATCCGCTCCGCCACGCTCGGCGACAACATCGGCCGGGCCTCGGATGTACGCATCGATGTCGCCGAGGCGATCGGCGGTGTCGCCGTCGTCCTCGACGACCTGACCCCGCCCGTCACGCAGGCCGACCTTGCCCAACGCGTCGAACGCATGCGTATGCTCCCGGCCTACGAATCGCTCGACCACCGCGAATCTCAGGTTTACGCGCTCGACCCCGCCGGCACCGCCGACAACGGCGAAACCCTCTACCGCTCCGCCGTCATCGTCACGCACGACGATTCAACCAACTACGTCGAATCCCCCGAATCCTTCGGAGACACCGGCGGACTCGCCGACACCGAATGGCAACTCGCGCGCGACGCCTGCCAACGCGACACCAGCCTCGGCAGCGTCTCAAACTTCTCCAGCCAGGTCTCCGGCACGATGAAGCAGCAGGCCATCGTCGCCATGGGCCTGTCCCTGCTCGCCGTCGTCGTCTACATCTGGTTCCGCTTCGGCAGCTTCACCTACGGCCTCGCCGCCATCCTCGCGCTCGTCCACGACGTCGCCATCTCGCTGGGGTTCATCGCGATCAGCTCGTGGGTGTACCAGCACGTCGACCACAACATCCTCGACGCCCTGATGCTCGAGCCGTTCAAGATCGACCTCGCCATGATCGCCGCGATCCTCACCATCATCGGCTACTCGCTCAACGACACCATCGTCGTCTTTGACCGTATCCGTGAAAACCGAGGCCGGCTCTCCTACGCCACGCCCCAGGTCATCAACGACTCGATCAACCAGACCATCAGCCGAACCGTGCTGACCTCCGGCACGACCCTGCTCGCCGTCGCCATGCTCTACGTCTTCGGCGGCGCGGGCGTCCACGGCTTCGCCTTCGCCATGTTCGTCGGCATCTTCGTCGGCACCTACAGCTCCATCGCCGTCGCCAGCCCGCTGCTGATGCTCGGCGGCGACCGCCACGTCCAAAAAGACAAACCCGAACGCGGCGTCGCCGTCACCGAAAAATAAACCACGAAGCGCACAACACAACACCGCGCTACACAACAAACCCCCGAAGCCCACGTTTCCCAAACGTGGGCTTTTTTCATGAACGTAACGCTTCCTGATTAACCCCACGCACGCGCCAACACTTACGCAGGCCCGAATCCTCCGCCGGCGGCTGAAGATCAGATATAACTTATATCTTATCTTCATAGCGATCCAATGCGGGCGCGGCATGGCCGGACGCGTTACGTGCGTTTAGAATGTGATGCGTATTACTATCAAGCAATCCCCCCAAAAAAATCCCCTCACCCAACCCCACACATCAAACCGCAAACTCTTGCCCTTATGCACCACCATCGGCACCGGCCCGCGTAACGCATCCCCCGCAGAGCCGCTTTACCACCACACGCCTCCTCGCCACCTTCAGCGCCGCCGCCAGCAACTTATCCGCATCCAAATCATCCCCGCTGATCAGCCGTAACACCCGCATCGCCTTCCGCTCAGCAGTCTTCCTCCCTGTCGGGAACATCGGATCGAGATACACCACGTCCGGCCTCGCCTCCGCCGCCTCACCCGCCAACTTCTCCAACATCTCGACCCCATCTCCCAATTCAACCCGCACCCGCGCCGCCACCTCGGGGCCTTACCTCCGCCGCACGTTTAACCCATCCACCAACAGCGCATGCGTCACCGGGTTCCGCTCACACGCACGCACCTCACACCCAGCACGCCGCAGCAGCCACGCATCTTCACCTAACCCCGCCGTCGCATCGAACACACCGGCCGATACGCCTCCCGCTTCTTGATCCCCACCGCCTTCACCATCGGCTGCGACAAACTCCGCCCCGGCCCGCTCGTCGTATCGATCCCCATCAACTCACACCCCACCCTCGCCCCCGACAATCCCGGCGTCCCCCGGACTGCCCCGCAACACCCGAAGCTCCAGCCTTGCCCCCGTCTCTACCAACGCCACCTCAAACCCCCTGCCGCCGCTGCCTCATCCCCCAACCAAAGGCAGCTCTAACCGCTCCGCCACCTCATCCGCACCCGCCCGCCGCAGCATCCACCTGCGCGCCACCAGCACGCATACGCGCGGCCCCACACCTGACCGATTGTTAGAACCCATCATCGCCATACCAGAGCATACCCCAACCCCACCCGCATGGTGTAGCCACGGATACCACGCGGATCATTCACCCCCGAGCCGGCGTGGGTCGCCGGCGGCTTCGCCTGCAAACACGCTGATCTGCGTCGATATTTCCGAACCGTCTGCAGTCCCGCGTACCGCAGGCTCACAAAAGCAGCGCGGTACCCCCGGGCCGGGCGTGCGATCTCGGCGCCGAACCGGTCCGACACCTCGGGGATCGGCCTGAACTGCCAGCGTGCTTCACGGAAGTCGCGCGTCGGCGCGTCTGCCCACCAGAGATTCGCGTGAGTCGGGGCCTGCTGCGACGAAACCTCGATCGTGCAGTGTTCCCCCGTCAACACGCTCGCCCAACTCGGACGCGGCAGCTCAAGTTCTCCTACCGCCGACAGGTGCGTGTCCACCAGCCAGCTGATGATCTGCATCACACCCGTCTCCATCTTATGTCCCGTATTGGGTACATTCACCAGCGTCTTGCCGCCCGAAAGCCCGCCCCAATACATGTTCGCCGCATCGACCGGCCAGTACGCATCGTTCGTGCCCAGCAGCACGGTTTTCTGTATGCCCGCCAGCTTCTCCCGGTACGCATAAGGATCGATTATCTGCCGTAGTGCCTGCCCACGGGGCGTGTCGAATCGGCTCACGATGTTCAGCCTCGTGTAAGGCTCGATCATGTTTGAATACCCGCCCCACGTATCGACCTGGTGGTGCATCTGGTCGCCCATGTTCAGCATGTCGATCACGATGGGCGCGATCGCATTAACACGATCATCCACCGCGCCGATCAGCCACGTCGTCCAGCCTCGCTTCGATGCGCCGGCTACCGTGAACTTTTCGATGTCGATCGCCCACGTATCCCGCGCATAACGCTGCGCTACATCCATCGCCGCACTCGCTGATTTGGTCATCGGCAACAACAGCGGCCACGTCTCGTCTCCCGTCTCCAGGTAACGGTCCAGCGTGTACGCGATGAGTTCGTCTTCCTTTTTGCCGTCAAACATAGGCTGGAAGGGCACATTCGCCACCACCGTCACCACCGAACCCAGCCGCTCGGCCGCCGCGATAAACATGCGCACCGAACCCGGCACGTCCGACGTGTCCGCCAGCGCGGGCTCGTAGTCGTCCTTCCACGACCCGCCCGCGACAATCAGCACGCCCTGGCCCGGCCGCACCACGTCCCGGGGTTTAAGAATAAATACCCGATGCTTCCACGCGACCCCCCGCCAGGTCTGTGAAACCATCTGAAGCTCGACGATCTCGACCCCGCCGATCTCGGCTGCCGCGCGCTGTTCGTAGCTGAACGAGCCGTCCTCCGCACCCACATACCGGGCCAGCTCTCCCCCGGGATCGTCTACCGGGTGACCCGTAGCGCCCACCACCCACACCATGCACAGACACACCGCAAGCGGCAACACAAGACGATACCTCATGACACTGCCCTCACCAGAGTTTCGTTCCGCACCCGGATACACCCCGGCTGCCCCGCACATCCACGCCTCATACCGACTGTTACGCCCAAACGCCCCGATATGTTACAGCCCACAGACAAGTAGGTAGGTCCGGGCCTGCCCGGACACGATTCGGCCATCCATATTGCCCCCGGGGTTTCCCAGATCAACATCCGCGCATGTCTTTGGGTAAATTAATGCAATGAACGCCCCCGGGCACGATCCACGATGGCTAAGGATCCAGCAGCACCCGCTGGACGACCCCGACGCAGAGCTGCTTTCACGCGCCCGGCTCGCAAGGGAAAACCGCTGGCCGTTGGACTACGCCGGTCCGTGTGGTCAACGAGTACAGGCGTTTCTGCTACCTCGCCATCGCGGCCGGGCACACGGTCACGCCCTCCGACGAGGTCGACCAGGCCTGGCACCTGCACCTTCTCTACACCCGCGATTACTGGGAAGACTTCTGCCCCAACGTGCTGGGCACGCCCTGCACCACGGCCCGACGCGGCAGCAAAAGCGAAGGCCGGCTACGACGAGCAATACCGCATGACCCTCGCAAGCTACGCCCGCATCTTCGGCGAGCAAGCGCGCGATATCTGGCCGCCGCCCGACGTCCGCTTCGGCCCGCATGATCGGTGTCCGTGTCCTCCCCAGCGAAGTGATCGTGATCAAAAAACCCTGGCGTAGATCCAACCCGCAAACCGAGGAACTGACACGATGCCGGTACTGTCATCCTGGCCCATGGATTGGATCGAAACGCCCACCGCCTACAGGTTCCTGTCCCATTTCTTTCTCCTCGTGGGTGTCGCGGTGATCATCAGCCTGCTATTGCGGCTGGCTGGCGGGCCAGTCGTGGACATCGCCGTTCGGCCACGAGTCGGAGAAACTCAGCGTCTATGAGGCCGCCTACTTAAGCGGCGGGCCGCAGGCGTCGCCGACGCCGTGATGGCCGGCATGTTCCGCGCGGGCCAACTGGAGCTGGTCAGACCCCGCCGGCTGAAGATCGTCAAAGGCCCCGCCCCGACCGACTTCGCCAGCCCCGAGTACGCCGTCTACCAGATCGCCGCCGCCGCCGGCACCGTTAGGGACGCCCGACGCGCCGTCGCGCACGGCTTGACTAACCTCGAACACGACCTGGCCGAACGCGGCCTGGCGGCGAGCGCCCGGTTCTCGCCGGCTGTGGCGGCTGGATGTCGGCCGCGCCTTCGCGCTGCTACTGATCGCCTGCGCCCTGCGTATGAAGATCGGCCTCGACAGGAACGAAGAGATCGGCCTGCTCATTGTTTCCAGCATCGGCTTACTGCTCATCACACTCAGCCTGTGCCTCGTGGGCCTGCGGACCACCGCCAACGGTCGCCGCGCGCTGCGATCAAGCAAACGTGACATGCGGGAGCGTCCCCTCATCGGCGGCGGCAGCACATCCGACTGGGTCTGGACCTGCGGCCTCTACGGTGTCGGCGCTTGCCCAAAACGAAGCCGCCGCGGCTCCAGTCCGCCCTGGCACCCACCAGCGAAAGTACCGGCAGGCTACGACGGCGTCAGCGGATGCTCCGGCGGCTCCGGCTGCGGCGGCGGTGGGTGTGGGGGTTGTGGCGGGTGCGGGGGGTGATAACCGACACATAAAAAAAGGGATGTCTCAGTATCACTAATTACCAGCAATATCACCTGCTGTCGGTCCTGACTTATGCGGTATTTTCGGCTCACAGCCCTCGGCCTTGGCTTGAGCATAGGCAATGGCGTGAGCCCGCAGAGACATCGCAAAATGACGGAAACTCAGCTCCGGAGTTCGGCTCCCGGTATGTACCTTTAACGCCGTCTTTGCGGCTACTCATCATAAAACAGGCACCGTCGTACATCCGTTCCCTAATCAGCTTTATGCAGAGTAGTTCGTACCGCTTGGCATGAAGCATCGCGGAATTCTGGAAATACTTTGTAGTGCGGTTCTTGCACGCCAACGGGACTATTTGACTTAATAGAATCTTCCAGCAGCATAAAATAACCCAGCCATGGCCGCGGTGATCCATTGAAAGCGCCTTCGCGATACGCTGTCCAGAAATCCGTTGCGTTGCCGATCGCTTCCTCGGTACGGTTGTTAAAGTTGTTGCCGAAGGAACCACTGCGACTTAAATTCGATACAGGCGAGCAAATGCACCATCTACAACCAACAAATCCCAGCTTTTAGTTGGACGGTAAAAGCCGGGTAGATAGGTTCTGGCGTAGTTGATGATAGATACTGGCTTCTGCCACGCCCGCATCAGCGACGATCTTAGCTACTAATCTAATAAAGCCATCAATATGTGCTCCACCCGTGACGGCTCCGCGTGAACCTGCGTCACGTTTGCCAGTACAGTACTTGTTTCGATTGCTGTCCATCACGGGTTGTCCAGAAATGGCGCACTGCTTGTGCAACCATTTCCTCCAATTGCCCAGGCTTCATATAGTCACCTGTTCATTGAAAGTCTGAATGTCCAATTCACCGAAAAGGCTGGAAGTTTTCTCGCGGATGCGGGTCTCGGCATACTCGAAATAAGTTGGATCAATTTCAACCCCGATACTATTGCGACCGGCGTTGCTGGCGGCAATGGTGGTGGTTCCTGTGCCCATAAAGGGGTCGAGAACGGTATCTCCGGCGAAGCTGAACATACGGATAAGCCGTTCGGCCAATTCGGCCGGGTATGGGGCGGGGTGGTCGCGTGTGGATGCGCCGGTCAGGCCAGTCCAGATCTGCTGGAACCATTGGCGGTGTTCATCTTCGCTTATCACGCTCATGAGTCGGGTAGGCAGTGCAGGCTTGCGATAGCCGCCGGGTTTGCGTTCCAGCAATATGTACTCAATATCGTTCTTGAGTACCCCATTAGGTTCATAAGGCTTGCCCAGAAACCCACCGCCTCCCGCCTCATATACGGCGTTGGCGATTTTATGCCAGATAATCGGAGCGAGGTTGTCATAGCCGAGCAACCGACACCGCTCCTGAATCGATGAGTGCAGCGGCACCACGGTATGTCTACCATTGTTCTTCCGACGCGATAGGCACACGTCGCCAACGACGCAGATGACCCGGCCACCAGGCACGAGGGCGTCAAAACATTGCCGCCAGACTTGGTCGAGTCCAGCCAGGAACTCGTCATAATCCTCCATGTGCCCCATCTGGCCGTCACCTTCTCGGTATCGTTTTAGGGTCCAATAGGGGGGAGACGTCACCACTAGATGTATGGATTCTGGCCGGAGGAAGTCCATGGCCCTAGCATCGCCGAGGTGTAGCTGATGTGATGTCGGCAGGTGGCGCAGAGCCTGTCGGATTTCCTGCATCGCCGCTATATCTTTGGCCAAACCCGGGATGGTGGACTGGCTGTATTCCAGTTGGCGGAGCTTCTGCGGTAGCAGTTCTTCAAGGCCGTTCGGGATCGGTTCAGTCATAGTGGAATCGTAGCATGATCGGCGCAACATGAAAGGGAGGGCGTATAAATGGAGGCATATTGGAAGCGAAATAGCCAAGTGGCTCCGTTTTTATCCCTGTTTTGTTTTCCCCGCCCGCCGGTACAATACCCCCGGATCGTTCTGATCGGGTCGGTGGTCATCTCAAACGAGAGGGAAGAAAATGAATCGGCTCCACGTGCTCGCGGTCGGTTTGTATCGCAACGCCATCCAAACGCTAGGCCCCGTCGGGGTCGGGTTGCTGCTGCCCCTGATCCTCGTCGGCCTGCCGCGTCCGGCGCAGGCGGCGTCGCTCTATGCCGGCAACGCGTTTTTCAGCATCGCGCCCTACTCGCAGATGGGCACGGTGGTCGATGAGTTGACGATCAATCAGCTCCAGACCGGGTACAACGTGGCCGGGCAGTTCAAGGTCACGGTCCCGGCCGGGACGGTGTCGGGCACGCTGCTGCACTACCAGGTCAAGCGGCTGTTAAACCCGAACTTCGGTTTCCAGTGGATGTACCTCCAGCAATTCGTCGTCGGCTTCTCCCAGCCGACCGGGGGCGGCACGTTCTCGCCCACCAGCGGGTACGCCAAGACCTACCTCGACGTTACGGGTTGGCCCGCCAACACACCCCTGAATCTCGTCAACGGCGCCGCCACCTGGAACGTCAACCAGATCGGCAACACCTTCAACTACGTCTCCGGCACGGACGTCTATCTCGTGCAGGATTTCGAGCTGGACGGCTCAAAATTAACCGGCCCCGGCGGGACGTGGATCATCGACCTGCCCCTGTCGTCGGAGATCATATTCGTGCCCGAGCCGGGCTCGGCGGCGCTGTTCGCGCTGGGCCTCGCGGGCCTGGGCCGGCGGGGCGGCAGATCACAGCGAAAAAGCTGAACCCGAAAATAATCTGCCGACCACCCAACCTCATGCCCGGCCGATGGGTGGGCCGTTGCAATGGTGCAGTGACAGCCGGCAGGCCCGGCGTTTGCGCGCGCACGATTGTGTTTCAGTCTATTTATAGAAGCAGGTATTGCGAAGTATGAAGCCGGAAGCAGGAAGGATAGAGTAGGGGAGAGGGAGCGCCGGGGGGCAGGGCGATCGAGCTGTCTCGGGGATCGAGCCGAACCCGTCTGGCGCGCTCTGAGAGGGGGATGGCTGAAATGGGCTGCGCGTCTCATATTGAGCGCGCGATGGGTCATGGAAAAAACAACAACCGCATCAGTGCGCGCGGGTGCGGTCATTTTTTTAGTTGCGGATGGGTGGGGCGGGTCAGCCCGGCTGGCCGGTGGCCTGGACCTCGGCGACCTGCTTGTCGTAGCGGACGCGGTTGGCCCGGCTGTCCATCAGGATCAGGACGCGGTCGTGGTGCTTGCGCGGGATGCCTGCGTCGATCATCTTGCGGGCCTCGGCGATGTGGGTCCGCCGGGACAGGTGCGTGAGGATGACCGCCTCGGCCTGGGACTTATCTAAAAGCCGGGCGATGTGCTCAAGGTGCAGGTGCTTGCCCACGTCGGCCCGGTCGCGGTGCCCGGGCTCCAGGAACGTGCACTCGGTGACCAGGATCCTGGCGTTCAGCACGTCCGGGCGGTCGAAGTGCTCGCCCCACATGGTGTCGCCGGTGAAGCAGACCAGGGGGATCTCGTTGATCTTCGTGATCTCGACACCCTTTTGCTTGAGTTCCACGAGCTTGGGCTGGTCCAGCCCGACGAATTCCTCGCGTAATTTGCTGCGTTTTTCGATCGCGACGTAGCCCAGGGACGGGACCGTGTGCTTGGTGGCGAAGGCGCGCAGGACGATGTTGTTCTTGATCTGGTGCTCCTGGTCGGGCTCCAGCGGGATGACGTTGTAGGGCGTCCGCTGGGCTTCGAGGTCGATCCAGGCGGTCATGACGTTCTTGATGGGGTTGACCAGTGCGGGGTGGCACAGGACCGTGCCGGTGCCGATGCCCTGGAAGTGGCGTTGGGAGAAGTAGTAGGCCAGGCCCGCGGAGTGGTCCATATGGCCGTGGGTGAGCGCGACGAAGTCGCTGCTGAGCATGGCGCGGGGTGCCCGGCCGATGTCGAAGCACACGCCCAGCTCGGGGACCTGCACGAAGGTCTCTTCACCCGCGATGGAGATGCCCTGGACGCGGTAGGGGTGGACGTACAGGAAGCCGAGCTGCGGCCTGCGTGGTGGGGGATTAGGGATCATGAAACGGCTCCGCCGTCGCGCAAGCAGACGGTTGGTGTACGCACATGGCGACGCCGACGGTGTTGTCGATGTCCGCCCAGAAATCCGGTCGGGCGGGCTCTCACCCACCAGCGTGCCCGGGGTTACAATGCCCCGTCACGATTCATCCGGGCGTGCGTGCGCCCGTGACGACCTGTCCTCCGGTGTTTGCCGGGTTAATTCAGCGTTAGTATCGCTGGACTCGCCCCACGGGTCAAACCTCCGTCGATTTCTGCGGAAAAACAAGGTATACAAGCCTCCATACAGGGAAATCCATGATCGAGCCTATCTGTGCGAGTTGGTCGAACGTGCCCAAGCCGGTGATCGGGATGCTGCACCTGCCGGCCCTGCCGGGCTCGCCGGGTTATGGCGGCGACTTGGCGACGATCCGTGAGCACGTCCTGAACGATGCACGCATGCTCAAGCGGGGCGGGGTGCACGGCCTGATGATTGAAAACTTCGGCGATGTGCCGTTCTTCCCCGACCGTGTCCCGACGCACACGGTCACGCATATGACCGCGCTGGCCGGAGCAGTGCTGGATGAAGTTGATCTGCCGCTTGGGATCAACGTGCTGCGCAACGACGGGCTTTCAGCATTGGCGGTTGCGCACGCCGTGGGGGCTTCGTATATCCGCGTGAATGTGCTGTCCGGCGCGTGCCTGACGGACCAGGGGATCATTACGGGCAAGGCCGCTGAATTGATGCGCTACCGCAAACAGATCGGCGCTGAGCGGATCAAGGTGCTGGCGGATGTGCGAGTCAAGCACGCGGCCCCGCTGGCGGATCGGCCGTTGGATGAAGAGGTGGACGAGCTGGTCAAGCGTGCGGCGGCGGACGGCGTGATCGTCTCGGGCACGGGGACCGGCCGGCCGACCGACCCCGCGATGGCCAAGGCGGTGAAGGCACTTGCGCCCGATACGCCGGTCTGGATCGGCAGCGGCGCGACGCCCGAGTCGCTGCCCGCTTTGGCGGAACACGCGGACGGGTTCATCGTCGGCAGCTACTTCAAGCCCGGCGGCGAGACGTCCCGGCCGATCGATTTTCAGAAGGTGCAGGACTTTATGCGCGCCGTGGAGGGTATCCAACCGCGGTAACGGGGCGCGCTGAATCTATAAAATAACCCGCCAGAGCGATTTCAGCGGATGGTTATAGAATGGTTAGGCAGAGCATTTACAGGCGTTTACGGTGGTTTTATTAAGCGGTTTAGGGGAGATAGGCAAAATATCTTCGTCAAAGGCCTATAAAAAGTCTTGCATTGGGGGCACGGGTCGGGTAAATATGTATTGCCTATATTTACCAAGGACTGCGCCCGACTGGAATCTTGGAGTGGCGGGCGAACACTCAGTCCGAAAGTTTGCAGGTGACATAAGACTAATAGTCTGACTCACAGACGGCGAAGTATCGAAAAAGAGTCAGACCCTTCTACGGTCTACAGGAGAGGAGAAAGGCCATGGGTTTTGCAGGTAGCGTTTCGCGAGTTCTACGGACGGGTGCGCTCGCGCTCGGCGTTGCGTGTGTTTTTGCGTTTGGTGCATCGGCCCAGGCCGGGGCGCTGAACGGACATGCTCTGGCTTACGCCGGTTGGACCGGGACGACCGCCTTCGATAACGGTGCCGGGCTTAGCGGCACGATCGATTGGACCGTGTTCGCCCCGGGCGACTTCCCCTACGCCGGCTACTCGCCGACCGCGGGTGAAGCGGTCTATGCTTTCCAGATTTACTCCACCGGCACCTCTTCGATCCACTCCCTGACGCTCAACGAAGCCACCGGGACGGGCAACAACATCGGCTCGTTCGGCGATCTCGGCGGTGAAGCGCCCACAGCATCGTCGATCGGCGCCCAGGCCCAGTGGAACTTCGCGGGCCTGGATACCGGTGAGTTTTCTTCCGGCCTGGCGTTCTCTTCGATCAAAGCTCCGACCAACCTCTTCGGTGTGGTTTTGAACGGCGGCGGCTTCGCGGTCGCTCTGCCTTTGCCGGTCCCCGGCGCCAATGACATCCCCGAGCCCGCCTCGCTGGCGCTGCTTGGGCTGGGCTGCGGCCTGATGCTGCGTCGTCGCGGCTGAGGTTTAAGGGCTTACCCGCTGCGGTAGATTTAAATTAAGTAAACCTGTCGGTTTGGGTATTGTGTATAAATGACTTTTTGTGTACGGTAGCTTCTAGCAGTGAGTATTCTCACTGAATCAGGGAGATAAGGGATGTTTACACGAGCGTCAAGGACAGGCGTAGTTGGGCTGGCAGTCACGGCCGCATTGATGGCGGGCACTGCTGCGGAAGCGGGCCTCCTCTCGGCCAACAGCGGCGGGGCCATCGGGGCTTTCACCGGCACCCAACTGTTCAGCAACGACTTCGGGGGCTTCACGGTTAACGCCAGCGTGGACTACGCGGTGTTCGCCCCCGGCGCATTCGGGGTAGCGTTCCCCGGTCAGGACCCCAGTAACGGGTCCGACTACGTCTACGCTTACCAGATCAACAACCTGCCCGGGACGATCCCCGCGGCTACGGCCATTTCGCAATTCACTGTGGGCCTGGATGGCGATGAGCCGCTGGGCGCGACCGGTTTCATCAGCGACTTCGGCGTGACCAACCCGTCGTCGTCGTCTTACATCGGGTCGGGACCCACGTCAGTGGCCTTCGACTTCGCTACCCCGCAGATCCCGTTTGACGGTACCAGCGCGCTCGTGTTCTTTACCAGCGCTGCCGCGCCGGAACTCGATACCGCTACGGTCCATGCGGCTTGGGCCGACACCCATCTGCTTCCAAGCCCGTCGCCCGAACCCGCGACCCTGGGCCTGTTGGCGATGGGGTTAGGATTGATCGGTACACGTCGTCGTAAGGCTTAATCGGCAAAGCGGATCTATCTCCCGGATTCTCTCCCGCCGAACACCACAAGCCGAACTTTTCGTTCTGTTTGTGCCCAGTTGTTCGGGTGTGGTTTGTTTCAGTAACACATGAATCGTGTTGCTGTGGTGACAGGGAGGGAGTCAGGTTTGTTTTGCGATCGTTCGACCCGCCATCCATTCCGGGCTGTCCGCATCGCGGTTTACTTCGTGCTTGCTTTTGCGAGCACGTTTTCTTGCGCGCGATCCGCACATGCGATTAACGCGGAGAATGTCCTGGTCCTATACAACACCGCCAGCCCGGACGGCATCGAGATCGCTCTTGACTACGCCCAGACCCATCCGGGTGTCAGGCTGCTGGGGCTCAGCGGCGTCAGCACCGCCGAGCAGATCAATCAGGATCACTACCTGAACGTAATCCGTCCACAAGTGCTGGCCGGATTGACCGACGAGATCGACGTGATCGTCACGACCAAGGGTCTACCCCTGCGGATCAAGAACGACGTTGTGAATCCCAGCAATTATCCCGGCTGGCGGGGCGAGGCGTTTGGTGTGCCGATCCTCGACTCCTGGTGGCAGAAGTACTCCAGCCTGGAGAGCGAATTGACCCGTATCGACCTGATCGACTCGGCGGAGTTGATGGGCGACCAGGCCGCGTTCTTGTCGCCGCCGTCATTCCCCTACGCAACGGATCATCAGGCTTCAAATCCGTATTTCCATTCGACCCAGGCGTTCGACCGGGACAATCCTGCGCTCGAAGGCATAAGACTCGCCGCAAGACTAGACGGTTTCACCGTCAGCGATGTCAAAGCGATGATCGACCGGGCGCAGACCGCGTTCAGTCTGCCGACGCAGCAGATGGTGATCCTTGATGACGATCCCACGGCCCCGGGTGCGCTGGTAGATCGCATGGTGCAGTTGGGCTACAACGTGCTGGAGCCGAAGGATTATCCGTTTATTTACGACAACACCACCGCCAATATAACGGAGTCGCCGATCCCGGTGATCGGTTACATCAGCCACGGTAAGTACGGCGCGGGCACAGGGTATATCGACAACCTGGAATTTGAGCTGGCTGATGGCGCCGTATTCCATACCTGGGAGAGTTACAACGCATACAGCTTCTCGGAAGGCAATAATCATTACGGGCAAGGCCTGGTGGGCGAATGGATCGCGGCCGGGGGCACGGCGGCGCTTGGGCATGTCCACGAACCGACCGCCAGCACCGCGACGGTCGCGAACGAAGATATTCTCTGGCAGAAACTGTTAAACGGTTTCACTCTGGCGGAGGCGGCGTGGGCGGCCACACCTCAGCTCTCATTTGTCAACACACTGATCGGCGATCCGCTGATGGTGCTCAAGCCCTGGATCATCGGCGACGGCACGCTCGACGGTGTCGTTGGGATCGACGACCTGAACCTGATTCTGCATAACTGGAGCACGCAGACCACCCTGGGCGCGATACGGGGGGATTACAACGCGGATGGTTTCGTCGGTATCAAGGACCTTAATCTGCTGTTGACGTACTGGAGCAGCAACAAGCTGGTTTCCCCGGCGGCCGGCGTGCCGGAACCCGTGGGCGCCTGGTGTGTGTTAGGTGGAGGGTTGCATCTGCTGACGCGCCGCGATCCTCGTTGAATACCTTTGAAACCGACCGTTTCGCGCTTTATACCGCCGCCGCGCCGACGCTGTTTCGGCGTTCCTGCGCCAAGTCCATCTGCTCTCCGGTGGGGCTTTTGCCGGTGGTCATCATGTCGATGAAGCAGTCGAAGAGGTAGCGTGCGTCGTGCGGGCCGGGGCTGGCTTCGGGGTGGTATTGGACGGCGAAGATCGGGTCGGTGCCGTGGCGGAAGCCTTCGAGCGTGCGGTCGTTGAGGTTGATGTGCGTGGGTTCGCCGCCGACCTTCTTGAGGCTGTCGATATCGACGGCGAAGCCGTGGTTCTGGCTGGTGATCTCGACCTTGCGTGTGTGCAGGTTCTGGACGGGCTGATTGCCGCCTCGGTGGCCGAACTTGAGCTTGTAGGTGTCCGCCCCCATGGCCAGGCTCAGCAGTTGATGGCCGAGGCAGATGCCGAAGATCGGCAGCTTGCCGCGCAGCTGCTTGAGGTTGTTGATGGTGTCGGTGACGGCGGCGGGGTCGCCGGGGCCGTTGGAGATGAACAGGCCGTCGGGCTTGTGCGCCATGATCTGCGCCGGGTCGGCGTCGAGGGGCAATACGTTCACATCGCAGCCGGAGTCGACGAGGTTGCGCAGGATGTTAAGTTTCGCACCGCAGTCCAGGGCGACGACGTTGAACCGCTTGCTGGGGGTGGGCACGGTGCCTTGCAAGGGCGCCCAGTCGCCCAGACCTTCGTCCCAGCGGACGGGCTGTTTGAGGCTGACGCCCTTGGCGAGGTTGATGCCGACCAGGCCGGGGGCCTGCTTGGCTTTGTTGACCAGCTCGGCGTCGGGCACGGATGGATCGGTGCAGAGCACGCCGTTGAGCGCGCCCTGGGTCCGGAGCTTGCGTGTCAGGGCGCGGGTGTCGATGCCGGTGATCCCCGCCACCTTCTGGCTCGCCAGCCAGTCGCTTAGCTGGGAGGTCGCGCGGAAGTTGCTGGCGATGTTGGAAAGCTCACGCACGACGAAGCCGCTGGGTTGTGCCCGGCTGGATTCCAGGTCGCCGTCGTTGACGCCGTAGTTGCCGATTAGCGGGCAGGTCATGGTGACGATCTGGCCGGCGTAGGACGGGTCGGTCAGGACCTCCTGGTAGCCGCTGAGTGAGGTGTTGAAGCAGACCTCGGCGTCGATGCACCGGGGGGTGAGGTCGCCGAAGGCGGTGCCCTCGAAGATGCTGCCGTCTTGCAGTGCCAGTCGTGCGGGATGCGTGTTTTTGTCGGTCAAAGCGGGGTTTCACGGTGGGGTTTTAGCGGGATTTGCAGGAGTTTAGCGGCAGAAGGGGATGGATACCACTTTCAGGCGTCATTTTGGACGGGTTTACGCAATCTCGGGTTGGGCGGGGGCTCGTCGGGGGTGAGGATGGGCCTGCCGATGCGTAGGTCCCGGTCGCCGTAGGAAGGGTCCAGTTCCAGCCGTGGATCGGGCGGGGGCGGTGACTCGCCGGCCAGGCAGCGGTCGGCGCGGTCGGCGGTGTCTTCCAACAGCAGTTGGGTCTGGTCACGGAGGCGTCGGAATTCCTCGCCGTCGATCGGTTTGCTTTTGGGGATGATGGGGCCTTCCAGGACCATGACGATCCGGCCGAAGGGCAGGGGGAAGCGTGTGCGGTCCCAGGTGCGTGCGCGGATCGCGGGCTTGCAGGCGATGTGGATGGCGAAGATGGGCGCGCCGGTGTCGCAGGACAGGGCGATGATGCCGGGCTTGAGCACGCGTGCCGGGCCGGTCGATCCGTCCACGGTCAGGGCCAGCACGACCTCTTCGCGCTGCTTGACGTATTCGACGAGCTGCTGGAGCACGGGCGTGCGCCGTGACTTGCCGCGTGACGAGCCGCCGCGGAAGACGTGGTACTTCTGTAGCTTGAGCACGGCGGTGATGACCTCGCCTATGTCGCTGCGGCTGGCGAGGGTGGTGGGCCGGAAGACGCGGCAGCAGCGTGGGGCGAGCACGACGTTGTCGTGCCAGAGCGCGACGACGACGTTTTGGTGTTTCTTGACGGCGTTGACGGCGCGGGCCATGCCGTAGGACTCGACCCGGCTGGTATGCCAGACCAGGCCCATGTACCCGCAGTACAACCACGCCAGCCCGATGGCCGCGAGCTTCACCACGGGCTTGCTGATCTTCTTGCGGACCCGCCGCGTAAGGTGCTTGATGCTGTGCAGGATTCGGTTGGCCAATTGGATCTACTTTTCAGCACGCTCAAACCGTTGCATCATTCCCCTCGCCCAATAGCAGAGGGAACCGGCCCGAATCATAACGAAAAAAAACCCGGCCTTTCGGCCGGGCTGGGGGTAGATATTTCAGGGGGCTTGGGTCACTTGACCAGGCCGTCGGCCTTGGCCATGTGCAGCATCAGGTCGATCACGCGGTTCGAGTAGCCCCACTCGTTGTCGTACCAGCTGACGACTTTGAAGAAGTTGTCGCTGAGGCCGATGCCGGCATCGGCGTCAAAGATCGAGCTGCGGGGGTCGGTGATGAAGTCGCTGGAGACGACCGGCTCGTCGGTGTACCCGAGGATGCCCTTGAGCGGGCCGGACTCGCTGGCGGCCTTCATAGCGGCACAGACGTCGGCGTAGGCGGCCTTCTTCTCGGTCCGCACGGTCAGGTCGACGACCGAGACGTCGGCGGTCGGGATGCGGAAGGACATGCCGGTCAGCTTACCCTTGAGGTGCGGCAGGGCCAGGCCTACGGCCTTGGCGGCGCCGGTGCTCGACGGGATGACGTTGAACCCGGCGGCGCGGCCGCCACGCAGGTCCTTGCGGCTCGGGCCGTCCTGCGTCGGCTGGGTCGCGGTCACGGCGTGGACCGTAGTCATCAGGCCTTCGATGATCTTGAAGTTGTCGTCGATCACCTTGGCGACCGGGGCCAGGCAGTTGGTGGTGCAGGAGGCGTTGGAGACGACCTGGTGCTTCTTGGCGTCGAAGACGTCCTGGTTGACGCCCATGACAATGGTGGGGACCTCGTCGGGGGTCTTGGTCGGAGCGGAGATCACGACGCGTTTGGCGCCCGCGGCAACGTGCTTCTTGGCGTCGTCGTAGGCGGTGAACAGGCCGGTCGATTCGATGACGTAGTCGGCGCCGGTTTTGCCCCAGGGCAGGCTGGCGGGGTCACGCTCGGAGGTGGTGGGGATCTTCTTGCCGTTGACGATCAGGCCGTCGGCGGCCGCCTCGACCGTCCCCTTGAATCGGCCGTGGACCGTGTCGTACTTCAGCAGGTACGCCAGGCTCTCCGGGGGGAACAGGTCGTTGATCCCGACGAACTCGATGTTGGGGTTGCCCGCCGCGGCGCGGAAAACCAGGCGTCCGATGCGGCCGAATCCGTTGATACCGACTTTGATAGCCATCGCTTCGTATCTCCAAAAAAGAGGCTGATTGTGGGGGGTAAACACGCTTGGCACGGCCGCCGCACGGGCGGAAACCGTCATTCAGGCGGGATCAAGACTTTAGTGATTACCGGCCCCGGGGTCAAATGTTAAGACACCCAAGCCCGCTGGTTTTAACCCTTTTACCCGCCGGGTTTTCTTATAGCATCATTCGGCGGTAGACTCTGCGGCTTTCCCGACCTGCCGAGGCCACGCCATGCCACGCCGACTGGTGATTCTGACCCAGGGTTTCGCCCGCACGCTCAAGGCGAAGACCGCCACCTGCATCCTCCGCTACCGCCCGGAGCAGGTCGTCGCCGTGCTCGACAGCGCCGAGGCCGGGCAGACCGCCCAAGACTTGTTCGGCGTCGGTGGTGCCATCCCCGTGGTCGCCTCGCTGGATCAAGTACAAGGCGCGGACACGCTCTTGATCGGGATCGCCACCCCCGGCGGCGTCCTGCCGGAAAACATGCGGCAGGTCATCCTCGAAGCGATCTACAAAGGCCTGAACGTCGAGTCCGGCCTGCATAACTTCCTCAGCGATGACCCGGAAATCAGTAAGGCCGCCAAACAGGCAGGCGTCACCCTTAACGACGTCCGCAAGAACAACGAGCACGACGTCTCTAACCGTAAAGAACTCAACGACACCTGCCTGCGCCTGCACACCGTCGGGCACGATTGCTCGGTCGGCAAGATGATCACGTCCGTCGAACTGACGCTGGCGCTTAAGAAGGCCGGGCACGACGCCAAGTTCGTCGCCACCGGGCAGACCGGGATCATGGTCGAGGGTGACGGCATCCCGATCGACTGTGTGGTCGCCGACTTCATCAACGGCGCTGCGGAAAAACTCGTCCTCCAGAACCAGCACCACGAGATGATCCTCGTCGAGGGCCAGGGCAGCCTCGTCCAGCCCCGCTACAGCTCGGTCACGCTCGGTTTGTACCACGGCTGCGTGCCACACGGCATCTTCATGTGCTACGAGATGGGACGCACACAGGTCTACGGCATGGAGCACCTGGCGATCCCACCCCTGAAACACATCATCAACCTCTACGAAACGGCCGCCGACCCGCGCCACCCCTGCAAGGTCATCGGGATCGCGATGAACACCAAGAACACGAAGGATGTAGCCGCTATCGAAGCAGAACGGCAGCGCCTGCGTGACGAGTTCGGCCTGCCCGTCTGCGACGTGATCCGCCACGGGCCCGACGAACTGGTCCAGGCGGCGCTCAAGCTCCAGAAACAGCTGCGTAAAGACGGGGTCTTGAAGTGAAGCTCAAGCTGCACGAGGTCAACATCCCGATCCGACACCCCTGGACGACCACCCACGGCACGCGCACGCACCAGCGCAACCTCGTCGTCGAGTTGTCCGACGCCGGGCACAGCGGTTTCGGCGAGGGCGCATCGATCCCGTACTACGGTGTGACGTTCGACACCATGAGCGCCGCAGTCGAAGCGGTCCGTCCCGGATCGAGGTGCTTCGTTCGAGGAGCCGGCCGGGTTCTGGCGGCGATGCACCCGCTGTTGAAAGACCAGATGTTTGCGCTGTGTGCGCTCGACGAGGCGGCGACCGACCTCTGGGGCAAACGGCTGGGCAAACCGGTACACGCGTTGCTGGGTTTGGATTTAAGCAAGGCCCCGCTGACCGACTACACCATCGGCATCGATACGATCGAGAAGATGGTCGCGAAGATGAAAGAGTTCGATGGCTGGCCGATCTACAAGATCAAGCTGGGCACGGACGAGGATATCGCGATCGTGCGCGAGCTGCGCAGCCACACCGATGCGGTGTTCCGCGTGGATGCCAACTGCGGCTGGGACGCGGCGCAGACGGTCGCCAATTCACACGAGCTTAAGAAGCTGGGCGTCGAGTTCATCGAGCAGCCACTCAAGGCCGACAACTGGGACGGGATGAAGCAGGTTTACGCCGAGTCCGCGTTGCCGGTGGTCGCGGATGAGAGCTGTATCGTCGAGGCGGACGTCGACCGCTGTAAGGGCTACTTCCACGGCGTGAACGTCAAGCTCACCAAGTGCGGCGGGCAGACCCCGGCCAGGCGGATGCTCGCCCGCGCCCGTGCGCTGGGCATGAAAACGATGGTCGGCTGCATGACCGAGACCAGCGTCGGCATCAGCGCGATCGCGCAACTGCTCCCGATGCTCGACTATGTCGATATGGACGGCCGGCTCTTGCTCGCCGGCGACGCCGCCGACGGCGTGACGATCGACAAGGGCAAAGTGAACTTCCCACCGACCCCGGGCAACGGCGTCACTTGGCGCGGCGTGTCCGTCTAACGACGCATCTTCCGTTGGTATTCAGGCCGATGTTTAGCGGGCGAGCTTGCTCGCCCATCCTATCGCGTGGTCAGTACCGCGATGCCGGCGACGGTGAGCAGCGTGCCCAGGACCAGGCGCATCGACAGGGGTTCGCCGCCGAAGAGCACCGCGGCCAGCGCGCCGAACATGGGGGCGGTGAAGGCGATGGGCATGACCTGGCTCAGCGGTGCGCCTGTGAGGGATGCGTAGAAGCAGAGCATGCCGACGGAGCCGGCGACGAGGCCCCCGCCGAGGATCATGTGCAGCAGCGCGGGGGTGCCGGCGGTGGAGAGGGATTTCAGTTGCGGCGCGGCGATGATACCTAGAACAACCAGCGCGACGGCGGTGCGTATGGTGATGCCGACCTGCGGGGAGAGTTCGCCCATGTGCAGGCCCTTTTTCTCGAAGTAACCCCCGATGCCCCAGGCGGCGGCGGTGAGCAGGGCGAGCAGTTGGGGTTTCATGGGTGGTTCCTTGAGCGGGTGGGTGAGGCGGTAGTTTACCAATGAAAAAGCCCACGCAACGGGTGCGTGGGCTTGTGGGTTTCACGGGTCGCCGGGCTTGCCGGGGACTACTTGATGAACAGCATTTCCTGGTACGTCGGCAGGGGCCAGAGGTCGTCGGCGACGTAGCCTTCCAGCTCGTCGGTCACGTTGCGGACGTTGAGCATCGCGGGCAGGACGACGTCGCACATGTGGCGAGCCTCGGCCTTGACGTTCTTGGCGTGGTGGCCCATGGCTTTTTCAAGCTCGGCGATCCCGTCCTGGAGGCTCTTGACCAGCGAGGTGATCTTGTCGAGCGTGTCGGTGTCGAAGTTGTAGCCGTTGGCCTTGAGGTTGGCACAGGTCGAGGCCAGCTCGTTCTGGTAGCGGACGGCGGCGGGGAAGATCTTGGTCCGGGCGATACGCACGGTCAGGATCGCTTCGACGTTGACGGCCTTGACGTACTGCTCGAAGTAGATTTCCTCGCGGCTTGCCAGCTCACGCTTGGAGAGGACCTTGTACTTGCTGAAGACCTTGACGACTTCCGGGTCGGTGATGGCGGGGAGGGCGTCGGGCGTGGTCTTGTTGTTGGGCAGGCCACGCTTTTCGGCTTCCTTGTGCCAGGCTTCGGAGTAGCCGTCGCCGTTGAAGATGACCGCGCCGTGCTCCTTGATGATCTTCTGAACGAGCTTCTGGACGGCGGCGTTGAGCTTCTTGGGGTCGCCCTTGGTGGCGGCCTCCAGCTCGGTGGCGGCGTAGTCGAGGCTGTCGGCGATGATGGTGTTGAGCGCGACTAGCGGGCCGGCGATGGATTGTGCGGAACCCAGTGCGCGGAACTCGAACTTGTTGCCGGTGAAGGCGAACGGGCTGGTGCGGTTACGGTCGCCTGCGTCACGGGGCAGCGGCGGGAGGGTATCGACGCCGATATTCATCGTGCCGCCCTTCTTGCTGCTCTTGGCGCTGCCGGTCTTGCCGATCTTCTCGAAGACGTCGGCGAGCTGGTCGCCGAAGAGGATTGAGATGATCGCCGGCGGGGCTTCGTTGGCGCCCAGGCGGTGGTCGTTGCCCGCGTGTGCGATGACGGCACGCAGCAGGGGGCTGAACTTGTGGACCGCGCGGATGACGGCGGCGCAGAACACGAGGAACTGCGCGTTGTCGTGCGGGGTCTCGCCGGGTTCGAGGAGGTTGCCCTGGGCTGCGTTACCCAGCGACCAGTTCAGGTGCTTGCCCGAGCCGTTGACGCCCGCGAAGGGTTTTTCGTGAAGCAGGCATTCCATGCCGTACTTCTGGGCCACGCGTTTGAGCGTGATCATGATCAGCTGCTGGTGGTCGGTGGCGACGTTGGCGTTTTCGTAGACCGGGGCGATCTCGTACTGGGCGGGGGCCACTTCGTTGTGGCGGGTCTTGACGGGGACGCCGAGCTTGAAGAGTTCGCGTTCGGTTTCGAGCATGAACGCGAGGACGCGCTCGGGGATCGCGCCGAAGTAGTGGTCTTCCATCTCCTGGCCCTTCGGCGGGGGCGCGCCGAAGAGGGATCGGCCGGCGTTGAGCATGTCCGGGCGTGCGAAGAAGAAGTTGCGGTCGATCAGGAAGTATTCCTGCTCGGGGCCGGCGCTGGCGGAGACGCGTGGGGCGTCGGCGTGGCCGAACAGCTTGAGGATGCGCTGCGCCTGCGTGTTCAGTGCCTGCATCGAGCGGAGGACGGGCGTTTTCTTGTCGAGCGCTTCGCCGGTCCAGGAGACGAAAGCGGTGGGGATGCAGAGCGTGGTGCCGTTGGGGTTCTCGAGGATGTAGGCGGGGCTGGTGACGTCCCATGCGGTGTAGCCGCGAGCTTCGAATGTGGCGCGGATGCCGCCTGAGGGAAGCTGGAAGCGTCGGGTTCGCCCTGGATCAGTTGCTTGCCGGTGAACTCGTTGAGCGAGCCGCCCTTGCCGTCGGGAGAGAGGAACGAGTCGTGCTTCTCGGCGGTCAGGCCGGTCAGGGTAGAAGACGTGTGCGTAGTGCGTCGCGCCTTTGCCGATCGCCCAGTCACGCATGCTTGCCGCGACGCCGTCGGCCACGCTCTCGTCGAGCTTCTCGCCTTGCTCGATCGTCTTGACCAGCTTCTTGTAAACGTCTTTGGGCAGCCGGTCTTTCATGGCCTGCAAGCCGAAGACATTTACGCCGAACAATTCCGGGGACGGTGTTTCCGAGAAGTTCAACGGCGGCGAAATCGGCTTGTAGTTGGTAACCGCATTGACTGCCTGTGTTCGTGATGTACTGCCGCTCATGGGCCTCGCGCTCCTAATAGTGTTTGAAAGACCGGGTAATCACTGCCGAAAGATTCGGTGTCGACGTTCCTGAATTCGTATGGGCTTAAAGCGTGGCCCAGTCGGTCGAATCCGGGCCGTTCGACGCTGAATCAGGCTGATAATGTAATGAATGTCTAGTTGTGATGCAAGCCTCCGCTTTCGGCGCGCATAATTAAGGCACGCTTATTCAGATACGCGCACAGATGCCGCACAAATCAATATGTTGAATCGTAAATAAAGTGTGAATATGGATTTAAGTAGATGTGACGGGGGTTGCGTAGAAATCCGTCAGTTTGCGGCAATGTAGAGATTTCGGCGTTTGGCCAAGGATTTGGGCCGGCTGAGTAAGCCTGTGCAGCAGAGGCATGCCAACGCCAGGGTGGAGGGCTCGGGGATGGCGGCGAAGTCGAGCGGTGGGGTGCCGGCGTTCCAGTTGCCCAGCACGACGTTCAGGTCGGCGATGCCGACGAAGTTGTCGCCGGACGGGTCCGCCAGCGGGTTGCCAGGTGGGATGGCCTCGTTCCAGTTACCCAGGACGATGTTCAGGTCGGCGATGCCGACGAAACCGTCGCCGTCGAGGTCGCCATCCAATGTCGCCGGTTGGGTGATGGTGACGAACTGGTTCCCCGCGGCCTCGGTCGCCAGGTTCGGGGGGAGAAAGCCGAAGTTTGGTTGGAGGACCCCCTGGCCTGAAAACTGATTGGATACGAAATTGTGGCCGGCACCGTTGATAAAGGCGGTGACTCTGATATCCCCGGTCGGGCTGCCGATTGCCGTAAGAGGCAGGGACAACTCGATCCCGGTCAATACGTTTTGTGGATCGCCGAACGTAGCCTGGCTTCCGCCGTTGACGCCTGCGGTGTTGGACTGGTTGACGGCCATGAGCATGCCGACTGTGTTTTTCATATCGCGGTGGTTCAGGCTGTTGGTGGGATCACCAAGCGAGTTCCACGGCTCGAATACTTCGTGCAGGGCGATGTCCGTCCCGAGGCCGTTAAATAGGTTGTTGTTCTGGTCAATCAGGGTGCCAGTCGGCAGGCCGCGCGACACGCCCAGGTGATTCAGTTCGTTACCGAACGCATTCAGCAAGCCGCCGGCCCGTACGACCGCACCCGCGGTCCCCTGGTTCAGCACGGCGTAATCCACCGCGGCGATCCAGCCGGTGACGCCGGACCCACCGGTTGTTACGGTTCCATTGGACACCGTCAGGTAATAATCTGCGGCAAACCCTGAGTCGAACGTCAAGCCGTTCATACGTTGAAGCAGCACCGTCCGTGGTACCCAGCCCGCCGCAGCAGAAGGCGTCGACGCCTGTAGGGAGGGCCGCCCCATTGATTGTGTTTCACCCCCGCGACGGAATCGATGAAGACCTCAAGTCGGCTGAAGTTGCTCTCCAGATTGCCGGCTATCAGGAGATAAAGCCGCCCGCCATGGATCTTTCCAAAGACCTGATCAATCTCTGAGCCGTTGGACTGGCGTGGGTCCGGGTTGGTTGAATTGATGAACTGCGTGTCCGTGTTCTGGATCGACAGCGGCGGGGCCGTAGCCGGCATCGGCGGTGCCGTCTACCACGATCTGAGCGGATACAGGCTCGGCCACGCAAAGCGCACCCGACACCACTGCAACGAGAAGCCGCATCACGATTTTCCTGTAGTGAATAAGGGTAATCGGGGCGCGCGATGAGATACCTTGGGAATTACGCTGGGTTTCCGCGTAGACGCAAATGCAGGGCGGACAACGCAATCAGCATCGCCAAGCTTGCGGGTTCGGGGACCGCGTTTGAAACGGGGGCGTGCCGGCGTTCCAGTTGCCCAGCACGACGTTCAGGTCGGCGATGCCGACGAAGTTGTCGCCGGACGGGTCCGCCAGCGGGTTGCCAGGTGGGATGGCCTCGTTCCAGTTGCCCAGGACGATGTTCAGGTCGGCGATACCGACGAAACCGTCACCGTCGAGGTCGCCGCGCAGGCCGTAGGTGTAGATCGCGCCGGCGATCTCGTCGGCGGACAGTTCGCGGTTGATGGTCTGGCAGCAGAAGGGGGCGTTGGGGTTGTCCCACTGGCCGACATACATGACGCGCTGGTCGGGGTCGGCGCCTTCCCAGTCGGGGTGGCCCAGGCCGATCGCGGCGTGGCCCAGTTCGTGGAGCATCAGGCCTTCAAGATCGTTGGTAAAAGGCGGCATCGGCGTGACATCTTCGGTACCCGCGACGATGTCGAAGGTTGCGGTGAGGTTGAAGATGATGTCGCCCGCGAGCGGGTCGTTGCCGAAAGGCCCGGGCGGTCCGAAGCCCACAGCCCCGACATTGTTGAATGAATGCCCGACCTCGGGGACGAACGCGCCGATGCGGATGTCGGGAGCGGTCGCGCCTGCGGAGGCGAAGGGTTGGCCGAAGTCGGTTTCAGGCCCGACGAATGTGATGTTCGCGGCGGCGGCCCAGGTATCAAACGCGCGCTGGATTGCGGCGTCGAACGCGCCGGTGCCGTGGACATTGTCGATGCTCGTGCGGAGCTGGGTGATGTTGCTGGTGCCGGAGAGGCCGGTCGTACCGGGGAATGCCCAGGGGTCCATCTCGAAGCCGGAGTCGACACCCGTGCCGTCGAGCATGTAGCCCCAGGTGACAACCGCGCCGGTGCCGAAGTTCGGGTCCGGGCCCCATTTCGAGCCGTAGCCGTTGCCGAAGGAGACGAACGCGGAAGCGGGGGCACAGCAAAGCGCGAAAACCGCCGCACCCACCAGCCCCCGCCGGACTGAACTGGCCTTTCGGCGTACGCTCTTAGCACCACCATGTTGCGACAGCTTCGCGTTCGGCATAACCCCGCCCAGGATGAAACCGCGTACAAAAACGCAAAAAACACTACAAAATCAGTATAAACTACAGCCTGTCTGATTCAATGGCTGGGGTCCGATTATTCACACAATACACGCAGCCCCTGTCCCGGAGGCCCTTTACGGCTCACGCCGGGCGTCGAAACGGACCCGTTTTCGTGCTAAGATGCGGGGCTTACCAAGAGGAACCCCGAAAATGAGCGCTACGCAGACCGCCGGCAACGACCCCTTCAAGGCCCGTAAGACGATTAAGACCCCCCTGGGCGAGCGGACGATCTACCAGCTCGACGCCCTCCGCGGTGTCGGCGAGATCGCCGGCCTGCCATACTCGATCAAGGTCCTGCTCGAGGCCTGCCTGCGCCACCTGGACAACTACATCGTCACCGAAGACCACGTCAAGGCCCTGGCGGCCTACGACGCCAAGAACGTCGGCGAGCAGGAGATCCCGTTCAACCCCGGGCGGGTCGTGCTGCAGGACTTCACCGGCGTCCCGGCCGTGGTCGACCTCGCCGCCATGCGTGCCGGCATCGTCCGCATGACCGGCGACAACGCCAATGCGACGAAGGTCAACCCGCTCGTTCCCTGTGACCTGGTCATCGACCACTCCGTGCAGGTCGATGCCTTCGCGTCCGGCATCGCGCTATCGATCAACAGCGAAAAGGAATTCGAGCGCAACAACGAGCGCTACCAGTTCCTCAAGTGGGGCCAGCAGGCGTTTGACAATTTCCGCGTCGTCCCGCCGGCGACCGGCATCGTCCACCAGGTCAACCTCGAATACCTCGCCAAGGGCGTGTGGGATTCCGACGGCGTGCTGTACCCCGACTCGCTGGTCGGCACCGATTCGCACACCACGATGATCAACGGGCTTGGCGTCGTGGGTTGGGGTGTCGGCGGCATCGAGGCCGAGGCCGTGATGCTCGGTCAGCCGATCTATATGCTTATCCCCGAAGTCGTCGGTTTCAAGCTCACCGGCAAGCTCGCCGAAGGCTGCACCGCGACCGACCTGGTGCTGCGTGTCACCGAGATGCTGCGCAAGCACGGCGTGGTCGGGCGTTTCGTCGAGTTCTTCGGCGAAGGTTTGGCCACGATGCCGCTGGCGAACCGCGCGACGATCGCGAACATGGCCCCCGAATACGGCGCGACGATGGGCTTCTTCCCCGTCGATGAACAGACACTGACCTACATGCGCCTGACCGGTCGGGATGAGAAACTTATCCAGACCGTCGAGCAGTACTGCAAAGCGCAGGGCCTCTGGCGTGACGACTCGCACAACATCCAGTACACGAGCGTGCTCGAGCTGGATATGTCCACGGTCGAGCCTTCGCTGGCCGGGCCGAAGCGGCCGCAGGACCGGATCGCGTTGTCGGCGATGGGTGAGCAGTGGCGTCAGGACCTGTCGGTCACGTTCGGCAAGCCCGGCGGTGGCGGCGGGTCGAACCTCAACAGCTTCGCCGACGAGGGCGGGCAGTCCGCGATGGTGGCCGCCGATGAGGTCGCGACCGCCGTGGTCACCGACCCCGGCCACGAGGGTGTGGATGTCACCTACGACGGCAGCCAGTTCAAGCTCAAGCACGGCGCGGTCGTCATCGCCGCCATCACAAGCTGCACCAATACCAGTAACCCCGAGGTGATGATCGCCGCGGGCCTGTTGGCGCGCAAGGCACGCAAGCTCGGCCTGACACGCAAGCCCTGGGTCAAGACCTCGCTCGCCCCCGGCTCGAAGGTCGTCACCGAGTACTACAACAAGGCCAACCTCACCGACGACCTTGACGCGCTAGGCTTCAACACCGTCGGCTACGGCTGCACCACCTGCATCGGCAACTCAGGCCCGCTCCCCGACGAGATCAGCAAAGCCATCAATGCCAACGACCTCGTCGCGACGAGCGTCCTCTCGGGCAACCGTAACTTCGAGGGACGCATCAGCCCGGACGTCAAAGCCAATTACCTCGCCAGCCCGCCGCTGGTCGTCGCCTACGCGATCGCCGGCACGGTCAATATCGACCTGCAGAATGACGTGATCGCCAAGACCGCCGACGGCAAGAATGTCTTCCTGAAAGACATCTGGCCGACGCAGAAGGAAGTGCAGGATGTGGTCGCTTCGTGCGTGACCCGTGAGCAGTTCACCAGCCAGTACGCGGACGTATTCAAGGGTTCGCAGGAATGGCAGGACGTGGAGTCCTCGACCGGCGCGCTCTACGACTGGGACGAGAAGTCGACGTACGTGCAGGAGCCGCCGTTCTTCGTCGGGCTGACCGATGAAGTCAAGCCGATAAAGCCGATCACCGGCGCGCGTTGCCTTGCCAAGTTGGGCGATTCGGTCACGACCGACCACATCAGCCCCGCCGGCTCGATCAAGAGCGACTCCCCGGCCGGCAAATACCTTACCGAGCACGGCGTGCCCAAGAGCCTCTTTAACAGCTACGGCTCACGCCGCGGCAACGACCGCGTGATGACACGCGGCACCTTCGCCAACATCCGCGTCAAGAACCAGCTCGCCCCCGGCACCGAGGGCGGCTACACCACCGACTTCACGACCGGCCTGGTCAGCACCATCTACGACGCCAGCCTCAACTACAAAAAGGCCGGCACCCCGCTGGTCGTCCTGGCAGGCATCGACTACGGCATGGGTTCCAGCCGCGACTGGGCCGCCAAGGGCACGTTCCTGCTGGGCGTTAAGGCCGTCATCGCCTCCAGCTACGAACGCATCCACCGCAGCAACCTCGTGGGCATGGGCGTCCTGCCCCTGCAATTCAAGGAAGGTGTCACGCACAAATCCCTGGGCCTAACCGGCGAAGAGACCTTCGACATCAAGGTCGACGACAACGTCCAGCCCCGCCAGACCATCAAGGTCACCGCCACCAAACCGGACGGCAAAAAGGTCGAGTTCGACACCGTCTGCCGGATCGATACGCCCGTGGAGGTCGACTACTACCGCAACGGCGGGATCCTGCACACGGTGCTCAGGAAGATGGCGGGGGCATGAACCCGAGCCTGCCCCGTGTGGCTTGATGGCTAATCAGGATTTGCTGCGCCTATTGTGGTTGACTCGGCGTGGGCCAGCAAGTATGGTTAAAGTCTTATTCTAGAAGGGTCAGTGTTTTTTTTGACCGGGGCTGTCTTGTCCGTAAAAAATATGTCCGCGACACAGCGGGCAAGGAGAGAGAAGGATGCACAAGCTTGGACTTGGGGTTTTGGCTATTGGGATCGTCGCCGCGTGGGCCGGCATCGCGACGGCGGCGGACGTTGCGTGGGGCCCGAAGCCATGGATATCACCGGCGACAGCGATGTCAGCACACTGGGCACGCTCGTCGCGGCGGCCAACCCGGGGCGAGACCCGTCCATATCACCCAGCTACGCCGCGGTCGACACCACCATCAACGGTGTGTTGTTTGAGGCTTTTCCCCTCGCTGGCAACCCGACCACGCACGGCATCTTCACCATCTATGAAACCGAGGCGGAACTGTACGGGCAGGTTCACAGTACCCTAAACGTAGCCCCGGCCTCGAACCTGTCATCGGCGTACCAGGACTTATTGGTGCCGGTTATTTCAACCAATGCGAACCGTACGTTTACCGTGACGGCCGCGAGCCTTAACCCGGGCCAGACGTACCTGTTCCAGGTCTGGATCCAACAAAGTTTTGGTGTCCCCGCTGACCATCAAACAACGATCACCAGCGGCCCGTCATTAAACGCCGTGGTACTGGATGAAAATCACCTGAATGATGATGGTGGTCTGGGCCAGCACGCGATCGCCACGTTCACCGCCGACAGCACGAGCCAGACTTTCACGTTCACGAATACGCGTGGCGCCCCTTACGTCAACGGTTTTCAGTTGCGGGCCGTCCCCGAGCCGACCACGTTCGGCGTGGTGATGCTGTGTTCGGCGGGCCTGCTAGGCCGGTGGCGAGCGGGTTGAAAAAGAACGATCGCTCCTGATTGTTTAGCGTAAAACTTTGCCGGCTATTTCATAGACGAGCTAAGTCAGGCCGCGCGTGCCTCCGCTCAGGCAGGGGTTTTTGCGCATATAACCCGATCGGAGGCCTGTTAAAGATTCCATATTCGCCCCGTCGATTATTAAGATTGTGTGAGCAATGGCCTCGGCGGTCTGGATAATAAAGGGCGTATGTGACAGACAAAAAGCGTGGGTATGGGGCCGGGGCGGCTTTGGCCTGGGTGGTCGCGGTATGTCCGCTGCTGCTGACCGGGGTCATGGTTGCGCTGCTGACCAACAACGCGACGCGCGGGTTTGCGATCCGTATTTCGCGTGAGAACAGCGTCATCGAACTGGTGACCGCCGGGCTGATGCTGGCCGGGGGTGTCTTTGGCTTGGTGAACGCGTGGCGGGCACGCAAGCGGCGGGAGCACCTGCTGGTTTGGGGTTTCCTGGCCATGTTCTCGGTGGCGATGCTCTTTGTGGGGATGGAAGAGATCGCGTGGGGGCAGAAGCTGTTTGCGTTTGAGACACCCGCTTCACTTCAGAACCTCAACAAACAGCACGAGATGACGCTGCACAACCTGCCCGGCCTGCACGGCCGTTCTGACATGATGTGGTCCACGTTCGCGCTGGGCGGCCTGATCGGGATCGGGCTGCGAAGCCGGCCCATTTTCGGGAAGATCGCGACCGAGCCGGCGATTGCGCCGTGGTTCATTATCGTGCTCGCAATCGGCGCGACGATGATTTACAAAGACTACGCCGATACCAACAATCGGCTGTTCACACTCGTCCACCGGATGGATGAGTTCAACGAGATGCTGATCGCGATGGCCTGCTGTCTGTACCTGTGGTTCTGCTCCCGCCGTCTCAAGAGCGCGGCGTGAGTTCGGCCAGCGGGAAGCTGTGCTCGACATGTACGCCGCCATCCGGGTCCATCACTTTCAAGCGGACGATTGGGGGGGCAGTTTGCCAGTCGATATCCAGCAGCCCGTAGTTGCTTTGCGCATAGCGTTTGCCGATGCGGTGGCGGTTGGGCTCGTCATTTTCAAGCCCGGGTTTGTTGAACGCGCTGGCGGTGAGGTCGTAGAGCGGGTAGGGGGCGCCTTCATCAAGCCTTGAAAGCTCCGCCTGGTGGCGGTCGCCGGAAAGGATGATGACACCGTTGGCTTTGGTTTCGTGGATCAACTCGATCAGGCGCAGGCGTTCGGTGGGGAACATCGCCCAAGTCTCCCAGCCGTGGTCTTCCGCGATAACCTGGATGCTTGACGCGATCAGGCGCAACTTGGCCGGTTGTTGGAGCTGCTCTTTCAGCCACGCCCACTGGGCTTCTCCGAGGATCGTGAGGGCCGGATCGGGGTTGGGGACGTACCGTCCGCCACGGGTTGATTCGACGTCCTTCGGGCGCGGCGTCAAAGGCCCGCGGTGGTAGCGAGTATCCAGCAGGATGATTTGTATGCGCTGTCCGGCAGGTCCGAAGGTTTGCGCATCGTAGACGCCTTCACGTGCTCGTCGTGGCGAATCTTTCGGGATGCCCCAGAAGTCCAGGAACACCTGTTGCGACATCGCCTTGGCCGGGTGCTCGACCCCGGCGTCGTTGATGCCGTAGTCATGGTCGTCCCAGGTAGCGAGCAGGGGGCAGGCCAGTTTGAGTTTACGGAAACCCGCGTTGTCGGCCAGCACCTGATAGGCGGCGCGGAGTTCGGCTTCGTCGGTCGTGTCGGCGTAGACGTTATCGCCGAGGAAGATCATCAGATCGGGTTTAGCGTTTGCGATGGCGTTAAACGCCGGGACGGGTTTAGTCGCATCGACGCAGGAGCCGAAGGCGATGCGCGAGATCAGCCGTGCTGTATCGAGCTTTGTACCGGCGGTGTCTGTGGATGGACCGCTATCCACAGCCGAGCATGCTGCGGATGCAAGTGTGAGCACGCCAACGAGCAGGACGGTGGTCAGATTCTTCATGCCGGAGAATGTACCACCGTCCGGACGGCGGGGCATCATCACGGCTCAACAGCGTCGGATTCAGGCGGGCTTCTTCGCCGCCGGCGCGGGGTTGGTGTCAGGCCAGGTTTGTTGCATGATCAGACCGATCACCGCGGGCACGAATACCAGCAGGGGCACGACGAGCTGGCTGGCGGTCAGGCCCGACTTGATCGTGGATTCCCAGGGCTCGAAGCTCAGCAACAGCGCCAGCCCGCCGAGCACCGCGATGGTCGCGCCGCTGACGGAGGTGAACATGACGATCGAGAGCTTGAACAGGATGAACGCCAGCATGCCGCAGAGCATCAGCCCGACCAGCGCGCCGATCCAGTAGGCATCGATGGGGATATCGGTGTCGGCGGCTTTGTTGAGCGCCGCGGCGATCCCGGCCCAGAGGTTGGCGCCGACGAACGCGCCGGTGATCCCGCCGTAGATCGCGACCGCGAACTTCATCAGCGGGAACGATACCGCCGCCAGCAGCAGCCCTAAACAACCGGCCACAACGAAAGGCGCCTGGATCTGCTGCCCGATCCAGTACCCGGCGAACAGGCCGATGAACATCGCGATCGCCACCGTCGAGGTCTTGTAGAAACGGTACCCGTTGAGCATGCACAGAAGCCCGACGATCAGGAACACGACCGCCCAGACGACGCTGAGTGATTCGAGGTTCTTGACCAGCGCCTCGGGCTGTGCCAGTGCATCGGGACGCGAGAACATCGCCGTCACGGTTTCAAAGAGGTTTTGTAGCGGGGTCTGTTTGGCCAGGATCAATAACATCGCACGACTCCTTCCGTATTCGTCCGTGTGCGCCGCGTCCATCGTCATAACAGGGCGGGCGCACCGGCTCTAAGGCGTCGGCTTATTTATCGGTTTTTCGTGCGAAAATCGTCCACTGCAGGGCCAAACCGGCCGCAGTTATCAGACCTAAACAGATCAAAACCCCCCGTGGCGTCGCGGGAAGCCACGTCAGATGCTCGGGCATCAACTGCGCCAACAGCGAGAAAGAACTGAACAAAATCAGCACCGCGCCCGCTACGGCAGACTGCACCGACGCCGCTCGGTACGGCGCGATCAACCCCAGCAGCAGCCCGATCACGGCGGCCACCAGCCCGACCAGCAGCATCGTGCCCCGCGCCCCCGTGCCCGCCTCGGCCCACCAGTCGCTTAGGGTTTGCCGGTAGTACGACGCCATCCCACGCAGCGCATCGAGGATCACCGACCACGCCTTCTGCGCGGTCTCTTTGTCGATCGTGATCTGTGCGGTCAGCTCGGACGATTCGCCGTCTTCGCTGTTACCCTCGATCGCGTCGGCCACGGTCTTGCGCAGCTTGTCCGTGATCTCATCGACCGGCAGTTCGATCTTCAGGCCGTCTGCGTCGTCGGTGGATTCGTCCGCGTCGGCTGCCTCGGTCTGCCCGGTGAGGTTGGTCACGGTCTCCGGGGGCGCCTGCCAGAGCAGCACCGCGCCGCCCGCCGCCAGCCCGAAGATCAGCGCGCCGCTCATCGCCATCCAGACCCTAAACAGCAGGGCGGACAAGAGCGCCCCGGCGATCGCCATGCCGATGACCAGTGCCAGCATGATGCCGCCGGCGTCCGCGAGGGCCTCGCCAAGGATCAGCCCGCCGACGCCGCCGAGGATCAGCCCGCTGAACGCGCACATCGGCCTGGCCAGCTTGCTGCCTAAAAGCAACAGGATCAGGCCCGCCACGAAGGCCAAGGCAGGCAGCAGGACACCCACCGACCCCATTTTTTCGAGCATGTCCTGGAGCTGTTGCTGGTCCATCGTGAGAAACCTCTGGGGCGTTCGGGCCGGCTGCGGTGACGGTCAAGCCTGATGCGGGTCGCCGGCCTGGGCGGTCCCATGACCATCCTATCGCCCAAAGCCCCGCGTCGCCGTTACAATGCCTTCCCCATGACCACGAACAACCCCGACAAGCAACTGGCCCCCTTAAGGGCGAAGATCGACGAGCTGGACCAGAAGATCATCGCGCTGATCAACGAGCGGGCCAAGATCGTCGTCGAGGTCGGTAAGATCAAGATCAAGACCGGGGACAATCCGATCTATGTCCCCGAACGCGAGCGGCAGGTGCTCGACCAGGTCCGCAAATACAACCAGGGGCCGCTGCCCGACGCCTGCCTGGAAGCGATCTGGCGTGAGCTGATGTCCGGCAGCTTCGCGCTGGAGCGGCCGCTGCGAGTGGGCTACTTAGGCCCACCGGGATCGTTCAGCCACCTCGCGGCGCGGCGCAAGTTCGGCGCGAGTATCGAGTACGACGATCTCGACAACATCGCATCGGTCTTCGAGGCGATCCACCGCGCGCATATCGACCTGGGCCTGGTCCCGATCGAGAACTCCGCGATCGGCGGGATCGGCGAGACGCTCGACTGTTTCCTCGGGTCCGATGCGCGCGTCTGCGCCGAGGTGTTGATCAATATCCACCACAACCTGCTTGCAAATGACCCGCCGGAGAAGATCACGAAGGTATACTCCAAGCCCGAAGCGCTGGCGCAGTGCCGTAAGTGGCTGGCCGTGCAGATGCTCCAGGCGGACAAGGTGCCCGCCGCCTCGACGTCCAAGGCCGCTGAGATCGCCGCGCAGGAGCCCGGCGCGGCCGCGATCGGCTCCACGCTCGCCGGCGAGGTCTACGGCCTTAAAGTCCTCTTCCAGAACATCGAGGACAACCCTCAGAACACCACCCGCTTCTTCGTCATCGGCAAACACCCGCCCAAGCCCAGCGGCGACGACAAGACCAGCATCATGTTCACCACCGAGCACAAGGCCGGAGCGCTCACCGCCGTGCTCGATATCTTCCGCGACTACGGCCTGAACCTCACGCACATCGACAAACGCCCCAGCCAGCGTGCCAACTGGGAATACATCTTCTTCGTCGACGTGATCGGCCACATCAACGACCCGAAGGTCGCCGAGGCCATCGACAAAGCCAAAGCCCACTGCCTGCAGATGACCGTGCTCGGTTCGTACCCGCGCGCGGTCGAGGTGCTCTGACCGGTTGCGGGGACATCGCAATCCGGGGACTTATCTCGGTAATAATCCCGGCATTGGCTGCCGCCGGTCCTGTAGAATTACATACTACAAAAGGAGGTTAGCGATGATCAACCCCTTAATCTTCGGTCACGGCGGGTCGGGTGTCGGCAGCGGCATCTCCGCTTCCGAAGGCGCGCGGGCGGCGGCGGCTGCAGGGAACGCGCAACGCGACGTCGCCCATCTGGAAGACCGCATCGAGCGGCTGAGCCTGGTGTGCATGGCGATGTGGTCGCTGATCCAGGACAAGACGCAGCTCGGCGAGAACGACCTGCTCGAACGGGTCAAGATGATCGACCTGATGGACGGCGTCGAGGACGGCAAGGCCACGCGCGGCGTCCAGAAATGCCACGCCTGCAACCGCACGATGTCGCCCAAGCACAGGCGGTGTCTGTATTGCGGCGCGCAGAAACTGGCACAGAGCGCGTTTGACTCGATCTAAAAGACTTTAATCAAGCAGGGTGGCTTGTCATGCGCAAGAAACTCCAGTATCCAATACGTGGGCTCCGAGTGTGATCCAACGTATGGGTAATTGTCTGTATCTCACTCCCCGGACTTGAACAGGTGGACGTCCATCTGCGGGAAGGGGATGCCGATACCGGCCTCGTCGAGGTGCTTCTTCACGGCGCGGGTGGCTTTTTCCTTGATGGGCCAGAAGTCTGCGGTGTTGCACCAGACGCGGACGGTCCAGTTGACGCTTGATGCGCCCAGGTCGCCGAGCACAACGGCGTGGGCCGGGTCGCTGAGGATGCCTTCGACGGACAGCGCGGCGGCGTTGAGGACCTCGCGGGTCTTGTCGATGTCGGCCGAATACGACACACCGACGTTCACATCGACGCGTCGCTTGCCGTGGTGGGTGATGTTCTCAATGGTAGAGCCATAGATAGCGCCGTTGGGGACGATGATCCTTCGGTTGTCGAACGTGTCGATCGCGGTGGTGAACAGCTCGATCTCGTAGACCTTGCCGGTGATCCCCGCGACATTGATGGCGTCGCCGACCTTGAACGGTCGGAAAGATCAGGAGCATGATGCCAGGCGAAATGCCCGAGGGTGCCGGACAGCGCCATGCCGACGGCGAAACCGGCGGATGCGAGGATGGCGGCGAAGGCCGTGACTTCCACACCCATCTGCCCCAGTGCGACGACGACGCCCAGCGCCAGCACCGTGTATTTGACCATCTTGCCGAAGAACCGGGCGAGTGTTTCGTCGAGCTTGGCCCGGGTCAGCGCGTTGCGGACGCCGCGGTTGGCCAGGCCCGCCGCGAAATACGCCGCGACCAGGATCAACAGCCCGATGAGTAACGGCACGCCGTAATGAAGCGCCAGTTCCATCATCTTTTCCGGCGTCAGCCAATGAGTGATGCCTTCGATGGTCAGCGGGTTGTCGCCTGCCGCATTCGTGGTGCCTGCGGCTTGTTGTGTTGTGTCGGCGGCCTCGCCGGCTTGCGCGAGCAATGGGAATAACATGGCTAAGACGTCTCCTGTGATAAGGGGGCTGGTCGCCGTGATGTTCGGCGATCGATTCTGATAGTATGTACGTGCATATTATCAGGAAGGCTTGATGTCTGTAAAGCGTAAGTGGCTCGCCGTTGCGGTCTGTCTGGCGTTGTTGCCGGCGCAGTTGTCTTTCAACTGTGAGGCGCAGCCAGGCGGTCGAGGCGCATTCAAGGCAGTGGATTCGCCGAGGAGACACGGACGACGATGCCCGAACCCGGGCCGTGCTCGAACAATTCGCATGGGAGCCGGCCGAATTCGATGTGCGCTGTACCGCCACACCGGGGCTTGCTTACGACGCGCTGGTGCGGTTCGCGTCGCCGATGCCGTCCAGGGGATCGATGGGTGGATGAGGTGGTGCTCAGTGGTACGCGGCGCGCGGTGCGGGCGGCAAGGCGATCGAAGCGGCAGCGGTTTTAGTGATTCATTCGCTGCACCCACGGATGGTGATTGCCAACCAGATCGCGCAGAAATTCGCCAAACGTGGCCTGCGCTTTATGCTCCAACTGCCCGGCTACGGCCTGCACGGCGCGGACCGGGAGGAACCGGCGTGACGGCAGCCGAGCACGGCCGGCAGGGCGTGGCCGACTGTCTGCGTGCGCGGGACCGCGATCCGTGCGGCTCCCCGCCGAACATCAGGCCCGGGCCGATCGCGCTGCAGGGCACGAGCCTGGGCGGCTTCGTTGCGGCCACGGCGGGCGGGGTCGATCAGGCATTCGACCCCGTCATCCTCCTGATCAGCGGCGGCGACGGTTACAGCTCCTTACACGCGGCCTGCACGATGCGGCAGCCATCTCCGCCAAGCGGCTCCGGAACCCAAGGGTTATCGCGACGAAGTCCTGCGTGACCTGCTTGACCCGATCGAACCTCTGCACGTCGCCCACCGGCTGAATCCGCAACGCACCTGGCTGATCTCCGCGAGCGATGACGTGACGATCCCCAAGGCGAGCAGCGACGCGCTCGTGCGGGCCGTCGGCCTGGATGACACGCACCACGTCACGCTCGACGCGACCCACTACACCATCGTGGTCCGCCTGCCCGCCATCACGGATTATATGGCGGACATCATCCTCGGCGTGGATCACGAGATGCCTTCAGCGCCCGAGTAGACGCAGGACAAGTAATCGGTCATTCGACCGGTGTATTCATGTTGTCGTGAAAGTCCTCGGCTTTCATGTTGATCGCCGATGCATCGAGCAGGCCGACGTTGACGGTATCCGGCCCGTGCCAGCCGATGACGGCGTCGAAAACAAGCACCAGCGTGCTCGGCCTTGCTGAGAGAAGGTCCCGGCCGGACAACGCGCACTCGGGCTTGTCAAACGACACCGCGAAGAGGTCGCGCCACTCGTAGCTGGTGCCGAAGTCCTCGTCGTAGCCGTCCTCGTCATCCGGGCAGAGGTAGACCTTTTCGATTTTCAGATAGGGCCAGATCAGCGCGTCCCAGGTCAGGTAGGAATAATCGTCCGGTCCGTAGCCGTCATAGTCTTGTGCATAAAGAGAGAACGCGGCGGCGATCTGGTGAAGATTAGAAAGGCAGGTCGCCCGGCGGCACGTCGCTTTGGCGCAACGAAAACGCGGGCAGGAGGATGGCGAGGAGGACGGCAAGTATCAGGATCACAACCAACAACTCTACGAGTGAGAACGCGTCGCGTGGCACAACCCGGTCGGGTGTGCCGATATCTGCCGGAGAGCATGTCAGTTACAGGCACGGTGGTATCAGATCGATTTAGCAACGATGCAGGTCCGCTGATCGTCGCCCCACGTGCGCCCCCCGCTGGTCACTCTGCCGGAGTAGTTACCTGTGATTTTCCATACGCCGGTACGGTTTCTGGATGCGGACATTGCTTCCAGCCAGGCCGAGTATTAATGCCGAACGTTTCGTGATCGATAGTCACTTTGCCGTTGGCCTGTGTGGTCTGGACCCTGTCCCGGCTCACGTCGTTTGCGAGCCTGAGGCTGAACGCCGAAATCGTCCGCGTTGCTTTGCCCGGTGACGCGTGTTTTTGAGAGCGTCAGGCTGCCCTTCTCGCGTCCGGTTTCTGTTCCGCCGCGGTAGGTATTGCTGTAAGCGATCGTGTATGTATAAGCTCCTGTGCTCGCCGCGCGGCACGGCGGCCAAGGCCGGCAGGGCGACCGATGCGATTAATGCCGTGGAAAGGATGATCGTAATCAGTCTGTACTGTTTCACGGTTTCCTCCAGATTTTATGGCAATGTAACCAGTAATATAACCGATATCGGCGCGTGGATATCATGGTTTTTACGCTTTCTTCACGCAAACGCTGCCCTATGTCGGTTGCACACAACACCTTACCGTCCCGCGTCTGTATCACGCCGGCGTCGCCGACGCCATCCGCGTGCGCAGGTGGTCCAGCACGTTCATGTAGTTGATGTAGCTGTCGTAGGGGGATTCATAGGGGTTGAAATACTTGTGCACCGCCCCGTCGGAGAAGTACTTGGTGCACATGTAGTAGAAGTGGTCGCTGGTGGTGAGCATCCGCCAGTCGGCCAGCAGCCTGGGGTCACCGGTCGCCTTGATCGGCTGCTCCAAACGGTACAGCTCGTGCAGGGCGCTGGACTGCATGGCGTTACCCATCCAGGCGCTTAGGTCGCGCTCGGTGTCGGCCCAACTGGTCATCTGAAGCACGTCGTAGGTGCCGACGGGTTCGTAGTTCTCGATGGTCTCGCTGGGGGTGTGGAACCGGATCCCGCGTTCGAGTACCTGCGCGGGCAGCGCGGCGAGGAACTCGAAGATGCCGGTCTCCTGCCACTGGTGCTCGCCGAAGGTTTCGTAATCGAGGAACAGGTTGACGGTCTCGCCGGCCTCAAGCGCGGTGGCGATCCATGCCGCGTATTTGTCGGCGGTCAGCGGCCACTGGTTCCAGCCCCGGTTGCTGAAGCGGAACGCGATGTCGTCCGACAGCCGGTAGTTCTTGAGTAGCAGCGGAAGCTGCGGCAGGTTCGGCGGGGTGAACAGGTGGTTGGGCGAGCGGTCTTTAAGCGACTGGTCCACGCCCTCGGCCAGGACGCCGGTGAACCGGCCCATCTGCGCGACGTGGGCCGCCAGGTCGTTGTTGTAGATCAACTCGGTGTTGCGGAACACCGCGGGCGTCTGCCCGAAGAGGTCCTCGATCAGCCGGGTGTGGATGTCCACCTGCTGGTCGAACTCGCCGCGGCTATACATAAACGCCAGGCTGTGGTGATACGTCTCTGCCAGAAACTCGCAGCAGCCGGTATCGACCAGCTCCCGGAACACGTCGATCACCTCGGGGGCGAACCTGCGCAACTGCTCGACCACGCACCCGGTCATGGAGAACCCGACGCGGAAGTCTCCCTCGTGCCGACGGACCAGGTCCAGCAGTAGCTTCGAGGCCGGGAGGTAGCACTTATTGGCGACCTTACGGATGATGTGGCTGTTACGCGGGCCGTCGAAGTACTCGGCGTCGGCATCGAACACGCTGTAACGGCGCAGCCGGCGGGGCTGGTGCATCTGGAAATAGAAACATACGGACGACATACCGGGGCTGCTCCGGGCGGTCTTGCGGGGGGTCTTCGTCCCGGCTATCCGGCGGATGGCTGGGCACTTGGGCCATTGTCTACACCCTAGGCGGTTATGCAAACAGCCCCCGCCCGGACATGTGGGGCGCGTTCACACTTAACGGTCCCGGTCGCCGCCGAAAATGATCCGCGCCCCCCGGCCGTAGGTGAAGTACGCATAGATCCAGTTGATCAAGACCATCAGCTTGTTCCGGAACGTGACTAAAAAGAACAGGTGGATCGTCAGCCAGGCGATCCACGCGGGGAAGCCCCCGAACTGCAAGCGTCCGATCCAGGCGACCGCCCGGGAGCGTCCGATCGTCGCCATCGAGCCCTTGTCGTGGTAAGTAAAGGGGGCAACGGAACGGGGCTTGGGCTCACCCGTGTCGTGGGCCAGCTCGGCCGACAACAGACGGGCCACGTACCTGCCCATCTGCATCGCCGCCGGCGCGACGCCGGGGACCGGCGTGCCGTCCGCCTGCTTCACCGACGCCAGGTCGCCCACCGCGAACACCTCCGGGTGCCCCGGCAGACTCAGGTCCGGCTGAACCTCGATCCGCCCGGCTTTGTCCGTCGGCACACCCAGCGTTTTTGTTAAGGGGTGCGCCTGCACGCCCGCGCCCCACAGGATATTGCGTGACTCAATCACCTCGCCGGTGGTCAGTTCCACACGGCCCTCGGACACCCGCTTGACCATCGACTTGGTCTTGACCTCGACGCCCAGCTCCTTGACCTGTTCTTCGGCGCGGTGGGAAAGCGACTCGGGGTAATTCGCCAGCAGCCGGTGCATACCCTCGATGAGCACGACCCGCGCCTCGGCCGGGTTGATCCGCCGA
>JAWKTA010000033.1:0-51806 GCA_041402025.1 Phycisphaerales bacterium | reverse complement strand
AAGCCCGGTGGCGAAAACGACAAGCAAACCCCAACGGGCACGATGGAAGAGATCTTCGGCGGCAGCGCCTGGGTCGGCCACACCGGCCTGATCGTGATCGGCGACGACGGGGAGGTCCACCTGATCCACTCGGCGCAGCCGAACGTGCGTGAGGAACCGATCGACGACTACATCGCCCGGTCCACCGAGAACCTCGCCGAGCGCGACGCCGCCGGGAAGGCGCGTCTGCTTGGGTTCAAGTTCCTGCGTTTGCAGAACGACCCGATCGCGAACCTGCGCAAGATCGACGGTGCGGATGCACCGAAGGTAATGCTTCCGGACGGCGGGACATTGAAGTAAATGGCGATCTGAACGTGGCGATAAGCTTGTGTTTTTAGCTTTGTCTGCGTGTCAAGAGAATCGCTGATGCTCCTAGCAAGCCTATGCCCGCCGGTTCCGGTATAGCCTGTCCCGTACCCGGCGGTGGTGTGCCGGCGTTCCAGTTGTTCAAAACGACGTTCAGGTTTGCAATCCCCACAAAACCCTGGTTGGTTGGGTCTGCCCGCGGGTCTGCCGGGGGGACGCTCAGGTTCCAGTTGCCGAGAATGATGTTCAGGTCTGAAATCCCAACGAAACCGTCGTTGTCCAGGTCACCCAGCAACGATGGCGCCTCGAACGTGCCCGAGCCGAAGTTGACGCTGAACTGGGCGCACCAGACGGAGATGGCGTTGTAGCCATTGAAAGTTTCGCCGGTCGGCAGGTCGAAGAACAGCGGGCCCTGCGTCCCGTCGAAAACATTAGCGGAGAGCAGCGGCATGACGGGCAGGCCCAGGCTGAACTCGGCATCGGTTTCACCCGTGGCGAGGTAGAAGTAGACCGCCGGGCCGCCGCCGTCGAACGTGAAGTCGTCCACGCGGAACGTGTCATCGTCGACGACGGTTACCGTGCCGCCGACGTTGTGATAGTTCGTACTTAGTTGCGTCGTGCTCCCGGTCACCGCGGCTTGTACGGCGGTTGCCCAGAGACCAAGCAGGCAGGTAACAAACAGCATTCCGGCACGTCGGGACATGACCAAATCCTCCTGGGGTTTCAGGTGGAACTATTTGAATCGTATTTGTATTCCCGCCAACGATCAATAATAAAACAGGCTGTTTCGGCGATAATTGCTTAAATCGACACAACCCCGTGTTTTTGACAGAGCGCGGCGACCCGGTCCAGCGGGATCGCGTGGCGGGTGTGGCTGCTTGATTCGGTGACCGTGGTGGCCATGAACATGGCGTTGTAGACCGATTCTTCCGTGGCTTCGACTGCGGCCTGGAACAGCGGTGTCACCGCATGGTTCGTCAGTAATGCGACCGGCGGGTTCAACAGCTTTCGTCCGCCGCGATGGGGTAGGCGGTGGAGAAAAATGATCGCGTAGTCGCCGGACCCGTTGGCAAGATGCGAACCCGTACGTCCCAGCCCGAGCATCGTGCGCCCGGCGAGGCGGGCGAGGTTACGCGGGCACAACGGGGCGTCGGTGGCGACGACGATCATGCACGAGCCACCCGCCGAATTATCGTCTGTATCCGTTTTTGTTTTGGCCAAATCCCGGCCGATCGGTGCGCCGTTGATCGTCAGGACGCCGCCGTAGTTCGCCTGCACCAGTACGCCGACGGTGTAACCGCCATGCTCTTTGCGTAATTGTCTTGAAGCGGTGCCGATGCCGCCCTTGTAGCCGAAGCAGGTCGTGCCGGTGCCCGCGCCCGACAGCCCCTCCTCAACCGGGCCCGCATGGGCGTTTTTGGATCGCTGCTATCACATCGTTGGTTGTCACACGTAGGGCGCGGATATCGTTGAGGTATGCGTCGTTGGTTTCGCCGACGACGGCGTTGACAGACGTGACGGCTTCGTTGCCGGGTATGCCGAGCGTGTGGCGGATCAGCCTTAATACCCGCGGAAACGCCGAGGGTGTTGGTCAAAACAATCGGTGTCTCAAGCGTTCCCAACTCGCGGACCTGGGTGTAGCCCGCGAGTTTGCCGTGGGCGTTGCCGAGGCATATCGCGGCGGGGGCTTTTTGTTGATAGAGGTTGCCGTCGTGCGGGAGGATGGCCGTGACACCGGTGCGGATGCGGTCGCCTCGATAAGGGTTTGGTGCCCGACACGCACGCCGGCAACATCTGTGATCGCGTTGAGCGGGCCGGCTGGCAATTCGCCGACAACGTGCCCAATTCACGAGCGTGCGCGTTGTAGCTGTTGTGTGCTCAAGAGCGTATTCCTGAAAGCGTGCTGCCAACGATCGTTCATCGCCGGCTCGGGTTATAGTACCGGTTTGCGGTGGACTGGTTTTCATAGGAAGGCGGAACGGGATGGAAATCAAACTCCTGGCGGATGTCCCCGACGCGGTGCCGACGATCGCGCGGTGGTGGTTTTGACGAGTGGGGCAACAACGCGCCCGGTCGGACGCCTGAAACGACCGAGGCGGAGGTGCGCGCGTCGATGAACCGCGACAGCGCCGGTGGGCGTGGTCGCGGTGGATCGTGATCGGGTTTTGGGTGTGGCGGTCTGGAAGCCGCAGGAGATGAAGGAGCTGTACCCTGATCGCAAACACTGGCTGGGGGGTGTACGTCGCGTCAGAAGCACGCGGCCGGGGCGTAGCCAGCGGGCTCTGTATGAAGGTGATCGAGGTCGCCCGGCAGTGCGGAGCCCGCACCTGCACCTTCAGACGGTCCGTCCCGACGGCGGGTTATACGCCCCGCCGGCTGGGCTGAGCCGATCGACCGGGCCCACCACCACGGGCACGATGTGCTGGTGATGGTCCAGCGCTATAGGGTTCAACTAGTTCACTTGCCATGATTTAAGGCGGATATGCATCGGTTTTCGTGTTGACGGGCTTCGTGGTGGTTCGGTCCGGGCGGGCGGGCGTGGGCTGGATGGCGTGGGTTGACGAAAGGTCGATTTAGAGCGACACTTATGATCTAATATCCCGGTCATCGTGGGCCGCTCTAGGTCCGTGGAAGGTGCCGGATCGGGGGACATCCGGTGGCAATCCGGGGTGATCCGGGAGCGGGATGGAAGGGTTGTGTCCGCGAACGCGGGCGAGACAGGTCGGCCGAGCGGCTGACGTGGGCTTGTAACTTCGGGTAATTCTCATGGCACGTGTACGAAGTGGCGGCGGGTCCGGCTCGGCGTGGGCACTGGTGGTCTTCGGGGCCGGCTTCTTTATCTGCCTGCTGCTGGCGATCGTGTTCTACACACAGGTCAGCGGCGCGCGTCAGGGCGAGGAAAACGCCAAGAGCCGCCTCAACGAGTTTGCCAGCGGTGCCGAGCAGAACTCGCCGGAGCTCGAAGCGCTCCGCAACAGTGATGAAAACAGGGGCAAGTCGATCGTGCGGGCCCTGCTCGACGAACGTGAGTGGCTGCGTACAACGGTTGCCAACGACCCGGCTAAGAGCAAGCAGGAGATCGAGGCGTCTTTGAAGTCGCTGGGCGTGCAGGGCGCCTCTTTGCTGCAGGAAGCGACACGTCTGCAAAACGAACTTTCCAGCTCGAACGAATTGAACAACACGCTCCAGCAGGAACTGGACAAGGCCCGCACCCGTGCCGACGAGGCGGAGAAGTCCAAGAGCGACCTGGACCAGGGCTACAAGGACTCGCTTGCGAAACTCCAGGCGACGCTTGACCAGACCACCGACGCGCTGGAAGCCACCCGTACCAAGATCCAGCAGCAGAAGTCGTCGCTGGACACTCAGATGGCCGGGACGCGTGAGGAATACGTCGCCCAGATCGCCGGCCTCGAACAGCAGATGAGCGATCAGGACACGGAAATCCGCCGCCTACGCAAGCTGGTCGATGAATTGACCAATAGCGGCGGCGTTGATCCCGGCCCGGGTAATCTGACCAAGGCGGACGGCCGGATCGTGTCGGTCATCGGTGGGCGTCCGGAGGTTTACATCAGCCTCGGCCGCAACGAGCGGCTTCAGATGGGCATGACCTTCGAGGTCTTCGACGCCAACGAACTGGTCAAGATCGACGAATACGACCGGCTGCGAGGCAAGGCGACGCTTGAAGTGGTCAGCGTGGATGAGGGGGCTTCGATCGCCCGTATCGTCCGCCAGGAGCGTGGCCGAATGGTGCAGGAAGGCGATTCGATCGTTAACCTCGTCTACGACCCGCAGGCGGTCTACAAGTTCTACGTCTACGGCGAGTTCGACCTGGATGGTGACGGCGTAGCCGACGCCAACGGCATCGACGCGATTAAGAGCCGGGTGCGTCAGTGGGGCGGGCGTCTGAGCGACAGCCTGACCTACGACGTGGACTATCTGGTGCTCGGCATGGAGCCGCCGCTTCCCACGGCCCCGCCGGACGGTGAAGTGGACCCTGTCAAGATCGCTCAGTACGTCCAGGAACAGCGTGAGTACGAGACCTATCAGGAGCTGATCGGTGAGGCTCGCTCTGAATCGCTGAGCATCCCGATCCTCAACCAGAACCGCTTCATGGCGCTGACCGGCCAATACGACCGCTAGGCCGGGCGACTCGATGGCGAAAGATCAAGGCCCGTTCGCGTTGTGGTCGCAGTATCTGGGCGCACGCCTGGCGGCGATGGGCCTGACCATGTTCAACGTCGAGGCGAACCTGCGCACGGCCGCCATGCTCGGGCAGGCGATGTTTGTCTGGGATAAGCGCCACCGCGAGCGCGCCTGCAACAGCATCTCGCTGGCGTTCCCCGAATGGTCGCAAGAGAAAGTAAGCCGGGTCTGCAAAGGCTCGTTCGAGCACTTCGTGCAGCTGGCGATCGAGGTCCTGCACACGCCCCGGGTGGTGAACCGCGACTCGTGGGCCAGCCGGATGACCGCCGCCAACCTCGGCCAGGCGCTGGACCTTCTTAACGCACGCAAACCCGTGATCCTCGTGACCGGGCACCTGGGCAACTGGGAAGTCCTGGGCTACATGCTGGCGGTGATCGGGTACGAGGTCGACGCGATCGCCCGCCCGATCGACAACCGCTTGATCAACGACTGGCTCCTGGGGATCCGTGAGAGCCACGGGATGCGGATCATCACCAAGTGGGACGCGACCGGGCGGATGCTGGAGGTGATCCGCAACGGCGGGGCGCTGGGGTTTATCGCCGACCAGAACGCGGGGGACAAGGGCATGTTCGTGCCTTTTTTCGGGCGGCTGGCGAGTTCGTATAAATCGATCGGGCTGCTGGCAATCAGCGAACAGGTCCCGATCGTCTGCGGGTACGCCCACCGGACCGGGCCGGGGTTCCATTATGAGCTGGGGGTCGCTGACGTGATCCATCCGGACGACTGGCAGGGCCGGGCCGATCCGCTGTATTATGTGACGGCAAGGTACGCCCGGGCGATCGAGACGATGGTCCGGATGCGGCCGCAGCAGTACCTGTGGATGCACCGGCGTTGGAAGAGCCGGCCCCGGCACGAACGCCAGGGCAAGGAGATGCCCAAGGCCCTGCGGCACAACCTCGAAGCCCTGCCCTGGATGGACCAGCAGCAGATGGACCGGTTGTTGCATCCGCCGATCCCCGCCTGACCCGCCCGCTGACGGGGGCGTATGCCGTGCCTACGATGATTCATGGCCTGCACCCGCCCAAGCCCCCACGAACCGACGAACCCGAGCCTGAGAAAGCGACAAGATGAATCAGATGACTGACGAGACCGGAGAACTGCGGCTTGAGGCCCGTAAAGTGTTGATCGTGGACGACGACCCGGAAGTCCGGGCCGCGATCGACCACGCCCTCCAGGCCGAAGGCGCCCTGACCCAGTATTGCGGTGACGGGAACTCGGCCGTGCGTATCTGCGAGTCCGAGCCGCCGGACCTGGTGATCCTGGACATGATGCTGCCCAAGCGATCGGGGTTCCTGGTCCTGGACCGGATCAAGAAGCTGGAAAACCCGCCGGTGGTCATCATGGTGACCGCCAACGAGGGCCGTCGGCATCAGCAGTACGCCGAGACGCTGGGCGTCGACGGGTACATCCTCAAGCCCGTGCGGCTGGAGCGGCTGATCACGCTGGCCCGGGACCTGCTGGACGCCCGCTCCTGACCGGACCGACAGGCATTAGGCCCGTGTTTTTCACCTAAGTGCTGTTGGCATATACTGGTGTCGTTGTCCGGGTGGGCGGCGGCCGATCGTGTCCGTGCCCACAACCCTGCTACAGGAGGCACCATGATGCGTGCATTTGATCGTGGCATGTGCCTGAACCTTGTATGTGCGCTATCCCTCTGCGTGCTGGCCGGTCACGCGCTCGCCAAAGAGGCGGTGATCACCACCTACGAAGGCCGAACACTCACCGGCGAACTGGTCGCGCAGGATGAGGTGTCCGTCACGCTGCTGATCTCCGGGATCAAGACGCCGATCCCCAAGCGCACGATCCAGAACCTGGAGATCAAGGACGAGCCGGCCGAGCAGTACCGCAAGATGCGCGCCGAGCTTCAGGACGACGACCTGGACGGGCGGTACCGTTTGGCTTACACGATGTACGAGAAGAAGTGGTTCGACCTGGCGATGGTCGAGCTGAAGTCTCTGGAGCAAAGTTTCCCGGACAGCGACAAGGTCCGCGCGCTACAGGCCGTGGTCAAGAGCCGGCTCGATCGCCAGCAGGAAACCGCGACGCCCGCCGCCCGGCCCGTGACGCCGGCTAACAACAGTGCGGCCGTCACCGAGGTCACCGAGACGCCCGGCCCGGATACCAGGCTGACCGAAGCAGATATCAACGTCATCCGCGTCTACGAAGCCGACCTCGACGCACAGCCCAACGTTACGCTGCCGTCTGACACGATCGACAAGCTGTTCAAGGACTACGCTTCGGACGATCGGTTGGCGAAAGACCAGCGCGCGTTCCGCAAGCTGCAAGGCTACGAGCAGCTGGAAGTCCTGTTCACGCTCCAGGCCCGCGAGCTTTACTCCCGATGTCATCATCCGCCAGGACTCGCCGGCGATGAAAGATTTCCGCTCGCAGGTCCACCTGCGCTACGTCCTGAATTACTGCGCCACGACCGGCTGCCACGGGGACAACTCGCCCGGTGGCCTGTTCCTGTTCCGTATCCAGCCCAACAGCGACGCCACCGTCTACACCAACTTCTACATCCTCAACAGGATGAAGGGTGCAGGCGGCTCGATGATCGACCGCGATGAGCCCCGCCGGTCGCTGCTGCTGCAGTATGGCCTTGAACGCAACGCCGCCGCGACACCGCACCCGGATGTCCCGGGCTGGCGTGCCCAGTTCAATAACGAAGAGGATGCCCGCTTCGTGCAGTATGCCGAGGCAATCGATAAGCTCTGGAAGCCGGCCCCGGACTACGGGATCAGCTACAGCCCGCCGGTCTGGAAACAGGAAGAACCCGCCGCCGCGCCGGCGCCGCAAACCAACCCGTAATTCTGTATCTGACGCAACACCTACATCGGCCCGAACCAGCGGCCGGTCGGGTGCATGAATCGTAAGAAGTGAAAGGACGACCCGTGTCGAAATCCCCTCTCGTGTTGCTCTTGGTCGCCGGCCTGATGCCGGGCATGGTCGGTTGTGACAGCCAGGCGTCCCAGCAGGCGGAGGCCCAACGCCACCTGCAGGCCGCCCGCGAGAAGCTCGGCCTGGCGAACGCCGGCTACGTCACGACGGTCTCCGACCAGGGCGCGCAGGACGAGGACCTGCTGGTCTACCGCCAGGAAGCGATGGACGCGGCGTTTGAAGACCTTAACCAGGTGATGTCGCTGGATGCGCCTTCGGAAAAAGCGCAGGCGCTGCGGCTGGCCGCGGACATCGATGCCTCCGCCGCACGCCACGCGGCGCGTAAGGCCGCGATCGAGAACGCCGCGCTCGCCGGGCGTTCCACCGTGCTTATGGGCTACCTCGCCGCGATCGAGGGGGCCTCGTCCCGGTCCGTCGCGCTTCAGCCGCAGTACGACCAGAAGATCGCCGAACTCCAGGCCGAGATACAGGAGCAGACCGCCAGGCGTGCCCAGCTCGTCGAAGAGGTGTCGGGCCTCGACGGGCAGATCCAGGCCGTGACCCCGAAGGTGCAGGAGTTCAAGGCCCGTGCCGACGAGGGCTACGCCAAGGCGCAGACGGTACGGGAAAAAGCCTTTGTCACCAGCGGCGAGCAGATGTACGACCTGCAGGACCAGGCCGCGGAGCTGGAGCGCAAGGCCGCGATCGAATCGGCCTCGGCCGAGCAGCAGCAAGTGGTGGTCAACGACCTGACCTCACGCAAGGCGCTGGCCCAGGCGCAGGTCGAAACGATCGACAAGCTCCTGGAAGTGTTGAACACTCAGGTCAAGTCGGCGCAAGCCAACGTACAGCGTCAGGCCGACGAGTCCGCCGAGGCTGCCAAGGCCGGTGCCGATGCGATCGCCACTCTGGCCGAGGAATACAAGAGTATCGCGGACGTCCACCGTGAAGCGGTTCACAAGAACATGGTCCTCGCCGGCGAGAAAGCCGAGAAGGCCGTCGCCGGGCTGACCCAGGCCGTGTCGCTTTCGCAGGGCGCGCGCGGCGGCTCATCCGAGGCCGAGTCGGTCAAGCTGCAACTGCTGGCCGCCTACGTCAACCAGGCCCACATCGCGACCACCCACGCGTTGTACCTGCGTGACCTGGCCGGTGTAACCCGAGCCCTGGCCAACAGCGTCGAACACGTTTCACCGGAAGCGGCGGGCGTCTACAACACGCAGATCAACGAACTGGCCCAGGCGGAAGCGGACCTGAATGACCGTGCCGCTCAGGCGATCGAGGCGGGCCTGGCGCTTGCGGCGGAGCTGGCACCCGAAGGCGCCACCGCGGAAGACGGTGACGTGACCGCGATCGTCCTGCAGCAGAAGGACCGTCTCAACGCCTTCTCTCAGCGCCGCGGTTCGTAACCCAAACCAGTTGTAAATCAGATTACACACGCCTCAAGCCGCTCGCGGCTTAGCGCTCTTAGATCACGACCCGATCTGCAACTCCGCCAGCGCTGTCGTCGTGTCATGCGAGAATTGAAACACTTTGTCCAGCCCGGTGGTGAGGAAGACCGCCCACACCGCGTCGCCCGGGGCCGTCAGCCGCAGCTGAGACTTGCGGTCCAGGAGCGCCTTACGCAGACGCAACAGGGCCGAGAGGTTTGAGCTGCACAGGTGAACAACGGAAGAAAAATCCAGCACCAGGTGCGGCATCCGGTCGGGCGCAAGCACCTGATCGGCCAGGTGGTCCAGGTCTTCCGTGAAGGCCGGGTCGTCGTTGAGTCTGACGACCCAGATCCGCTCTGACCACTTCTGTATCGACAAAACGGGCGCTCCTGATCGGGGGTTCGCCTGGTTCCTATTCGGCGGGTGCTTCCGCCTCGCCTTCCTCGGATTCATCCACCCGGGCCACGGCGACGAGTTGATCTTCTTCGCCGACCTTGATGACGCGGACGCCCTGGGTGTTGCGGCCGATCTTGCTGACGCTGCCGGCATTGATGCGGACGATCATGCCGTTAAGCGTGATGAGCATCAGATCGACCTCGGGTGTCACCGCCAGCAGGCCCACGACCTTGCCGTTGCGTTCGTTGACGACGATGTCGCGCCGGCCCTTGCCGCCGCGACCCTGCGGGCGGGTCGAGCCGTCTTCGCTCTTCACGAGGTACTCGGCCGTGTCCGTCCGCTTGCCGTAGCCGTTCTCGCAGACGGTCAGCAGGTCGGCCTCCTCGCCGTCGGTGATCTTGACCAGACCCACCACGCGGTCGTCGTCGGCGAGGGTGATACCCTTGACGCCGCTGGCGTTTCGGCCCATGACACGGGCGTCGTTCTCGTCGAAACGGATCGACATCCCGTTTCGCGTGCCCAGCAGCAGGTGGTCGTTGCCGGCCGTCCACGTCACGCCGATCAGCGAATCGCCCTCGCGCAGGTTCACGGCGATGATGCCGGAACGGTTGACGTTGCGGTAGTCCTTCAGCGCGGTCCGCTTCACCAAACCCTGGGCGGTTGCGAACATCAGGAAGAACTCGCCCTTCTCGAAGTCCGAGATGGGCATGAACTCGCAGATACGCTCGCCGTCCTTGAGGTCGACGAGGTTGATAATCGCCCGGCCCCGGCTGGTGCGCGGCGCTTCGGGGATCTCGTAAACCTTGATCTTGAAGATCCGGCCGGTGTCGGTGAAGCACAACAGATCGTCGTGCGTCGAGGCGACGAACACCTGCTCGGTGAAGTCGTCGTCCTTGCTGCGTGCGCCGATAACGCCCTTGCCGCCCCGGCCCTGCACGCGGTATTCCTCGACCGGCAGACGCTTGATGTAGCCGGCGTGCGTGATGGTGACCACGACCTGTTCGACCGGCGTCAGTGCGGCCATGTCCAACTCGCCGACCTCGCCCGCCTGGATCTCGGTCCGGCGTTCGTCGGCGTACTTGGCTTTCAGTTCGGCGGTGTCGGCCTTGATGATGTCAAGTACCTTTTGCTGGTCGGCGAGGATCGATTCGTACTCCTCGATCTGCGCCAGCAGCTTGGCGTAGTTGCTGACCAGCGTCTCGATTTCAAGCCCGACGAGCTGGATCAGTTGCAAACGCCCGATCGCTTCGGCCTGGACGCGGCTGAGGTAGACGTCGTTTTCGGCGCTGGCTTTCTTGAATCGGTCGGGGATCGTCGGTGCGGCCGGGTGGTCCGCCGGGATGCGGAAGCCGCGCTTGGTCAGCTTCTCAATCGCCTCCTCGCGCGTTCGGCTCTCGCGGATCAGCTTGATGACTTCGTCGATATCGCAGACCGCGTAGATCAAGCCCTCGATGCGGTGGGCTTCCTGCTGCGCGTGACGCAGGCGGTAGGCGGTGCGCCGGCGGATGACTTCGATACGGTGGTCGACGTAGGCCCGGATGAGTTCCTTCAGGCCGAGCGTCCGCGGCTGGCCCTTCACGAGCGCGATGTTGATGATGCTGAACGTCGATTGCAGCGGCGTCATCTGGTACAGTTGGTTCTCGACGACGTGCGGGTCCGCACCCTTCTTGATCGTGATGACGACGCGCATGCCGCCCCGGCCGGAGGATTCATCGACGATGTCGGAGATATCCGTGATCCGGTCGGCCTTGCGCAGGGCGACGATCTTATCGACGATGCCCGCGTTCTTGCTGACCTGGTAGGGGATCTCGGTGACGACCAGCAGGTCTCGGCCGGTGCGGGTTTCCTCGTGGTGGATCTTGGCACGGACGGTGACACGTCCTCGGCCGGTGGCGTAGGCCTGGGCGATGCCCGACATCCCGCAGATGATCCCGCCAGTCGGGAAGTCCGGGCCTTTCACGTGCGCCATCAGCTCACGCAACGCGATCTCGGGGTTATCGATCAGGGCGATGATCGCGTCGCATATCTCGCCGAGGTTGTGTGGCGGCATGGAGCTGGCCATGCCGACGGCGATACCCGTGGAGCCGTTCACCAACAGGTTCGGGAACTTGGCGGGCAGGACCTTCGGCTCGTCGTACTGCTCGTCGAAGTTCGGCTGCCAGTCGACGGTGTCCAGCTTGAGGTCTTCCAGCAGCTCGACGGCGTGGCGGTGCAGGCGTGCCTCGGTGTAACGCATCGCGGCCGGGGGGTCCGGATCGATCGAGCCGAAGTTGCCCTGCTTGTCGATCAAGAGCGCCCGGGTCTTCCACTCCTGGCCCATGTTTACGAGCGTCGGGTAGATCGCGCCGTCGCCGTGAGGGTGGTACTTCTTCATCGTCTCGCCCACGATGCCGGCGCACTTGCTGTGCTTGCGGCCCGGGGTGAGGTTCAGGTCGTTCATGGCCACAAGGATGCGCCGCTGCGAGGGCTTAAGCCCGTCGCGCACGTCCGGCAGGGCACGGTCAACGATCGTGCTCATCGCGTAGGTGAGGTAGCTCTCGCCCAGCTCCTGCTCGATCGGGTGGTCCACCACCCGCCCGGCCGCCAGGGGGGCCATTTCCGAGGGCGTTTCCGGCTGCTCATCGCCGGGGATTTCGGGCTGATTCGGGTCTTGTGGTGCGTCGCTCATGAGTCTGATCGGTCCTGATTAAGCGTTCCCAGCAGGCCCTCCGGGCCGGCTTCCTCAAAGCGATATTGTACCGTTTTTCGGGGGGTATAGCGACTGTGAAAGGCCAGCGTCTTGAAGCGATACCCGACCGGATGACAGGCTTATTCGATCACTAGGCCGCATTCCGGGCAGCGATCTGATTGGGTTCCCCGCAAGTCATAACCACAGGCACGACAGCCGATGAAGTTTCGGATTAACGCTGAACGAAAGTCGTGCCAGTCAACCGGCGTTTCAAACATGGAACAAGCGAATGTATGGTAGCTACCGCCCGATAGTTGCAGCAAAACATAGTCTGCCGTGATGAGTGATTTAGTCACCACGCTCCATTGAAGCAAAGAATCGGTCTGTTCTGACACGATACGGATGCCGTCAGCAGAGAACGTCCAATCGGCCGGCTTAAACCCGAGCTTGTGGAGCTTGCGTAGCGCCCACCAGCTTTCAAGAAACGGCCTTATGAGGCCTCTATAGATCCCCCAGCCCGGCAAGTACAGAAACAGCAAAGAGTAGCTAAATCCCTGTTCGATGAATCCCCAGACCGCCAATATAGTCGCGAATATACAGAGGATGATAAACCCGATTAAAAAGGGTCCTCTAATCTGCGACCGATTCCAAGCAATCGTGGCAAACCCATAATCTTTCATGCGAAGCATACCCCCGCACGAATGTCGTGCTCATAGGGCCAGATCGCTACACGGCTGTAAAAATCGGGATTGCTCGCCATTCAGCGAGTATAGTGAAACTTGGGCGATCTGACCGGTTTGGCTGATACGCGGTTCGCCACTACACTAGCCACGCAGCGAGCGAGACGAGTCACGCCGCTTCATACCACCCAGCCACAAGCCACCGAAAAAAACCTATGGAAGCAGGCATCGTCGGTCTCCCCAACGTCGGTAAATCCACGCTGTTTAACGCGCTGACGGCGGCGGGGATCCCCAGTGAGAATTACCCGTTCTGCACGATCGAGCCGAACGTCGGCGTCGTGCCCGTGCCGGACGGTCGGCTGGCGACGATCAGCGGGCACATCAAGACCGAGAAGATCATCCCGGCCATCCTGCGCCTGGTCGATATCGCCGGGCTGGTCAAGGGGGCGAGTAAGGGCGAGGGGTTAGGCAATAAATTCCTCACCCACATCAAGAACGTGGACGCGGTGCTGCACGTCGTGCGCTGCTTCGAGGACCCGGACATCGTACACGTCGATGGCAAGGTGGACCCTATCCGCGACATCGAGACGATCGACACGGAGCTCATGCTGTCGGACCTGGCGACGGTCGAGTCGGCGCTTGATAAGGCAAACCGCGCCGCCCGCACGGGGGATAAGGACGCCAAGGCCCGCGTCGCGCTGTTGGAGACCTGTCAGAAGCGCCTGGCCGAGGGTAAACCGATCCGTGGCGTGGAGCTGGACGAGAAGCAGGCGAAGGAACTCAAGAGCTTCGGGCTGATCACCGCCAAGCGTGTGCTGTACGTCGCCAACGTGGACGAGAGCGACCTGCACGGCGAGGGTGATTTGGTCAAACGTGTGCGTGAGCGTGCCGCGGCCGAGGACGGCGCGGTTGTGCCGGTGTGTGCAAAGCTGGAGAGTGAGCTTGCCGAGCTTGACGAGGCGGACCGTGCGGAGTTGTTGGAGAGCGTGGGGCTGGAAGAGCCGGCGCTGCATTCGTTGGCAAGGGCGGCGTACAAGTTGCTGGGTTTACAGAGTTATTTCACCGCCGGGCCGAAGGAAGTGCGTGCGTGGACGATCCCCGCCGGCGCGACCGGGCCACAGGCGGCGGGGGTGATCCACTCGGACTTTGAGCGCGGTTTCATCCGCGTCGAGGTGTATTCGGTGGACGACCTGGACAACCACAAGTCCGAAAAAGCAATCAAGGAAGCGGGGAAGATGCGCGTCGAGGGCAAGGAATACGTCATGCGCGACGGGGACGTGTGCCATTTCCTGTTTAACGTGTAGTCAAGAGGATCAACCGCGAAGGCGCGAAGAGCGCGAAGAAGAGTCATTCACAGAGAACGGATATGCAGGATGAAGTCAAAAACATTGACTCAATCATTCTGAATATCCTGTTCATCTGTGGATCAAGTCCCTGCTTCGCTGCGCGCAACTTCGCGGTTATACCATCACCGTTTCAATAACTGCTCGCGCTGGATCATCACCTTTAACGTGTGGCAGGCGAGTTCGACCTGGGTCTGGTCCATCTTGTTGAAGAAGGGCAGGGCGATGGTGCGTTCGCTGATGGATTCGGCGATGGGGAAGTCGCCCTTCTTGTAGCCGAAGCGTTCGCGGTAGAACGGCTGGAGGTGGATGCAGGGGAAGTAGTTGCTGGCCCCGACCTCGTGGCGGCGCATGCCGGTGATGATGCGGTCGCGTTCGGTGTGGCCGTACTGGTCGGTCAGGCGGACGACGAAGACGAACCAGGACATGTCTTCCTCGGTGCCCGGCTGTACGTTGGGCAGGATCAGGTCATCAAAGCCCATGAGTCGACGCATGTACATGCCGGCGACGTTGCGGCGTGCCTTGAGCATCTCGTCGAGCCGTTGCACCTGCGAGCAGCCGAGCCGCGGCGTTGATCTCGGACATGCGGTAGTTGTAGCCCATGCGTTCGTGTGCGAGCCATGCGCCGGACTTGCTGGCATCCCTGGTGGTGCGCCGACGGGTCGGCCCTGGTTACGCATGGATCGGCAGAGGTCGGCCAGGCGGTCGTCGTCGGTGACGATCATGCCGCCCTCGCCGGTGGTGATCTGCTTGTTGGGGTAGAAACCGAAGACGGCGCACCGGCCGAACGACCCGACGGGCTTGCCCATGTGCTTGCCGCCGAGCGCCTCGCAGGCGTCCTCGATCAGCGGGATCTCATGCGCCCCGGCGACCTGGGCGATGCGGTCCATGTGGCGCGGGTTGCCGAACACTTCCACGGCGATGATCGCCTTGGTCTTCTCTGTGATCGCGTCTTCGAGCTTGGTCGGGTCGAGGTTCAGGCTCGCTGGGTCGATGTCGATGAAGACGGGCGTTGCGCCGGCCATGAGGATGCAGTTGGCGCTGGCGACGACGCTGAACGTTGTGGTGATGACCTCGTCGCCCGGGCCGATGCCCAGCGCCAGCAGGACCAGGTGCAGCCCGGCCGTGCCGGATGACACCGCCACGCCCTGCGTACGCCCGGTGCGCTCGGCCATCAGTTGCTCGAACAGGTCCTGCTTGGGCCCGATGCTCAAGCGGTTGGAGCGCATCACGTCGGCGACGGCCTGGATGTCGGCATCGGAGATATCGGGTTGGCTTAGGGGGATTTCGCTCATGAGCTTTATGATCCGAGCACCTGCGCAAGCGCCTGCTCGGCCTTGCCCGTGCGTTTGAGGTAGAACCAGGCGGCCTGGATGCGTAACGAGTCTTCCAGCCGTCCGCCGCCGCGAGCCAATAGCGACAGCTCTTCCAGTTGCTTGGCGTCCATCGGTTTATCCGACCGTGCCAACAAGAGTAGCGCAAGCCCGCGTGCGTCGGGGCTGTTGAGTTGATCGATAACGCCGTCGATCACGTCCACCGTCTGCGTGGATTGCGTGCGCACCAGCCCGAGCAGGACCGCCTGGGCGAGCAGTTGATCGGTGCCGGGTTCGGTGACGATCGGCTGGAGGAGCTTGACGGCGACACCCGGGCTGCGTTCGTAGAGGGCTTGAACGGCTTCGATCGCTTCATCGAGCCGGCGGGCTTTGCCGCGCGGCGGGCTGTGCTCGTAGGCGAGGATCAGGCCTAGGAGGATGACCTGGGCATCGGTTTCGGAGGCGTGCTCCCGTGCGTAGCCCAAAGCCCAGCTGTTGACCATCGGATGGCCGATCTCCAGCAGTTGCGTGATCGAGTCGCCCGCCTCGGCCGAGCCGGTGGCGATGTGCCCGCCGGCGACACCGATCGCGTGCAGCAGCGGGTCGGGGTCTTGCTCGATCGTGTTGAAGATGTCCGCGCTCAGCCAGGGCGACAGGTGCAATGCCGTGAGCGCCAGGCGCACGCGATCGGCGGGGCGTCTGTCCGGTTGGGTGAACTGAGCCCGCCAAAGCTCGGCCGCACCGGATGTGTTGAATCGCAACGCGGTGCGTAGCGCCAGCAGTTCCAGCGCCGGATCGACGTTCGGCTCTTGGGCGACCTTCAACGCCCAGGGCGCGGCCTTGGTGAACTGGTGCCGCAACGCGGTCTGCAGCAGCATCCCGCGCACGGCATCACGCTGCTCATCATCCGAGGTGTCCAGCGACTGTTGTAGATAGGTCGTGCCCGCCGTGTCGCCCAATTCGACCAGCAATAGCGCCGCCAGCGCGCTGCCGCCGAGCTTCTTCGAGTTCGTCATCGCGTGCTTGAGCATGTCGACATCGTCGAACTCGCCCGCTTCCAGCAGCCGCACCGCGACCAGTACCTTGACCTCGTCGGCCAGCCCGTCCCATTCAAGTAACTGCTTCGCTTGCTTGTTGTCCAGAAGCTTGTCATCCATCGAGGCGGTGATGACGGTGCTCTGGACGGCGGGGTCGTCGATCTGAGCGATGCGGGCCAGGTCCACCTGCTTGTCTGCGCTGAGTTCGGCCATACCCAGCAGGCCGTGGATCTTCAGGCCCGGGTGCTCGGCGTTGGCGAGCTTATCAAACAGCGGCCGTGTCGCCGGGTCCTGCATGTGGCGGATCGACTTGAGCAGCTCGTTGTGCGTGCCCTGCCGGTCCGGGACCATACTCTGGCGGAGCAGGTAGACGGCGGCTTCCTGTACGCCCGTGTCGGCGTCTGTGGCCGCTTGGGCGGTGGCGGGGGATAGCCAGGTGACGACACCGGCGTCTGGCCGGAGCGGCAGCGGCAGGGCGGTCGTCAGGGTGATTAGGCAAATCCAGCGGCCTGATCGTTTCATGACAACAGTGTACGGGATCGCCTTGGCCGGTAAAGGTAGGCCCCGCCGGGGATTGACCGTTACCACCCAAACGGCGACGATACGGGGCTTATGCCGTACGAACGCGAAAATATCCACAGCCTGAGCCCCTACGTCCCCGGCGAGCAGCCGCGCGACACGGGGATCGTGAAGCTGAACACCAACGAAAACCCGTACCCGCCCGACCCGGCGGTGCTTAAGGCCATCGCGTCGGTGTCCGCCGACGGGCTTCGCCGTTACCCGCCCCCGATGGCGACGCCCTTCCGCCAGGCCGCCGCCGAGGCCCACGACCTCGATCCGGACCAGGTCATCGCGACCAACGGCGGGGACGAGCTTTGAGGCATGGCGATCACCGTCTTCTGCGAACCGACCGGCAGCACCGGCCAAGGCGGGCTGGGCGAGACCTCGCCGACGTACTCGCTCTACGACGTGCTTGCGCGCATCCACGACACGCCGGTCACGCGCGTGCCGTTAGAAGAAGACTGGGCTATCCCACAGGACTTCGCCGGCAAGCTCAACGACGCCGGCTGCAAGTCGCGCTGGTGGTGAACCCGCACGCGCCGTCTGGCCGGTACGAATCGATCGATCGGCTGCGGCAGATCGCGGAGGAGTTCAATGGCGTGTTGATGGTCGATGAGGCCTATGTCGATTTTGCCCGGCTCGACGCCAGCGAACTGGCGGCGGTAAGGACGGGCTGGAGAACGTGCTGCTGCTTCGGACGATGAGCAAGGGCTACTCACTGGCCGGGCTGCTTCGGCTACGGGTTAGGCCACCGAGACCTGATCACGCGCTCGACAAGGCCCGCGACAGCTACAACACCGACATCCTCGCCCAGGCGGCGGCGGTGGCGGCGATCACCCACCGAGCCACGGCCAAGTTGAACTGCGAAAAGGTTATCCAGGAACGCCGACGGCTCGGCGACGAGCTGGCCCGCATGGGCTGGTGGGTCTGGCCCAGCGACAGCAACTTTATCCTCGCACAACCCCCGGAAACCCCGGGATCGCCTGATAACGGCCCAAATGCCCGAGAAATCTACGAATCCCTCAAGCAGCAGCGGGTATTCGTGCGATATTTCGATCAGGACCGTCTCCGCGACAAGCTGCGGATCACCATCGGCACCCCCGAACAGAACGACACGCTCCTGCGGGCCTTGACCTTGCGGGCTGCAAAGTAACGGAAACACCATGCCCCGTACCGCCAACATCTCGCGCAAGACCAATGAGACCGACATCAAGGTCGAGCTGAACCTCGACCCCGCCAAAACCGGCGACTACTCGAACAAGACCGGCGTCGGGTTCTTTGACCACATGCTCGACCACGTCGCGCGCCACGGGAAGTTCGGCCTGAACGTCTCGGCAACCGGTGACACCCACATCGATGACCACCACACCGTCGAAGATGTCGGCATCGTGCTGGGCCAGGCGCTGGAAAAGGCCCTGGGCGACAAGAAGGGTATCGAGCGCTACGGCTTCGCGTCCGTCCCGATGGACGAGGACAGCGCGCGTCAGCATCGACCTGTCCGGACGGGCGGCGCTCGTATTCGATGTCACGTTCAAGGATTCGTTCGGCAAGATCGGCACGTTCGACAACCAGCTCGTACGCGAGTTCTTCAATGCGGTGGTGAACGCCGGGCGGTTCAACTGCCACATCGAGGTGCCCCACGGCGAGAACGACCACCACATCGCCGAGGCGATCTTCAAGGCCTTCGGCCGGGCGGCTGTCAGGCGGTGAACGTCACCGGGGATGACGTGCCGAGTACGAAGGGGTCGCTGTAGCGCGGGCCGATTTCATTCCACCACGTTTAGCCGCGGAGTTTACTTCTGTGATGCGGCGAGCAAGCCGCCCGCTAAACGGCAATCAATAATCAGTTCGCCGCCTTGTACTTGCCGCGCGCCCTCGCGACGCCGCGTTTATTCGACGCCAGGTGTTCGAGGATGCGGTGGATCGCCTCGGCCTGATCGGGCTTGCCGATTGCTTGGGCGATCTCGTCCGGGGACAGCACTTCGCCGGGCCGGCTGGTCGTTGCGCCACGGCCTTGGCTTGCAGATCGAGTACGGCGGCGGCGGCCTTCTTGCCCGCCTCGACGCCGGGTTGGTGGTAGGCGTTGATGTTCACCAGCGTTGCGTAGAACCCGACGGCACGTTCGTACAGCGCGACGAACGCGCTGCGCGTGCGGGCGTCCAGCTTTTCAGCGGTGATGGTGATCGAGCCGCGGCCGGACTCAAACAGCCGCCTTGCGTGTGCCCTGCCAGAAGCCGTTGAGGTAGTCGCCGGTGGTTACGCCGGGATCGACCTCGATCGGTTCGGGCTTGCCGGGCTTGGCGGTGTCCTGCAGCACGACGATGAAGTTGGCGAAAAAATTATTCAGCCCGTCACGGAGCTGCTGGACGTAGGCGTGCTGGTCGGTCGAGCCTTGTTGCCGTAGACCGCGATGCCCTGGTGCACGGTGTTGCCGTCGAGGTCTTTTTCCTTGCCCAGGCTCTCCATGACAAGCTGCTGGAGGTAGCGGACAATAGCAGCAACCTGTCCTTGTAGGGCAGAACGACCATGTCCTTCTCGCCCTTACCGTTGGTGGCCTGATACCACATCAAAGCCAGCAGCGCGCGCCGGGGTTCTTCTGTGTCTTGTTGAGGCGTGTGAGCTTGTCCATCTTCGCCGCGCCGTCGAGGAACGATTTGATATCCAGCCCCTGCAGCGCGGCGGGCAGCAGGCCCACGGCCGACATCACGCTGGTGCCCGCCGACCCAGTCCCACATCGCGAAACGCTTGAGCCAGCCCCTCGCTCTCGGCGGTCTTGTCGAGGTTCGAGCCTTCGCCGGTCACGGCCACGGCCTGCTTCGCGAAGTTCAGGCCTTTCTGTTGGAAGAATGCCTGCGTCAGCAGCATGCCGTTGCGCGGCTCGGGTGTCCCGCCTGACTTGGAGATCACGACAGCGAGGGTCGATTTCAGTTTCGCGCCCAACCCGGTGAGCACACGTTCGATCCCGTCCGGGTCGGTGTTGTCGATGAAGTGGACTTTTAGTTTGTCGCGTTTCGTGCCCAGACAGTCGGCGACCAGTTGCGGGCCGGCTGCCGAGCCGCCGATGCCGACCAGCAGCAGGTCGGTGAACTTCGCCGCACCGGGCGGGGTGATTTCTGCTGTGCACGGCCTTGGCGAACGCGGTTATGTCGTCGATGCTCTTGCGGATGGCGTTGGCGATCTCGTCGCTGGGCGCAAGCTCGGGGGCGCGCAGCCAGTAGTGCCCGACCATGCGGTTCTCGTCGGGGTTGGCGATCTCACCGGACTCCAGGCGTGCCATCGCGTCGTAGGCTTCGTTGATCATCCCGGCGGTCTTGTTGAAGAAGTCCGGGCCGAAACCGATGCGCGAGATATCCAGGCTGATCCCCAGCCCCGGGCAGGTGCAGAGGTATTTTTGGTAGCGTTGCCAGAGTTCGTTTCCGTCCATGGTGCGTGTGCTCGGGAAGGCCAGGGGATTATCAGATGGGTGCTTGATCGCTGCGCTCATGACGGTGCTCCGGGTTTGGGTGTACCCGGTTGGTATCGGCCCGATCCGGGTCACAGACGAAGTGTCTGGTTATCGGGCTGGACCGTCAGGCGATAGCGGACGTTTGAGGCGGGGTCGTAGAGTTCCGCGGAGATCAGAGGCCGGGCCAGGTCCGGCTGGAGGAACGAGCCGACGGGAAAGGACTCACGGTGGCGGTTGAGGAAGGTCGGCAACTGCGTATCGGGGTTGACGCCGATCTCTATCCGCTCGACCTGCCTGACATACTGCTGGTTGAGCCAGAGCTGCATGCCGTCGTAGGCGCGGGCGGTGCGGTTGGTCAGGGTGATGTGCTGGCCTTCTCGGATGACGATGATATCCAGGTCCGGGCCGTACTCGGTCTTGCCGGGGTAGCGCAGGGCGGCCAGGGCGTCGGCGGTCGGGCCGTCAACGACCGGCGGGGGCTGCTCGCAGCCGAGGATCGAAAGTATTGTCAAGGCCGCCGCGCACAGGGCCAGCAATCCTGTCCGGCGTGTCATCGTGCGGGTCATCCGTGCCTCCTGATCGGTTCGGTGCCGTAAAGGTAAGTGCGACTATAATGACCGCCATGCCGAAACTGGGCAAACTCCAACTCGATGCGCCGTTTTTTCAGGCGGGGCTGGCGGGCTATTCCGACACGGCGATGCGGCTGGTCGCCCGGCGGCACGGCTGCCCGTACTGCGTGACCGAGGCGTTGCTGGACGTGTTCCTCAACCAGGGTGGGCGGGGGCTGAAGGCGGCCGAACTGCACCCGGACGACCACCCGATCGCCGGACAGCTGATGGGGTCGCACCCGGCGGACATCGCGGCCGGGGCCAAAGTGCTTCTGGGTATGGGCTACGACGTGATCGACGTGAACCTCGCCTGCCCGGTCAAGAAGATCAAGAAGAAAAGCCGGGGCGGCCACCTGATGTCGGTCCCGGACGAGGCGGTCGCGATCCTCGATGCGGTGAAACAGGCGGTGGGCGATCAGGCCCCCTGCACGGTGAAACTGCGCCGCGGCAGCAACGACTCCGCCGAAGCGCTCGATAACTTCCACGCGATCTTCCAGGCCGTGATCGACCTGGGCTACGCAGGCGCGGTCGTGCACGGCCGCAGCGTCGAGCAGAAATACTTAGGCCCGTCCAACTGGAACTTCCTGCGCTCGCTCACAGATCAGTACGGCGATATCGAGAACTTCACCATCGGCGGGTCCGGCGACATCTGGCAGCCCTCGGACATCTTCCGCATGATTAACGAGACCGGCGTCAAGTGGGTCAGCGTCGCACGCGGCTGTATTGGCAACCCCTGGGTCTTCCGCCAGGGCGCGCTGTTGGTCGGCGATCAAGAGGCCGCCGAAACCCCGCCGACCATCTTCGAGCAGCGCGATGTATTACTCGAACACTTCGAGCTGTCCGTCGCGCAGCACGGCGAACAACTCGCCTCACGCCTGATGCGCAAGTTCGGCATCCGCTTCAGCCGGCACCACCCACAAGGCGACGACGTCAAGCAGGCGTTCATCGCCGTGATGGGCCTGCCGCACTGGCTGCCGTGCTGGATACGTACTACGCCGAGGACGGCCCGGGCGTCGGCGGCGACGATGCCCTGCCGGAGGAGACCACCCCGGCCGGGTGTGAAGCGGCGATGGATTGTCCTGTTTGAATACAATCGGGCGCGACCGGATAGTTTGTAACGACCAATGATCAGGAGCTATGGATGAAGTTGAAAGTATGGGCGGTGTTGTGCGTATGCTTGTTGTTGGTCGGCGTTGCCAAGGCCCCGAAAAAGCCGGGGGCGGCGGGTGGTTCGGCAAGCCCAGGCATCGGTCGGAGGTGGTGGGGCGCTCCGTGGAAGGCCGGCCCTTGAAGGTGCGCGTCTACGGCGACGGCCCGGACGTTGTGATGCTCATGGCGGGTATCCACGGCACCGAGGCGGCGGGCATCCCGATCCTCAAACGCCTGGGCAAGGAGTTTGGCAAGCATCCCGAACTGCTTGAGGGGCGCACGGTCGTGCTGCTGCCGGAGGTCAACCCCGACGGCGTGAAGGCGGACAAACGCCACAACGCCAACGGCGTGGACTTAAACCGCAACTTCCCGGCCGACAACTTCGACGGCACCAAGCGCCACGGCAACGAGCCGCTGTCGCAGCCGGAATCGCGCATGGTGCTCGAGCAGATCGAACGCTACAAGCCGACGCGCATCGTCAGCTTTCATCAGCCGCTTGAGTGCGTGGACTATGACGGCGAAGGCGCCAAGTCGATCGCGGAAGCGATGGGCGAGCACACCGACCTGCCGGTGAAGCGGTTAGGCGGCAGGCCCGGTTCGCTGGGGTCGTACTTCGGGCTGGACAAGGGCATCCCCTGCATCACGTTCGAGCTTCCCAAGAACGCCAAGGACATGAGCGACCGCGAATTGTGGGACCGCTACGGGCAGGCGACGCTGGCGGCGGTGGTGTACCCAGAGCCGTTGAACGCGAAATAACTCCAAGCAAACGGTTCAGTGTTCATCGAGGAAAAGGTCTTCCAGGTCACGGTCGATCTGGCTTTGGCCCTGTCCGTGTCCCCGGCCCGCGCCGCGGCTTTGAGCATCGTCGGCCTTGCCTGATTCGGCGGCGTAGAGGAACCCGCCAACCAGCACGGATATAACCATTACGGTGGTCAGGCCCGTCCAAAGCTGCCGGCGGAGGGTGGGTTTTTTGGATTCAAGGCGCAGGATGCCGGCGATCACGCTGCACACCCAGCCCCAGTTCAGCAGCAGGTGAACCAATCCGAGGCTAAGGATCGTCACCGCGATCCAGAAATGCAGTTCGCCCCAGTCGTGGCGGGTCCAGCCCCAGACCAGCGTCTGCCGGCTACCGGGGGGCAGGATGAATTCAAGTAACAAGCCGGTCAGGACCAGCCCGGTTGCGGCCATGAATAAGAGGGCGTCGATCAGAAGGTGCAAGTAGCTGCGTTTCATGGGGCGACTCCGGTGGAACTCCTTGGAGGATTCCGGGGGGATGCCGCCCGCATGCCCAACTTACTGCGCAACGCAGAAATGTGGGTTTTATTGCATCGCGAACCGGGATAGGGATAAAAACGTAAGATACCCCTGACGCGACAAGTCGCGTCGCTTAGTATTGATCTGATCACTGAACCCTGATCCCCGGACCCTGAACCCTTGCGTTTAGCACTGATCGGCGACATCCACCTGTTCCAGACCCGTGTCCATCCCTCGCGGCTGGTGGGCAAGCGGCTGCTGGGGCACACGAACCTGATGATCAACCGCAGGTTCCGTTTCAATCACCGCGTGCTCGCGCCGTTGATCGAGCGGGTCGGATCGCTTGGTTTTGATGCGGTGCTGCTGTCGGGTGACGTGACGACGACGTCGCTGGAGGATGAGTTTCAGGATGTGGCGACGTATCTGGGGCCGTTGGCGGAGAAACTGCCGACGGTCATTGTGCCGGGCAATCACGACAAGTACACGTTCCGCTCGGTGCGCAAGCGCCGGATGGATACACACATGACCGGCATCCTGCCCGAAGCGTTCCCGCATGTGCGCCGGCTGACGGATAGCTGGCAGTTGCTCTGTCTGGACTCCGCGGAGCCGCAGTTGTTCTGGTCGCGCGGCGGGCTGGGTTACGAGCAGATGAACGCGGTGACGGAGTTTATCGGATCGCTGAGCAAGGACGATGCGCTGGTGGTGCTTTGCCATTACCCGGCGAAGTTGCCGTTCGGCATCCCGCACTCCTGGGGCCACGCGCTCGCCGAGGCGAAACCGTTGCACGACCTGCTCACGGATTGTCCCGCGCGCATCGTCTTCGCGCACGGGCATATTCACAAGCCCTGGCAGTGGGACCCGGCGAACGGGGGCAAGACCGGCAACGGCGACAACTCCGGCCTGATGTACCTTAACACCGGCGCGCCCTGTCTGACCAGCCACCGCTACCCGTTCGGGCAGGGCTTCTGGGAGATGCAGCTTCCCGAAGATCCCTGGGGGCCGTTGGAACTGATCCACCACGTCCCGCAGGCATCCGACGGCCGGGTGCCGACCGCTCAGGAGCGCCGCGTCGCCGGGCGTCAGGCGGGTCTGCTGGAATTATCCTGGCAAACCCAGCGCGTCTTATGAAACTTCTGCGGCCTGTACCGGCCCGATGTTATGCGCATGGTTCTACCCGTGTTAAGAACCTGAATATGCATGCCTTTTTCTGCCGATGCTGACCGTGATGCGGGCTACAATCCGCGTCCCTCGACTTTACTTATCGGAGCCAGGTATGTGTGGAATCGTGGCCTACGTCGGGAACAAGCCGGCCGTCCCGTTGTTGATCGAAGGGCTCAAGCGGCTTGAGTACCGCGGGTACGATTCGGCGGGCCTGGCGGTCGTGTCGTCCGGCAAACTCGAAGTGCGCAAGAGCCTGGGCCGGGTCAGCGTGCTCGAAGACGAGGTCGAGCAGTCGCCCGGCGATCTGGAGTCCTCCATCGGTATCGCGCACACACGCTGGGCGACGCACGGCGAACCGAGCGTGCCCAACGCCCACCCACACGTCGGCAAGACACGCCAGGGCCACACCATCGCGCTGGTCCACAACGGCATTATCGAAAACTACGCATCGCTGCGCAAATACCTCGAAGGCAAGGGGCACGTCTTCACCAGCCAGACCGACACCGAAGTGTTGGCGAAGCTGATCGCTGAACTCTACGAGACCGACCTCGAATCCGCCGTGCAGAAAGCGCTCCGCGAGGTGACCGGGGCCTACGCGATCGCGGTGCTGTGTGACATCGAACCGCATACGCTGGTCTGCGCCCGTAAGGGCTCGCCGCTTATCATCGGGATCGCCGAGCGCAGCTACGTCGTCGCGTCGGACGCCTCGGCTATCGTCAGCCACACGACACAGGTCTTCACGCTCGACGACTACCAGGTCGCCCGGCTGTGCGCCGGCAAACGCGATCAATACACCGAAGAGCAGGGGCCCTGGGCCGTTGACTTCCGCACCACCACCGTGGACAACGTGCCGGTGTCGCAGGAAGTGACCGAGCTGGAGATGGACCTGCAGCAGATCGAGTTGGGCGGGTATTCACACTTCATGCTCAAGGAGATCATGGAGCAGCCCGAGAGCATCCGCAACTGCCTGCGCGGCCGGATCGATCGGCGTGAGGGGCGCGTCGTGCTCGGCGGGCTGGCGAACGTCACGCGCGACCTCGTACACGCCAAACGCTTCCTGTTTACCGGTCAGGGCACGGCCTACCACGCGGGGCTGATCGGCGAATACCTGATGGAAGACCTCGCCAAGGTCCCCGCCCGCTGCGAATACGCCAGCGAGTTCCGCTACCGCAACCCGATTATCGAGGACGGCACGGTGATGGTCGCCGTCAGCCAGTCCGGCGAGACGGCCGACACCCTGGCGGCGCTCAATGAAGCCAAAGAGCGTGGCGCGATGGCGATCGGCGCGGTCAACGCTGTCGGGTCGAGTATCGCACGCACGACCGACGCGGGCGTGTACCTGCACGTCGGGCCGGAGATCGGCGTGGCGTCGACCAAGGCCTTCGTCGGGCAGGTCGCGGTCCTTACGCTGCTGTCGCTCTACGTCGGCAAGCGCAAGTTCCTGTCCAACGACGCGGTCAGCGAGTACCTCAAGCAGCTGGAGCAGGTGCCCGACCACATCCAGCGGGTGCTCGAGCAGTCGGACCACATCCGCACCTGCGTCGAAAAGGTCGTGGACCGGGACAACTGGCTGTTCCTGGGCCGGGGCTACAACTACCCGGTCGCGATCGAAGGGGCGCTCAAGCTCAAGGAGATTTCCTACATCCACGCCGAGGGCATGCCCGCCGCCGAGATGAAACACGGCCCGATCGCCCTGATCGACAAGGGGATGCCGGTCGTGTTCCTGGCGACACGGGGCACGCAGTACGAGAAGGTCGTGTCCAACATCGAGGAGGTCCGCTCCCGGGGCGGGCGGATCATCGCCGTTGCCACCGAGGGGGACGAACAGATCAAGCGGTACGCGGACGCGGTCTTCACGATCCCGCCGATGCCCGATGCGCTTCAGCCGCTGGTCAGCGTCGTGCCGCTGCAACTGCTTGCCTACCACGCGGCGGTCCTGCGCGGGCTGGACGTGGACAAGCCCCGCAACCTCGCCAAGAGCGTGACGGTCGAGTGACCCTTGACCGCCCCGGCCGGCGGCCCCCGCGCGGACGACCGGCCGTCCTGTTACAATAGGGACATCCCAATCAAGCACGGAGCGCTTGCGATGACCCGTATCCTGCAAACCATCGTCCTGTTGGCCATCCTCTGCCTGCTCGCCACGGGCTGCCAGACCTACGTCAACATCCCCTCACAGTCCGCCGACACCGCCAACCACAACCCCAACGGCAAGACCGTCCGGGATGTGATGGTTGTCGCCCTGCGTGCCGCGCTGGACGATGGCGGGATCACCGGCCCGGTCCAGATCATGCTCCCGGCCAAGACCAACAACCTCACCTACGCCCACGTCACCAACTCGCTCGGCGACCAGGCCGTCTCGCCTTACGAGGAAGACGTGGTCGGCGTGGACGGGGTCGTCTTCGCCAAGGGCGTCCGTATCCGCGGGATCGACGGCGAGGTCGATGTGGTCCGTCCGGCGGGCGAAGGCCACGACCAGCTCGTGACCGTTTATCTGACGTGGAACACCATCGGTGGATGGCGCGCCGACCGCGTCCACGTCTGGCGCGGCGCCGCGATCGACAATTAATCAAAACGGACAACGGCGACACGCCGTCGATCCGGACCGATGCGCCTATCCTGTGATACCTGTGGACGCCGACCGATGGAGGCCGTGATGAAGCCAGGCAAACCCACCCTGTTGGTTCTTTCGATTTTGTTCGCCGGTATGTTTCAAGGTGCCGCCTTCGCCCAGGAACCTGAGCAGCCCGACGAATCCATGATAGCGCAGGAAACATCGGTTGAATCGGTTGAATCAGTGGAAGCCACTCCGCCCGCGACGCCGGATGAGGCCGATGCAGCCAAGGCGATGGAAGACCTTTTGGGTTCGCGTGAGACGGCCCCCGTCATTGAGCCGATCGACCGCAACGCTGCCGGCCCCTCAGCGGATGTCATCTCACCCGCAGCGAGCGTGGACATCGACCCGGCCGTGCTGGGCATCGCGCCCGGCGAAGACCCGCCGCCGCTGGTGCGCGAAGGGGAATTCATCGTCAACCGTCGGGGCCGACTCATCCGCTCGCCCGAGACCGGCCAGCGCCTTTTCGTCTTCGAGTCCGACGCCCGGCCGACCCCCGAGTTGCCCATGATCCTCCAGCCCTGCCAACTGCTGCAAACCATGGAAGACACCGTGGACCGCCGCGGCGAAGCCACGACCTTTATCCTCTCGGGTCAGGTCCACGCCTACCGCGGCGCGAATTACCTGCTGCCCACGATGATGAAGATCGCCGTCGACTCCGGCAACCTCACCAACTGATAGCGCGGAACAGGCGGCTTCAGCCGCCGTCTCCGCCTGTACAAGTACGCCTGAGTTTTAGCTACTCCTTGTCCGCAGCAAGCTGCGGAGCTAAACGGGCATAGAAAATGTTTGCCGTGACTACAGCGACGGAACCGGTTTTAATTCCCCGTCGTGCTTTTTGAGTGCATCGATCTGCGCCTTATCCGTCAGCACCCGGATCGTCACGTCGTACTTCCGCCGCTGCCCGGGCTTCAGGCGCGTCCCCACAAGCGGGCTTAAATCGTTGTCCTTACCCACTAGCGATCCGTAGCATGGCTCCAGCCCGGTGACATAGCTGCCGGACGGGCCGAAGTGCTGCCAGTTTACGAAGCGTGGCAACTGCTTCTTAGGATACGAGACCTCCAGGGCGATCTTGCGTTTGGCATTCAGCAGACCGACGTGAATCATGCCCTTGCGATCGGCGGGGACGTCAACAAAGACGCAGTCTTCGCCGCCGCCGGCGTGCCCCTCATGCGGGGCGGGCACGTGCTTGAACCGGTTGATCTTCGCCGCCGACACAGCCTTCTCCGTGAAAGGCAATACCGCCGCGTCGCCCCGATAGATCAGGTGGGCGTCTTCATCCAACAGCGGGTAGCCGAGGTTGATGTGATAGAGGTAGTTGTGATCGACAACGGTGTTGCCGAGGTTAATCACTTCATCGTGCAGGTGGATCTCTGGCACGCCGAGTTTGCAACGGATCGTGCGCTGTACCTCAAAGACCGGCCCGAACATCCGGCTCTCGCGTATCACCATCGAGATCGACATGGTGTCGCGGCCAGTGTGCGGGTCGGGGTTTTCGATGGCGGTCACGGCGGCGGGGATCGTGGAGTGCCGGCCGTGCAGCGGGACCCACTTGCCGTCCTCGACGCGCGGAGCGCCAAGCGTATGCGGGCCGCAGGTGGTCAGCAGCCCGCCGGGCCAGGCGCGCAGCCAGTCGTCGTCGCGCGGGTTGGCGTGGCTGGGCGGGCGCAGGCCATTGGGTGTGAGGAAGGCGAGGTTCGTGTCGTTGTAGGTTGCGTCCACGATGTCGCCGCCCCGGCCGGTTGCAATGGTGAAACGCAGCCCCGCCCCGGTATCGACCAGCGCCACCCGGCTGCCCGGGCCGCCGCCGGCTTCGGGATAGTCCATCGTGGCGGTGCGGATACCGCCCAGTTGCAGGGGGTGTTCGTGTTTAACCGATGGGTGATTGGCTCGTGGCATAGCCTTAGAATATAGTCGATGCGTGCCGACGGGCATAGGAGCAGGACACATGCCGATCTACGAATACCAGTGTGACAAGTGCGGCCACGTGACGGAAGCGTTACGGAGCATGGCCCAGGCGGACGCCCCGATCGCCTGCGAGGGCTGCGGCGCGGGCAAGACCAAACGTCGTCAGAGCGAGTTTGCGGCCGTCGGGTCCAAGCCCGGCGGTTCGTCCGCACCCTCGACGGGCGGCTGCGGGCGCTGCGGTGGACCGCACGGCTCGTGCGGGATGTGATTGTGAGGACCCTATTGGTTCTTATTCTGAGCCTCTTGGCGGGAGCGTGCTCATTGGGCGGTGATGCAAAATCGGCGCAGGACGATACCGCCGCTTTGCCGGACTTCGATAAGCTCTGGAACTACAGCGACCCGGCGGGCACCGAATCAGCTTTCCGAAACCTACTGCCCGGCGCCCGTGATTCGGGTGAAGTTGCTTATCTCGTGGAACTGCAATCACAGATCGCACGCACGCAGGGCCTGCAACAGAAATTCGATGAGGCGCACGCGACGCTGGACGGGGCCGAGGCGATGCTCGGGCCAGATATGCACCGGGCGCGTGTGCGTGTCTTGCTGGAGCGAGGTCGGGTGATCAATTCATCCGGGAAACCCGCGGAATCCGTCGCCCTATTTGAGCAGGTGTTGCAAACCGCACAGGACGCCGGGCTGGAATACTACGCGGTCGATGCTGCGCACATGCTGGGGATCGTCACGAAGGGTGACGATTCGATCGCCTGGAACGAAAAGGCCCTTGCGATGGCGGTGTCTGCCAAAGACGAGCGTGCCGCCCGGTGGGCCGGAACGTTACACAACAACCTCGGTTGGACCTACTTTGACCTTGGCCGGTACGACGATGCGCTGCGGATGTTCGAAGCGCAATTACCGATCGTGCTGGCGGGGGGCAACGAAACGGTCATCGGGATCTGCCGGTGGTCGATCGCGAAGATGTACCGACACCTTGACCGTGTGGACGAGGCGCTGGCGATACAGCGTGAGCTGCTCGATCATCCGGGACTGCAGGACGGGATGTCGCTGGGGTACACGCACGAAGAGATCGGCGAGTGCCTGCTGATGCTCGGGCGTGAGGCGGAGGCGCGGCGCTACTTCGCGCAGGCGTGGGAACGGCTGCACGATGACCCGTGGTTGAAGCGGGATGAAGCGGGACGCCTGGAGCGGATCAAGCGGTTGGGCGGGGTGGGGGATGAGTTAGAGCAGGAGCGCTAAGCCACAAGCGGCTATCAGTTCGCGGCGAGTTCGGCGGTCAGGTCGTTAACGACCTTCTTGGCGTCGCCGAAGATCATGCCGGTGTTTTCCTTGAAGTAGAGTTCGTTCTGGATGCCGGCGAAACCGGGGTTCATCGAACGTTTAATCACGAACACCGTGCGGGCCTTGTCCACGTCGAGGATGGGCATGCCGTAGATCGGGCTGGACGTGTCGTGGCGTGCGGCGGGGTTGGTCACGTCGTTGGCGCCGATGACCAGCGCGACGTCCGCCTGCTCGAACATCGGGTTGACTTGTTCCAGGTCCAGCAGTTGTTCGTAGGGCACGTCCGCCTCGGCGAGCAGGACGTTCATGTGCCCGGGCATGCGGCCGGCGACGGGGTGGATCGCGTACTTGACCTCGATCGACCGGTTGGCGAGCTGCTGGGCGAACTCCTTGACCGCGTGCTGGGCCTGGGCGACGGCCATGCCGTAACCGGGCACGATGATGACCAAGCGTGCGGCGTCGAGCACGATCGCGGCGTCCTCGATATTGAAACTCCGTGCCTCGCCCTGCGGCCCCTTGCCGCCCCCGGCGACAGCGCCGCCCACCCCGCCGAACAGCACGTTCATCAGCGACCGGTTCATCGCCTTGCACATGATGTTGGTCAGGATGATCCCCGATGCGCCGACGAGAGCACCGGTGATGATCAGCGCGGAGTTATTCAGCACGAAACCGGCCATGGACGCGGCGATGCCGGAGTAGCTGTTCAAGAGCGCGATGACGACGGGCATGTCCGCGCCGCCGATGCCGATGACCAGTAGCACGCCCAGGACCAGCGCCAACAGCGTGATGAGGATCAGGGCAAACCCGAAGTCGGGCTTGGCGACCAGGAAGCCCGAGAGCACCAGCCCGCCGATGAGCATGATCGCGATCAGCACTTTCTGCCCGGCGAACTGCACCGGGGCGTCCGGGACCAGCTTACCGGCGAGCTTGCAGTAGGCGACCAGCGAACCGGTGAACGTCAACCCGCCGATCAGTGTTGCCAAACCGATGGCGAGCAGGGCGTGCCAGTTGCCGGATTCCGTATGCGGGTTGAGGTAGTCACCGCAGGCGACCAGCAGCGACGCGATGCCGCCGAAGCCGTTGAGCAGGGCGACCATCTCGGGCATCCCGGTCATCGGCACACGCAGCGCCAGCACCAGCCCGATCGCCGTGCCGATCGCCAGCGCGACGGCGATCCAGACCAGGCTTATCGCCTGCCCGCCGCTTAGGTAGAAGAACGTCGCCCCGGCCGCGATCAGCATGCCCAGCGCCGAGACCATGTTGCCCTTGCGCGCGGTCTTGACGCTAGAAAGCATCTTCAGGCCCAGGTAGAAAAGCACCGCCGCCAGCAGGTACACCAGGTTCAGCCAGTCCGCTTTATGCAGCGCTAACGTCGAGAGGCGGGATAGGTCGTATAGGGTCTGCATCACTTGCTGTCCTTGCCCTTGAACATCTCAAGCATCCGATTGGTCACGACGTACCCGCCGACGACGTTGATCGTGGCGAAGATGACCGCGAAGAAACCGAGGATCACGCCCAGCGCCCAGAGGCTGCTGCTGAACGAGGCGATCAGCGCCCCGACGATCGTGATGCCGGAGATCGCGTTGGAGCCTGACATCAGCGGTGTGTGCAGCGTCGAGGGCACCTTGGTGATGACCTCCACGCCCAGCGCGATGGCCAGGACGAAGATGATGAGGCTGATGACGAATGGGTCCATGGGATGCTCGGGGTTCGGGTATCGGGTTTAGCGTCTGCGCCGCGGTTGAAGCCGTCCTGCTTTCCGGATTTCTAGCTTTCCAGTTTTTCCTTGACCATCTCGTTGACCAGCAGGCCGTCGTGGGTGATGACCGCGCCTTTCTGCAGCTCGTCGGTGAGGTCGATTTTTATTTTTTCGTCCTTGATCAGTTCTTTGAGCAGGTTCAGGACGTTGTTGGCGTAGACGCTGGAGGCGTCGCCGGGCACGAGGCCGGGGAGGTTAAGCGTGCCGATGATGGTGATGTCGTTATCGGTGGTGACAACCTCGCCGGGGCGCGTCAGTTCGCAGTTGCCCCGGCCGGCGGTTTTGTCCGCCGCCATATCCACGAGGATCGCGCCCTGTTTCATGTTTTTAACAACGTCGGCGGGGATCAGCAGCGGCGGGGCCTTGCCGAACAGGGCGGCGGTGGTGATGACCACGTCCGCGCCGGTGACATGCTTGGCCATCAGGTCGGCCTGCTGCTTGCGTTCCTCGTCCGTCTGTTCCTTGGCGTACCCGCCGGTCGCGGCGTCGTCCTGCGCGGCGGTGGGTAGTTCGACGAAACGTGCGCCCAGTGACTTGACCTGTTCCTTGGTCACGGCCCGCACGTCGTAGGCTTCTACAATCGCACCCAATCGTTTGGCGGTGGCGATGGCCTGCAAACCCGCGACGCCCGCGCCGATCACGAACACCTTCGCCGGCGCGATCGTGCCCGCGGCGGTAATCATCATCGGGAACATCTTCGGGCACTTGTCTGCTGCGAGGAGTACGGCTTTGTACCCGCCGATATTCGCCTGGCTCGACAGCACGTCCATCGCCTGCGCCCGGCTGATGCGCGGGATGAATTCAAGCGAGATCGCGGTGACTTTGTGGCTTGATAGCGTGCGGATCATGCCCGTGTTCTGCAGCGGAGCGAGCATACCCACCAGCAAAGCGCCCGGCTTCATCAACGCGGCTTGTGAATCCGACGGCGGATTGATGACGGCGACGACGTCGGCTTCCGACCAGATCTGCGGCGGCGCTTCGCCGTCACGCGGGATCAGGTTCGCGCCGGCGCTGCGGTAGGCCTGGTCGTCGATGTGGGCGGCGTCGCCGGCACCGGATTCGACGACGACCTGGATGCCCATGGCGACAAGCTTTTTCACGGCCTGTGCGGTCAGGGCGACGCGTGTTTCGTTTTGTTCGGCCTGCTTGGGGACTGCCAGTTTCATGATTTTTCCTGCGCAAGCGTTCCTAAGATGCGAACGGGATTCTACACTCCCGACAAGCTGGTGTCATGTTCGCGGATCCGGCCGTCATTTTTTGCCGATCAGGCGTGCCTGATCGTGTGGCGATTGGCAGCTATGATGACGGCATGCCGTTATTGAAACAGACCATCCAGGTTCGCACCGCCCAGCGGGATCAGATGCTGGAGATCACCGACCGGGTGCGCGACGCCGTGCGTGAAGCGGGGGTGCGTGATGGCAGCGTGCTGGTGTACGTCCCGCACACGACCGCGGGGATTACCATTAATGAGAATGCCGACCCGGACGTGGTACACGACATGCTCAAGCAACTCGACGAGATGGTCCCGTGGCGTCAGCCGTTCTACCGGCACGGCGAAGGCAACAGCGCTTCGCACGTCAAGGCATCGATGATGGGTTCGAGCGTGACCGTGCTGATCAGCGATGGCCGGCTTGTGCTGGGCACCTGGCAGGGGGTATGGTTCTGTGAATTCGACGGGCCCCGGACGCGGCAGGTACATCTTGCCGTGATGGGTGAATGAAAGACCCTGCAAGATTTATTACACGCGAGAACATGATGCCTGATTACCCCCAAGTAACGATGACGACCAGTGAAGGCGAGATCACCCTGGAGCTTTGGAACGACGTTGCTCCCGGCCACACCGAGAACTTTCTGAAACTCGTGGACGACGGGTTCTATGATGGGCTGACGTTCCATCGGATCATCCCGGGGTTCATGATCCAGGGCGGCTGCCCGAACGGGACCGGGACAGGCGGGCCGGGCTGGCACATCAAGGCCGAGTTCAACGACCGCGAACACCAGCCGGGCGTACTGTCCATGGCCCGCAGCCAGGACCCCGATTCGGCGGGTTCACAGTTCTTCATCTGCCTGACCCGGGAGAACTGCCGGCACCTGGACGGCCAATACACGGCCTTCGGCAAGGTGACCGACGGCATGGACGTGGTCAAGAAGATCGGCCAGGCGGCAAGGGCAAGGCCCCGGTGATGAAAAAAGTGGCACGCGCGTAGAGAAACAGGCGGCAGGCGGCGCAGTTTTGCCACTTGCGGCTCCGGGCTTTGCCCAGCTTCACAGGCTTTCCACGGGCTATCCAGACCGTCTAAAACAAAACCCCGCTGTCGCCGAAGCGACAACGGGGCGGAGGGGAGAAAGCAAGTTAATAGCTAGATACTCGACTTATAGAGAACCCGGCCTCCACTTTTTTAGTTGAAGCAGGCTCCAACTTCAAGCGAAAACCTTACCCGGTTTGCGATATTGTGGATAACTCTAGTCTTTCTCCAGCCGTTGTTTAGCGAGCAGGGCGGCCCCGATAATCCCGGCATCATCGCCCAGCTTGCTCGCTACTATCTTACACTTGGAAAGCTCCCGAGGAAAGACGTACTCGTCGAAAACATCACGAATTAGCTTAATCCAGTCGTCTTGGAGGGCCTCGGTGACCCCGCCCCCGACCACGACGCAGGGCAGGCTCAGGAGGGTCACGGCGTTGGCGATCGTTACCCCGATATAATGGGCCGCTTGTCCGATAACCTTCCGGGTCAGCTCATCCTTTTTGTTGAAGGCCTCAGCCAGCACCTTGGAGCGGACTTTCTCCAGGTCCCCCCCGGTCAGCTCGGTGATGATACTGGGGTGGTTGGACAGGATCAGCTGCTTGAGCAGATTCACGATATTGGTCCGGCTGGCAAGGTTTTCCAGGGTCCGCCGGCCCAGCGGGGCGTCGGCCCGGATCACGGTGTGCCCGATCTCCCCGGCGGTCATCAGCGAGCCGTGGTAAAGCTCCTTGTTCAGCACGAACCCGCCGCCGATCCCGGTGCCGACGACGATACCCATCAGGTCATCGTAGCCCTTGCCGGCACCGGCGTGGTACTCGCCCCAGGTCCCCACATTCACGTCGTTATCAACAATGACGGGGACGCCCAGCTCCTTCTCCAGCGCTTTGGCCAGCGGGAAGTCGGTCCAGCGGAGATTGACCGCGTTGAGGACCAGACCTTTCTTGTGGTTGATCGCGCCGGGCGCGCCGATGCCAACGGCACCCAAGTCCTTGCGGCCGACCTTGGCTTGTTCGAGGATCGAATCCACAAGCTTCACGATACGCGCGATGACCGCGTCCGAGCCGCCCTCAGATTTGGTCTTGGTGCGGTCGGTGACGATCAGTTTCTCGTTTCCGCCCAGGACCCCGGCCTGGATGTTCGTGCCGCCTAAGTCGATCCCGACAAAGGGTTGGTCGTTCTTGGCCATCCCGAAAGCTCCTTGCGGTGATGGGGTGTATGGGGGCGTAAGTTACAGCTTGGGTCGCCGGGTGTGATGGTCGGTGGCGGCCTCGAAGACGCGGGCGATCTTCAGCAGGCGTGACTCGTCGAACGCCGGGCCGAGCAGTTGGATGCCGATCGGCAGCTCCTTGCCGTCCACGGTCGTGGTCCCGCCCTGGAGGCTGATGCCGACGTTGCCGGCGAGGTTGCAGTTCACGGTGTAGACGTCGTTGAGATACATCGCCAGCGGGTCGTCGGCCTTCTCGCCGATCTTGAAGGCCGGCGCGGTCGTGGTCGGACACAGGATCGCGTCGCAGGACTCGAATGCCGAGTCGAAATCGTTCTTGATCAGCCGACGGACTTTGAGTGCTTTGTTGTAGTAGGCGTCGTAGTAGCCGCTGGAAAGGGCGTAGGTGCCGAGCATTATCCGGCGTTTGACTTCGTCACCGAAGCCCTCGGCCCGGCTGCGGCAATACAGGTCGATCAGGTCCTCGGCCTTGTCGGTGCGGTGCCCGTAGTGGACGCCGTCGTACCTGGCCAGGTTCGAGGAGGCCTCGGCCGTGGCGACGATGTAATAGACCGGGATGCCGTACTCCGTGTGCGGCAGGCTGACCTCGACGATCTCGGCCCCGGCGTCCTTGTATATTTTCATGGCCTGATCGACCGCCGCCGCGACCGCCGGGTCGTTGGCGTCCGACAGGTATTCCTTGGCGATCCCGATACGCAGCTTCTTAGGCGTCTCGTCGACCCGGTCAATGTCTTCGGGGACGGGGACGTTCGCTGACGTTGAATCCAATGGGTCGTGACCCATCATGACTTTCATCAGGAGAGCCGTGTCCGCGACCGTGCGCGTGAACGGCCCGATCTGGTCGAGGCTGGAGGCGAACGCGATCAAGCCGTACCGGGAGATACGGCCGTAGGTCGGCTTGATCCCGACGATACCGCAGAGCGCTGCGGGCTGGCGGATCGAGCCGCCGGTATCCGAGCCGATGGATGCGGCGCAGAGATCCGCCGCCATTGCCGCCGCCGACCCGCCGCTGGACCCGCCCGGCACCCGCGAGGTGTCCCAGGGGTTGCGCGTCGTGACGATCGCCGAGTTCTCGGTGGACGAACCCATCGCGAACTCGTCCATGTTCGTCTTGCCCAGGATGACCGCGCCGGCTTCTTCGAGTTTCTTCACCGCGGTCGCGGTGTAGGGGGCCTTGAAGTTGGCGAGCATCTTCGAGGAGCAGGTCGTGTGCCCGTAGTCCGTGCAGAGCAGGTCCTTCAGCGCGATCGGCACGCCGGCGAGCGGGCCGGTCACGTCACCCTTGTCGACCGCGGCGGCCTGCGCCAGGGCGCGTTCGGTATAGACCTCGTGATAAGCGTAAATCGTCGGGTCGTGGGCGGCGATCCGGTCCAGGTAAGCGCGTGTCGCTTCGGTCGCCGAGACCTGCTTCTTGGCGATGGCGTCACGCAGCCCGATGAGTGTGGTGTCGGTGGGGTTCATGCGCTTGGGCCGTCCCCCAGAACCTTGGGCACTTTGAAGTAGGGCGGGGTCTTCGCCGGCGCGTTGGCCAGCGCCGAATCGGTCGGCATGCCGGGGGTTTCCTCGTCCGGCCGAAGCACGTTGACCAGTTCCAGCGGGTGGGCCATCGGCTCGATCCCGTCCACGTTCAGCTCGTTGAGCTTGCCGATGTAGTCCAGCACCGCCGCGAGCTGCTCGGTGAAGTGGTGCACGTCCTCGTCGCTGACGTGCAGCCGACCGAGCTTGGCGACGTGCCGGACGTTGTCCTCGGTGATGGTTTTGGAAGCACTCATGGCGGGGATGATAGCAAAGTCGGGGTCTAGGGTCTGGGGTCTAGGGTCTAGTCAGAGCATAGCGGCCGAAGATACGCTTGCGTCCGTCCAGACCCTAGACCCCAGACCCCGGACCCTATACCCTACCCCCATGCCCGACACCACCCTCCTGGAATATTTTGACAACCCAAGCCCCGACCGCGACTACGTCATCGAGCACGTCGCCGAGGAATTCACCAGCGTCTGCCCCAAGACCGGGCACCCGGACTTCGGGACCGTGACCCTGCGCTACGTCCCGGACAAGCGGTGCGTGGAGCTTAAGAGCCTCAAGCTCTACTACCAGGCCTACCGCAACGAAGGCATCTTCTACGAGGCCGTGACCAATAAGATCGCCAACCTGGCGGAACTGATGGCCCCACGCTGGATGCTGCTGCGGACCGACTGGACCGGGCGCGGCGGGATCCACTCCTCCATCGAGGTGGAGTTAGGCGACAGTGCGTACGGGAGTGAGTCCACGGCGTCTAGCTGTATGCCCTTTTCAATAGTGCGCCGGCCATGAAACAGAAAACAGGCAGTGTGGCCGGTTCGGGCACTGTGTTCGTTGGCGGAATGGGGAGGGTGCCTGTGTTCCAGTTTCCTAACACAGTGTTCAGGTCGGCGATGCCGACGAAGCCGTCGCCGGACGGGTCGCCGCCGGCCCAGACGCCCCGGGTCGGTCTTCTGGTTCCACAGGCCCAGGACGATGTTCAGGTCTTCGATTCCGACAAACCCGTCGAGGTTCAGGTCCCCCGGGAGCGCGGCGACGAGGATGACGGAGTTCGCGTCATAGAGCAGGCACAGCCCGACGCCCGGGGTGTTGTAAAGGATGATATTGGAAAAGACGCCTGAGATGCCGGTGGTGGCGTTGATGAGTTGGAAGGCTTCGCCGATGGTGGGCAAATATCCCCCGAAACCGACGACGCGGAGCGTGCCGTCGAGATCGATGTTCTCGGTGACCAGCAGGCGGTCGTACTGGTTAAATAGCGAGCCGCCGAGTTCGACGTTGTAGAGGCTGGTCGAGGTGAAGTCGGCGGAGGCGTTGACGGTAGCCGTGCCTGGGAGTTGCCGACCTGCAGGGTGCCCTCGTTGACCAGGTCCACGTCGAGCTGGACGCCGTTCATGAGTTGCAGGCTCGACCCGCCTGAGTTGACGAGGTTGGCGGAGCCGGAGAGGGTCGATCCGGCCTCGACGACGGTGCTCCCTGCCAAGAAAAGGTTGGCGTTGATCGTTGATGTGCCGGAATCCTCGAAGCGGATATTGTCGGCCGTGATGGACGAGGGCAGCGAACTCACGTTCAGCGTGTCGGCCTGCTGGAAGACGGGTACGGCTATGTTGCCGCCGGTCAGGTTGGTCGTACCGGCGTTGCGGAGGCCGTCGTGCTCCATCCGGAAGAAGTAGCCGTTGCCGACGTTGAGTGTGCCGTCGAAGCTCTGGACGCCGGGGAAGTTGTGCGTGACGCGGACGGTGCCGGCGAGGGCGTTGATCACGCCGACCTCGTTGGTGCCGTCCAGGTCGAGCGTGAACGCGTCGGGGATGCTTAGATTAAGTGTGCCGCCGCTTGCCGTGATCGTGCCGCGGTTGTTGAAGCCATCGGTAATGATGCCGCCGTGGCCGACCGTCAGGCCGTTGTTGATCACGTTATCACCGTCGAGAACACCGCCGTCCAGTTCGACGGCCTGCACGACCGAGGTGTCGAAGGCGCCGTTGAGGAAGAGCGTGCCTGTGGGGTCATCCGTGCCGATACGTGCGAAGGGCGAGGAGTTGACGGCGGCGCTATTGATAAAAAGCTGTCCGCCCTTGGCCAGGAGCCTGGCGTTAAGCCCGAGGCTGATGCCTGTCGCGCCGATGATACCGTTGCCGACCAGACCGTCCGACGAGCCCAGCGAGAGCGTACCGTCGCCGTAGATCCCGCCGCCGTTGATGGTGTTGGGGTCGGCGGTGTTGCTGCCGCGCAACGAGATGATCTTGCCCGAGCCGACAAGGTTGATCGTGCCGGTGATGTTGACCTTGGCGTCGAAGCCGGTCCAGGCGTTGATATTGGCGGTGCCGGACAAGGTGAAATCCTGGCCGGCGATCGAGGTATTGGTGCTGTTGACGGCGTGTGTGACGTTGAGCGTGCCGGCGAGCGTCCAGGGCCCGGGCGTGTTGATCGTCAGCGTTGAGAAGGCATCATTAACATTGATCGTACCATCGAACCCCCCGGCGGTGTCGATGGCGTCTGCGTTGATGGTCAGGTCGTTGGTGAGCGTCCAGGTTTGAGCCGCGCCGGTGTTGCCGTCCATATCGAAGATGTCGGCGTTGATGGTAGCGGGATCGATACTGACGAAGGCGGGCCCGTCCTGCCGGGCGATGCCGTTAATCGTGGCGGCGCCGCGCCAGATGGTGGTGCTGTTGAATTCGATATCGCCGTCGGCCACGTTGGTACTGAACGTATTAAATGTGCCGCCGATGATGGTGGTGGTGGAGTTGAAATTAAGCGATGCGCCCTGTGCGAGGGTGAAACTGCCGCCGCTGATGCTAGTGGCGTTAGTGAAGTTGAGCGTATCATCAATGCCTACGGTGAAAATACCCGCGTTGATGACCACGGGCGCGGTGAACTGGGAAACACCGTCGGTCAGGCCGTCTCCGCCGACGTCATCGACATCGACCGTGCCGCCGTTGAACGTGATGGTGCCGCCGGTCACCTGGGCGGCCTGTCCGGCGCCGGATCCGCCGTTCATGTCCAATAGCGCGCCTGTGTCGAAGGTCCATGCGGCGTCGATGCGGAGGAAGTGTCCGCCGCCGACGGTCATGCTGCCGTTGAACGAGTCCGACAGCGAGCCTGTATCGAAGATCAGGTCGCCGTCGTTGGCGAATACCTGGCCGTTGCCGCTGGTCCCGTCGAGGTCCCATACCGCGCCGCCCGCTGAGTTGAAAGTCATCACGGCGTTGGCATCGACATCGACGATACCATCGTTGACAAGGCCCTGTGTGACATTGATCTCCATCGCACCGCCGGAGACACCTTCGAGCTGCGCGGTGGCTTCGATCACGATGCGTCGAGCATCGACCAGGCCGCCTGACATCTGGATCTCGGCCTGGTCCTGGATGAATACCTCGTCGGCCTCAAGCTCGCCACCGGCATCGATGAAGATGTCCGAGTCCAGCCCACTGACAAAAGCGTCCTGGGTGATGTCGAGCTTGAAGCTGTTGGTATCAACATTGGCACCCTCGCTGACGAAAAGGTTCTGCGCCGCGCCGTTGGCGGTCAGTGACGCGGTGATGACGGTGCCGGGGCCCTGGGAATCGCGGACATAGGCGTCATCATTGAAATCGGGGGCTCTGCTACCGGTCCACCCGAAGGCGTTGTTCCAGTTGCCACCGCCGTAAAATTCACGGCGTGGGGCGTCGAGCGTGAGGTAGTTGTTCCCCGCGGCCATAGCCATGAGGTCGGTGTGGCTGGGGAGCTTGCGTGTGCCCGCGCCGCCGAGCGAAGGGAACATGAGCATATTGTTGCCGTCGAGGTGGCCGAGGAAGTCCGAGGCCTGATCGACGGTGTCGGCGGCGAGCGTCGCGCCGAAGACGAAGTTGGGATCGAAGTCGTAATCGCTGTCCACACCGGCTTCGTTCTGTGTGCCGGGGCTGGCCGCGCTCATACCCAGCGCGTGGCCGACCTCGTGGAGGACGAGGGAAAACATGTCGATGTTCCCGACCGCGCCGCCGCCGGTGGCCGTGCCGGTAAAACCGACCTCGAAGGTATCGGGGATGGGGTTGGTGAAGTTGTACCAGTCGGCCTGATTCGTCGCACCGATATCGCGCCACAGCGTCTGTGTCATGTTGAATTCGCTGTTGTCGGTAGGCGTCGTGTCGTAGAAGTAGCTGCGTAGTGCTCCGCCTGTGTTCGCGTTGGTGTCGATCTTGATGTTCGCGACGTTTTCGCGGTTGTTCAGGTCGGCCGAGATGAAGTCGTGATCGCCCAGCAGGCCGCCGCTGAGGTCCGTGTACCAGAAGTTGATAGTCAGTGTGTGGCCGCCGTCCTCAAAGACGTCTTCGTAGTAGGCCTCGACGGCATTAAAAATCGCGTCGAGTTGCGTGGCCCCGGGGTCGAACGTGGGGTTCACCGCGCCCGCGCCGGCGGCGTTGTAGTTCGTGATGATGTTGATCGCCGAGGCTTGTGAAGCAAACAGCAGAGCCAGGCACAAGGCGGTGGTGATGGTACGGCGTGGCATGCGTCCTCCTGACCTGTAAGATTGTCCCTGAGTGATGGGGGCTGAACGGCGTAGCGCCCGGTGAATAACACCGCGCCTTGTTGCGGCACTACGAATGAGTGCCCGGCAATCAAAACGACAGCGTATTAATTGCGAGAAACCAGACGTATACAGATAGATCGGGCCCGCCCTCGCATATGTACAGGCATTACAACTCAACGACTGGGTGAAGTCAATCGATATTGCCCGAAAATATGAGTAAAAATAGTGTTATAGCGGCCGCGCACGCTCGAAGCGGTCTTGCATCAGCGGCGGCGAAGTGGATCGCTCAGCAGCACGGTCACGCCGAGCAGGGCAAGGCTTGCGGGTTCCGGGGCCAGGTTGCCGTCCGCGAGGCCTGGCGGCGTTCCCTGGTTCCAGTTGCCCAGAACAAGGTTCAGGTCGTCGATCCCCACGAAGCCGTCGCCGCTGGTGTCGCCGAACAACGGGTTGCCCGGGGTGACATGGGTGTTCCAGTTGCCGAGGATCGTGTTCAGGTCCTCGATGCCGACGAAGCCGTCAAAATCGAGGTCGCCTGGGAGTGAGGATAAGGCGTCAAAAAGGGCCTGCGTCGCGTTCATCGCGAGCAGGTTGTGCGCTGCGGTGGTGGGGTGGACGGTGTCCCAGAACAGGTACTCGTCGGCGTTGATGCCGCTTAAACCCAGGGCCGCGTTGGTGACATTCGTAAAGCCGTAGGCCGAAGGGTTCGCGACGGCGTCGGAGATCAACGCACCGGCATCGATACGGAAAAACTCGATACCCGGCAGTGAGGTCTGCAAGTTGTTCAGCGAGGTATTAAGCGCACTGTTGAACGCGCTGGCGAGCGCGGACTTTGGCGCGGCATCGGCGGTTCCGAGGTAGCGCGGTGTCAGGCCGAGCAGCGGCAGGTTGACGACCATGAAGCTGCGTGCCCCGGCGTTGTACAGGTTTGTGATCGAGCTGGTGATGTGGTTGACGGGCGTCTGTGTGTTGGTCTGGCCGTCGAGGAAATTGTTGGCGCCTGCCCAGACGGTGATCAGGTCGTCTGCGTTAGGCCCGCCGTCGTTGTTGATGAAGTCGGAAACCTGCTCGTCCAGGTCGTTGATAAACAAATGTGTAAGGTTGAAGCCTGAGACATCCGTCCACGCCCCGCCGAAGGCGTAATCGCGCCCGGCGCTGCTGATTTCGTTGCCGACCGGTTGGGGCAGTTGTAGCTGCTGGGCGAGATACTCGACCCATAGCGGGCCGTTTGAGAACCGGCCCATGTAATAATCATTGGGGTCCATCGCCAGCGTGCCGAGCTGATCGTAGGCGTTGCCGGCGTCGGAGAGGCTGTCGCCGAAAATAACCAGCCTGTTGTATGGCCCGGCATGTGCGACGCTCGAAAGGATCATCACACATAGCAGAGATAAGACTGATTGTTTGATCACGCTCATCGGGTCTCCCTCACCTTCGGCACCCGACATCTTACCTGCTGCGCCGGGCATACCCAAGCGCCGCGATAGATAGCCACACACTTAAAGCGCCAGGTTCGGGTACGACGTCAACGGTTGGCGGCGTGCCGGCGTTCCAGTCGCCAAGCACGGCGTTTAGGTCCACAATCCCCACAAAACCGTCGCCATTGATATCCGCCAGCGGGTTTCCGGGCGGGACCGTCTGGTTCCATGAGCTAAGGATCAGGTTCAGGTCGGCGATCCCCACGAACCCGTCACTATCGAGATCGGCGATCAGCCGGGCGTCCGGCGCGATCATCACGGCGAGTTGCGCTCCCGAACTGCCGGACCCCTGGATCGAGGTCAGCAGGACGGACCCGGGGCGGTAGCCAAGCAAACCGGAAGCGTCGAAGATGCCCGAGGGTTCCGAGAATGCGGCCGCGATCTGGGCCCGGTTAGTCCCGTCGGCGTCCATCTGCCACATCCCGTCGCCCGAGCCGTCCTGCTGCACGAACAGCTTCCCGTTCGCGGCCCAGGTCAGGTTGTCGGGATTGCCCAGCGAGCCTGCGCCGGTCTCCCGGACAATCTGATTGATTGTTGCGCCGGAGTTGTTTGGGTCAAATGTGCCCGCGTTGAACTGGAGGTTTAAGTCCACGGTGTAGACGCCGTCCGTCTGGTCGGCAAAAACAAGCTGGGCCCCGTTCGCGGGGTTGGTGTGGACGTCTTCGAGTTTGTCCTCAATAAGGGCACCGACGGTCGAGGTGCTCCACGTGCCGGTGACGGTGCCGTCGGGCAGGTCGATCGTGCTGGCGTTGCCGCCGGGGTGGAAGTAGTAGACGGTGCCGCCACGCAGGCCGTTGCGTTCGAGGAAATCGACCTCACCATCGTTGTTGGCATCGATCCCTTTTTGACCGATGTACAACCGTATCGGGCTGTCCGGATTATCCTCATTGAGGAATAACGCGGTATGCGTCGTATTGCCGGTATCGACCTGCGCGGCGTTCTCCCAACTCCCGCCGCCGAGGTCGGGCGCTTCCCATAAGTTGCGTGTCACCGGGTCGAGCGCATAAAACCTGCCGGTATCGTTGAAGACTTCTTCACCTGTGATGTAGATCGGATCGATGAACCCCCGGCCCTGTCCGAGTTCGTCGGGCATGTACAGGGTGCCCGAGCAGAAGCGATCAAAATTCAGATTCCCATAAGCAGCGACGCCGGGTGTCCCCGAGGCGGCGGGGGCCGGATCATTGATGGCGTGGTACCCGCCGTCATAGATCCGGTCGTAGGCGTAACCCATCCCGGTGACAAACGAGGCCGGGGCCGGTGTGATACCGCCGTTGACAGCGCTTTGTATCGCACGCCGGAAATCCATGCGGTTTACGTCCAACCGGCTGATCGCGGCCGCATCCGTTTCGTGATTGATAAAAATCGAAAGCGTGTTGCCGGTGATGAAACCGCCCAGGCCATCATACTTCCCACGTGATGCCGTTGCCCCGTAGCCGGTATCGGAGATCGTCGTGATAGTGTCGTTCTGGGTAACCAGCTCGAACGCCTTCCAGCCGTTGAGCGTGGTCATCTGGATGGGGTTGGCACCGTTCAGGGCCAGCGCCGGGGTTACGAAACAGGAGCAAGTGAATACCACGCAAAATGTGGCATACGATCCTGGCGATGATGAGTAAGTCAACGGATACTTCTCCACCCCCGTGCGATGAATTGTGTGGAATCAGCTTGCCGAGAGAGATAGTTTACGGCCTTTCGATCGAGCCGTTAATGCCAATGCGAAAAAGCCAAAACACACCAGCGTCCCCGGCTCGGGCACGATGGCGGACGAGGGCGGGGTGCCCTGGTTCCAGTTGCCCAGCACAAGGTTCAGGTCTTCGATACCGACAAAGTCGTCTCCGGACGGGTCCGCGCGGGGGTCGATGACGGGGATCTGGTAGTTCCAGTTACCGAGCACGGCGTTGAGGTCGGCGATGCCGACGAACCCGTCGCCGTCGATATCACCGGAGGCATAATCCCCGGGGAGGACGGTCTGGTTCCAGTTACCGAGGATGATGTTCAAGTCGCTGATGCCGACAAAGAGGTCGAAGTTCAAATCGCCGTATTGCGGTGCGTTACCATCGACGTCTGTGTTGTTCCAGTCGCCCAGTACGATATTCAGGTCGGCGATGCCGACAAAGCCGTCCGTGTCCAGGTCGCCGAGTAACGGCTCACCGCCACCGGTATCGCGGAGGTCGAACATGCCGTTGTTGATGTTGCCCTGGTAGGTGCGGAAGCCGGTGGTGGAGGTGACCTTCATGGTCCACGTGCCCGCCGCGTCGTCGCTGAGGGTAAAACGTCCGATCGTGAAAGCACCGATATCGGTTGAGAGCGTATTCAGCCATGTGATGTCGATGTGGCTGTCGGAGAATTCCAGGGCATCGCCGCCCAGGTCGACGGCCTCACCGGCGATAAAAGGCTGTTCGCCGTTGCCGGTGAGATATGAATCGAACTCCAGTGTCGGGAAGTTCGGGAACAGCGCGGGGTTGGGTGCGTAGTCGCTGCCTTGGGGGTCCTGGTAGATGCTGCCGGCGGTCAGGGTCGCAAGGATCTGGGCCGTGCCCCAGTCGGAGTCCGTGTTGATCATCAGGTCCTGTGTGACGTAGCCGACCAGCGGGCTGTTGTCGGGCACGTCGATAAAGCCGGCGCTGAGCGCGGCGTGGGCGCCGGATACGGACAGCCCGGCCGCGAGGGCAAAACTGAGATTCCTCAGCATGGTGTACGTCCTTCTCGGGCGTCGTAAAGCGGGTGGGGTACGGACCCCGGTATTGTACCGCCGGTCGGGCGTAATAACAGCCCCGAACCGGCATTTCTCATAACGATCAGCGTCGGCGTACCGCCGCCAGCACACACAAACCTAACACACTAAGCGTCCCCGGCTCGGGCACCGCGCTCCCGCCCGGCGGCGTGCCCGCGTTCCAGTTGCCCAGCACGGTGTTCAGGTCCTCGATGCCCACGAACCCGTCGCCGCTTGGATCGCCCAGCAGCTTGTCGCCGGCGGTCACGTTCTGGTTCCAGTTACCCAGCACGATGTTCAGGTCTTCGATGCCGACGAAACCGTCGCCGTTGAGGTCGCCGACGAGCATGCCGACGACTTCACCGATCAGTTGCAGCGTGAGCACCTGGTTGGTCGCGCCGGCGATGTCCTCGTCGGACAGGTTCAGCGTATACGTTGCGCTGAAAGAGCCGGCGTTGGACGTGTCGAACGAGGCGAGGTAGCCGTTGGATGCGCCGGCGTTTAGGCCGGAGAACGCGGCGAGGTTGCTGCCGAGCACGCCGGTGTCGCCGGAGCCGAGGATCGAATCCAGGTCGAGGTCGGCGGTGAAGCCGAGCGTGCTCTCGATGTTGAAAAGGTCGAACGCCATGTTGACGACACCGCCGACACCGAGCGTGCCGAAGTCGATCGTGAGCAGGTCCTGGTCGATGCCGGAGACGAACGAGGCGTCGGAATGGTCGAGGACGTCGAGGTTGACGGTGATGATGTCGTTGGCGTCGGCGGAGCCTTGGCCCGCGCCACCGGTGGAGATATCGATATTGTCGAGCGTGATGGTGCCGGTTTTCAGGCCCGCGGTGGCGGTGGATGTATTCAGCCCGGCCTGAACGCTTTTAAGGCCCAGACCGCCGACAAAAGCGTTGTACCGGCCGTTGATCGTCGATGTCGCGGCGCCGGACGCGGTGACTTCGTAGTAGGTCGGGTCAGCCCCGGTCTTGATGATATTGACCGATTGCGCGGCGGGCACGGCCGAGCCTGTGATCACGCGCCCCAGGTCCACAGTCGTGGAGGAACTGCCGTCGGGATTCGCGGCTCCGACGACGGAGAGTTGGCTGTCGTTGTTACCCCCGCCGTAAATCGACCAGACGTATTCGGGGTGGTCGATATAAGCGTTGCGGTTGTTCTGGTAGTAAGACGGGTTCAACGCGGAGCTGTAGATGGTCTGGTTGCGTCGGCGCTCGAACTCGTCCGGCGGGTCCGCGTAGTTCCAGTGGATGAGCGTGTTGATGTCGCCAACGAGACCGGTGCTCAGGTCGGTCAAGCTCGAATCGTAGCGCGTATCGGAATAAAACAACTGCCGAGCGACGTCACCCGCATCAGCGTCGCCTGGGTACCAGGTGCCGCCGGTCTGCGCACCATAGGTCCCGGAGGGCGTCGGCATCGTTGCGCACGGTGGTGGCTTCACAGCGCCGGGCCCGTTGCTCGAACCTGTGCTGGACTTGTAGTGGTCGTTGTAGATGTAGAAACGGCGGACGAATCGTACCTGACCGGGGCCGCAAAGTTGGAAACGTGCGCTCTGGCGTGCGGCGGCGGAACTGCCGGTCGTGCCAACGCTTTTTCACCAATCAGTGAAACCGTATTGGTGTTATAGACGATCGTTCATGATGTTGTCTACATAGTGGGAAGCGTGACAACCGTGCTTCGGGCATAGGTCCCGGCCCCATGGATGCCGGTTAAGTAGATCAACGAATGCCTGGGTCGTGGTGCTGGGTTCGTCCTGTTCCTGGAGGATCAGAACGTCGATCGGTCGGGTGATGCCGTTGGTTGACTCGTTTGCGATGGCTTGCAAAACCAGGTCCATCCCGGTGCGTGGGTTGGGGTCGTTCCCGGTGGGGGAAGGTGCTGCTGGCGGTGTTGTAGTTAACGATGCGGAGCGGCGGAGGCGGGCAGGGCGGTTGCCCACAGGCATAACAGAGCCAGCGATAGCAGGGTATAGCGTTTCATGCGTTATCCGGTCGCCCGGAATGGCTGATGCCGCAATTATAAGGTAATAAGGCGTAAATGGTATGCCCTGGATGCATTTTTACGCTGGTTTAGAAGGGCCGAATTTGCCGGTGGGGCGTCTGGCGTACCCGCAGGGATCAGGCGCGGCGACCGGTAGGTTAAGCGCCGTTGAAAGTGGCCTGTAGCGGCTATCATCCCCTCCCCGGAGAGTGTTTTTGATGGAGATGAGCCACATTTGACCAGTTAAAGAATCTCAAAAAGCGCCTGGCGGGGCTGATGGGCAACGCCGAGCAGATGCGTGAGAAGATGGAGAAGATGCAGGCCGAGCTGGGTCGCGTTTGACTGCCGAGGCGGACGCTGCGCGCGGGGCGGTGCGCGTGGTGGTCAACGGGAAGATGGAAGTCATCAGCGTCCGGCTGACCCGGCGATGGTCTCGGTCCTAGCTGGCCAAGGCGTGCGGAGACGGACCGAAGGGCGTGACTGGAGAACGATCGTCTCGGCGACCAACGAGGCGCTCAACCGCCGCCAAGGAACTGGTGCGTCAGGAGATGGCGGCGAAACTTACCGGCGGGACGAACGCCGGGCCGGGATGGGTTGCCGGGATAGGGCATGTAGAATTAGGATTTGAGATTTATGATTTGTCGTATCAAGGGTCGCGCACGGACTTCGCGTTTATGCTCGACAAGTCCGAAATCTCAAATCCTAAATCATAAATTCCGGAAAGGCCGAGCCAGTGGAGGTCGCCAGGCCGCCATTATGTTTGAGTACTCTGACATTTCGTCAGTGGGGCCGGTTTGGTCCGCGGCTCGAGTGCGGGAGTGGGTTGTGGCCATGCGGGGATGGGTTGCTCCATCAGTTTTACGGTCACACGCGGGTCCGGTCGGCTTAACCTTGTACTTTTAATCCGGTCGTTCCGCCGTTAAAGAGTGTTGTGCCTTCCACGGTGTAGTAACTGATCTGGTAGTGCCCGGGAATCAGTTTCAAGTGTTCAAGCCCCGCAGTTGTCGTTACCCAACGCGACCATCGGCAGACAGTTCCCTAAGCGATGTCGTAGACCTGGTTCACCAGGTAGACACTGTCCGCGTTACGCAGGTCACCTCGAACCGCCACGATTCGCCTGTCTCCTGTCTCATAACAGTCACCTTCCATGGCTGTGTCGATTGAGGCGCAAACATAATGCCCGGCCCCGCTCATTGCCTGTAGACAGTACTGTCCACTATACCGCGGGCGTTCGGTTTCACAATGCGGAAAATATAGGCGGGCTGGTGAAGTTTTAAAGAAGCTGATCGGTTCCGCGGTTAACCGGGTTCGGCCTCGTTCCGATCCGGCCCAGCACGGAGCCGGGCTGAAGGTCATCACCCGCCGAAACCGGGCTGGCCGACGCCGGTAGCTGGTTCTGCGATGTGGGTACGCCGCCGGCCTGCGGTTCCAAAGGCAGCGCCATCCGGCAGGCTGTCCAGCAAGGCAGACACCCCGTTTACGCATATGCCACCACATGCCCAGCAGACAGACATTGTACAAACCCGATGGTCGCGAACAGCCCGAGCAGGGCGAACTCCTTGGGCTGAGCATCCAAAGCGTGGTGAAAGAAGAAGATGTCCCCGCACTTGTGTAGCCACCTCTCCAGCTCCATGGACCCGAGCGTCCCGGCGAAGGGCAGGCCGGTGAAGTCCACTTCGCCAGAGACGCGGGGCAGTCGGGGATGTTGGCCCAGACCCCGCAGGCGGTCATGACGAGCGGGATGTGCCGGTAGCCACGCCGGCGGATCAGACAGGGTAGGGATAAGCGAAATGACGCGCTGCCGCACATGCTGACTGCGAAATGCATCGATGTCCATGCCATGCTGTTCTATCGCCTTGTATCGACTTGTGGTTTTTCACGCAGCCAGGGCGCGCTTTTTTTGCTCAGTTGCGGGTTTGATCGACCCCACGATGTTATCTCCGTATTGGAGCCGCCGTTCCCGGGCGCGATCGATTCGAGGAACGCTTCCAAGTTCCCGGCCGCGTCGGGCCAGGTGTGATGATCCAGCACCCAGCGCGGGCGTCCCGCCGCAGGTTTTTGTTGAGTATCCCGTCGTACCAGACGCGTTCGATCTGGTGGACCCAGTCGTCGGGGTGTTTGCAGACGCGTACCGGTGTCAGGTGGTCGGCCAGTTCGTGGCCTTCACGGCCTTGGCGGACGCGAGATCGGTAGGCCCATCGCAGCGGCTTCCAGCAGCTTGTTCTTGATCGCCCCGCAAGCGCATCGGGAGTATCGTCGTTGGCAGCGCGTAGGGCCGGATGTCATCGACCTCGCTGACGAACTCGATACCGGGGTAGTCGCCCAGCCGGCGGATTTTTCGCCGGCGTTCTTGCCCATTGATCTTCCACTTCGCCTGGGGCTGGCGTTCACGCAGTCAGCCAGACTTTGTGGGCGAACCATGCCGCACGGCGTCGGCGTTGGCCTGAAGTCCAGCCGGCTCCAGAACACCAGCGAGCACGACTCGGGCGTGGTACTGGCGGGCTGAAGTATTCGGTATCGATGCATCGCTGGGGATCGTCACAGCCCGCTTTACGCCCGCCATCGATTTCAGCAGTTTCGTGTCGGTCGGGCTGACGCCGATCGCGCTGCCCAGGCCACGCGCAAAAAGTTTATGTAACGCCGTGTACAAGGCCGCAAGGTAGATCCGGTTCTTCAGGCCCAGGACTCCCCTTCACGACGCAAGGCACGAGCTGGAAAACACAGGTTCATCGGCCGCGTACCAGATACAAGGCAATCCCGGGAACGCCGCACGCAATCCACGCAGCATGATCGGCCCGTGCTGACCCAAGCCGCAATCACAGTTTTGCCCAGGCTGATTGATTAGCGGGACCAAACCCGCCAGCTCGCGTGTGTCCGTGCCGCCTGATGCGCAGCGAGCTTACGGCGTAACCCGGCGAACGGCCCGACCAGCCGCGCATGAACTCGGCGTGCTCATCAACAATACCCGCCGTCGGCCAATCCGCGAGCATGAGGTTCAGCCAGTGTTGATCACAATACACCGTCGGGCGCAAGCTCGCCATACGCACGGTGTGGCCTAATTCCGAGAGTGCCCGCGCCATCTGGCAGCCGTGTACGCGGTAGCCCTGGTCCATCGGCCAAAGCGGTTGCTCACTGATAAACAGCACGTCGGTCTCGCGGGTCGTTTCTGTCATGCGTAAATACTCAGGCGGCATGGCGGTGGCTCCCGGAGGGTTGTTTTTCCCGGACCGCGTACTCGACGGCCTGGGCGAACTGCTCGGCCGTCTTCAGCCACGTGTATTGTTTGAGCCGCTTAAGACCGCGACGGACCAGCTCACGCCGATAAACCGGGTCGGTCAGCAGTTTGTTCATCGCCTTGGTGATCGTGTTGAAGTCGGTGGGGTCGATGACCAGCGCGGCGTCGCCGGCGACTTCCGGCAGGCTGGTCCGATCGCTGGTAATCACCGCCGCGCCCGCCGCGAACGCTTCGAGGATAGGCAGGCCGAACCCCTCGGAAAGGCTCGGGTAGGCAAGCACGTCCGCCAGCCGCAAAAGTGCGGGGATATCCTGCTCATCCGCGAAACCGTTGAGCACGACGCTGTTTTCGATCCCCAGTCTGGCTGTGCAGATCGCCAGCTCCGCCTGCGCTTCGGCGTCCAGCCCGACGATCAACAGCTTGGCCCTGCTCTTAACCGGCTTGCGCAGCCCCGCCCAGGCCTCGATGACCCGGCGGGTATTCTTTCGTGGCTCGGCCGCACCGAAGTGCAGGACGAACGGCGGCTCGATACGGTATTTTTCGTACAGGCAGATCCGCCCCGTCAAATCCACCGGCCCGGGCTTGCCGAAGTGCGACCACGGCGTGACGAACACACGCTCCGGGTCGGCGCCCATGTCTTGAATCAGCCGGTCGCGTGTGTAGTCACTTGGGCAGTTGATCGCCGAGGCTTTCTCACAAGCGGTGCTGACGGATCGCTCGAAGCGCTGCACCTCTTTTTCGTCCTGGCCCTCGGGCATGTCCAGCGGGATCATGTCGTGGATGGTGACGATCGTGGGGATCGGCATCCAGTCCGGGCAGTGATTGGCCGGGCTGTGCAGGATGTCCACCTTGTCGCGTTTGCAGGCCAGCGGCAGGCG
>JAWKTA010000032.1:0-51862 GCA_041402025.1 Phycisphaerales bacterium | reverse complement strand
CCGCATCCACGCCGCCTGGGCCGTAGTTGTTGATATCGTTATTCATGTAATAGCTGCCGCCCACCTCGACCGAGTATGATGCGTAGTCCAGTATCGGGTTGCCCCCGGTGTTTACCGGTTCGGCGTCGTTGGGGCAGATCAGTGTGCAGTCATCCAGGCGGCCGCCGTCTTTGCCGTAGGGCGAGGCGATTTCGGACTTGTACCGATTGATGAAAACCACAGGCCAGCGGCTGCCCCGCGCTTGTTTGCTCAGTGCCAGTCGGCCGCTGTCTTCCAGCCAAAGCTCGTGAGCGATACCGATCTGTTTGAGTTTGGCTTTGCAGACCATGTTCTTGGCGCTCTCGCGGGCGGCGCCCAGGGCGGGCAGGAGGATCCCCACCAGCAGGGCGATGATGGAGATCACGACCAGCAATTCGATGAGCGTGAAGGCTTTGAGGCCGGGCCGTCGGTTCAACATGATGGTGTATCCTAGGCTTGGGATGTTTTGCCATGCCAGCCGGGCAACGCCCAAATGGCAACCTACTTGTTAATACGACTTGGCATCATACCAGCTATTCAACCCAAATAAAAGCCTTTTTTTTGATTTTTGCAAAAAATCTAGTTGACAATACAAGCTGTCCTGATAGATTGTGAGCATGCCCGTGACAGATGTCCCTAAGTACGAACAGGTCAAGCGCAGCCTGGTCAAAGAGATCCAGGCCGGCCGTTGGTCGCCCGGGAGCCCGTTCCCCAGCGAGAGCCAGCTGCTGCAGCGCTATAAGGTCAGCCGGCCGACGCTGATCCGATCGCTCCAGGAAATGGTGCGGGACGGGTATCTTTATAGAGAGCAGGGCCGGGGCACGTTCGTCGCCGACCCGAGCAAGCAGGCCGGGGCCGACACGGTGGCGATCTTCATCTCCAACGAGATCGCGGCGCTCAGCGGCGACGCCCGCGAGGTTCAGCTCCGTATCATCAACGGCGTGCAATCGGCGTTAGGCCAAGGCCGGCAGGCGATGACCGTCCGCCAGGCCGGGCCGAACACGATCGACGCGGACACCAAATGGTTCCTCGAACAGACACGCCCGGGCACCGCCTTGGTGATCGAGCCATCGTTCAACCCAGCTCTGATCCGCGACCTTCAGGACCGCGGCTGGAACACCTGGGCGCTCAATGAGCCTTGCCCGGGCTGCCACAGCGTCTACATCGACCAGGACGCCGCCGGCTACCTCGCGGCGAAGTACCTGCTGAATAACGGCTGCAAGCGTATCGCCCTTCTCAACGGCCCGCTGAACACCTACTGGGGCTTCGAGGCCCGCCAGCAGGGTTATCAGCGTGCGCTGCGTGAAGCGGGGATCGAACCTGTCGCGGAATTGATGCGCAACGGCAAGCACGCGATCGACTCCGAAGCCGGACGCACGATGTTCCGCGAGCTGATGGAAGCCGGCGCCAAGCCGGACGGGGTTGTAGGCGCCAGTGACGCCAAAGCCATGGGCGCGATCGCCGCGGCGCTGGAAGTGGGCATGTCTATCCCTGGTGATATCCGTTTCGTGAGTATCGACGACACATTGGCCGATCGGTCCGAGACGCCGCTGAGTTCCATTTCGATGCCTTTTGGCCAACTCGGCGAACAGGCTGTCCTTCAGGCGGCCCAGTCTCAGCAGCGGGCCAAGGGCGCGGTCGCGATGAATATGCAGGTCTGTCTGCAACCAACGCTTATTGAGCGATGAAAGTCCCGCCGGCGTCGGCGGGGTTCACGCTGGAATTCTCTGAGGAGGAGAGTGATGATGCACAAGGTTTCCAAGTTTTTGACCGGGGCGTCGGTGGTGGCGGCGCTCACGGCGGCGGGCACGGCCCAGGCCGGTCACTTTGCGACGATCACCATCGACGATGACTACTCGGACTGGGCCGGCGTGCCGGTAGTCGATACCGACCCGGCAGACAACCTCGGGGGCGTGGACTTCTTCGAGGTCCAGATCGCCAACGATGATGACTATCTGTATATCCGCAACACGTACCACACGGCCAAAGCACTGAGCACGTTCCTGGCGATCGACATCGACGAGAACGTGGCGACCGGCTACGACATTCGGGGCCGGCCTGATCGGCTGAAGCCGGCTGGCAGAACGACTTCGCGTTCAGCCAAGACACGGCCGTATTCAACTCCGGCACGCTGGTCGGCGACTTCTTCGGCGGCGGCCACGCCCTGCTCGCCCCCTTCGCCGATGTGGTCACCCGCGAGCTGGCTATCAAGCTGACGTTACGCGCAACGTAGATGGCGTAATGGTATTCCCCGACGACACGATCCGGCTGATGTTCTGGACCGATCTGCAAGGTGCCGACGTCAGTGCCGTGATCAACTACACCCTGGCCGTGCCCGAACCCCGCGAGCATGGCCGCTGCTGGGCCTGGGCGGCCTGGCGATGCTGCGGTCGTAGCTGCTGAGGACAGCCGCACGTCGAGTTCGAAAATCACTGGTTTTTCGCGGCCGGTCCCGGGCATGCAAGCCCCGGATCGGCCGCGGAAACCGGCACCCCGTGGGCCCGCTCGTTAACACGCACAGGCCCGCATTCTGATCGGAACGTATCCAGGACCCCTGTCATCCGGAACCGTAAAGGACACAGCCCATGCAGACACGCAACGCAATCCTGTTGACCGCCTCGATGTACGCCGCTTTTGTACCGGCTACGGCGCAGGCCGGCTCGCTCGAAACCCAGAACAACTCCCGTCGCGACGTAAGCGCTATCATCATCGATCCGTTTGTTGCACCAAGCCGCACCGACTGGGATACCATCCCGGCCTACCAGGCCGACGTAGATGCCGCACTCCCCGTGCTCAGCCACGGCAGCATCAGCATCGCGCACGATGACGATTACTTCTACTTCCGATTCCAGATGGACAATTACGACGAACTTGACCCCAACCAATCGTATTTCGCCGTTCACCACCAGATCCTCATCGACATCGACCAGAACCGCAACACCGGCTGGATTGGTGGTGACGGCGATACCGGGACCGATGATGGTTTCTTTGCTATCGGTGCGGACATTCTTATCGAAGGCCCCGCCGTGCATAAGTTCGGCAACAATATCACCAACCCCCGGCGGCGAATCAGGAACTCTGGACATGGGGCAACATCAAAGCCTTGGGCTTTGTCGAATACGACGACGGGCCGCCCAGACATCGAATTCCGGGTCCTGCGTCTGGATATCTTAAACCCGACCGCATTTGACTTCGTGGGAGTCACCACCGACGTGGCGTTTACAACGACGGACGTTTACCCCAACGCCGGCATCTTCGACCCGCTGACCCAGCGTCGGGCGACTACTTCACCTACGACATCAACTACGTCGCGCCGAACCTTGAGGGCGACCTCAACAACGACGGGTTCGTCGGTATCGCCGACCTGAATATCGTGCTGGGCGCGTGGAACCAGAACGTCACCGCGGGCGACCCGCTGGCGGGTGATCCCTCGGGAGACGGGTTCGTCGGCATCACCGACCTGAACCTGGTCCTGGGCAACTGGAACGCGGGCACGCCGCCTGCAGGTAGCGCCGTGCCCGAGCCGGCGACGCTCGCCCTGCTGGGCCTGGGCGGGATGGCTCTGCTCAAGCGTCGTGCGTAATACACGCCGTCAGGTGAATCAACCTCGTGGGCGTCCGCTTAATTGTGGACGCCCGCATTCTTCGCGGGGGGTATTGTCAGTCACGAGTCCGCGAACCGGCCGGCCGGTGCGGGCATAGTTTCAGGAGCCAAGCGTGCGGATCCTCAAAGCCGTCCACCTGACCGCCGCCCTCGCTGTAACCACCTCGCTGGCCGGCACCCACGCACGCGCCGACCTCACCGCGATCGTCCCGGCGTACTTCTATCCCAGTGGCGGCGGGCTGACCGGTTACTGGGCCGACCTCAACGCCGCCGCCGCGCGCATCCCCGTTACCGCCATCATGAACCCCGGCAGCGGGCCGGGCAATTTCCAGAACAGCGACTACGTCACCGCCGTCAATAACCTCCGCACCGCGGGCGGCAAGGTCATCGCCTACGTCTCGACGTCCTACGGCTCACGCTCGTCCACCGTCGTCAAGGCCGACATCGACAAGTACGTCAACTGGTACAACATCGACGGCATCTTCTTCGACGAGATGACCAACTCCGGCACCAACGGCACGCTCAACTACTACCAGGATCTCTACGACTACGTCAAAGCCATCAACCCGACGTGGGAAGTCATGGGCAACCCCGGCACCACGACGACCGAGTCGTACCTGACGTGGCCGGTCGCCGACAGTTTGCTCGTATTCGAGAATGTAGGCGTGAACTACCCGGGTTACACGCCGTCGAGTTGGAACTTCGATTACGACGCCAGCTCGATCGGCCACTTAGTCCACACCACCGCCAGCCAGTCGGACATGCTCGCTTACCTGGACCTTGCGGTGCAGCGCAACGCCGGGCAGGTCTACATCACCAACGACGTGCTGGGCAACCCCTGGGACACGCTGCCGTCCTACTGGGACGCCGAGGTCGACCGGATCGAGGAGATCAACAACGGCATCATCATCACGCCCCCGACCGGCGGGCAGACGATGAGTAACCCCGTCGCCAACGGCTCGATTGTCGTCACCACGGCCGACCGCTCCGACTGGGCGGCGATCCCCGCGTATGACCCGGACACGTCCGAAACCAGCGGCACCGAAGTGGATTACGACCAGGTCCAGATCGCGCACGACGACGACTATTTCTACCTGCGCATGCAGTTGAATAGCTCCGAGTCGCTTGGCTTTAAGCACAACGTCTACATCGATGCCGACTTCAACCCGAACACCGGGTTCATCGGCGGGGGCAGTGAACTGGCGATCGGCGCCGACTACCTGCTGCAAGGCTCGAGCGTGTACGCCTTCACCGGCGCGACGCAGACCTCCTGGGGCTGGTCGTTCCTGGGGACGCAGTCGGTCAACGCTTCGCCGAATACCGATATCGAAACGCGTATCCCACGCGCTCTGATCGGCAACCCCGACGGGTTCGACTTCACGCTCTTCGGCGACAACGCGGTAGCGCCCAGAGACTTCTACCCCAACGTCGGGCTGGATGCGTACCGCTACCTGGTCAGCCTGCCGCTCGAAGGCGACCTCGACGGTGACGGGTTCGTCGGCATCTCCGACCTGAACCTGATCCTGGGCAACTGGAACCAGACCGTCACCGCGGGCGATCCGCTGGCGGGCGACCCCTCGGGCGACGGGTTCGTGGGTATCGAGGACCTTAACTTCGTCCTTGGTAACTGGAACGCGGGCACGCCGCCAACAAGCTCGAACACACCCGAACCGGGCACGCTGGTTCTGTTGGGGCTGGGCGCTTCGGCCGTGCTGCGCCGGCAATCGTGAAACTTTGATTTCCCAACACACCGCTGAAGACCGATGAAAAAAACCATCCACACGGCGATCTGCACCCTCGCGCTGGCCTGTATCACATCGGCATCTTCCGCCGCCACGCAGACCTTCGCGCCCGACGACCTGCGGATCATCACCAACCCCGAGCGCGGGCTGTATGCGCATTATGAAGCACAGTCCGAGTCGAACCCGCTGAACCTCTCCAGCCTGCAGAACCTGAAAAACAGCAATATCTCGCTGGTGCTGCGGCTGTACTACTTCAAGTCCTTCCGCAACCAGCCGCTGAGCCAGGCGCAGCTGGACATCATCAGCAACGACTTCGCGAAGATGCGTCAGGCGGGCGTGAAGACCGTGCTGCGCTTCGCCTACAGCCAGGGCACCGATGAGCCGGATGCGCCCTTGAGCCAGGTGCTGGAACACATGGACCAGCTCGCGCCGATCCTCCAGGCGAACTCGGACGTGATCGCAGTCGCGCAGGCGGGCTTCGCCGGGGCGTGGGGCGAGTGGCACTCATCCAGCAACAACCTGACCGACCCGGCCAACGCGAGCCAGATCGTTGATAAGTGGATGGACATCCTGCCCGCCGACCGGGCGATCCAGATGCGCACGCCCGCGCAGAAGTGGATGGTCATGGGGGACAATAACGCGCTCACGGCCGGGGAGGCTTTCACCGGCACCGACAGGTCACGCATCGGCCACCACAACGACTGCTTCCTCGCCAGCTCCACCGACTTCGGCACCTACTCGAACCCGACCTCCGAAAAGGCCTGGCTGAATCTCGAGACACAGTACGTCCCGATGGGCGGCGAGACCTGTGCCGTCAGTTCACGGTCCGGCAGTACTACGGCCCGCGTCGAGATGCAGCAGATGCATTACAGCTACCTCAACTCGGGCTACCACCCGCAGGTACTCACGGACTGGCAGTCGGACGGCTTCCTTGATGAAGTGAAACGCAACCTCGGCTACCGGTTCTCGCTTGACTCGGTGGATTACGATGCGTCGGCCGAGCCGGGCGGGCAGCTCTCGATCGATCTGGACCTTTTGAATACCGGCTGGGCGTCGCCGTACAACCCGCGCGACGTGGTGCTGACGCTGGTGTCGGGTGACGGGTTGACCGAATATTCATTCTCGCTCGACGAGGACCCGCGCACGTGGCTGCCGGGATCGATCAACATCTCGGCGCTGCTCGATATCCCGTCCGATGCGCCGGCGGGCGACTATGACCTGTTCTTCTCCCTGCCCGACCCGGCGGCGACGCTGGCGGATCGGCCGGAGTACGCGATCCAGCTCGCGAACCCCGGCCTGTGGGACCCGGCGACGGGGCGGCATGACCTGGGCATCACGATCTCGCTTGGCACCGTCCTCGAAGGCGATATCGACGGCGACGGGTTCGTCGGCATCAGCGACCTGAACATCATCCTCGGCGCATGGAATCAAACCGTCACCCCCGGCGACGCGCTGGCGGGCGACCTATCGGGCGATGGGTTCGTCGGCATCGGTGATTTGGGCTTCGTGTTGGGCAACTGGAACGCGGGCACGCCGCCGACGGCGGGCAGTAACGTCCCCGAGCCGATAAGCGCGGCACTGATGATGTTCGCGGGCGGTGCGGCGCTGGCGCGGCGGAGGGTTTAACCGCCAAGACGCCAAGGGCGTGGAGAAATCCTGAAGAAAAGAATTAGACAGGATCACAGGATAGGCAGGATCAAATGCTCTGGTCCATTTGGATTATCCTGATCCTGACAATCCTGTCATCCCGTCCACATGCTATGACGGTTGTGTACGGCGGCTGAAGCCGCCTGAACCGCGATGTCGTTGTGTTATCCTTTGTTCTTCATTTCCTGCTTTCTCTATTTCCTGCTTTCCTGCTTTTTCTTCACACCCCACGATTCTCCGGCACGTGGCGACAGGCGCGGACCCCAAACGGGACCGGGTCGTGTTGCCCGCGTCTGATGTTCGTCCGTTCACCGGGGCGCAGCGCTCCCTGAAGGTCCCCCCCGGCCCCCGGAAGATTTTCAACTTCCATCCGGAAGTCTTCGGTGTCCGTAAGAACGGGGGAATACTTCCGGGGGGGGGACAGGCTGTGAGTCCCGGTCCCGAGAACATCACAGCAACTCGACAGGTTCGGACCTGCGCCGTCGTTGGGTTGTCGGCCGGCATGACTGTTGGAAAGAATCGCGCCGCCATTAAAGGCGGGATGGACGTATTGGTGCGCGCAGGAGCGGTTGTCGTTGCAAAGCAAACGTGCGGGGGTGTTGACGGGTTTGGGGTTTGAGGATCGGTGGGCGTGACGGGTTTTGTGGTTGGGGAATGGGTGGTGGTGTGCGCGCGGGGTGGGTGGTTAGGGGCAGGTGCGTGGGTCGCTGAAGCGACCACGCCGGGGAGGGATGATGTTTTACCGATGTTTTAAACATTGTTTTTTATTAACTTATGCTTTTGTTTCCCGTCGATTATTACACTTGTTATACTTGCCCCAAAACCTTTCTGGAGGCCTTTGATATGAAGCGTTTGGGGCAAATCGCGCTGGTGTTGATCCTGGGTGTGTTGTTCGCACAGCCCGCGCAGGCGGCGAAGCGGGAGGAGCAGGTGCGTGCGATCTGGGTGACGCGGTGGGACTACAAGTCGCCGGCGGACGTGAAGAAGATCATCGCCAACTGTGCCGCGATGCGGTTCAACGTGATCCTGTTCCAGGTGCGTGGCAACGGGACGGTGTTTTATCCGTCGCAGATCGAGCCCTGGGCGTGGGAGCTGACCAGCGAGGGGCCGGAGACGACGGGGAAGGACCCGGGGTGGGACCCTTTGAAGCTGGCGATCAAGGAGGCGCACAAGCGCGGGCTGGAGCTGCACGCCTACGCCAACGTGTTCCCGGCATGGCTATCGAAGAAGTATCCGCCTAAGGACAGCGGGCAGTTGTGGTGGGAGCACCCGGACTGGTTCATGTGCGACGCGGCGGGGAACCGTATGGTGCCGCGCGACAAGGAGCTTGACGAGGGCGTGAAGCGCGACTGGTACAGCTTCATCAGCCCGGGTGTGCCTGCGGTGCAGGACTACCTGGCGGACCTGTTCGGCGAGCTTGCAAAGAACTACGACATCGACGGGCTTCACTACGACTACATCCGCTACCCGCGCGAGATCCACGAGGTCGCGCCGGGCTACGAGGAACGGGAAAAGAAGCTGGGCAACTGGTCGTTCGACCCGGTGAGCCTGGCGCGTTTCAGCAAGGAGACGGGCGTGGCTGCGCCGGACCTGGACCTGGAAAAATGGATCGAGTGGCGGGCGGCGCAGATCACGGAGATGACGCGGAAGGTGAGCGAGCGGGTGCGTGAGGTTCGGCCGAACATCATCATCAGCGCCGCGGTGATGGCGGACCCGGACGATGCGTACCGGACGAAGATGCAGGACTATGTGACGTGGATGGAGAAAGGCTACCTGGACGCGGCGATCACGATGAATTACACGGGGGATAACGAGCTTTTCACCAAGCGTTGCAACGCGCTGCTTGAGCGTCGTCCGGAGCGGGGCTGGATCGTGCCGGGGATGAGCCTGGGCGGCAAGGCGGAGAAGATCCGCGAGCAGGTCGGGATCACACAGGAACTGAAAACGGACGGGTTCGCGGGGTTTGCGTATTCGTATCTGTTTGACCGGGATAACGGGCACATAGCTAAACCGCTGGCGGAGGAGTTGGCGGACGGGTTGATGCCGGGGAAGGCGGATACGCCGTGGGGGAAGAAGCGGTGACAGGTGAGTTGACGCGACGAGTCGCGTCGCTTCGTAGACGAACAATCTCGAATCGCTGATCCCCGATCCCTGAACCCTAGACCCTGACTCGCTACACTTTGTGGATGCGGATCACGACGTGGAATGTGAACGGGATGCGTGCGGCGTTGCGCAAGGGGTTTGAGGACCATCTTGCGCGGGTTCGGCCGGACGTTTTGTTGTTGCAGGAGGTGCGTGCGACGCCGGAGCAGTTGCCGGTTGGGTGGGCGGCGCCGGAGGGTTGGCACGTGCACTGGCACCCGGCGCAGAAGAAGGGTTACGCGGGGGTGTCGGTGTGGTCGCGTCGGCCGATGAAGGTGCTGGGGACGGGGCTGAGCGACGATGATGAGGACCACGAGGGCCGGGTGCTGCGGGTGAAGGTGGACGGGGTGCAGATCGTGAGCATCTACCTGCCGTCCGGTTCCAGCGGAGACCACCGGCAGGTTGAGAAAGAAAAGTGGATGGCGAGGTTCATGCCCTGGGCGCAGGGGCTGGCGAAGTCGCGTGTGCCGACGGTGCTGGGCGGGGATTTTAATATCGCGCACACGGAGCGCGACATCTTTTACGCCAAGAGCAACGAGAAGACGTCCGGCTTCCTGCCGCACGAGCGCGCGTGGTTCGGGGACCTCTTGGGCGTGGGCTGGGACGACCTGGTGAGGCGGCACCACGGGGAGGTGCAGGGGCCTTACTCCTGGTGGAGCAACCGGGGCCAGGCGCGGAAGCTGGACCGGGGCTGGCGGATCGATTACCTGCTTGCCAACCGCGCGGCGGGCAAGCGTTTCGCGTCGGCGGGGATCGACCGGGAGGCGGCGCTGAGCGTGTCGGACCACGCGCCGGTGTCGATCGACCTGGCGGAGTGACGCGATGATTGCGGGGGTGGGCGCGTTGGCGTATTCTGGCCATGCGGTTGAACCGCCATAATGCCGCAGATGCGAAGACTGTTAGCCACCGATGAACACGGATAAACACCGATGAGTTGGGAATGTAACTCGGATTCATCGGATGTATCGGATACACAGGTAATGCTTTGGTTCTTGCACTATCCGATGAATCCGATGAATCCGAGTTATATCTTCTCCATCTGTGTTCATCGGTGGCTCATTCTGTCTTGCTGCTGAACATGTGATGGCCCGGCATGAAGTTGCCGCGACCAGGGAGCGCGTTGGCATCCTCGGGGGATAGCCCCCTATCATGCGGGCGATGATCTTCCCCGGTTCCCCCGGCACCGAACTGCCCTGGACGCTTAGCCCGTTGGAAGCGCTGCGGCGCTGGCCTATCGGTCAACGTGTGTTGATGCTGCACTCGGGTCGGCCGGATGCACGGTGGTCGCGGTACACGCTGCTGGCGCGGGCGGACGGGGCGTACCGGTTCGTGGCTGATCAGGCCGGGGGCGGGCGGAGCGAGTGGATCGGCACCCCGGAAAGTTGCCACGTTCATGTAGATCAATTTAAGCACCGGCCGCTGCGCGACCTTGGGCAGGTTCTGGCGGATCGTGAGTCGCTCTGGATCGGTTACCTGGGTTACGACCTTGGGCGTTACATCGAGAAGCTGCCGAGCATGGCCAACGACGACCGGGGCTGGCCGATCGTGCAGATGCAGCGCTGCCCGGGCTGGCTCGTGCACGACAACGTGACCGGGCAGTGGCGTGCGTGCGGGGCGTGGCGTGATTTTGAAAATAGCGATGTGCCCCACCTGCCGGCGTTGCCGGTCAATGATGTGCGGTTCCATGCGGACACACCCAGGCCGTTGATCGATCGCGCAGCCCATGAACGCGCGATCGCCCGTGCGCTTGAATACATCGCGGCCGGCGACATCTTCCAGGTCAACCTCACACAACGCTTCACCGCTAAATGCAACGGCAACCCGCGCGCACTGTACGACACGCTGGCCCGGCAATCACCCGCGTGGTACGGGGCGTACCTCGAATTAGAAACCTCGCAAGACGGCGAAACACACAACAAACCACCCGCACGATCGCCTGCAACTCGCCCGAGCTATTCTCTTCAGTCTCGATGAGCAACGCAACGTCACGACCCGGCCGATCAAGGGCACCCGCCCCGCTTCCGCCGACCCGCGCGAATTACTGAATAGCGCCAAGGACCACGCCGAGCTGACCATGATCGTGGACCTTTTGCGTAACGACCTTGGCCGTGTCTCCAAAGGCATGGCAGCGTGCGGGTCCCTGAGCCGCGCGTCATCGAGAGCCACCCCACCGTCCACCACACCGCCGCCACCGTCACCGGCAAGCTGCACCCCAGCAAAACACTCATCGACCTGCTCCGCGCTGTCATGCCCGGCGGTTCGATCACCGGGCGCCCCCAAGGTCCGGGCCATGCAGATCATCGACGAACTCGAACCCGTCCGACGCGGCCCCTATACCGGCGCGATCGGCTACATCCACGGCGAGAGCGCGTGTTTCAACATCGCCATCCGCACACTGCTGATCGAAGCGGGGCAGAATGGACAGGGGCGTGTGGACTATTCGCGCGGCGGGATCGTTGCCGACTCACACCCGCCGGCGAGTACAGGAATCACTCGTTAGCAGTGGCGATGTTAAAGCGCTCTGTCGGCGAGCCAGTGCCGCAACCGATCCACAGCCAGCGTAACGCGTCATGAGTCCACCCGTAGCGTTTGGGGGGTGCCACACTTTGACTGCAGCAAAGTGTGTTTTTTTGGCCTGCCACATCTTGCCCTTCGGGTCAAGATGTGGCACCCAAACACTGACACCCACACCCGGCCGTGTTGCCGCGTGTTATGCGGCGGCTTTGTTGTCGTACGGCTCGTCGCCGAAGTGACGTCCCGATGCTGCGGGCCGCTTGCAGCAGCGGGTGGTCCGGGGATCGTCCGCTGCTTGTCCGCGGAGGAGAGGATATCGACGTCGGTCACGGGCGTCGGCCTGCATGACGATCAGCCGGTTTGCCTTCCCGTCTACCGCATGCCCGCAAGCGCCGCGTAGCCGAACTGTGTCGCCAGCACACGGTCCTCGGCCACGGGCGTCCCGCCGCGCTGCATGTGACCCAGCACGGTGTAGCTGTCTCGATGCCGGTCCGCGCCTCGATCTGGTCGGCGACGTATTTGCCGACCCCGCCGAGCTTGACCGGGTCGGGGCTGGTGGGGTCGATGTGGGCGACGATTTTCTGTCCCCCGCTGGGCGATGCGCCCTCGGACACGGCGATGACCGTGAAATGCTGCAGCCAACGCGACCGGTCGGACTGTGGGCTGCAGATGCTTTCGAGGCTGAACGGGATCTCGGGCACGAGGATGATGTCCGCGCCCGCGGCCACGCCGGACTGCAGCGCGATCCAGCCTGGCTTGCGCCCCATCAACTCCACGACCATCTGCGCGGTGGTGGCTGGCGGCGGTGGTTCTGATACGGTCGAGCCGCTTCGGCCGCGACGCGTGGCAGGTGGCGGTGGCGAAACCGAACGTCACGTCCGTGCCGTACAGGTCGTTGTCGATGGTCTTGGGCACGCCGACACAGTTGATCCCGTGGCGGACGAAATTGGCGGCCCCGCTCATCGTGCCGTCCCCGCCGATCACGACTGCGCCGCGTCGAGCCGGTGGTGCTCGATGGTCCAGGCAACGGTTGGTCACGTCGCGCTTTCGACCTGCCTGTCACGGTTGCGGGTCGCGTATTGTGACGGGTCGCACCTGTTGCAGGAGCCGAGGATCGCCGCCGCGTGTGAGGATACCGCTGACATCATCGGTGCCGAGCCGACGGACCCGGTTCTGCACCAGCCCTATAGAAAGCCGTCCTCGATGCCGTAAACCTCGATGCCGCTCGGTGGATCGCGCTCTGGTCACGGCCCGGATCACCGCGTTGAGCCCTGCACAGTCGCCGCCACCCGTCAGCACCCCGATACGCCTGATCTTTTGTGTCATAAAATCACCTCGCTGGTCCCATCCCGCCCACACGCATGCTGAACGTAGTCGGCTAACCAGCGGGCGCTCTTAAGCTATAACTATCTTATTACCGGGCCGCCCTGTCCCGACGCCCACCGACGCCGATTTTCCCGGGATCGGCTTTACTTTTATCGGGCACGACCGTTCTGTCACACACCGACGCCACACCCGCCGGGGAATACCAGGAATCGCTCGGACAAGCCGCAGGCCATGATGCGCGCCTGGCGGCGAGCCAAAGCCGCAGCCGAGCCATGCCGTGTAAATGGCGGCAACCGATCCGATCCCAAAGACGGATATTATCGATGAACACGGATAAACACGGTTGGGAAAAAGATGATTTCGGCATCCCAATCCAAATCTGTGTTCATCCGTGTTCATCAGGTGGCTAAAAAGGGCATTGACTAGCCCCGCACAGCGATCACGTCGGCTCCCGTTAACTTAGGTATCCTATCCCCCATGACAAACCACCTCATCCTCAGCGGATCGGTCGCGCCATGCTGCTCGTCGGCGCGGGCGTGCTTCACCCGTTACCTGGGCCGGCCTGCCGGGCCGTACACTGTCCGCGCGCGCTCTGCCGGGGTTCGCTGGATTTGATGATTGCTGCATTTCACGGTGCTGCTGATGATCGTCGGGCCGATCCTCCTCGGCTGGCTCGGGCTGCTAGCCGCGATCGTCGGGCAGGTGGTGGGCCTACTGGATCTGGACCCGCCTGCACGAGCTTGCCGGAACCCCGCGCGCGCAAGGGCCCGCGCATCGTGCATACGCTCAACCGCTCGGTCGGCCAGGGCGTAATCCACACGGCCGTGTGGATCATCGCGCTGGCTGTGCCTGTCTTCTGGATCATCCGCGTCGCCGAGTGGGTCGTCTACCCCGCTAACCTGGATCGTCAAGCTCCCGCCCTACAAGACGCCGAATGGGTCAACGCTTCCGCCAGAAGCCCGACGGCCTGGTCGCCACGACCTGATCTGGTGCCTGGCCGACTGGATGACCGGCATCTGGTCGCTCGGCTCGGAAATGCTCCGCAATGTCGAGCTGGTGCCTGATCCGCTTCTACAGCGACAAGAAGGCCAACCGCGCCATCGACTTCCTCGCACATCAACAACGGCTGGACCCCGCCGACGGCAACATGGCCGACGTGGTTAAAGTGATCGAAGAAAAACAGGCGGGTGGGGATCACTCGTGGTTCGGGAGCCCGCGTGACGGGGTGACGGTGGAGGGAAAGCCGCAGATTCAGACACCGCCGACGGATCAATAGGGATAAACAACGCTGATTATCGCGCCACTTCGAGACCGTTAAACGTGTTCACCACAATAACCACGCTGGCATTCGTTAATTCGTTAGCCAGCAGGGGATAAGATCTGCAGCGGAACATGTTCCTGCACGCTGGGACCAGACTGGTTACGTCTCAAGTGACTTAAAAAAACTTTCGGCATACGATTCACCTGCTGTAAAACCGGGAGGGGGCATATATAATTCTGTTGGCGATATCGGGCGGGTCAGTTGCTTTTATCCCAGGCCAACACTTTGGAGAGGATACCGTTATGTGGTTAAGGTGCGTCATAGCTTCTTGAGGGCTTTAATTCTCAAGACCGCGGGCATGCTGCTCTGGTATCTCTAACGCCCGTTGCCGCCCCGGCGGCCACGACGACCGTTACATTCGAGAACCTGCTGGGCCAACAGTTTTATGATTTCTTCAATCCCATCGCGCAGTCCGGGGGGTTTGATTTCACCAGCCGGGATTTTCATTTCCACGTCGGCGATTGGCCTGCCGTCGGCTCTGGGCCGACCTCGGTGCTGTTAAGGAGGACATCGACACCAATGTCATTTCCATGACACACAGCGGGGGAAGCCCGTTCAACCTCTCGGTTGATATCGGTGCCACACCAGGGCTTACCATCACCGGCCACAAGATCGGCGGCGGGACTGTCTCTACGATTACAGCATTGACGGTTGCTTTCACCACCGAAGTACTGACCAATTTCACAAACCTGTTGAGCGTGGACTTTCAGGCGACGCAAGGCATCGCGAACAACAACACGTTCTGGCTGGATAACCTGGTTGTCAGCACGGTATTAACAGGTGATCTAAACGGCGACGGGTTCGTCGGCATCGCGGACCTGAATATTGTGCTGGGTGCCTGGAACGAGAATGTCCCGCCGGGCAATCCGCTGGCGGACCCGTCGGGGATGGTTTGTTGGCATACCGCGACCCGAATGTTAACCTGGGCACCGGAACGCCGGGACGCCCCCGGTTGCAAATGCTCTAGTTCCCGAACCCGGTACTGCCGGCTTCGTATGTGTTTGCACTTTGACCTTGTCGTATCGCAGGACAAGGACACTCCGAACCGCATAAGCTTGTAAACGGGCTATTGCATCAACACACAGAAAGCGTCCACACACGGGACGTTTAATTGATTGAACATATGAACAGTTTCTGGGGATACTTCCAACGCGGGCGGAGGGACTCGAACCCCCAACCCTCGGTTCCGAAGACCGATGCTCTATCCATTGAGCTGCCGCCCGCTGGGGAGGGAGATTGTATGGGGATGGGGGCGGGGGCTAGTGTGGGTATGGGGTGTCGGGTGTGGGGTGTCGGGTACGGAATCAATCCCCGCGCCTTTTACCCACACCCCACACCCCAAACCCCACGTCTGCATCAGATGCCCGAGCACATCGCAGCGTTTATACTTAAGGTAAGGAGGTGCTCTCGATGTCTGACCCGCAACATCTGCCGGTGGATGGGTTTTATCTGGGGTTGACGCCGTTTACGCCGTTGGTGCCGGTGACGCTTGAGGCGGGCGGGCCGGCGGTGTGGTGCAAGCTGGAGTTTTTTAACCCGAGCGGCTCGACCAAGGACCGGATCGCATCCTACATCCTGACCAAGGCGTGGCGGAGCGGGGAGCTGCGCAGAGGGTCGGTGGTGGTCGAGGCGTCGAGCGGATCGACGAGCATCGCGATGGCGATGGTGTCGGCGCAGTTGGGGTGTCGTTTCATCGCGGTGATGCCGGAGGGCGTGAGCAACGAGCGGTCGCTGATGATCAAGGCCTACGGGGGCGAGGTGGTTTTAAGCCCGCGCGGCGAGGGCGTGGTCGGGTCGATCCGGCTGTCACGGGAGATCGCGGAGCGCGAGGGCGGATACCTGCCCAGGCAGTTCGAGAACATGGACAACGCGCAGGCGCACCGGCTGTACACGGCAAGAGAAATCGTTTCGCAGATCCCGGGTGAGTGCGTGGACGCGGTGGTCAGCGGCGTGGGCACGGGCGGGACGCTGGTCGGTCTGCACCTGGGGCTGGCGGACCACGGCTGCCGGGCGAAGCCTTTCGCGGCGCGGCCGGTGAGCCACGGTGGCAAGCCGGCGGCGCGGGTCGGGTGTTTCCATGACGCGGAGTCGTGCAGCTATTCGACGTGCATCCCGGGCGTCATGGAGAATATGTCGCAGATCTATAACCCAGACGAATTGACGGGGCTGGTGGAGGTCGAGGTCGATGACCGGCTGGCGATCGACACGACCCGCGCGCTGATCCGCAAGGGCTTCCCGGTCGGGCCGAGCTCGGGGCTGAATTACGCGGCGGCGGTGGAGGCGGCGAAGCAGTTGGGGCCGGACGCGAAAGTCGTCACCGTGTTCTGCGACCGGATGGAGCGGTATTTCTCGACGGAGTTGTTTACGGGGATGGGGAAGGTGAATGCGGGGGTTTGTTGAGGGGCATGACACAAGACCCAACACAAGAGCGCTAAGCCGTGAGCGGCTGGGAGAAGAAACAGTTTTAGATATGATGAAAAAAGCCCACGTTTTGAGAACGTGGGCTTCGGGGTGTTGATTGGTGTTGTTGAGTCAGCTCATATCACGCGGCGTTCTTGCTTTTTTTTTCGAGCTGGCGGCGTGCGGCGTCGGCGACGGCTTCGGGGGTGAAACCGAACTTGGACTGAAGCTCACTCAGCGGGGCGGATGCGCCGAAGGTGTTCATGCCGATGATCGCGCCGGTCGGGCCGACGTAGCGTTCCCAGCCGAAGGTCGATGCCTGTTCGACGGCGACGCGGGCTTTAACCTTGGCGGGCAGGACCAGCTCCTGATACGACTCGGGCTGGGCCTCAAACAGTTCCCAGCTGGGCATGCTGACGACGCGGGCCTGGATACCCTGTGCTTTGAGTTCACGGTAGGCGGCGACGCAGAGTTGCAGCTCGCTGCCTGTGCCGATGAGGATGACGTCCGGGTCGCCCTGGTCGGCATCGGTGAGGATGTACGCGCCCTTGGCGACGCCCTGGGCATCCGCGAACTCGGTGCGGTCGAGCGTGGGCAGGTCCTGGCGGGACAGGATCAGTGCGACGGGTTCGTGGCGCAGCTGCGCGATGACCTTCCACGCCTCGACGACTTCGTTAGCATCGCCCGGACGCATCGTGATCAGGCCGGGGATCGCGCGGAGCGAAGGCAGGTGCTCGACGGGTTGGTGGGTCGGGCCGTCCTCACCGACGCCGATCGAGTCGTGCGTGAAGATGTAGACGACGGGCAGTTCCATCAACGCGGAGAGGCGGATGGCCGGTCGTGCGTAGTCGCTGAAGATGAAAAAGCCCGCGTTGTAGGGACGGACCTTGCAAAGCGCCAGGCCGTTGGCGATGGCTCCCATCGCGTGTTCGCGCACGCCGAAGTGGAAGTTACGTCCGCCGGGCTGTTCGACGGAGAAGTCGCCCGCGCCCTCGAAGGTGAGGTTGGTCTTGGTGGAAGGCGCGAGGTCGGCCGCGCCGCCGATCAGCCAGGGCAGGCCCTGCGCCAGGCCGTTGAGCACCTTGCCGGAGCTTGCGCGTGAAGCGGTGCCCTTCGGGTCGGGCTTGAACTCGGGCAGCTTGGCGTCCCAGCCGTCGGGGAGTTGGCGGTGCTGCATCTTGTAGAGCTGGTCGGCCAGCTCGGGGTAGTAGCTCTTGTAGGCCTTGAACTGCTCGATCCAGGCTTCGCGCGCCTGCTTGCCGCGTGCGCCGATGCCTTCGGCGAAGTGCTTGCGGACGGCGTCGGGCACCAGGAACTGCGCATCCTCGGGCCAGCCGTAGTTGCGCTTGGTCAGGCGGATCTCGGCCTCACCGAGCGGCGCGCCGTGGGCCTCGGCCGTGTCCTGAAGTGTGGGGGCGCCGAAAGCGATGTGGCTGTCGATGATGATCAGGGTCGGGCGGTGCTTCTCGTTGTGGAAGGTGTTGAACGCGCGGTTGATCATGTCAAGGTCGTTGGCGTCGCCGACGCGGGTGACGTTCCAGCCCAGCGCGATGAAGCGCGTGGCGACGTCTTCGGTGAAGGCCAGGTCGGTGTTGCCTTCGATCGTGATGCGGTTGTTATCGTAGATCCAGCAGAGGTTGGAGAGCTTGTGATGGCCGGCCAGCGACGCGGCCTCGTTGGAGACGCCCTCCATCATGCAGCCGTCACCGCAGAGCGCGTAGACGTTGTAGCCGAACATATCGAAGTTGGGCCGGTTGAACTGCTGGGCCATCCAGCGTGACGCCATCGCCATGCCGACGCTGGTGGCGAGGCCCTGCCCGAGCGGGCCGGTGGTGGTTTCGACGCCCGAGGTCCAGCGGTACTCCGGGTGGCCCGGGCACTTGCTGTTGGCCTGGCGGAAGTTCTTGATGTCGTCGAGGCTGACGGCGGGCGTGCCGAGCGTTTCGTATTTCTCGTTGACACTGCTGACACCGGTGAGGTGGAGCATGGAGTAGAGCAGCATGGAGGCGTGGCCTGCCGAGAGGACGAAACGGTCGCGGTTGGGCCAGATCGGGTCGGACGGGTCGAAGTTCAGGTGGTGGTTCCAGAGCTGGTACGCCAGGGGCGCCATGGCCATGGCGGTGCCTGGGTGTCCGGAGTTGGCGGCTTGCACGGCGTCAATACTCAGCGTGCGGATGGTGTTGATCGACTGCTGCTCGATCTTGTCACTGGGAGATTTGAACGTCGTCATCGTGTCGCCTCATTTATATAGATGCTGCGGTTTGCGTCGGGCTGTCAGCGCGGTTCGTGCGCGGACCCGGCGGGGCCCACCCACCTGATGCGTCGGCTATTTGTGGGTCTGGGTAAACCTTGAGGTGTGCGAGGTCTGTGCGTTTTATTTGTTATCGGGCCGGATAACGGGCTAACCCGTCATGGCGGGGTCAGACCCCTGGTATCCGTTTGACATCGTCCGGCGTGTTGAGGTTGCGGAGCACGGCGGAGTTCGGGCATTCCACGAGGCGGACCAGGTCGGCGTGTGCCTCGATCAGTTGGCGTAACCCGCCGTCACAGTCGCGCGACATGACGAACGGGATGCGCGACGCGGGGAAGATGACCGGGTGGCCGCGTTTGCCGTCGTGTGCGGCGATGGTGATGTGTGCGGGGTGTTTGCTGAAAGCGTGACAGCACACGGCGATGTCAGCGGTTGTCAGGCCGGGCTGATCGCCGGGGCAGATGAGGATGCCGTCGTCGAGGTTCAGTTCGTGGCTGCTTTGGATGGCGTGCACGCCCAGGCGCAGCGAGTCGATCATCTCCGCGTCCGGCTCGTCGTTGAGGACCACGGCCGCGCCCGTGCCGACAATATCCAGCGACGACGCGACCCGACTGTTAGTCACAACCGTTACACCGTCGATGTTGTCACAGGCCACGAGCAGCACGACCACCGTCAACGGCATCGGGTGGCCGGCGATATCCATCAACTGCTTGGACCGACCCATCCGGCTGGACCGGCCAGCGGCGGGGATGATGGCGTGGATGGTGGGCATGGGCGGGTTGCAGGGCTAAACCGCAAGCGGCATGGCAGCTTTTATCGTTTGGGTTTGGCGATCGCTTTGCCGGCGGGCGAATCGGTCATCGGGAGTTTGCGGCGGACGATGTGGTCGAACTGGTACATCGCCCGGCGATGGCGGGCGCGGTCGGGACCAGGCCGATCTCGCCGACACCGCCGCGCCCCGTGCAGGCACTCGGGGTCAGGCTCTTCGATGAACATCAATTCCATCTCAGCATCTGGTGGGCACGCAGGACGCCGCAGTCGTTGATCTTCTCGGCGCGGATGACGGCATCTTTGACTTCGAAGTCTTCACTGAGCGCGTAGCCGATACCCATGTGCAGCGAGCCGTACATCTGGCCCTGCAGTTGTGTCAGGTTGATGACCTTGCCGACGTCGTGGCACGCGATCATCTTTTTTCAGGTGCAGCGACCTCATCATCGAGGATGGCGACCTGCGTGGCGAAGCCGTAGGTGATGTGGGTCTTAGGCCCGCCGGGCTTGTCCATATCCTTGCCGAGCTTGCTGGTCTTAATCACCACCGCCCGCTCGCCCTTGAATACTTCTTCGCCGACGAGGTCTTTAAGTTGCTTGCCCTGATCGAGCGCGACCTTGAGCGCTTTGCCCGCCTCGGCGATGGCGTTGCCCGCGAGGACGGTGGCGCGGCTGGCGGTGGTGTGGCCGCAATCGAGCATGATCGTGGTGTCGGTCGAGCACTTAAATAGATGCGGCAGCAGCGGTCGCCTCGTGGGCAAGCTTGGATGCAGAGAGTGGTACCAGCCCCTGGCCCATCTCGGTGAACCCGGTGCGGATGTGCAGGATGTTTTCGTCCTCGATGGTGATCGCGGCGCGGCAGTATCGAGCATGCCGTTGCCGATGCCGACGTTCTTGATGCCGCAGGCTAGCCGGCGTATTTCGCGCGTTCTTGTATTGCTCGCTTCACCGCTTCGAGCGTGCGACGCAGGCCGAGGGCTTATCGAGCACACCTGCCCGGTGGCGAAGGCTTCGCCGGGCTCGAGGATGTTGCAGTCGCGTATGTCGTAGCCATCGATCCCGCACTTCTCGGCAAACGATCGAGCAGACCTTCAATAGCGAACGCGGCCTGGTTTGCACCGAAGCCGCGCATCGCGCTTCCTGGGCAGGTTGTTCGTATGAGCAACGAGCAGGTTCCATATCGATGTTCGGCACACGGTACGGCCCGGTGCAGTGACCGCCGGCCCGTTCGAGCACCTTCGCGCCGACGGAGGCGTACGCGCCCTTGTCGCCGATGATGTTCGCCTTGACCGCCATGATCCGGCCGTCCGCATCGCAACCGATCTTGTAGGTCAGCGTGATCGAGTGACGCTTGACTGGATGCGGAGCTCTCGGGCCGGGTAAGCGTGATCTTGATCGGACTGCCGGTGAGAAAGCAAGCAGCCGCGGTCCTGGATGGACATGTCTTCCTTGCCGCCGAACGCCCCGCCAGTTGCTGACGAGCTGGACCTCGACCCGGCTATCGTCGATGGCGAGCACGGAGATCTGCCGGCGATCGTCGAGCGCCCTGCCCCTGGCTGTAGATTTTCAGTGTGTGCGCTCGTCGCCGTCACCGGTGAGCACGGCGATACACGCTTCGGGCTCAGGAAAAGGTGCTCGATGTGCTGCGTGGTAGGTGTCTTCGATGACGTGGGCACCTGTAAAGAGCGGCCTCTGCATCGCCTTTTTAAGTGTGGATTTACTCAGCAGGTTCGTCCCGCGCTCGGGGTGTATCAGCGGCGTTGGGTTCGAGGGCCTTGGTCGGGTCGGTCACGGGTTCCTTGACAACGTACTCGACCTCGATCAGTTCAGCCGCTCGGCGTGCCAGGCGGCTCGGTCATCGGCGACCACGGCCGCGATCACGTCGCCGGTACACCTTGTATCGCTTCCGAGGGCGACGAAGACCGGCCAGTCCTTAACGATCAGGCCGACGTAGATCTCGCCCGGCACGTCCCTGGCGGTGATGACCCGGTGCACGCCCTCAAGTTCCAGCGCCTTGGTCGCGTCGATCTTCACGACCGTAGCGCGTGGATGATCGGAAAGCCGAAGCGCGCCGAACAGCATGCCGGGCACGGTCATGTCGTCGACGTACTTGCGGTCGCCCAGCACGGCGTCGTGGCCGGTGTAGCGCGGCAGGCTGGTGCCGACCTTGCCGGAGGCGTCGGAGGCGGACGTTTGGGGTAGCGCCTGTTCGCCGGCGCGGACCTTGCTGTAGAGTTCGATGCTGTCGATGACCTGCTTGTACCCGGTGCACCGGCAAAGGTGCGGGCGGACGGCCTTGGTGATCTCATCCCGGCTGGGCGTGGGGTTCGCGTTGCAAAGCCCGACGCCGCGCATCGCGAACCCGGGGATGCAGAACCCGCACTGTACGCCGCCGCACTGCACGAAGCTGTCGGCGATCTGCTTACGGTGCTGTTCGTCCAAACCTTCAAGCGTGGTGACGGCTTTACCCTCGACGCGTGACGGCTTCATCGTGCAGGACAGCATCGGCTTGCCATCCACGAGGACGGTGCAGCAGCCGCACTGGGCCTGGGGCTGGCAGCCGTTCTTGGGCGAGGTGATGCCCAGGTGGTCGCGCAGCACGTCCAGCAGCGTCAGCCCGTCGTCGGTCAGGTGGACCGAGACCGGGGCGCCGTTGACGGTGCAGCGTAGCGTCTGGGTGGTGGTGCTCATAGGTGTGGAAGTCGTCATGGAAGCTGGCCTCTCGGGTATCACAACCCCTGTCCCGGTGTTCCTGGGTACCGGTGGCCAACTCATGCCCCTACGGGTGCGAATACAACACTTCCGGGGGCTATCCTTCCACCAATCGACATTGTCGCCGGTAAAGCCTGAATCACCAAGCGAAACTTATGAATTTTTCGCTTTGTGACATCGGGCTTGTCGAGTATAAAGACACATCTATGCCCAAACCCCCGCCATTCGTTCAACAAGCCGAAAAATACAAGCCCCAGATGATCCGCTTCCTGCGGGACATGATCGCGATCCCCTCGGAATCCGCCGAGGAGGGCAAGGTCATCGCCCGGATCAGGCAGGAGATGGTCGCGACCAAGGCGTTTGACAAGATCTGGACCGATAAGATGGGAAACCTCTTCGGTCAGGTCGGTAAGCCCGGCAAGGGAAAGAAGTTAATCGCCATCGACGCCCACGTCGACACCGTCGGCGTCGGAGACCGCTCCGAGTGGAAGCACGATCCTTATCAGGGCAAGGTCGCCGACGGCAAGGTCTGGGGCCGCGGTGCCGGCGACCAGGAAGGCGCCATCCCCGCCATGGTCTACGCCGCGAAGATCATGCGCGACCTGAAGCTGGACCTAAGCGAATACTGCCTGCTGCTGACCTTCACCGTCATGGAGGAGGACTGCGACGGGCTGTGCTGGCAGTACATCGTCAACGAGGGCAAAATCCGCCCCGATGCTGTGGTCGTCACCGACTCGACCAACTGCTGGATCCTTAGGGGCCACCGCGGGCGGATGGAGATCGGCGTGACCGCCAAGGGCAAATCCTGCCACGGCTCCATGCCCGAGAAAGGCGACAACGCCATCTACAAGATCGCCAAGATCACCAACGAGATCGAGAAGCTGCATAAGCGCCTCAAGGGTGACAAGTTCCTCGGCAAGGGCACGATCACGGTCAGCTACGTTGATTGCAAGACCCCGAGCATGTGTGCCGTGCCGGGCGAGGCGTTTATCCACCTGGACCGCCGGCTGACAGTCGGGGACACCAAGGCCTCTGCCGTGCGCGAGGTCAAGGACGCGATCAAGCGTGCCGGCGTCAAGGCCAAGGTCGAGGTGTTGCGTTGGCCGCCCGAGCTACACGGGCCTGACCTACGAAACGGAAAAGTACTTCCCGACATGGTGCGAGCCGGAGGATGCGCGCCTGGAGTCCAGGCGGCGATCAAGGCCCACCGGGACGTGCTCGGCACCGCACCGACACTGCACCGCTGGACGTTCGCCGCCAACGGCGTCTCCATCGCCGGCATGTTCGGCATCCCTTGCGTCAGGTTCCGGCCCTGGCCCCGGAGAACGTCGCCCACACCGTCAACGACTCCGTCCCGATCGACCACCTGGTCAAGTGCGCCGCGTTCTACGCCGGCTTCGGTCAGGCCTACTGCGACCTGGCCGCCAATCGACCCAACAAAACCAAGATGAATGTGAAACGAAGGAAAGGTTAAGACGTATATGACCACGAGCCTCAAGGGTAAAGACTACATCGAAACGCAGGACCTCAGCGCCGCCGAGCTTGACCTGCTTCTGGAAACCTCGGACGAACTCAAGGCCCGCTTCCACCGCGGCGAGCCGACGATCGCGCTGGCGAACCAGACGGCGTTCCTGCTGTTTTTCGATAAATCCACGCGCACACGCAACGCCTTCGAGGCAGGGATGACCCAGCTCGGCGGGCACGCGCACTTCCTCGACGCGGACGTCACGCAGATCAGCCACGGCGAAACCCCCGCCGACACCGGCAAGATCCTCGCCGCGATGGGTCACGGCATCTGCATCCGTCACGACCTGGTCCTCAACGAAGGCAACAAGTACATGCGCGCCATGGCCGAGGCGGCCAACGTCCCGATCATCAACATGCAGTGCGACGTCGACCACCCGACGCAGACGCTCGCAGACCTGATGACCATCCGCGAACACTTCGGCGGCAAGGACAACCTCAAGGGCCTGAAGATCGCCGTCACCCTGGGCGTTCGCTTCTACGCCAAGCCGTTGAGCGTGCCGCAGGGTTTGATCACGCTGATGACTGCTTCGGGATGAACGTGTCGCTCGCGCACCCCAAGGGGGGTACAACCTCATCGACCGCACCGTCGAGTCCGCCAAGGCAAACGCCAAAGCGTCCAGCGGTCAGTTCGATCGTTGATGATATGGACCTTTACCGCCTTCGGACGCCGACATCGTGTACCCCAGAGCTGGGGCGTCTACGACCTGATGCTCGAACGGCAGAAGGCAAGACCAAGGCCGAGATCGACGAGAACCAGAAAGGCCTGCCTGGCGATGAACCATCAGCACAAAGGACTGGATCTGCGACGAACGGCGGATGAAGCTCGCGAAGGAGTCGGCCGTGTACATGCACTGCCTGCCCGCCGACCGCGGCAGCGATAACCGACGCCGTGATCGACGGCCCGCAGTCCATCGTCTTCAGGGAAGCCGAGAACCACCTGCAGCCAAGGCCATCATGTCCTGCACGATGCGCGAGCAGCGCCGTTTTAAACCGGAGTTTTGAACCGCAAGGCATAGAGATCGCAGAAGGGAGGATACAAGTCCCAGACTTACAAGTATCCTCCGCGTCCTCGCCGCTCTGTGGTTAATCCCATTTTGAGTCTCTATGCCGATACTTGTCAGCGATCGCTTTGGGGGTAACATCAGCTTCGGCGAACAGGGAACATCCCCCAGCGGATTCGCCCATGTCGGATACGGCCCGGCACCTGGTCAAGGCGATCGAACGCCCGGGCTGCACATCGTGCTCACCCACGGCAACAGGCCTGGGTCGGCAACGTGCTGCGCGCGTCGAGATCGCATCCTGGAGATGTACCCGCTGCCCGCTTGAGATCTGCGTGGCCGACGCGCAGGCGGGGATGGGCTACATGATCGGCCAGTGCATGGCCAACGCGGCTCGCCAAACGCGGCATCGAACGCGATATCACCACGCTGGTCACCAACGTCCTGGTCTGACACCGCAACGACCCGGCCTTCAAGAAGCCGACCAAGCCGATCGGCATGCCGATGGACGAGGTCCACCTGTTTCACCACCACGCGACCAGGACGGCTGGTCGATCGGCAATCGTCAGCGACGGCATGTGTACCGCCGGATCGTGCCCTCGCCGAACCCGAAAAAATCGTCGAGCTGAACACGATCCGCCGGCTCGTCGAGGACGGCGAACTGGTCATCTGCTGCGGCGGCGGGGGCGTGCCCGTCATCCAGGAAGCGGACGGTTTATTCCGGGGCGCGGCCGCCGTGATCGACAAGGACCGCACCTCCGCCCTGCTCGCCCGTGAACTGAACGCGAAATCCCTGATCATCCTCACCGCCGTCGACCGCGTCTGCCTGAACTACGGCAAGCCGAACCAGAAAGCGCTCGACCGCATCACGGTTGATGAAGCGAAGGATTACCTGAAAGCGGGCCACTTCGCCGAAGGCTCGATGCGCCCGAAGATCGAGGCCGCGATCGATTTCGTGGAAGGCTCGGCCGATCCCGATGCTTACGCGCTCATCGCGGAACTGCCGCGCTGACCGATGCATCGACGGGATCAGCGGGACGCGGATCAGTCGCAGCTGATCTCACTCATCGTTCGATGCGGCGATCGAAACTTCCACACTCTTCGCTCGCCTCATCACAACTGACAATCGCCCCGCCGCGTAGTTTCCATTCGCCGCCGACCATCACGTCGGAGACGAACTCAGGGCCCATCGCGAAGATGAAGTGGCCGGCGAGGTTGTCGGCGTTTAGCGGTGTGGCGGATATCAGCGGGTCAGGACCAGGTCGGCCGGCGGCGGGTTCGAGGAGGCCGAGCTTGACGCCCAGGCAACGCGACGCGAAGCGGGCGGATTCGCCGATCATCGCAAGCGGTCGGCCGAACGGCAGGGGCAGGTGGCCGTCAGGCTGCTCACCAGACTGCGCGTTGAGCCTCGCCACATGTCCGCAGCGATGCCGTCAGTGCCGAGCATGGGCGGGCGGGCGAACTTCGCGCAGGCGGCGTACCCGACGGCGTTGTTCATGTTGGAGTTGGTGTTGTGCGCCACGTCGGCTGATCGTGTCACGGTGGTTGATCGATTGGATGTCGGCATCGGACAGGTGGGTGCCGTGGGCGAAGATGCTGCCGGGGATATCCATCAGGGTGAACTTTTCGAAACGTTCGGAAGTAAAGCATGTGTAAACCGCCGGGTCATCGCTTCATCGCAGGGGTCCTCGGCGACGTGGATGTGGACGCCGACGCCGGAAGTTCTTTTGCGAGCTTGACGCAGTTATTGAGCGAATCGTCGTTGAGGTGAAGCTGGCGTGTGCCGCCGACCATGCCGGCGAACCACGGCCGTTGCTGCGTTTCTTGCAGAGGATGACGAAGCGTTCGTTTTCATCGAGGCCGCGGGCTTCGTTGGGGTGGTTGCGGTCGGTGGTCTCGTAGCAGAGCACGCCCCGGCAGCCGGCCTCGGCGATCCCGCCCTCCAGCTGCGACAGGCTGCCCTCGATCGCGTTGGGCGAGGCGTGGTGGTCGATGAGTGTCGTCGTCCTGGCGAACGCGCCAGCCTTTGCCGATCGTGCAGGACATGCGGACGCTCTGCACGTCGTGCGCCCGGTCAAGCCGCCACCAGACGTATTTGAGGATCTCGAAAAAGTTCGTCGGCGACTTCGGCGGCGCGGGCATCCCGGCGGCGAGCGCGGAATACAGGTGCGTGTGCCCGTTGACCAGCCCCGGCATCAGGACCGCCCCGCCGCAGTCGATTGTCTCGTCGCCCGGTTCCGGTTTCACGGTACTGCCCACCGCGGCGATCTTGCCGTCAACGACGCGCAGGCCACCCGATTCGACGCTGGGCGGGTCGAGTTGGACGAGGGTCGCGTTGAGCGACAGGTGGACATGTCATCTCATCGAAAACCCCATAGCCTCCGGGCATGGGACGGGGTTGTGGTTCTTTCAACCGCGCGATTCACTCTACCGGCGTCCCAGGCCCGGGTGGGCTTTAGGGCACAACGGACGTATCACAACATCACTTTTTTCGGTCTGTTCGATTCAGAACAGCTCCGATAGAGTTCTCCCATTGTTCGTCTGACCTGCGAATGTGCGGGTCCAGAAGTCCGGGTCCCAGAGTTCGTTGAGTTCGTCGATCGAGCCCTGCTGTTCGACCCAGGTGAAATATTTGAAGTTGTGCAGGGCCTTGCGGTCGTGATACGTCAGCTCGCAGGTGGTCTGTCACGATGCCGTCGAGATATCGTGCACTGGTCGGCAACGTGGTCACGGGTGTACGCCCGCGTTCCTCATTCTAATTCGCCAGCCGGCTCTGGCAGCGTAAAGATCGGACGAATCAGGTCAGGCAGACGAAGACCACGTCCCGGCCGGTCATGTCGTAGTACCGCGCGCTCTTGATCGCGGCGATCAGGTTGCAGATGCCGGAGATACCCATTAGCGGCAGTTGCTTGATGAACGTTTCGGGCAGCGTGGAGCCAGGAAATCCTGCCCGGCCGGCTCGTTGAACAGGCGGAACAGCGACATGCATTGCTCATCGTCGATCGCGGCGATCGCTGTCGGTGTTGCGGACGTTGTGGACCCGAGGATTTGTCGCCGATACCCTCGATACGGTGGCCGCCGAAGCCGAACTGGTAGAGCGTCGGGCATTGCGGGGCCTCGGTGGCGACGACACGCGCCCCGGATGTTTAGTGCGTAAGAAATCCCCGCCGCGATGGTGCCGGCACTGCCGGTCGCGGAGACGTAGCCGGCCAGGCGTTTGTCTTTGCCGAGCGTCTCGAAGATGTCCTGGATGTTCGACCCGGTGACGTGGTAGTGCCAGGTGGGGTTGCCGAACTCCTCCGACTGGTTGAAGATCACGCACTCGGGACGAGGTATTGGATCTCCAGCACTGTCGTAGATCTCCTTGACGTTGGACTCACGACCGGGCGTGGCGATGGCACGAGCAGATGCCGTTGAGCCGGATCGAAGCGGCTTCCTTGCTCATCTCTTCGGGGAGGATGGCGACGGCGTCGCAGCCAGGCAGCACCCGAGTCGGAACCTTCGCTGCCGCGGCAATAGTTACCCGTGTAGACCCAGACGGCTTTGTGCGAGTCGGTCAGCTCGCCGGTGACTCGGCATGGCGCCGAGGCAGCCGTAGGCCGCGCCGACAGCTTGTGCGCCGGTGGGAAGTATTTGCCGACGATGCCGATGATGGTCGCGTCCATCCCGTGAACTCCGGGAGCGCGATGTAGTTGCGTCGTTGTACAGCCCGCCTGTTTCGGTCGGCTCGTTCTTCCAGCTGATGCGGAAGAGGTTGACCGAGTCGATATCCCCACAGCCCGACCTGCCTGAACGGTCTTGACCTTCTGCCCGGGACAAGCGAGGGGTCGCATCGCAAAGGTCGGCAGCAGCACCTTGCGGTGCGGCACTGCTTGATTGTTCGACCGGACTTGCTGATTCACCTGCATCAAACGGCTCCATCAATGACGCCCCGCCCATCGAGGCAGCGGCGAGAGTATCAAGGTTGGGTTTAATTTTGATTGGCTCACCGCCCGCGCACGGATGTGCCCTGGTGTCTTTCAGCCCGCTGCCGGTGACCATCGCCAAAGACCCGATCGCCCTTCGCGATGGTCTTTTCGGTGATCGCGACCTTCACGCCCCGCCAGCGCGGCGGCGGCGGCCAGGTTCGGCATACACGCCGTGCCGCCCGGAGAGGCGCATCGCGTCGAGGATCTGTTCGTCGGTCACGGTCACGACCACGCCATTTGCGTCTTTCAAGGCGTTGACTGCCTTGCGCCCGGTTACGGGGGACGGGCACGTTGATGCTGTCGGCGATGGTCCCGCCGTCCTGCGGTTCGTCGGGCATCGAGCCTTGCTTTAACGCGATCCCGATCGGCGCGGAGCACCTTCCGCCTGCACGCCCAGGAGCCGGGGCAGACGGTCAATGACGCCCAGTTCATTCATCTGTTTGATGCCGCTTCCAGATGCCGGCGATCGTGCAGCCGTCCCGACGCTGACGGCGACCCAGTCGGGCACACCGCCGAAGGTGTGCGATTGTTCGTGACCTCCAACCCCGCCATTTTCTTACCCTCGACGAGGACGGGGTTGATCGCGCGAGTTGCGGTTGTACCAGCCGAACTTATCGCAGGCCTGTGAGCAGAGGCGGTAGGCCTCGTCGTAGCTTCCCTGCACGGCGACAACATTCGCACCAAAGACCAGGAGCTGCGCGCTTCGGCTCGAGCGCGGTGTGCGGGACGAAGATGACACAGGGCAGCCCGGCGAGCGCACGGCGTGGCCGGCGAGGCTGGTCGCGGCGTTGCCGGTCGAGGCGCAGGCGATGGTCCTGGCGTGGTGCTGAAGCGCTCGTGGGCGACGCCGACCGAGCTGGCCCGGTCCTTGAAGCTGGCGGTGGGGTTTCGGCCTCGTCGTTTCTGAGCAGCAGTTGGTTGATGCCAAGCTCACCGGCTTGAGCCGGGGCACGTCGATCACAGGCGTCCAGCCGACCGACCAGTCGTTACGCACCGCTTTAGAGTCCAGCGGCAACAGCTCACGGTAACGCCAATGGTTCAACGCTCGGCCCGACAGCGGGGCCTTTTGCCAAGCGGATTTGACGCGTCGAGGTCGTAGTGGATATCCAGGTTGCCCTCGTCCGGCCCGCAATCCGGGCAGGTCATCCAGGGCCCTTCGGGGCCGAAAGATCGGCCGCCAGGCCACGCATGTCAGCCCTGTGATGGTCAACAATCATCCTGAAGAATCCCAAAACTAACATTGTACCGCGGGGCGAGTTCCACCTAAACTAAAGCACAAGAAAACGGTTGGTCATATCCGCACCGTCGATTACGCTAATGGATCGGCTTGTTGACCCGTTCACCCTGACAGATACGCCTGAAGCACCTCATGGTTGACCTCTACTGCACCCCGTTCGTGGACCTGATCGATCGCATGCGTCTGAATACCGGACGGAGGTCGAGCATGTTCGACCTGCCGAAAGAAAGTGGTTCCGCCCTTCCCCCCAGGATTCTACGGATAACCGGACCTGTCGGTGATGTTCCACGGGCGTCGGGCGGGCAACCCGGTCAGGCCAGCGGCGGGTCCTGAACCGCAGATGGCCCAGAACCTGATCCTCGCCTGGCTGGCGGGGTCGCGCATCCTCCGAGCTGAAGACCGTGCAGATCAACGACCGGCTGCGGAATCCCCGGCCGTGCATCGACGCGACCAACATCAGCTGCAACGTCGAGTGGTCGCAGGAGCTTCGGCTTAGCGAATCGCTCGACCGAGTACGTGCAGGGCGCGATGCTGATCCACATGCTCAGGCACAGCCCGAGACGTTCGGGAACCCGTTCGGGGGGATACGCCGATGGACGGCATCCTCGGCGAGACGCTTTTTGATATGTCCGTCGGTACGACCTGAAGAGGGCATCCAGTCCGCGCCCGGTGAGGCGGTTCCTCGACGGCATGCTGGACGCGACGGCGGATATCAACTGGCTGAAAGAACAACACCGCCTCGATCGGCTCAAGCACCTGCCGCGACCTTGGCTACCCACGCCAGCTAGCAACAGCATCACGCTCTCAACGTTCCACGGCTGCCCGGCGGACGAGGATCAGACGCATCTGCATATTCCTGCTGACCGAGATCGGCGTGGATGTGATCGTGAAGATGAACCCGCCGATGCTGGGCAAGGAAAGGCTCGAACACCTGCTGCACGACGTGATGGGCTATCACGAAGTCACGGTCAACCAACCGGCGTATACCAGCGGGCTCTTGTTCGACGAGTCGATCGCGATCTGCAAGCGCCTGGATGCGCTGGCGAAACAGCACGGCCGGTCGTTCGGGGCGAAATTCTCGAACACGCTGGAGGTCGTGAATCACAAGGATTTCTTTACGCCGGACAACAAGGTGATGTACCTGTCCGGCCCGCCTTTGCACGTGATCACGCTGACGCTGGCGCACGAGTTCCGGATGGCGATGGGGCACGCGATGCCGATCACGTTCTCGGCGGGGGTGGACCGTAAGAACTTCCCGAACATGGTGGCGTGCGGGTTCAAGCCGATCACGACCTGCACGGATTTACTCAAGCCCGGCGGGTACGGGCGGCTGCCGGGGTATCTGGGCGACCTGGCGGCGACGATGACCAAGGCCGGCGCGGCAACTGTGGATGAGTACATCCTCAACGCCTGCGGCCACGGCGACGAAGCCAAGGGCGATCCCGTGTTGGCCGGCTACCTGAACACCGCGGACATCGTGAAGCAGACCCAGGCCGATGAACGCTACCACCAGAAGAACAACCAGATGGTGCCCAAGCGGATCAACTCGCACCTGGTCGTGTTCGACTGCGTGACCTGCAACAAGTGCATCCCGGTGTGCCCGAACGACGCGAACTTCTTGTACGAAACGCCGAAGGTGGACCTGACCTACCGGGACATGCGCGTGTCAGCCGACGGGTCGGTCAGCGAGGTTGGCGAGGCGAAAAAGTTCACGGTTGAAAAAACGCAGCAGATCGCCAACTACGCCGACTACTGCAACCACTGCGGCAACTGTGACACCTTCTGCCCGGAATACGACGGGCCATACATCAAGAAACCCAGCTTCTTCGGGAGCCGAAAGGCGTTCGATGAGGGGGCGGCCCACGATGGGTTCTTCGTCGAGACTGTTGGTGCCGACCTCACCCTGCACGGGCGGATGGACGGGGCGACACTGCGGCTGGACCGACTGGATGGGGCGGGCAAAGCCTGGCGTTTCACGGACGGGGCAGCGACGCTGCTGATCCGGGCCGACGGGATTGAACTGGACCCGGGATCGGACCGCCCTAAAGAGGGTCACACCGTGGACCTGGGCCAGTTTCACACGATGCGGGTGCTGCTGACGGGGATTACGGACGCCAGCCGTGTGCATCATGTGAATACGCCGCTCGTGGCGGCTTCGTCGGCGGGGAAGTAGGCGGTGCCGAGCCCGTGGGCGGGGTGCTGATAGCTGATTCGGTGTCCCGTTGAGGCCTGTAATTGTGCAGCGGGGCAAAAAATCAGCCCAAGCCCGAAAAAAACGGTTGACCCGAAATCTGCCTCCCATTAGGCTATGAACGCTATAGCCTGCAATATCCCGCACGGGAGCATCGGGTTATAGCTGGAGAAAGGCCTGTGCCCGATCGCGGATCGGGACGGGCGGGGAGAAAAGTTACTATCACCTGGTAACTTAGAGAAGATAAAGGAGAGGGAGAGAAAGAAAAAGCCTTATAAAAACCCGTTTAATTTAGCGTGAAGGCATTGCATTTCACCGCTGATCGGCTATCCTATATCCTGTCGAAGGGAACATAGGTAGCTGTTGTTTTAGCAACTGCCGAATAGCGTAACGGAGAGGAGAGAGAGGACTTTTGTCCGCTCTCTCTTTTGCATTGCGCAGCCGGCGTCCTTGGCAACAGCCTTTCTTATTCAGGAGAGACGAGGATGTTGCAGCGCTCTATCGTTTTCGGTGCAGTTCTAGGGGCCTTGGTCTTTTCATCGTCGGTCCGGGCCGTACCCATCTATGTCCTCAACGGGGGTAACGTCACCGCGCCGGTGGAATCGTCGGCGACGGACCCGACGCCGCTGTACGGTTTCCCGACCGTGGTCGGCAACTCGTTGAGCTTCTCGACCGGGCCTTTCGCCGCCGCACAGGCGGGTATCGGGGCCGACATCACTTCGGGGCAGCTTTCGTTTTTCATCCAGGCCGACCCGGGCCTGTTCATAGAATCGATCAGCCTCGACGAGATCGGCGACTTCCTGATGTTGGGCAGTACCGCCGAGGTCACCGCGGGAGGGACTTTGGTGGCGACGATTCTAGACCCCCTGGTCGGGGGGTTTGTCAGCGACCCGATCGACTTTGTTCCAGGGTTCCCGCTGACAGGCACAGGCTCGGGCATCTGGTCTGGCAAGGCATTGGTTGACCTGAGCAACTATCAGGCCACCTATGTCCGCATCGACCTGGACAACAGCCTGATCGCGGCGTCGGACAAGGCGTCCCACGCGGCGTTCATCGACAAGAAGGCCCTGACGGTCAACGTCACCTTCTCGCAGGTCCCCGAACCGGCCGCGCTGGCGCTGATGGGCATGGGCATGCTGGCCGTCCTCAAGCGTCACTGAACCACAGGGCCTTAATGCCCGCCTGCCCCTAGACCAAACCCCAAAACGCGAACCTCAACGCCCCGCCACCTCGGCGGGGTTTTTTTCCGCCGTTTCCACACCCGCCCGCTTCGCCCGGCTAGAGCACCCACCTACCCGGCCCACGGCCGGGCCCGATCCTGCACAAAACCCGCCGGATCGTTAAACTGCGCGACGCCGTTCACCCCACCCGCTTTACTGACACACGAGGCGCACCCGCATGACTGTCACCGAGAAGAAGCCCGTCGTTGTGCCACCGATCACTTCCGACTCCCCCTGGTCGATCCAGGACGCCCAGCGGCTCTACGGCCTGGACCAATGGGGCCGGGGCTACTTCTCCGTTAACCGCCAGGGCCACCTCGCCGTCCACCCCACCCACGACCCGCAGGTCAGCATCGACCTGAAGGACCTGGTCGAGCAGCTGCGTCAGCGCGACCTGCAGCCGCCGCTTCTGATCCGATTCACCGATATCCTCCGACACCGCGTCACCGAGCTGGCCCGCACGTTCGAGACCGCCATCCGCGAGATGGACTACAACGGCGGGTACCGCTGCGTCTACCCGATCAAGGTCAACCAGCAGCGGCACGTCGTCGAGGAAATCCTGGCGTTCGGCAAGGAGCACGGGTTCGGCCTGGAGGCGGGCAGCAAGCCCGAGCTGCTCGCCGTCCTCGCACTGGTCGAGGACGAGACCACGCCGATCATCTGCAACGGCTTCAAGGACGAGCAGTTCATCGAGTCCGTCATCCTGGCGACCAAGCTGGGCAAGAACATCATCCGTGGTCGAGAGTTCAGCGAGCAGATTTGATCGTGCGGCACACGCCAAGGAGCACGGCGTGCGGCCGCCAGATCGGTGTGCGCGTGAAGCCCAACGACCAAAGGCTCAGCTGGCCAGTGGCAGTCCGGCGGCGTACACTCCAGAGTTCGGCTGTTTATCGGCGAGGTCCTCGAAGCGGTCGATTACCTGCGCAAGAGGACATGCTCGACTGCCTGAACCTGCTGCACTTCCCTGGGCAGCCAGATCACGACGATCGCGCCCGATCAAGCGTGCGATCATCGAGATGGTGTAATATCTACGCCGAGCTTTACCGTACCGGCGGCGGGCCTGCGCTCATCGACCTCGGCGGCGGGTTCTGGGCGTGGACTTCCGACGGCAGCAGATCCCGACGCCGGGTCGAGCATCAACTGCTCGTTGCAGGAATACGCCAACGACGTGGTCTACCACGTCAAAGAACTCTGCGACGAAACGGAAAGTCCCCACCCGACGATTATCAGCGAATCCGGACGGGCGATGGTCGCGTACCACAGCCTGCTGATCTTCAACGTGCTCGGCTCGTCTGGCTTCGACGGCTTCGGACCCGGCCGAGATGCCGCGTGAAGAAGTCGACGAACTGCCGCAACGATCCGCTCGCTCTACGACGCCTACTTCGACACGGACGATAAAACTTTCGCCAGTCGTACCACGACGCGCCGGTGCTAAGGACGAGGCAATCAACCTGTTCAGCCTGGGCTACGCACCGCTGGAGATGCGGGCAGCTTCGCCAGTGTGGCTGTATTTCGCGATCTGCTTCAAGACACTGCAATTTGTCCGCGAGATGCCCGACTACTGGATTTTGAGGGCTGGAAGTCCCAGCTCTGCGGACCTATTTCTGCAGCTTTTCGATCTTCGGTCGATGCGCGACAGCTGGGCGATCGACCAGTTGTTCCCGATCACATGCCGATCCACCGGCTCAACGAGAAGCCGACCGTCCATATCCTCCCTTGGACATCACCTGCACGATTCGGACGGCGAGATCGACAAGTTCATCGGCCAGCGTCGAACCCAGCTCCGTCCTGCCGCTTCATCCGGTCAGCAGGCCTGGATTGCTTCATCGGCGCGTTCATGGTCAGGGCCTACCAGGAGATCCTCGGCGACCTTGCAACTACCGGGTGACTCCAACGCGGTCCGTCCGTGGATGCGCAGGGCCGGGCGTCGATCGACGAGGTCGTCGAGGGCGATAGCGTGACCGGTGCTTCGGTATGTGCAATACGACACGGACCAACTAGGCGGAACTTCCGCCAGTCCGGTCGAAGTCGGCCAGTAAATGCCAACCGGCTGACCGTCGAGGAGGCCACGCGCGCTTCGCCGCTACTACGAACAGGGCCTGACCGGCTACACCTACCTGACCTGATGGGCGACCACCTCCGGTTATACGACAGCACCACCGGTCTGGTGGTACATGCAGCAGCTGGGCACGGGGGTGCTGGTGATCGGTATCGCCAAGGCAGGTTTCGGCGCGCACGGCGGGTCGGGGTTCTTGCCGTGCCCCTGATCGCCAACGCGCTTTCGGCCGAGCGAGCCATCGGCGTGATGCTCCCGATCCTGATCTTCGCCGACCTGTTCAGCGTTTACAGCCACCGCCGGGGCGTGTCGTGGCCGCACCTGCGGCAACTGCTGATCAGCGGCGCGGCCGTGGGCATCGTGCTGGGGACATTCGTACTCTGGACATTCAAGGACACGGGCCGACTCACCTGAGCGCTGAACCTGATGGTCGGGCGATCTGCGTGCTGCTAGTGGTGATCAGTTGTTCCGCCTGCTGGGCGGAGCGGTCCCGCGTATCCCGCCCGGCCCGATCGGCGGAATCGCCAGCAACTGCACCGCCAGGACCGTCACTGCACCATCGCACTCCGCCGGCCGGTCGTCAATCTGTATCTGCTCGAACAGAAGCTCGACAAGACGCCTCGTCGCCACGATGGTCGTCTTCTTCCTGATCGCCAACTGCATGAAGCTGCCGACCTATTTCGGGCTGGGCCTGATCAACGTTCGCACGCTGATTGAGTCGGCGTTGTTCGCCGCGTTCGTGCCGGCCGGGATCGTCGCGGGCCTGTGGATGCACAAGCGCCTGGCCGAGCGGCCCTTCACCGTGATCATGTACCTGGGCGCCGCCGCGGCGGGCGGGCGCATGCTCTACAAAACGATTGTTTAATCAGTACGATACAGCCATGCCGATCCACGTCGCGATCCTTAAGCGCCCTTACCTGAAGTTGATCCTATCCGGGCGCAAGACCGTGGAGAGCCGGCTGACGCGCACGGCCCAGCCGCCGTTTCAGTGCATCGAACCGGGCGAACGCATCTTCCTCAAGGCGTCGTCCGGCCCGTTCATGGCGACCGCGATCGCCGGGAAGGTCGATCAACACGACAAGCTCGAACCCTACGACATCCTCCGCCTGCGCGTGCTGCACGACAAAGCCGTCTGCGGCGACGACGCTTACTGGCAGATGAAGCAAGACAGCCGGTTCGCGGTGTTCGTCGAGCTGACCGAAGTCGAGCCGATCGAGGCCGGGCCGAAGTACCCCAAGTCGATGCGGGCCTGGCACGTCGTCGATGAGAAGCTCAGCCCGTTGATGGACGTGACGCTGACCGCCGGGGCGATCCGCAACCGCTACCTGAGCCTGCCGGGCACGAGCGCGAAGATGCGGCGCGGCAAGGTGACGCTGCTGATGCCGGACGGCGAGGAGATCGTAACGGGATTCGCTGCCGGCAAACCGATGCTCAAGTGGCGCGGCTGGGGACAATACTACGAGGCCCACGGCATGAAGCCCGGCGATGGGGTCCGCGTTGTCGCGCTGGGTGCCGGGCGATATCGTGTGACGTTCCGACATGGCTAACGCTTCCCCCCCCGCTCTTGACGATTATGTCTTAGCCGACGAGCTCGCCGACCTGATCCGGCGTGCGCGTGCGGAGGACCTTGGGCCGGACGGGATCGATGTCACCAGCGCGTTGTTCATCCCGGCAGACCTGACGGCATGCGCTTCGGTCGTGGCCCGAAAGCCCGGGTACCTGGCGGGCGCGTCGCTACTTAACCGTGTCGTCAACGCATACGATCCCCACATCAGCGTGGAAATCATGTCGCCCGATGGCAGCGCGATCAAGCCGGGGCAAACCGTCGCGACGCTGACAGGCCCGCTGCGCAGCATCCTCACCGCCGAGCGCGTGGCGCTTAATTTCATGACGATGCTCTCGGGTGTGGCGACGCTGACGGCACGCTATGTCGAAGAGACCACCGGGACACGCGCAAAAGTCTACGACACACGCAAAACGCTGCCGGGCCTGCGCGGCCTGCAGAAATACGCCGTGGCGTGCGGCGGCGGCGCGACCCACCGCATGGGGCTGTATGACGCGGTGCTGCTGAAAGACAACCATTTGGCACACGTCGATGCCGACAACCTCACGATGGCGGTAGCTGAAGCCGTGCTGAAATGCCGGTCCGCACACCCGGGCCTGAAATTCGTGATGATCGAGGTCGACACACTCGCGCAGCTCGATCAGGTGCTGCCCACCGGCATCGATATCGTCCTGCTGGATAACATGACAACCGCTCAACTCACCCAGGCGGTAAAATTGCGTGACAAAACTGCCCCCAAGGTCGAACTCGAAGCCAGCGGCGGTGTGACGCTCGACACGATCCGCGCCATCGCACAAACCGGTATGGACCGTATCTCCGTCGGCGCGCTCACCCACTCCGCCCCAGCGCTGGACCTGGGCCTGGATATCGCACGATGACAGGCGACCTGAGCCGGGCCGAACTCGAAACGCTGGGCCACCTCCTCAGCGCCTGTGGCCGGCCGGTCGAACTCGATTACCTGATCCACGAATACAGCACGACCGCGAAACAGGTCAACCACTGTATCGATCAACTGATCTGCCACGGCTGCCGAATCGAACGTGACATGCGATCGGCCTGGTTACTCGGCTCCGGGCTTGGTGTCTGGTCGGATTACCTGAAACACGCTTTGGCTGACTCGCCGCCGCGTGACATCGAGGTCTACCAGAAAACCGCCAGCACGCAGGACCTCGCCAAAGCCCGCGCGGATAAACCATTGTTGGTGCTTGCCGATGAACAGACAGGCGGACGCGGCCGGCTGGGAAGACGCTGGCTCGCGCCTCCGGGCACGGGCCTCTTGTTCAGCATGACGCACACGCCCCCGCCCGATGCGCCAAACACGATCGACCGTGTCGCGTTCCTCACCGCCGTCGCCGTCGCGCAGGCGATCGAACACGCCACCGGGCACAGCCTGATCCAGATCAAGTGGCCCAACGACCTGACCGTCGGCCGACGCAAACTCGCCGGCATCCTCGTCGAAACCGTCAGCCGGGGCCCGAAGCTACCGCCATCCCTCGTCATCGGCGTCGGGATCAACGTCGGCCTGACACGCGAACACATCCACACCATGCCCCCGGAATTGCGGCAAAGCGTCACAAGTTTCGCCTGCGAAGGGTGGCAAGCCGATCGGCTACTTGTCGCCGAGCACGTGATCGCCCGGATCGACCGCAACCTGTGCGAACGCAATATCCCCGCGCTCGTGGACGAGTGGCGCGTCCGCAACCTGTTCCGCGATCAATCGATCCGGCTCGCCAACGCCGGCAGAACCATCACCGGCACCGTCATGGACCTGGACCCCGACGACGGCCTGATCGTCCGCCGCGACTCCGGCGAGATCGTCCACCTCCCCGCCGCGACGACGACGGTGTTGGTGTAATGTAATAATTTCGCTTTCTCAACCAGCACACTCAGTCCGCGTTGAGTGTAGCCAATTCTCGATATCACTATTCAGGCTCATGCCTTGTGAATCTTGGCATCTCTTCGATCTCATACATGAGCGGTTTGCCACACTTGCATACATTAGTCCACGGCCTAACTATATTATTCTGGGTGGAACCCTCTTTGATACATCCACACGGACAGACAAGTTTGAACGAGATACGCCCCCAGGAGATATCTGGTTTGATCTCACGACATGGACGTTTAGCATCAGAGAATGGTTCAAAATCATAAGTCACACGGTAGATCACACGTACCACACCACTATTGCTCATGAAACGATATTGTGGCTCGGAAGCTACGATCTCCTCGACTACACCAGGAAACGCATGGCCCGTCGGTGTGCATCGTGATTTTTCCTCATCCTCATAAAGGACAACCGTCCTCCTCGCTGCCCGACATACATGGCAATCGATGCTAGCTTCCAGTACGCGTGAAAACTCTATAGCCACACCCTTGCGAATCGTGATATCTGCAGCGACATCAGATCGAATTCGCATAATACCCTAGAGCCCAATAGGTGTACTTTACTTCTTCGCGAGCTTGACCAGCACGTCCAGCCCGCGTTCGAGGCGGGCGTTGTCGCAGGCGTAGCTGATGCGGAAGTGGGTGTCGCGTTCGCTGAAGACGTTGCCGGGGATCACCAGCAGGCTGTTCTCGATGGCGCGTTTGACGAAGTCCGTGGCGTTTAGGCCCAGGTGGTCGGGGACCTTGGGGAAGGCGTAGAACGCGCCGCCGGGCGTGGTCAGTTCGTAGTACGGGCTTAGGCGTTCGACCACCATGTCGCGCTTGCAGCGGTAGGCGTCGACGTGCTTCGCCATGTCCACGTTGAACGCGATCGCGCCGGCCGCCTGTGTGACCGACGGGGCGCAGACGAACGAATACTGTTGCAGTTTCGTCATCGCGCCGATCACCGCCGACGGCCCGGCCGCGTACCCTAACCGCCATCCGGTCATGGCGTACGTCTTGGAGTAGCCATTAAGCAGCAGCACGTTCGGGTTGTGATCCAAGGGCGAGGGCACGACCTTCTCACCGGGATGGTTCGGATCGTCGATCTTCTCGTAGCTGAACTCGTCGTAGATTTCATCGCTGACAAGAAGCAGGTTGTGCCGGTCCGCCAGCTCCGCGATCTGCTTGCAGGCCTCGGCGGTCGCGACCACGCCGGTCGGGTTGGACGGCGAGTTGAACAGCAGCATCTTCGTGCGCTCGTTGATCAGCGGCTCGATCCGCTCGGGTTTGAGCTGGAAGTCCGGGTAGGTGTCGACGAAGACCGGCTTGCCCCGTTGAGCTTCACCAGGTGCTTGTACATCACGAAGTACGGGTCGGGGATCAGCACCTCGTCGCCGGGCTGCACGCAGGACATCATCGGTAGCGCCGCTTGCTTCCCCACGCCGGACGTCACCAGCAGGCCGTAGTCGTTGCCGAGCTTGGGGAACCGGTGTGCAAGCCAGGCTTGCCCGGACCTGGTCAGCCAACGGCTTGATGCCCTGGGTCTGCGTGTATTTATTGAACCCGGACCGGATCGCTTCGATCGCGGCCTGCTTGATTTGATCGGGGACGTCGAAGTCAGGCTGGCCGATGAACAGGTCGATCGGGTCGCCCAGGCGTGGCCGCAAGGTCGAAGACCTACGGATACCAGGCGTCCACCGTGTGCGTGCGGTCTGCGATGAAGCGAGTGGGGTCGAACGCCCAGGCGGTGACGCCCCGCAGAGAAAATCAGGTGCGTTGCGCAACATCCGCGGTCGGCGTGACGTACACGTCAGCACCGGCCCAGCATAGCGCGACTCGATGCACGGGTATGACCGCGATAGAGAAAACGGATCAGGCCGCGGCCTTCTTCGTCGGTCTTCTTCTTCTTGGTCTTGCCGCCGGCGATGGACTTGCGGTTGCCGACCTTGGGCAGGCCCAGCGGGTCGTTGCCGCCCTGCGCGAATTTGCCGGCCTTGGCGAGCCGCTCGATGCGCTCGTCACGGGTCAGGACGTTGCGGTGGCGGCTGAGGTTGCCGGCGGTCTTGAGGCTGCGGTCGATGCTCATGTCGTGTCTCGGGGTCAGGGGTCCAAATCGTTCTTGAAACTCAACGGCCGTCCGGCGGCGCGGGTACTTGTCGTAATACATCGAGGCCAGGTCGTCGCCGCGGTTGTCGTTGGCGGCCTTCCAGTCGCGGCCCAGGGCACGCATCTTCGCCAGGAAGCGCTCGGCGGCGTCGGTGTCCCGGACCTGCTCGCGGGTGAAGCCGGTCAGGGCGATCACCTGGCAGAGCCCCTTATTATTACGTGGACCGACCATGACTTCAACCTGCCTCTCGGCCAGGAAGGCCTTGAGCCGCCGGGCCTCCTCCTCGGGGTACAGGGCGGGATCAGGTAGTTGCTGCCCTTGACCCGAGGTCCGCCTGTACTGGGCGAATTGCGCGCTGGCGGTGCCTGAACCGGTGTCAGGTGTTGTCGGCTTCCGGGGGCGGTTCCGATGCGTTCCGGGGGTGTTCGGCCATCATCCGCGGGGGCCGGCTCGTACATCGCTGTGACCCGCTTCTCGGCCGCCGAGTCACCACGGCTGTAGCCCGCAGTAGGCCAGGAACGGCAGCCCCAACAGCCCCGCCAGCATCGCCACCGCCATCCCGCGCGGCACCCGCAGCGTCAACGGCTCATTCGCCCCGGACCGCCGAGGTATCCGCGATCGACTCGAAAAACCCGCTGATCCCGGCCCCCGCGGCTCAGGCCTCGGCCTCGGTCACGCCCGGAGGCCTGCGGCACGCTCGGCCGGTTGCCCATGATCTCGTAAGGCGGCGTGTTGTCCCGGCGACGTGCGTTCATGATGTCATTATAGGGTACAGGGATCGGGGCGCAGGGATCGGGGTATTTTGATGTTGAATCGGCGATCGGAGATCTGTAATCGAGATTAAGGCGGGCCCCTCCGGCAGCCCTCCCTGATCCCCGATCCCTGAACCCCGAACCCTACTCCTCCCCCATCCCGATCGCGCTGGCCATGGCATACGCCCCGGTGTGAGTGATGCTCAGGTGCCACCGCGTGATGCCCAACCCGGCCCGCGGACCTCGGCACACCGCCCGTGCAGCCGGACCGTCGGCTTCCCAGACGCCCCTCCCCGCACAACCTCCGCCTCGGTCCACGCCCGATCCCGTTGGACCAGCCTGTGCCCAGCACCTTCAGGATCGCCTCCTTCGCCGCGAACCGCCCCGCCCGGGTGCTCCGCCCGCCGCGGCGGTTAACCGCGACGCGAATCGTCGCCCCGCGTAAAGCAGCGATCCAGGAACCGCCCGCCGTGGTCCTCGACCATCTGCGCCACCCGCGCGGTCTCCTACATGTCGATGCACTCGTGGCCGATGATGTGCATGGGGATAGGGTATGGGGTCTTGGTCTGGGGTCTGGGGCTGTTACTGCGTTTGACCTACTCGCGGACCATGTATGTTAGAAACTTGGCTTAACCCAGCGGATGACTCTCGCGGGGGCGTGCAATGGTACCCATCAAACAGCCTATCCATCTTGGTGCGGTATCACAACGGCCCTACTGTTGCTCGGCGCGCCGGCTACCACGCTCGCTTAACGCCGGCACGCCACTCAGCGGGCAGGCCCTCTCTATCTGATGGTGGGAAACGCAATCATCGGCCTTCTTGAAGGTGCGGCTGCTCGTCAAGCTCTACAAAACCGGGCCGGCCAAGACCTGTGCCTAATGGTGCTGGCCAATTACGCGTCGGCATGGCTCGGGGCCTTGTTTCTCTCGGATGACTCCGTTTATATTTCGGTGATAGACCTGAATCGCCTTGGCCTTTATCTTCGGGATGACGTTTCTGGCGACCTATGGCATCACCCTGCTGGTCGAGTTCCCGTTCACCGCCGCTTCGTTACACGGCAAGCCCGGCTGGCTCGGCCAGTCGATCCGAAGGCATTGATAGTCCAGACACTCTCGTATTGCGTCTTGCTGTTCTGCTGCTGCTCGATAAACGCTACTTCAATTCTTACCACGACCCGTATAACCAACGCGGGCCAGCTATCACTGCCGAGGCATCACGCTTTATTACATCTCCATCGAAGACGGCGATGTTTATGGACACGTACTTAATACAAACGATGACCGTTATGTTTACGACCTTAACTCAAGCGGCCAGACTGACGCCTGCTGTTGTTGCCATCACCCAAAGTCGAAGGCAAGTGGGACCTGTTTGCTCGGCTGAAACCGAACTCCGTCACCCCTGATTTCATATTGATCACGCGAGGCTATTAGCGGTGCCGTTGCCACCAATGAAGTAGCGATATGGTCAAGGATCAGAAGGACATCCCCGGCACGTGGTTTGTTTGGCCCCGTGCCCACACTGGTGATGCCGGATCAGTCCACACGGTCGTTCCGTTCGGGTTCTGGTGGGACAGGAGCTTATTAGGAAAACACGCTGAAACAGGCAAGCACGTCCAGATAGGTTTAGAGACACCCGTTGCCCGTTGGATGATACGAAACGCGACACACCTGCCGGGAGATACGGTCATATTTCAGTTAGGTTCGGATCAGGTCTGCGTATATGAGCGTGAATCGGGACAAGTCGCGTAATCTTGAAAGGCCGTGGCCCCGTTGTCGTAGATGGAACATCCATACCAGCCGAACCCCGAGGATCCTTCCGGATCAAGCCGCTGGCCGCTAATCAGTAATGGTGATAACCTCGCCGTTGTTATTGCGAGAAAACCCGGTTCACCACTATGCCCAAGACCTGTGTAATCTGCGGCGACTGCTCTGGCCGTCCGCGTACCAAGGATGCGCGCGGCCGGTACTTCTGCATGCCGTGCTACGAACGGACCAAACGCAAGCAGGGTGAGCAACACACGGCAGCCACTTCCCAATCGCCCAAAGCCGACGGGCCATCCGCGCTTTCCGAATTACTCGATGGCGTTCTTGATCATGAGCCGGCCGATCCACCTCAGGCGCAACCGCCGGCCGCACCCGCTTCGCACGCACAACCACACCCCGCGGGCTCTTCAAGTCCGCATGTGTCCGCGCGGCTGTTAAAAATCGTTGGCCTGCCCGTGCTCGGGGTGGTCGGCGTCGCCGTGGTCGTGCTGGGCGACCTGTTCACGTCGTTATTCTTTTTATTCATCGCGTTGGCCGTGGTCAACGGCTACCTGATCGGCGCCGCGAAGATCGGTGCACTGTTCGGCGGGCTGCTCGCCGGGGCGGTCGTCGGCGTGCCGATGGGTAAAGCTTTGGAAGACCTGTGCTCCTCGATCTTCCAGACAACCGGGGCCACCAATCGGATGCTCAGCATCGCGCTATGTGCGCTGATTTGCGTCGTCGTCGTGACGGTCCTGCTCCAGATCGTCATCAAGCGGTTGCAGGCGCAACGCCCCGAGTGGAAACGCTACGACAAGCTGGCTGGCGCGGGTGTGGGGCTGCTGGAAGGGACGCTGCTGGGTTTCCTGTTGATCTGGGCGGTGCTGAGCCTGGAGCCGGTCGCCGCGACGAGCTTGGCGCAAACGGAATCGGCCGACGGCACCGGGCCATCCAACCCCGTGTCCCGGCAGATCGTTTCACTCGCCCACGCCGCACGCGACAGCACGGTCGGACATATCGCCGAGAGCATCAACCCGCTTAGCGAGATGCGGCTGCTCACCCTGCTTTCCAAAGGCATGATCGTGATCAACGACCCCGGCGCACGAAAAGCCTTCAACGAACACCCCGCCATCACGGCGATCCAGCAGCGGCCCTCGGTCAAACAGGCCGTGCAGATGCTCGCGGATGACCCGCAGATCAGCCGGATCATCGAAGAACAGACCGTGGCCGAAAACTTCCGCGTCATCCTCGCCAGCCCTACGCTGCTGGCCGTCTTCGACGAGACCGGGATCGTGGCGGACCTCACCCCCATGGCCGACGGCCTCGAACGGGCGATCGATGAAGCGATGGAACACGGGCCCGGTAGTTTGAGGTATGCCATGACGAGATGTTAAGCCTGGTAAAGACCGCCAACTAAAGTCGTTTATCTGATGTGAATTGGCTCGCCAAACCGTATACAAATCGGCCCCGGCCCAATATACTGGGCTTGTTTCATCCCGCCTCGCAAAAGTGTCTTTCCGAAAGGGGACAACATGCCACGAACCGCTCTGCCTGCGATCCTGTCGGTCGTTATGATCTGCGCCGCAGCCTTTTCTCCATGTCAGGCACGGACCGTATCGATCACGCTTGGCGACATGGACGGCGGGGTCAATAACGGGCCCGGCACGGCGGACGACGTCTATGCTGAGCTTGCGTGGCAACAAGCGGTATTCGCGGATGGCCTGCCCACGTGGCCGCTGGTTGGGTTCGACTTCGCCCGGAAGGATTCACAGGTCCCGTTTACATTCCAGTACGAGGTTTTTCCCGATGAGATCGTTACCGCCGCAACGCTGACCCTCTCGATCCGTGGTGTTGATGGGAATGTCAGTAATGATGCGCTACAGCTAGACAGTATCGCAAACAAATACAGCTACGGCACCATAGGCTGGACACCCGTGTCGCTCTCGGTCGTCAGCGAACGGTCTGTAGACCTAAGCAACGTGAACGGTGACTACCTGATCCCGCTGCTGCAGGACGGTCGATTGAATGTCGCGGTCAAGGATGACACGCTGGTCGATTACGCCAGGCTGGAAATGACGATCCTGCCGCTGCTGGTCGGCGACCTGGATATGGACGGGTTTGTCGGCATTGTCGATCTGAATATTGTGCTGAATCGATGGAACACACAAGTCGCTGCGGGCAACATGATCCTGGGCGACCCTTCCGGTGACGGTTTCGTGGGGATCGACGACCTGAACGTCGTGCTGGGCAACTGGAACGCCGGGACGCCACCGCTCACGAGCAGCACTGCAAATGTTCCGGAGCCGATGGGGTTGTCGGCCTTGGCCCTTGTTGGCCTCGCCGTTCTCACCGGACGTGGTGCAAGACAGGCGACGATTATCCAGCCCACCGGTGAACGATAACGGCTCAGAACACGATTGCCTGCGTAAAAGCCGTGGCCTATGATCTGCGGCATGGATCAAGCCCTAAAACCCATCGCCGAGAAAGTCCATGCCGGGGAGCGCCTCAGCGCCGCCGAAGGGCTGACGCTGCTAAAGTCCCGGGATATCTGGACCATCGGCGAGCTGGCCAACGCCGTCCGGCACCGGCTGCACGGGCGCACGACGTACTACAACGTCAACCGCCACATCAATTACTCCAACATCTGCGCGTTGTCCTGCAAGTTCTGCGAGTTCTACCGCAAGCGTGGGGACGACGGGGCGTACGAGATGTCGGTCGAGGACGTCGTCAAGCAAGCCAGGGACGCGGCGGCCGGGGGGGCGACGGAGCTGCACATCGTCGGCGGGCTGCACCCGTATCTGCCGTTCGAGTATTACACCGACATGCTGCGGGCGATCCGCGCGGCCGTGCCGAAGATCCATATCAAGGCGTCGCAGCTGTGGAGATCGTACACCGGGCAAAGATCAGCAAACGCGCCCGCGACCTGGCGGGCGTGTTAAGCGACCTGGAAAGACGCGGGCCCGGTTCGCCCCCGGCGGCGGGCGCGGAGGTGTTCGACGACCCGCGTGCATGATGAAGCGTTCAAGGGCAAGATACGCAGCGACAAGGGTCGGACGCACCGCGAGCGTACGTTTAGCAGCATGATGAGCAACGCCACCACATGCTCTACGGCCACATCGAATCGAAGACCGCGTCCACCACTCTGCATGCTCCGCGAAGCCCAGGACGAGGCGATCGGAAAGTCTGGCACATGCAGGTCTTCGTGACGATCATTCCCCTGCCGTTTTTTCCCGACGGGTCCGAGCTTGAATACCTGCCCGGCCCGAGCGGTTTGGATAACCCTCAAGATGCCTGCGGTCAGCCGGTTGATGCTCGACAACTTCGGCGCACATTAAATCGTTCTGGATCATGCAGACGCTGACCGTGTCGCAGGTCGCGCGCTGGACTACGGCGTCGACGACATCGACGGCACCGTTGTCTGGTACGACATCACCAAACTCTCCGGCAAAGACGACGCCTGGCGGCACGCACCAGGAAACCAGCGTCACCGACCTTGCGCAAAGCCATCACCGACGCGGGCTACGAACCCGTCGAACGCGACACGCTGTATCGGCCTGTCAGCGCGAGTGCGGAGGCGGCGGGGTGGCGGAAACACTGCAACCAGCCGGCGTCTAATCGGGGGAAATACCAATGTCGATGAACGCATCGCGATCGTGACCGGGCGGCAGCGGGATCGGGCTACGGCCGTGCAACTGGGTGAGGCGGGGTATTGCGTCGTGCTGGTGGTCGCGCAACCGGGAGAAGCTCGAACAGACAGCCGAGCCGTTTCCACGGCGAGACCTCTATCTACCCGGCGGACGTTTCTGACCCGTGGATCAGCAGGACGATGCTCATCGAGGACGCTGGCGAGCTTCGGCACCGATGCGCTGGTCAACGTCGTGGGTTTTGCGAGGTGTTGCCGATCGAACAGATCACGCCCGAGCACTGGCGGCGGACCGTAGATGTGAATCTGACCTGCGCATGCGCTGACGTGGCGAACTACACGTTTAGGGAAAATGGTCGACGTCGTGGTAAACATTTCTCGATGGCATATCGACCCAGCCTCGGCTTCGCCACCGCCGGCGGCGGCGAAGATCGGGCTGAACATGTTCACGCAATGCACCGCACGCGAGGGTGAGCTGATCGGCGGTGAAGGCGGTCGCCGTGGCTCCGGGGCGTGGGAGACGCCGATGCTGCGGTCGATGTTCGATGAGAAGATGATCCCGAACGATAGAAACGCTCAGCCCGGATGCGTCGGAAGTGATCTGCGGGTGTGTCACGGGAATGCGATTTCACCAACGGCGAAACGACCGCGTTGCCGAGTCCGTGATGCGAAATAGCCACCGATAAACACAGATGAACACAGATAAAAAATATGGCGCGAACTGGATTCATCGGATGTATCGCGGAGAAAAGAAGGAACTTCAAGCATTGCCTCTGCATCTGATACATCCGTGATCAATCCGAATTAATTTGATCTTGTAATCGGTGTTCATCCGTGTTCATCGGTGGCTGATGCTTATTTCAGAGCTTGATCCGCGAACGCCTCTGCCGCCTCGAGCCGCGTCGTAGAGCCTGGCCGGACCTTTGCCGCCGGCTCTCAGGCGCTGGTCGGGTCGGCCGCCGCCGCCGCCTCCCACGACCGGGGCGACGTGCTTGATCCAGTCGCCGGCCTTGAGGCCCTTGTCGATGTTCGCCGTCGCTGCTGCCATCGCGCGCGATTTTGCTGTCCGCCTCGGCGGCGAGGAAGATCAGTGACTGGCGTTTCTCTGCGGACGACGTCCATCGCAGCGTAGCGTCTTGCCGTCCGCCCCGACCAGCGGGGATACGACCGGGCCTGTCATGGCCTCGGCGATCGCGCGGGCGGATCGAATCACGCCCTCCTCGGCCCTGCCGCCCTGCTCCTTCTAACCGTTGCCCTGCGACAACGCCGTCAACAACTCACGCAAACGACCACGCGCGACGACCGGCGCAACGCCGCGTCCGCCGCCTTGGTGATCGCTCGGATCTGCTCGGCCAGCGTGTCCGCCGGGCGCTCAATAGCGACTCGGTACGTAGTGCACCAGCCGGTCGCCCTCGGCGGTCAGCTCAAGCGCTTCGCTGCCGGTCAGCTGTAATACGCCGCACGCCTTGCTCACCGCGTCCTGGCTGACGATGCAGAACCCTTCGGCGTCGCCGGTTTTGGCAAGGTGCGGCAGCTGCCGCAGAACTCGATGCTGTACCCGGCTCCACCCTTGTTGTTCGGCTTGGCGATCAGGTCTTTCACGGGCACGCCGATCGACACGGACGGCACGACCGGCGGGTACTTCGCCGAACACGGCACGCAGGCCGTTGATCTTCGCGCTGCCTTGTCCTGCGGGACGTGGCTCGATGTAAACAGGCATGTCGCGTGATGTCATCGTTGACCTGCTGCTCGACCCTGGCAAGCTCTTCTCGGTCAGCCGGCCGGCCTTGTGCGAGAAGTTTGTACGCAGCTTCTGGTCATCGACAAGCGAACCTTTCGCATCGCTTCGGGGTTGACCAGGTCGCGCAACGCACGGTTCAGTCACGCTGCGCGGTCGTGTGGTTGCTCATGATCTTGGCACGACGTAGTGGTGATCGATCATGGCGCGACTTAACGCTACTTCCGGGGCGAGCGTTCCGCTGCGACTTCGCCGGAGGAATCGCATCTCGCCGATGACTGTAGCCGGCGACTTTGACCTGTGCGCCGCCTTTCGATTCCAAAGGACGCCAATATCACCCACCTGCCCGCCGGCCTCGGCGTAGAACGGGGTTTTATTGACAACAACCCGCACAGGCCGCCCGCCTCGACCTTCTCAGCCACCTCGTGAAGCCTTCCGCAGTTCGTGCCGACACGGGAAGACGCAACGGCGTCTGAAATTTTACTCAGCTCCGTGTGGTCATACCCGACAAACTCGGTCGCTGCGCAGCCCGCCCTTCTGCACGTGCTCGACCAGCGACTGCCGCATCGCCCCGCCGCCCTGGCCCGGAACGCCTGCGCGCCTCTTCCATCAGCTTGCCGAAGCCCGCCACATCCACCGTCATCCCACGCTCCCCGCCATGACCTGCGTCAGGTCAAGGGAAAGCCGTAGGTGTCGTAGAGCTGGTGCTGCCCGGGCGCTGATTTGAGGATGAGCGTTACGCCTGACAATACTGCTCAAGTCCAATAGGTCATCTAACCAATTTTTGGTACAGCCGTATCACCTGTCACATATGCCATGCGATGAATACGACGGCCATTTACAGAATCATTAATACGATGATGATAGTCTCTTCAACCTGTCTTTGAATCGATTCAACCACGGCCTCATAGAACACAGCCGATCCCACGATCGATTGTCTTCCCGAAGCTGACTTCCTCCTCCGGATCAGGTCGGCGACGCCGGGGGTCTTTCTTCAGTTCCGGGAACGCATCGCCCATCGCGCCGCGACGACGGAATCCACAAGCTTGTAGAAGAACGGCTCGCTGACGCCCAGCGTCTGTCGACCGTAGCGCACGGCGCGGCGGAGGATGCGGCGCAAAACGTACCCGCGCCCCTCGTTGCTCGGCACGGCCCCGTCGGTCAACGCAAACGTCAGGCAACGGATGTGGTCGGCCAGCACGCGGTAAGCGATGTCGGTGTGGTCTTCCATGCTCCCGGCGTAAGTTTTAGCGCCCGTCACTTTCTGGATCGCTGCAAACAACGGTGTGAACACGTCCGTGTCGTAGTTGGACTGTTTGCCCTGGAGCACGCGGACGATGCGTTCGAAACCCATGCCGGTGTCGACGTGCTTGGCGGGCAGCGGGGTGAGTTTGCCATCGGTGCCGCGGTTGAACTGGATGAAGACGAGGTTCCAGACCTCGACGACGCTGTCCTGCCCGTCGGCGTTGACGAGCTTGGCCCCGGAGCAGTCGGGCGTGCGGTCGTAGTGGAGTTCCGAGCACGGGCCGCAGGGTCCGGTGTCGCCCATCTCCCAGAAATTGTCTTTCTTGTTGCCGGGGTGGACGTGGTCGGCCGGCAGGTGCTTGAGCCAGAGGTCGCGGGCTTCGAGGTCGGGTTCGAGGCCCTCGGAGGCGTCGCCCTCGAAGTAGGTCGCGTGCAGGCGCTTCGGGTCGATCTTCCAGACCTTGGTGAGCAGTTCCCAGGCCCAGTCGATGGCTTCTTTCTTGAAGTAGTCGCCGAAGGACCAGTTGCCGAGCATCTCGAAGAAGGTGTGGTGGTAGGTGTCCTTGCCGACGTCTTCGAGGTCGTTGTGCTTGCCGCCTGCGCGGATGCACTTCTGGGTGTCCACGGCCCGGGGGTACGGGGGCTTTTCCGTGCCCAGGAAGTAGGGCTTGAACTGGTTCATCCCGGCGTTGGTGAAAAGCAGCGTCGGGTCGTCGTGGGGCACGACCGGGGACGAGGGCACGACGGTGTGGGCGCACTTGTCGTGGAAGAAGTCGATGTACTGCTGACGTATTTCGCTTGCGGTGGGCATGGTTTAGGTCCGTTTAGAGCGGAGGAGTATAACAGGCGGGCGGGCGGTTGACCCGGGGACCGGTCGGGACGGATCGGGGCGGGCCGGCCGATCGGGGCGGTTAAACATGGTTACCCCGCCTATACTTGCGCTGATGGCGGGCCTGACACCACAAGATAAGCATCCACGTATCGTCGTCCTGGGCGCCGGATTCGGGGGGCTGGCGTTCTGTCAGCACTTCAGGGGGCGGGGACGGGCGAAGATCGTCCTGATCGACAAGCAGAACCACCACCTGTTCCAGCCGTTGTTGTATCAGGTGGCGATGGCGGGGCTGGCCGCGCCGGATATCGCCGCGCCGCTGCGGACAGTTTTTCGCCGGTACCCGGACGTGTCGGTGCATATGGCCGAGGTCGAGGCGATCGACCTGAACAACAAGACCGTGACCGCCGCCGGCCGGGTGGTGAGCTACGACTACTTGGTGATCGGTCTGGGCGGGCTGACCAGCTACTTCGGGCACGACGACTGGGCGGAGCATGCGCTCGGGCTCAAGACGCTGGACGACGCGATGGCGATCCGACGGCGTGTGCTGCGCAGCTTCGAGCTTGCGGAGAACACCGACGACCTGGACGAACGACGCAGGCTGATGACGATCGTCGTGGTCGGCGGCGGGCCGACGGGCCTGGAGCTGGCGGGCACGATGGCGGAGCTGACAAGGCGCGTCTTCCGCAGGGACTTTAGGCGGATCAACCCGGCCGAGGCGCGGATCGTGCTCGTC
>JAWKTA010000031.1:0-52777 GCA_041402025.1 Phycisphaerales bacterium | reverse complement strand
GAGCCTCGAATCGGTCGCGGAGACCTGCCCGGTGTTGGTGACCGAGTCGGTCCCGTTGCCGAGGATGAGCCGGCCGCCGCCGGTGATACTCATCAGTCCACTGTTGGTGATGATGGGGCCGTTGATCGTGAGGTCGCCATCGTTGAGGGCTTCGATGGTTCCCTGGTTGTCGAGGTCGTCGGGGGAGACGGTCAGCGTCTGTGCGCTGATGTCGGAACGGATGGTTCCCTGGTTGACGATCCGGCTGCTCCCGGAAACGAGTGTATCGCTATCGACGGTGCCGCGTCCGCGTACGAGCATGTTGGGCCCGAACGTGAGCGTGTTGTTGCCGCCGACGCCGAACTGAAGCCCCGAAGCGTCCATGTTGACGGTCTTGTTGTCCAGTGTCAGGGTTTCGTTGAAGACCAGGAGGCTGCTGTTGGCGGCCATGTTGGCGTCGCCGGTGAACGAAGCGCCGGACTCGAAGACGACGCGCCCGGCGGGGATATCGAAGTTGAGGTCGCCGACATAACTCAGCCCGTTGGAGATGCGGTTGTTGTTGTTGACAGCGAAGCGCAGCCCCTCGCCGAGCGTTCCCTGGTTGAGCGTGCCGCCGGCGATCTCGCCGCCGTCCAGTATCCAGTGGCTGCTGGTGGTGTCGAAGGTGAAGCTGTCGGTGGTATTGTCCCAGTCGCCGTTGATATAGACGGCTCCGCCGGCGCTGTTGTCGACCGAACCGATGTCTGCGGTGGTGAAATCACCTTCAAGCTCAAGCGTGGATGTGCCATCGACTGTGATGGTGCCGCCGGCGTTGGACCAGTTGCCTCGGAGGCGGACGGTGGAGCCGCCCAGTGCGTTGATGTTGCCGGTGTTGCTGGTCGAGTCGGCGGCAGCGGTCGATCCGACGTTCAGGATGGCGCTGTTGATAGCCTCGATGGTGCCCGAATTGATCAGGGTATCGGGGTCAATATTCAGGGCCTGACCGCTGATATCCGCGCGGATGGTTCCCTGATTGATGAGTTGGCCGTTCCCGGAAACGAGTGTATCGCTATCGACGGTGCCGCGTCCGCGTACGAGCATGTTGGGCCCGAACGTGAGCGTGTTGTTGCCGCCGACGCCGAACTGCACGCTGGCCGCGTCCATGTTGACGGTTTTGTTGTCAAGCAGTTGCGTGTCGTTGATGACGAGGATTGCGCCGGTTACGGTGAGGTTGGCGTCGCCGGTGAACGAGGCACCGGACTCGAAGATCACGCGTCCGGACGTGATATCGAAGTTAAGGTCGCCGACATAACTCAGCCCGTTGGAGATGCGGTTGTTGTTGTTGACGCGAAGCGCAGCCCTCGCCGAGCGTTCCCTGGTTGAGCGTGCCGCCGGCGATCCGCCGCCGTCCAGTATCCAGTGGCTGCTGGTGGTGTCGAAGGTGAAGCTGTCGGCGGTGTTGTCCCAGTCGCCGTTGATATAGATGGAGCCGCCGGCGCTGTTGTCGATCGAACCGATGTCGGCGGTGGTGAAGTTGCCCTCAAGCTCAAGCGTGGATGAGCCGTCAACGGTGATGGTGCCGCCGGCGTTGGACCAGTTGCCTCGGAGACGGACGGTGGAGCCGCCCAGTGCGTTGATGTTGCCGGTGTTGCTGGTCGAGTCACCTACGCTGACCGATCCTACGTTCAGGAGTCCGCCGTTGATCGCCTCGATCGTGCCTGTATTAGTGAGTGTGTCGGGGTTGATGGTCAGTGTTTGTCCGCTGATGTCGGCGCGGATGGTGCCCTGGTTGTGGATGTCACCCGCGCCCCCGATGACCGAGCCGTTATCGATCGTGCCGCGGCCGCGTGTGATGAGGTTGGGGCCGAGCGTGAGTGTGTGCCCGCCGCCGACGCTGAACTGGCCGCTGGCCGCGTCCATATTGACGGTTTTGTTATCGAGGGTGGTTGTTTCGTTATAGACGAGGAACGTGTTATTGGCGGTGAGGTTGGCGTCGCCGGTGAAGGTTGCGCCGCCCTCGATGACGACACGGCCGGAGGTGATGTCAAAGTTGAGGTCCCCGACGTAGTTCAGACCGCCGGTGAGCGTGTTGCTGTTGTTTGCTGCGAACCGCAGGCCCTGCCCGCCCCCGCCCTGGTTGATCGTGCCGCCGGAGATCGTGCCGCTTGCGAGCGTCCAGTCGCCGGTGGAGGCATCAAAGGTAAAGCTGTCGCCGGTGTTGTTCCAGCTTGACTGCAGCAAAACGTTGCCGCCGGCGCTGTTATCGATCGTGCCGATGTCGGCGGTGGCAAAGTCGCCCTGGACCTCCAGGGTCGAGGTGGCGTCGACGGTGATCGTGCCCGAGGTATTGTTCCAGTCGCCACGTATGCTTAGTGTTGACCCGTTCAACGCGTTGAGGTTGCCGAGGTTGGTGCTGGTGTCTCCCGCGCTGATTGAACCAAAGTTCAGGAACCCGCCGTTGGTCGCCTCGATGACGCCCGAGGCTTCGTTGACCAGGGCGTCGGCCGTGACGTTCAGCGTCTGCCCCGTGAGGCCGGCGCGGATCGTGCCCTGATTGTTGATCTGGCCCGTACCCCCGGTCAGCAGGGACGATTCGACGGTGCCCCGGCCCGAGACGAGCGTGTTGGCCCCGAGCGTGAGCGTATTGGTCCCGCCGACGCCGAATGACGAATTGGCCCCGGCCATGTTGATCGTCTTGTTGTCCAGCGTGATGGTCTGGTTGATGGACAGGATAGCGTTGCTGGAATTGATGTTCGCGTCGTCGGAGAAGGTGGCGCCGGTGTCAAAAGTTACACGGCCACCCGCGATGTTGAGGTTCAGGTCCCCGGTGACGGAGGCACCGTTGCTGATGCGGTTTGCGTTGTTGATGTCGAATGCGAGTGACCCGCCGCTCTGGTTCCACGTCCCGCCGTCCAGTGTGCCGCCATCAAGCTTGTAGGTGCCTGCGAGCAGGTCCGCGTTGCCGAGCACGGTCACCGTGCTGGCTGTGTGGCTGACGTTGGCGTTGGCGGAGTCGAGCGTGAGGCTGTCGATGGTGACGGCCGTGTTCAGTGTGACGGTGTACGCCGTGCCTGTCGCATCGATGGTGACGTTGTAGGTATCGATGCCGTTGTTGGGGTAGTTGACCGAGTCCCAGTTGGCGGCGTCGTTCCAGGTGCCGCTGGTCGCGGTGAGCCAGCTCGAGTTGATGACCACCGCCGAGGCGGGGGCGGCGAAAAGACCGGTGAATGCAACCGCGAAAACCCCTGACCGGTTAAATAACATGTCGTCCCTCCTCCAGAGATAAGAAAATGTCTCGGTGAAACCCCCTGCCCCGCCCCTGAAACACCCGTCGAAGAAAAAGACCGGATTGGCGTCAGATATAAGTGTGTCCCGCGCCTGACACCGCATTACAGCCGAATCCGCGGCGGGCGTCAAGGTAAAAATGGCGGATTTACAAGCTTTTCACGTCCCGGCGGGCTTATGGGCGACCGCGCCTTGTCGTAAGCGAAAGTAAGCCTCCGCCAAGCAGCAAGACAGCGCCGGGCTCGGGTATTTGGGCTGGGTTGCCCGGCGGTGAGCCGGCATTCCAGTTGCTCAGGACCCAGTTGAGGTCCTCGATCCCGACGAACCCGTCGCCGTTGGTGTCGCCCGACAACAGGTCCCAGGCGGTGACCGACTGGTTCCAACTCCCCAGCAAGACGTTGAGGTCGGCGATGCCGACGAACCCGTCGGCGTTGACGTCGCCGGGCAAGAAGTCCCGGGTCAGCGTGATCGTCACGGCTGAGCCCGCGTATTGCACGTTGACCAGCCCCGGGTACGAGGCGATGCCGGTGACGTGCTCGAACGCGCCGGTGACCGAACCGCCGGTGGATTCCAGCACGGTGTACGTCCCCGCCGCCATCGCGCCCAGCGGCGACAGGTCAAGCGTCGTACCAAGCAAGGCGACGCTGACGTTGCCGGTGACGGTCACCAGGTCGTGCGGATTGCCGACGCCGCCGAGTTCGATCTCGAGCGTGCCAGCGTTGAGGTTGTAAATACCTGCCACGCTCATCGTTCCGGGCGAGGTCCCGGGGCCAGCGTTCCGCCGTCCTGGTCCAGCGTGCCCAGGAAGTTGTCCACGGTGAGTGTCCCGTCATTGAAGTCGAACACGCCGCTATTGGTATGATCTAACGGCTATCTGTGCATTAAGACTCCCGCCATCGAGTGTCACGGTTCCGGTGGACCAGAGTTGTAATGTCCCATCGACCTCGACAAGACCGCTGTTGCCCACGGTTAGTTCACCGTTGCCCCCGGCGCCGTTAATGCCGCCACCTACCGATAGATTGCCCGAGCTGTGCCACGTCGAGCCCGCATCGGTCACGGTCGCCACGCCCGTCGAGCCGGCGACGATGCCGAGGGCAGCGGACGGGTTTGACACAGAGCCGCCGTTGGTGATAGTCAGCGTACCGTTGCCGGAACTTCCGACTAAGAGAGAGCCCTGAATTATTCCAGGTGGATCCGGCGCCGGTCACCGTAGCCAAACCTGTCGAGCCGGGGGAATAACCGATGCCGCCTATCATGTTCGACACCAAACCGCCGTTCGTAATGTTCAACGTGCCGTTGCCTAAGTAGCCTACGGATACGTCACCCGAGTTGATCCAGGCGGAGCCGGCGCCGCCTACCATCGCTTCGCCGGTCGAGCCGGCGACATGTCCGATGGTGCCATCCACGTTCGATACCGACCCACCGGCCTCTATTTTCAGCGTGCGTGGCCATCGTTGCCGACCACGAGGTTGCCCGTGTCGTTCCAAGTCGAGCCCGCGCCGGTCACCGTCACCACGCCCGTCGCGGCGGGGTCGGAGCTGATAACGCCGTAGGTGCTCAGAACCGATCCGCCGTCTTCGATGTTCAGTGTGCCGTCGCCAAGGGAGCCCACAGTCAGGTTGGCGGAATTATTCCAAGTCGAATCCGTGCCGGTTACAGTCGCCAGCCCCGTGGAACCGGAGGAAGTGCCAATACCACCACCTGCTATTAAAGACCGAACCACCGTCCGCGATGTTAAGCGTGCCGTTGCCGTAACGGCCTACATGCATAAAGCCCGAGTTGTTCCAGATCGAACCCGCGCCGGTTACCGTCACCCTGTTGGCCGCATTGGATGAGGAATACCCGATGGCGCCATCCGTGTTCGACACCGATCCGCCGGCTTCGATGTTCAGCGTGCCGCTGGCCAAGCCGAAGGCTCCCACGCGCAGTTCGCCCGAGTTGCTCCACGTCGAACCCGTGCCGGTCACCGTCACCACTCCGGTTGCGTTGCTGTCATAGCCGACATAGCCGTTGACATTCATCACCGATCCGCCGTTCTCAATCGTCAGCGAGCCGTCGCCAAGCCGGCCCACATAAAATTCGCCCGAATTGTTCCACATCGAGTCCGTGCCGGTCACCGTCGCTACCCCCGTCGAGCCAGCCGAATGGCCGATATAGCCATCAACATTTGACACCGAGCCACCGACATCGATGTTCAGCGTGCCGTTGCCAGAGAGGCCCACCGCTACAAAGCCCGAACTGCTCAAGGTGGAATCTACGCCGGTCACGGTTGCCGCACCTGTTGATCCATTGAAAAAGCCGATGCTGCAGGACGCGCACGATACCGATCCGCCGGCTTCGATATTCAGCATTCCGTTGCCAGAACCACCCACGAGCATAGAACCCGCGTTACTCCATACTGAACCCGCGCCGGTGACAATTGCCATTCCCGTCGAGTTGGAGGAAGAGCCGATGTAGCCATCAATATTCGACACCGATCCGCCGGCTTCGATGTTCAGCGTGCCGTTGCCGGAAATGCCCACACGCAGGCTGCCCGAGTTGGCCCAGGTTGATCCTGCGCCGTTGACCGTCGCCACGCCCACCGAGCCGGCGTACGTGCCGATGAGTCCCAGTGCGTTCGACACCGAACCGCTGTCGGTGATGTTCAGCGTGCCGTGGCCGAAGCTGCCGACGCTCAAATCACTCGAACTGTTCCAGGCGGAGCCTGCGCCGGTCACGGTCGCCACGCCGGTCGAGTTAGTGTCGTATCCGATATAGCCCTTGATTCCCGACGCCGTTGCACCGTCAGCGATGTTGAGCGTGCCGTCGCCGGAGCTGCCCACGTAGAGATCGCCCGAGATGTCCCAGGCTGATCCCGCGCCTGTCAGCATCGCCGCGCCCGTCGAGCCGGACGAACTACCGATGCTGCCGGCCGTACTCGTGACCGATCCACCGGCCTCGATGTTCAGCGTGCCGTCGCCCGAGCTGCCCACAAACAATGAACTCGTGTTGTTCCAGGACGATCCGGCGCCGGTCACCGTCGCCACACCGGTCGCGCCTGTGCTGCCGATGAGGCCGAAGTTGTTCGCCAACAAACCGCCGGCTTCGACGTTCAACGTGCCGTCACCGGCTGCGCCAACATACAGCGTGTCCGTGTTGTTCCACGTCGAGGCCGCACCGGTCACGGTCACCGAGCCCGTCGAGCCCGATGTATTACCGAGATAGGCGAATTGACTCGAAACCGCCCCTCCGTCCACTACGTTGAGCGTGCCTTGGCCCTTGTCACCTACCCGGAGTGTGTTCGAGGTATCCCACGTCGAGCCGGCGCCGGTCACCGTGACTGTGCCGATCGAGCCGACACCCGTGGCGATGTAACCCCTGGGCCCGGACACCGCGCTGCCGGCCCGGATCGTCAGCGAGCCGTTGCCGGTGCTTGCCACGTACAGGTTGCTCAGGATGCTTAGCGTCCCCGCCGAGATGTCGACCGTCGCCATGTTTGCGCCAGCGCCGGTGGTGCCGAACTTCAGTGAGTCGATCGTGCCCGTGCCGGTGGGCGTCACGCTTGTCAAGGTGATCGCGTCGGCCGGGCCGATCAGGTCGACGGCCCACGGGCCGGTCACGTCGTCGCCGTTCTCGCTGAGATTCAGCCGGTAGCTGTCAACGACCAGTGGGTCGGGATTCAGCGGCGTCCCGTTGGTCTGAACGCTCGACCACGAAAGCAGCGCGTCAACTCCGGACCCCGAATCAAGGTCCTGCCCGCGCAGTGCGTTCAGGCCGTCGTAAAGGCGAAGGTGGGAATCGAAGCCGCCGGCCGCGATCGTGTCCCCCGCCGCGTTCGTGCCGCCCGAACCGGTGTACGTTGTAAAACGCAGGTCCTCCGCGCTGCCGACGCTGCGGCTCAGATTAAACGTAAAGTCGACCTGATCCCCAACCGTGACCAGGTCGCCTTCCAGGGAAAAGTAGGCGTCCTGGCCCGCGGCATGCTGTAAGAGGCAGGTGGTCGCTATCAGCGCGGAGCTTGCGAGCCAGCGGTAAGGCTTGGATGGGTCAATCACAATAATCTCTCCTCTTGACAATACGTTTGACTGGCGGACTGGCGATCAGTCACCGGCGATAGTGAATGGATTGCCGGACTCTACCCCTGACGACCGTACTCATAACAGCCCCCGCCCAAATGAGATAGTCAGTCTGTGTGGGGCCCAGACTGGAATATAGTGTCGGCACTAGATTAACTCAAGAGTTATTCTGTATTTATCCAACCGATTGTGGCTGGAAGCACCCCGATCGCCGCCGGTCATGGTTCGGTTGAACCTAAAGCAACCGCCCACGACCAGCCCCCGCTGTCCCCCACCCTCACATATCACGACGGCTTCGACAGAACCTGCTGAGGACGATGCCTGCTATGGCAAACGAAAGACATGACATCGGCTCGGGGATCGGCTGTTGGCCCACCGGCGGCGTGCCCGCGTTCCAGTTGCCCAGCACCAGGTTCAGGTCGGCGATGCCGACGAACCCGTCACCGCTTGGGTCGGCCAGCGGATCGCCCGGCGGGATGGTCTGGTTCCAGTTGCCCAGCACCAGGTTGAGGTCGGCGATGCCGACGAAACCATCGCCGTTGAGGTCGCCTTCAAGCACCGTGCCGATGACGGTCAGGGTGACATCGTTGCTGCCGTAAATCACGTCGAACATCAGCCCGCCACCGAGGTCCGCTCCGATGACCGTATCAAACGTGCCGCTGCGTGCGCCGGCCATAAGTACCTGGAACGAGTCACCCGGCCCGGGTGTGTACCCGCCCAGGAGCGAGATCGACAGCGTGCCGCCGAGGTCCATCAGCCCGGCGATATTCAGCCGGTCGAAATCCACGCCGGGTGTGCCGCCCGTGCCGAGCAGTTCGATGACGAGTGTGGCTGAGTCGGTGAGCTGCATGTCGCCCGCGAACGCGATGTCGGCGGGGCTCGCGCCGGGCGTGAAGTCGCCCTCGAAGCGGGCAGTGCCCGTGCCGGTGAAGCCGCCGGTCCCACTGACCGTGCCGAGGAACACGCTGGTCGATCCGGCGCTGGTGCGCAGTTCGCCGTTTTGTGTCAGGTCGTCGAAGAAGGTCGTGGGCCCGACGCCGCTGACGAGGATCAGGCCGGCGGCGTTATTGGTGATATCGCCCAGGAGGTTCGTCGCGCCGCTGAAAGCCATCTCACCGTTATTAACAAGCGCCAAACGAGAGATGAGCGTGCCCTGTCCGACGACAAGACCGTTGGCGTTATTCTGAATCAGACCTGTGAACTCGAGCGTGCCGCCGGTGAGGTCGATACGCCCGTTGTTAAAGTTCTGCCCGCCGTCAGCGATGAGGTGGTTGCCCGCGTTGACGCGCACGACGCCGGTCGCGGCGTTGGTGATGCCCAGGGCGACCCGGCCGTTCCCGGTGAGCAGGCCCATGTTGTCCATGCTTCCGCCGTCGATCCTCGCCGAAGCGCCGTTGACCACGACCTCGCCTTCATTGATCAGGGAGCCCGCGAACAAAGTCGTCTGATCGACGGTGAGTATGCCGCCGGCGTTGACCGTCAGTGTGTTGCCGACTAAAAGCGAACGGTTGGACTGGAGCGTGAGGTTCGGGCCGAACACCGTGCCCAGGCCGATCGTCAGGCTGTCGTTGGTCAGTTCGAGTCGTCCGTTCAGGAAAAGCGGGTCGCTGGAACCCTGTAATTGCCCGACGCTGAGCGTTCCCCCGTCGATGATCAGTGAACTGTTGAGCGTTGCCACGCCGCCGACGCGCAGGCGCTGCGCGGGGCCGAGCCTGGGGAATGTTCCGAGGATGGTTTGCATGTCGGAGAACCCGAAGGCGGCGTTGCCGCTGAACTCGAGCGTCCCGAAGACAAAGCTCAGGCCGTCGGGTTGATCGACGATCAGGTCTGCGCCGGTGCCGAGTCTCAAGCGTCCGCCAAGTAGTGTGAGGTTGCTTCCGGGGTGGACCTTGAGCTTGCCGGCAAGGTCCAGGAACGCGTCGGAGGCGATGGTCGCGTTGGCGGTGCCGCCGGTGGTGACGAGGTCTGCGCCGCCGAGGATCAGGTCGCCGCCGACACCCCAAACGGTCTCGGTGCCTTCCATCAGGATGTTGGCCCGCCCGGTGGCGACGGTGGCGGCGAACGCGTCATCACTCTGGACGTACCCGCCGTTTCGGATCGTGAGGTTGGCGACGCCGCCGGAGCCCGAGCCGTTGTCCGCGGCGCCGCCGATCGTCAGCACGCCGTTGTTTTCCCAGGACGATCCGGGGCCTTCGACGGTGACGTGTGCGAAGCGTCCGCTTGAAGTGACCAGCGACGCATTATCGTTGTAGACTTTTCCGCCCGCGCTGATGGTCAGGTCGCAGGTGCTGGTGCCGTTGAGCGTGACATCGCCGCTGTTATTCCACGTGGCGTTGACGACGTGCATATTGATGCTGCTCAGGCTTGCGCCGGTATTGGTGATCAGGCCGCCGTTGCTGATGGTGGCGGGGTTGAGTGTCGAGCTTCCGAAGTTGGCGAAGCTATTGATATCCCATTGTGATCCCGCGCCGTCTACGGTGAAGTCGATGGCGGTGACGGCGAAGTCGGCGGTGACCTTGCCGCCGTTGGTGATCGCCAGCGTCCCGCCGCTGCCGCCGTTCATGCTGCCGCTGATTTCCCAGAGGGAATCGGGCCCGTCTACGATGATGTCGATGGTTCGTCCGTCACCGGTGACGCTGCCGATGGCGGCGTTGAGGTTGCTGACCTTGCCGCCGCTCTTGATGGTGAGGCTGGCCATGCCCTCGCCGACGTCCAGGTCGCCGGTCATATTCCATGCCGAGCCGTTGCCGTCGATGACCGCGGCGCCCTGGCTGTCCGACAAGTCCGCTATTGCGCCGGTCACACTGGTGACAACCGCGCCGTTTTCGATCACGAGCAGCCCGCCGGGCGCGTCGCCGCGCAGCGAGGCGGCGATCCTGCCGGTGCTTGTCCACGTCGAGCCCGCACCGGTGACGGTGACGCGCGCGTCGGCGCCGATGCCGATGTTGCCGATGTTGGAATCCCCGGAAGTCAGGTCGGCCCCGTTGCGGACCTGCATCGTCGAGACGCCGCCGACGTTGCTGAGGTTCAACGCCCCGGTCACGTTAATCTGCGAACCGGAGCCGTCGAGCACGACGTCCGCGATGCTGGAGAAGTTGCTGCCGACGGTCATGGAGTTGGTGTTCAGGACCGCGCCGTTCTGGACGGTTAGGGAGGAATCGCCCTGGCCCATCAGGAGGCTGTTGGTGTTGGTCCACAAGGTAGTCGCGCCGGACAGCAGGACGTCGCCGGTGCTGCCGCCGATGTTGGCGATGCGGGTGTTGGCGGTATTCAGGTCGCCGCCGGTGAGGTTCATAGCGCCGACGCCTTCGTCGCCGACCCACAGGTCCTCGAGCAGCGACACCACGCCACCGTTTGGGATGTTCAGCGTGCCCGACGACCCGACCACCTGCCCGATGGTGGCGTCGATGCCGTTGAGGTTGCCATCGGTGACGGTGAGCGAGCCGTTATCGAACGCCAGCTCACCGATGAAGATCGACTCGGGCGTCGCGCGGGTCAGGCTGTAGGTCCGTCCGTTGAGGTCGAACGTGACGTTGCTCCGGCCGACGATCAGGTTGGTGTTGGTCGCGTTCGCGGCGAAGCTGACGGTGTAGGTTGCGCCGGATAAGTCAAACAAGGCGTTACCCGTCACGCCCGGGACAGCGCCACCGCCCCAGTTCGTGCCGTCCTGGAACGATCCGCCCAAGGCGTCATTCCAGGCGACACCGTGGGCCGGACCGGCCAGGTACAGGACCACGACCAACGCACCCGCACACGTGCTGACTCGTTTCATCATTCCGCCCTTGCAAGAAAATGTAAGACAAGACACCCCGGATCACGATGGTGACAAGCCACCGGCCGTGATAGTAAGTCTCATTATGCGCAAACGGCGTGATAGCACAAGCAAAAAACCGGGTTAGGATCATGTTTGATCCGCTTCGTATCCGCTGCCTGCCCCTGTTTTCATGCGTGTTTTCGATACATCAGCGCACACCACCCCAGCAGGATCAGCCCCGTGCCTGGCTCGGGGATGTTCGTGTTGCTAAGTGGCGGCGTGCCCGCGTTCCAGTTGCCCAATACCTGGTTGAGATCGGCGATGCCCACAAACCCGTCGCCGGTCGGGTCGCCCAATCCCCAGACGCCGGCATCGACGCCCTGGTTCCAGTTGCCCAGCACGATGTTCAGGTCGGCGATCCCGACAAAGCCGTCACCGTTCAGGTCGCCGGGGAGCTGGGCCTGGGGGATAGTCAGGTTGACCAGCACGCGCGTGGTGTTGTTGGTCTCGTTGGTTTCCTGAACCATGTTGTAGGGGTCGATGACGACTTCGAGCCAGTATTGCCCGTCGGGCAGGCCGGTCGCGTCGATCCATTGCTTGGGTAGCGAGTAGTGGTAGTAATCCGCCCAGCCGACGGAGACGCCAACGGGATTGATGTTGGCGCTATTGTAGACGCGCGTCTGCGGCGCACCGGGCAGGTTCTTGTTGTAAGCAAGCGAATCGACAAGCCCGAAGCTGGTCTTGTCCGTGGACGCGACCACGTCACCCACGCCGTTACCCGGCAAAACCTCGCGCAGGTTGTATTGAGCCAGCCCGACAAGAAACAAGTGCCCGAACGCCGGGTCCGCATCCGGGAAACTGCCCATCAGCGTCTGCGTCATCCCGCCGAGCGAATCGTAGATGTTCTGGTACACGTCCTGCGTGTTGTTCGGGTGGGTGACCTCAAACACCTCGAAAGGCCCGTCGCCGATGTTGGGGATCACCGCGCTGAAACGGTACAACGCCTTGCCCGGCTCGGTCGTGGTGTCGAAGAACCCGTCATACATGTACCCCTTCGCCTGATCCTCCCACGCAAACAAATCCGGCAACAGCGGCGCGGCGGGAACACCGGCATAGGCCGACGTCGCAATGAACGCCGACACGCACCCTAAAATCCCGGTGACATGTTTCAGCCCGCACCGCATGCGCTACTCCCAATCAGGCCACGACATCAACGATAACCCCGGCCCCGCCGTCCCGCCAGAGAAATCAGCCCCGATACCACGGCAAAAACACCGCCCGGCTCGGGGATATTAGCCGTCTCCCCCGGCGGCGTGCCCGCGTTCCAGTTGCTCAGCACGACGTTAAGGTCTTCGATGCCCACGAATCCGTCGCCGCTGGGGTCGCCGAGCGTGAATACGCCGTGAGCCACGGCCTCGTTCCAGTTGCCCAAGATGATGCTCAGGTCAATGATACCGACGAACCCGTCATTGTTCAGGTCGCCCTCGAGGTGGTCGCCGTAGGTCGTGCCGTTGATCGTGAACGTGCCGTTGGACCGCGTGACCGCGACGGTGTCGCCGCCGGGAGAGTAGATGCCGAGGCGTTCGCTGGCTGCGAGATTGCCCGCCGTGTAGATGTTGCCGGCAAGATCATAGATGATAGGGGCGCGGGGCGTGCCGCTATAAGGAGTAGGTGCGGTAAAGTAATCTAGTCCCAAGGACGACCCTTGAGTCGCATCTAGGATGGGTAACCCGTCATCATCAAGCGTAGCCACAAAAACTCCACCTAAATAGTAATTACGGAAAAACAGATATTTGCCATCTGGAGAGACGACCGCGCTTGCAGATTGGCGGAAAATACCACTCTCAATTTCATTGTCGATATAGAACTGTTGTGAGTTAAAAAGTATGGTGGAAAGCGTCGGGTCCATGACCAGCAGGCCGCGATTTAATTGCATGATGATGAAATTGCCTGTCCGGGGGTCGCGTGTGATATCGGCTAGAAAGTTTGGGGGTAAGTCATAGCCCGCATCGTAATTCCTAGAATTGGAAGCTGTTAATATTGAAGAACCATCGGAGTTGGTGCCAATGGTGCTTGCGTCAAGAGCCAGCGTTGGCGTCCCGGCATAATTCGCTGTTCCCCCGATGTCGTAGCGCCAGACATGGCTGCCCGTGTTCGGGACACTGCCGGGCAGGTCCTGATCGATGGTGTAGAGGACCAGGTCGCCGCCCGCGAGGGAGCCTGAAATCAATGGCGTGCTGATAATCGATCCGTGGTTTCGTTCGACGATCGGTTGCACGCCGCCCAGCCCGGCCAGCAGGTTGCCGCCGGTCGTGACGTCGGGGTCGGTGTAATAGATGCCACCGTGGATATCGGAGGCGTCGCCGATATAGAGCGTGTCGTCCGGGCCGACCGAGATACGGAAGGGCGAGCCCGGCGTGCCGGAGAAATCCAAGCCCGCGTTGCGTGCGGCGCTTGGGTCGTTGGGGTCGGTGATGCCGAAGGCGTCGGTGGCGTCGGCGTTGAAGACGTAGATGCCGTCGCCCATCTGCCTGCCTAATTGGCTCACGGTCCCGTCGCGTTGCGAGACGTAGAACCGGCCGAAGTTCGGGCTGCCGGGGTTGTTGTTCACGGCGACGCCGTTGGCACGCTCGAAGTTGAGCATCGGGTTGCCGACGCTTGTTGATATCTCCGCCCACCCGGCCGGGGCGCTGTTTGTCACGCTGATCGTGTAGTCGGAAACGCCCGCCAGGTCGAAGGTGTGCTCGCCCGCGGCCACGTTGTTGAGCACTAGGAACGTGTCGTTGAAGTTGCGTGTAATCGTCACCGTGTCGGCCGGCTCGTTCAGTATGAAGCTGACGGTATCCCCGTCTTGCCTGACACCCGACGCGTAAGGGACGGCGGGCAGGGGGGCGTTAATACCAAGCACGGTTAAAGCGGAAGCAACAAGCTTGATATACCTGTTACGAGCGGTTGTTGTGTGACACATGTTTATCCCCGAGAACGGATGGTTCGGTACGTTGCCATGATACCGCAACACCCCAATAACCACAGTGTCCCCGGCTCGGGGATATTGCTCGTCTCGCCGGGCGGCGTGCCCGCGTTCCAGTTGCCCAGCACGACGTTGAGGTCGTCGATGCCGACGAAGCCGTCGCCGCTGGGGTCGCCTTTCTGCGGGTCGCGTGCGGCGACCTGTTGGTTCCAGTTGCCCAGGACGATGTTCAGGTCGTCGATGCCGACGAAGCCGTCGCCGTCGAGGTCGCCGGGGATGCTGGTCTGTGGGACGAGGCGGAAGATATCGCCGGTGCGTTTGGCGATGACGTAGATCTCGCCGTCGCTGTCCACGCCGAAGCGCAGGTCCGCGCGCGGGGCGTTGCCCATGATCTGCTTGAGCGTCTGCTCCGATCCGTTATGGAACAGGGTCAGCTCATAGACGGTCGCCTGGGTACCGGGGCCGCCAGGCAGCATATCGTCGACGTCGGTGTAGAACATGCGTCCGTTCACGAGGTCACCGAAGATGTACTTGCCCTGCAGCAAAGAGATCGCCTGCCCGCGGTAGACGAACCCGCCGACGACGGCGCTGCCCTCGTCGTGGTCGTACTGTGCGACCGGGTAGGTGTAGCCGAACAGCGCATCGTTGCCCGGCAAGGCATTGAGCGTGTTTTCATTGTTTGGATCGGTCGCAAACGTGCCTTCGCGGTCGCGCCAACCGTAGTTCGCGCCGGCGACGCCGAGATTGATCTCTTCGATGCTGGCCTGGCCGATATCGGAGATGAACATGTTGCCGGTGCCGTTAACGCCGGTGTCCCAGCTCCAGCGGTGGGGGTTTCGGAAGCCGTAGGCCCAGACCTCGCCGAGCGTTTCGTCCTGGGGGGTGAGGCTTTCATCGACACCGAGCGTGTGTTGCAGATCGGGATCGCCGACGAAGGGGTTGTCCGCCGGGATGCCGTACTTGCCGTTGGCGCTGTTGTTGCCCAGCGGATCGATGCGGAGGATGGAACCCAGCGGTGTGCCGGGGTTCTGCCCGCCCTGGAACGGGTCGGTGGGGATCGGCGGGCTGTTGTTGCCGCCGTCGCCCATGGAGATATACATCATGCCATAGTCCGCGTCGCCGGGTTTGGATAGCGGGTTGAACCCGATCTGCTGCATGTTGTGATCACCGAACGGCTGGCCGATGCGCAAAAGTTCACGCCGAGACGTCGTGTCGATCGCGTTGGGGTTTAGGGGATCGACATGCCATTCGATCAGCACGCTGTGGTGGCTGGTCGCGCCGGGGCTTGGGAAATCGGGCGTAGGCTTGCCGGACTGGTTGTCGCTGTGTGCGGTGTAGAAAAGGCCGTAGCCGGGCGCGCCGGGCGTGGCGTAGTTGGGGTGGAAGGCGAAGCCGCCCATGCCCTGTTGGCCGTAGGTGCCGATGACCGGATCGATATTGGGTTGGCCCGGGATGTTGGGCGCGGTGCTGATATTCAGGAAGATGTCGGGAGAAGCGACGCCGCCGTCGATCATGCGGATCCCGCCGCGCGAGTCCAGGACGAACAGCCTGCCGGAATCGTCGGGCGATTCGGCGAGGTAGTTGATGCCGTCACGCTGGAACGTGCCGGTGGCGGCGGGGAACTTGACGAAGTCGACAATATCAACCGCCAGCCCGGGCTTGGTGATCGGCGGCAGGGGGTTGGCGGCGTCAGCGGGTGCGGCGACGGTCCATACACCGGCCGAGACAGACAGGATGAGCAATGTTTTTTTCATAGTTGGTGGGTCCGGGTGGGTTCGTCTGCGCATGGCCCAGCCCGCGTCAGACACCCGTTTATATCAGGTGAATCGACTCCGGACTCGGCTGCATCCTCTCCCCGCCGCCCCGCCGTGGTGACACCAGAGCCGAAACCGCAGTCAGGCCCTGCCTTCACGCATAAGGACGCCGAATCACAACACATCTCGGCGTTAAAAAACCGCTTCAAATTGGTTCGGGGTGCCCGGAGCCCTCTTCCAAATATGTGCCCCGGCAGACATTCGCTAAGCCGATTCCATGGACGCGAAAACCGGGAACCGACATTCAATAGTCTAATAGCTCAACATACCACACCAAGGACAATCCGCAATACTTTTCTGGCCGATCTTGTGTCAGAAATCCATCAAAAACGGCCGTTGAAAATGTTTAACAGTTCACGGCTTCGCCTCGACCGAACGGTAGATCGCTTCGCCAAGGTGGCGGCCTATCCGGCGCAGATTCACCAGCTTCTCACCGGGCAGGTACATCAACTCAAACGTCATGCAGAAAACCGCTTTTAAGCGCTGAAACGCGAAGGTTTCCGTTGAGGGGTTGTCCCACCCGGAGTCCCACGTCGCCACGCCCGGCTCCAGCGCGATCATCGCCTTCCACAGCGGGTCGTCCCAGTAGCCTTCCTCCTTGCAAAGGATGCCGACGTGGTGCTGCGTGTCGGTCCAGCAGTGCAGGTCGATGAAGATGTCCACGTGCCCGCCGGTGTCGTTGATCAGGGCCTGGCCGACGATGGCGGTGTCGGGCATGTCGTGCCAGAGGTCTTCGCGCCAGAAACGGTTGGCGTCCCGGTCCACACGGTGGACGGTGCTGCGGTTGTACCCCGCGACTCGGCCGTCGGGGTTCGCCATCGGGTACACGAGGATGCGCGCCTTCTGCCTTAACTCTGTTGCGTGTTCGCTATCGCCGATAAGCCAGTCGAGGGTCGATTCGAGGGTATGGTTCGCCAGCGTCTCGTTGGGGTGGACCCCGCTCATCAGCACGATGGTTTTCTTCTCGCCCGTCGCCTCGGGGTCGGTGATCTGGTAGCCGTACAAAGCGTTGGGCTTGATCGTTCGGCCGATGTCATCCACGCCGCCGGGCGACATACCCAGCACAAGCTGCGCATCGGAGCTGGGCGTCGGCGAGACGAAAGGGCTCTGGCTCATTTTTTGAGTGTGTTCGACGATGCGTGTGAACGGGTACGGAAAGCCGTAGGCAACCGTGACCCGGTCCGTCGAAAAAGGCCGGTTGTTTCCGAACTTGAACAGCTTGGCTTCGGCGTCGTGCGTATTGTTGTCGAAGTAGCGCCAGGGTTGGCCGTCCTCGGCGTACACAACCCGCAGGCGGTCGAGGCGTGCCGGTTCTGCGTCGAAATTGTTGTCGATCTGGAACCTCAGCATCCGCCCGGCGACGTTACTGACCGCAAAGTGCAACCACTTCCAGCTCCCGGTGTTGTAGTTGTCCCGCCCGGCGAGCAGGACGGTATCTCCCTCGACCCTGGTCTTGGCGATGTCCAGCGAACCCGAGTCAAAGTCGATATCAAACGCGATCGGCTTGTTTGGCATCGGCGTATCCTAGCGATAACGGGAGCGCATTATCAATAACGACTTGCGGTCTCGGGACGGCTACAATGCCGGGTATGCAGACACTATTAGATATTCTGAATGCGACCTGGGAGATGGCCCTGGCGGCCGCGCCCTGGCTGGCCGTGGGCCTGGTTGTCGCGGCTCTGATCAAGGTTTATGTCCCCTCGGACTGGCTGACGAGGTTCCTGCACGGGCGGTGGGGCGTGGTCAAGGCGGCGTTCATCGGCGCGCCCTTACCCCTTTGTTCCTGCGGCGTGATCCCGGCGGCGCTGGCGCTGCGTCGGCAGGGGGCGTCGCGCGGCTCGACGATGTCCTTCCTGGTCGCGACCCCGGAGACGGGCGTGGACTCAGTGGCGGTCTCATACGCGCTGCTGGGCCCGTTTCTGGCGGTGGTGCGCCCCGTGTCGGCGATCCTCAGCGCGATCGTGACCGGGCTGCTAGGCGCGGCGCTGCCCGAACCGGCCGTCTCTTCGGACTCCAAAGTTTCCACAAAGACAACGGGTAAACCCGCTTCGGCCGGGGGTTGTTGCGGCGGCTCAAAAAACGAGTCCGAACCCGCGCCCACGGGTTCCTGCTGCAGTTCGAGCAAGCCCAAAACTTCCTGCTGCGAGACCGCGGCACCCAAGACGTCGTGTTGTGAAACCGAAAAAGCAGAGACCAAATCCTCGTGCTGCGCGAAGGAAGCGCAAACGCCCGCGCCGGCATCTTCCTGCTGCTCCACGAAGGCGGAGTCCGTGTCATCTTGCTGCTCTACTAAAACGGAGCCCGCTTCGTCCTGCTGTTCATCGAAGTCTGCTTCCAGTACCGCCGGCAAGCCCAACGTCTTCACCGCCCTGATCGACGCCGCGGCGGAGGTGCTCGGCGACACGATGAAGTGGCTGCTGATCGGCCTGCTGATGGCGGGCACAATCAGCGTGTTCATCACCGGCGACACGCTTGCCGGCTGGGGTTCGGGACTGCCGGTGATGCTGCTGATGGCCGTAGTGGGCATCCCGATGTACATCTGCGCCACCGCCTCGACCCCGCTGGCCGCCGCGCTGTTGTTGGCCGGGCTATCCCCGGGGGCGGTGCTGGTCTTCATGCTCGCCGGGCCGGCGACCAACGTCGCGACGCTGGGCGTGGTCCGCAAGGAACTGGGCACACGCTACATGGTCGCCTACCTCGTCGGCGTGGGCGTCAGCGCGATCGGCTGCGGGCTGGCGACCGACGCCATCGCCTCGGCATGGAACATCAGCGCCATCGCCCAGGCCCAGTCTCACCACCACCACGAGATGGTCCCGCAATGGCTGGCGATCACCTGCCTGGTCCTGCTGGTGGTCCTGGCGATCAAGCCGCTGCGCATCCGCCTGTTCGCGCCGACGCCGCAACCGGCCTAAAATGCCGCCGGATGACCCAACGCCGCGACAAACTCGATCAACTGCTCGCCAAGGCCCACGCGCTGCCCGCCGTGCCCGGGGTGTACCTGATGAAGGACGCCAATGGTGTCGTGCTCTACGTCGGCAAGGCGTCGAGCCTGCCGTCGCGGGTCTCAAGCTACTTTGTGCCCTCGGCCGACCTGGGCGCGAAAAAAATGCCGATGCTCGATACCGTCGAGGACTTCGACGTCATCGAGTGTGAAAGCGAGTGGGAAGCGCTACTCACCGAGAACCGGCTGATCAAGGATATCCACCCGAAGTTCAACGCCCGCCTCACCGACGGCAAGAGCTTTCCGTACCTCGTCATCACGATGCGTGACGACTTCCCCGGCGTCTTCATCACCCGTGAGCCGATGGCCCCGGAGTTCAGGGGCGCGAAAGTGCTCGGGCCTTTCACGAGTGTGTATGCGTTGCGTGAGAGTGTGCAATTGCTGCAGCGTGTGTTCCGGTTCCGCACGTGTCACCTTGATATCCGGGATGATGACGATTCCCGCCGCCACTTCAGGCCATGCCTGCTCTACCCGATCAAGCAGTGCACCGCGCCGTGCGCCGCGAAGATCGACAAGGAAGCGTACCGCGAAGACATCAAGCGGTTCGTGCGCTTTTTGGAATCCAAGCGTTCGGTGATGCTGCGCGAGATGCGTCTGCAGATGCAGGAAGAGTCCGATGCGCACCGATTCGAGCAGGCGGCGGTGTTGCGCGACCAGATCAAGGCACTGGAAAAGCTGGACGAGCGTGGCAAGGCCGGGCAGGGCTGGCAGCCGGAGGTCGAATCGTTCGTGCAGGACCCGCGCAAGGGTTTGGAATCTTTAAGGCGCACACTGGGCATCCCCGAGCCGATCCGCTGTCTGGAAGCGATCGACATCGCGCACCTGCAGGGCGGGGAGACGGTTGGGTCGAAGGTGTGTTTCGTGGATGGTCGGCCGTTCAAGAACGAGTATCGGCGGTTCAAGATTAAGTCTGTCGAGGGCGGCAACGACGATTACGCCTCGATCCGTGAGGTAGTCAGCCGGCGGTACCGCGAGGCCGGCGCGGGCCACGAGCTGTACCCCGATGTTATTCTGATCGACGGCGGGCTGGGGCAGTTGCACGCGGCGATGGAAGCGTTTGAGCAGCTCGATGTCAGCCCCGATGGTGATCTCGCTGGCGAAAAAGGAAGAGCTGATCTACACGCAGGCGAAGTCCGAGCCGATCCGACTGGGCGGGGAAAACCCGGGTTTGCGGCTGTGCCAGGCGATCCGTGACGAGGCCCACCGCTTCGCCCAGCACTACCACCACATCCTGCGGCGCAGAGACGGTGGGGGAATAGTTAGCCAGCTTTCTTCAATGAGGATCGGGTCTGTGCGGATTCGATTTCGTTCACTGTTTCCGTCTTTCATACGGAAACACAGCACCACGAACCAGCAAACCGATCGCCGCATCAATCACGTGCCCCATCAAGGCCGGGACCGCGAATGTCTCCGATCCGCTGCTCTGGCCGACCAAAGCCCCGATGAGTGCGAACACATGCGCGATGGTAAATAGAGACGCAAGGACACCGATAACCATTTTCAACGCTTTCATCTTGTTACCTCCTATGGTTTCCCCGATCACAAGTGGGCGCCAATCTGCCCAGTATTTGTCCATCGGCACTCATGTTCTCGGGGCGTGTTAAATCCGCGGGAGCGTACTTAGAATCTGCCGTCAGGTATTTGCCTAATCCTCACGACATGATCCGGCGGGCAATCAATACCTCAAGCGTTCTTACCGATTCTAAAACCTAAGTATGGATACCAGCCGCACCGTCATCTTATCGGACACGCACCTGGGCAAGCTCCGGGGCGGCGCGGGTTCCGCGGAGGCGTTACGGCCGTTGTGGGCCGGGGCGGACCGGCTGGTGATTAATGGGGATGTTGCCGAAGTCCATGATGCTTCGCTGCGTGCCGACGCGGCGCGTGAAGTGATGAAGATCGTCAAGATGTGCGAGGACGACGGCGTCGAGCTGACGCTGATCTCCGGCAACCACGACCCGCTGCTGACCGACCGTAGATACCTCGAATTGAACAGCGGCGAGGTCTACCTTACGCACGGCGACGGACTGCACCCGGCGATCTCGCCCTGGACCGGGCACCGCGACCGCTTGAAGTTCCTGAACAAACGGACACACGATGCGCTGCCGGCCAGCGACCGCGGATCGACCGACGGCCACCTCGCCGCCGCACAGTACGCTTCGCACTTCACCTGGGACGAGCTGACACGCCACCCCGAGCACCCGGACGACGGTCTGCTGCGCCGCATCATTCATAAGGGCATTCAGGTCCTGCGCGTCTTTTGGTATTGGCAGACCCTGCCACTCGCCGCGTCCCGCTTCGCCGATCGTCACGCGCCGGATTCGCGCTTTTTTGTGTTCGGTCACATCCACCGGGCAGGCGTCTGGCGGATGGGCGGGCGCATCGTGATCAATACCGGTGCCTTCGGCTTCCCCTTCAAGCCGCGTGCGGTCGTGATCGAAAACGGGGCGCTGACCGTCTGGCCGATTATGCGGAGTAAAGATACATCGGTTTATAAGTTCGCCGACCGCGCCATCGCCCGATTCGATCTGAAACACAAAGCGGCTTGAGATATGCTATGCCCCCGGCGGTTTACGCCGCCTGGTAATGCGTGTAATCCCGGGCCAGCAGTGATTGAAGATTGTTGCCCGAGACGGGGCTGCTGAACAGATAACCCTGCCCATATTGGCAACTAAGGCCCTGCAGGAGCGTGAGCTGGCTGGGGTTCTCGATCCCCTCGGCGATGACCGCCATTTCCAGGTTATTTGCCAGCTCGATCACCGAATGCAGGATCGCGCCGTAGTGGCGTTCCTTGCGGCCGACGCTGTTGATGAAGCTGCGGTCGATCTTCAAGAGGTCTAGCGGGAACTTGTGCAGACAGGTCAGCGAGGAGTGGCCCGTGCCGAAGTCGTCCATCGCCAAGCCCACGCCCAGCTCCTTGAGCCGTTTGAGCACGCCCGCCATCTCTTCCAGGTCGTCCATCACCATCGACTCGGTGATCTCCAGACGCAGCTCGTCGGGTTTGATCCCGGTTTCGAGCATGATCGCGTGGACGTGCCCGGTCAGCCCGGGGTCGCGCAGCTGGCTGCGCGACACGTTGACGTTGATGAAACCGGGCGCGTGCTCGGGGTGATCTTTGCGTAGCTTGACGAAAGTCCGGCACGCCTCGCGCAGGACCCACCGGCCCAGCGGGATGATCAGCCCAAGTTCCTCGGCCAAACCGATGAACTCCGCGGGGGATACGTCACCACGCCGGGGGTGCGGCCAGCGTATCAGCGCTTCCAAGCCCTGCATCCTGCCAGTGCGCAGGCAGACGATCGGCTCGTAAACAACCTCGAACGACTCGGCTTCAACCGCCACACGCAACTCGTTCTCCAGCGTCAACCGGTTGACGATCGTCTTGTGCATCTGCTCGTCGAACATCACATACCGCGCCTTGCCCTCGAGCTTGGCCTGGTACATCGCGGTGTCCGCGTCACGCAGGATATCGTCCGGCTTGCTGTAGCGCGGGCCGCTGACCACGATCCCGATACTGGCGGTCGAGGTCACCTCGTGACCCATGATGTGGTAGGGTTCGCCGAACGAATCCAGCAGCCGTTGTGCGACCACGGCGGCATCACGGTCGTCACGGATACCTTCTAGCAGCACGACGAATTCGTCGCCGCCCAGTCGCGACGGCAGGTGCGCGTCGCTCAGGCGGGCCGTCGTGTCCAGCTCTCTGAGGTTCTCACGCAGGCGTTGAGTGATCCCCAGCAGCAGCTGGTCGCCCGCCTCGTGGCCCAGGCTGTCGTTGATGATTTTGAACCGATCGAAATCGAGGAAAAGCACCGCGAATTTATAGCCTTTGACCCGTTGGGCGCGGTGGATGGCATGCACCAGGCGCTCGGTCAGGAGTTTGCGGTTGGGCAACCCGGTCAGCGCGTCGTGGTACGCCGCGTGACGCAGCTTGTCTTCGGTGATCCGCTGCTCGCTGACGTCGGCAAACGTGACCGCCAGGCCGTCACCGAGCTTCACCGCGGTGTATCGGTACCAGCGCTTGTCGTGCTGCAGCTGCTGGCTGTCCTCGTGCGGCAGGCCGGTCTCCACGACCGATTCGGCTTTCTCGAAGAAACCTTCCCTTGAAAGGCAGGGCAGGGCGGTATTGAGGCGTTGGCCGACGATGTCTTCAGCGCTGCGGCCGAGCAGCTGCTCCGCCGCGGGATTGATGGTCTGGATGATGAAGTCGATGATATGATCCGATTCGTCACGGACGGCCTGCAGGATCAAGATGCCGCCGAGCGCGCTTTCCAGGACGCTGCTTAGGATCTGCTTGGTATCACGTTGCTCTGTGAAACGCGCCCGGGCATGTGCGGAGCTTTTGCCGGAATGCTTCAAGACGGGCCTTGAGAGTATCCAGAGCACGGCGACGACCATGAGCACTAAACCCGTGATCGCCAGCGGTTCTGTCGCCATGCCGATGATACGCGTGGTGTCGGGTGTTAATCCGATCTGCTCCGCCCAGCCGTATTGTTCGAACGCACGCGCCAGGACCCCGGCTATGAATAGCGCCAGTCCAAGCATCAACGGCCCTACCGACCCTGTTATTGACGGCTTGGTATTTCCGGATGGCGTAGAGGCGTATGCGCTCTGCCGCAGCAGGCGCTTCGCCGCGCTCAGCGGCAGGTCCTCGAACTGCAGCCCCATCAGGTAGGACCGAAAGCCTATGCGCCGGCACCACGCGATCCGCGTTTTGACGCCCAGCTTCTGGCCGTCGCCCGTGTCGAAATAGACGACGGTCCGGCCCCTGAACCTGCGTTTGGACAGGACACGTACGCCCCCAGCCGACAGGTCGATCACCGCGCCCAGGTTGCACGACAGCCCCGGGCCTTTGAGCCGGCCGTAACGCCTGTTCTCGGCGCCGCGCGCCGGGCGTATCCTGGGTTGTTGCGGGTCTGGATCGATGAGTCGTGTCTCCGGTTGGCTCATCGACCCGGTGCCAAGGGGACTTAAGTGGTTACATAACGGGCAACTGAATCGCCCGTGGGTGGACTCGGTCCCGTGAGTTATCTGCTTTTTTTAGAGTGGTTATCGGTTCCTAGTGCGAACCGGTAGTCGTGGCTTCGGCTGCGGCGTTCGACCGCGACCGGACGTTGCTCGTGACGTCGGCACGAGACCCGGCTGGCATGCACCATCATGAACCCCGCTGTCAGCACCAGTCCCCCGGCGATTACGGCGATCATCGGCTCGGTGATGTCCGCCGACACGCCCCGGCCCAGCAGCTTGGCCGCCTCCAGGCACGCCGCCGATAACGCCACCGCCAGCACCACCCAGCCCAGTGCACGCCGCGTCGTCCCGCGCATCATCGTCAGCATCACCACCGCGCCCGCCAGGCAATACACGATCAGTGAACGTCCTAGCAGCAGCGCCGCGACGTCGTACGATCGGCTGAACTGCTGCTTGAACGGCACCAGTTGCAGCGCTTTCCCATGTTCACTTCCGCCTGATACCGGGCCGGTGAATACGAACCACGCCGCGATCAGGCACACGTTCACCGCGAGCACGGTAAACACCGCCAGCGGCCGGCTGCGCTGCTCGGGCACCCAGCTTGTCAGCCTTTCCCACGGCCGATGCAGTTTGCGGAACAGCAGGAACGCCAGCCCGCGCCAGGCGGCATTAATCTTGTGCCCCAGCAGCACGCCCACCACGCCGCCGAGCGTGTTCGCCAGCACGTCCTGAATCGAGGCGTACCGGCCGGGGATCAGGCTCTGTGTCGCTTCGATCATCCAGCTAAGCGCCGCGACCCCCAGAGCCGCCGACACGATCTGTATCAACTGCCGGCCGGTGATCCTTGACACGGTCAGCCGCAGCAGCACGCCCAGCGGGCCGTACATCACGAGATTCAGAACCAGGTCGCTTGCCCAGGCGGGTACCCCCAGCGAAGAGGTTTCCGCCGTGGCCGGCACCCAGGCGGGGCTGCAAAGCCAGGCTATGATCGCCGGCAAGATGCCCCCGGCCTTATCGACCACACCGCTGAAATCCATGCCGAACGGCAGCAGCGACCCGTACACCACCAGCGCCGCCCACACCAGCGCCATCGCCGGCGCACGCAGCCACCCCGGCCGCTGCCACAGCGCCGGGACCGGCGGCCGGTTCATGCCCGCTTCGGGTTGGGTTGTACCGATCACGTTTAGCCTCCTTGGACGTGATACAACTCTATGATACGCGCTGACGCCACGCACGGGATCAAGGCGAGCTAAACCCGTGCCCGATGGTTGACCCGCCGTCACAGCCCGCGCAACCGATACGACCCCGCACCCGGAATTTTCATTCGATGAGTCAGCCCGAATCCATCCACGCCGCACTGGAGCCGACGACGGACGGCTCGGGCGTGAATCTGAGGATCAAGGTCGTGCCCGGCGCCAGCCGGGACAAGGTGGTGGGGATGCTCGGCGATCGGCTGAAAGTGGCCGTTTCGGCCCCGCCGGAAGCGGGCAAAGCGAACAAGGCGGTGTGCAAACTTCTATCCAGCGTGTTAGGCGTGCCGCCGCGCGACGTGACCGTCACCGCCGGCCACACGCAGCCGGCCAAGACGCTCATGGTCACCGGGATCAGTGTAGAACAGGCGGCGCAACGGCTGGCGTCAAAGATGGTAAAATAGCGAGCTTGCCGCATAACCTTGGGCGGGTCATGATGGGGTGCTATGACCACCGCGTTTTTCTACGACGACCGCTTCCTCGAACACGACACCGGCCGGGGGCATCCGGAACGGCCCGACCGTTTACGCGCGATCCTGCTCGCGCTGGCGCACGAGGAGCTGATGAAAGACCTCAAACGGCCCTCATTTGAGAAGGCCGACCTTGAGCTCATCAAAGCGCTGCACAAACCCGAATACGTTGAGCGCTGTTTCGACGAGTGCCGAAAGGGGGCCTCGTATATCGACACGCCCGACTCGGCCATCTGCGCGGACAGTGCCGATATCGCCCAGCTCGCCGTCGGCGCGGTGTTGCGGGCCGTGGATATGGTGATGGCCGGGGAAGTCGATAACGCCTTCTGCGCCGTCCGCCCCCCTGGACACCACGCCGAGGCAGATAAGTCCATGGGGTTTTGCCTCTTCGGCAACGTCGCCCTTGCCGCACACCACCTCACCAAGGTGCACGGCTTGGAACGCGTCGCCATCGTCGACTTCGACGTACACCACGGCAACGGCACCCAGCACCTGCTCGAATACCGCCCCGACATCCTCTTTATCAGCCTCCACCAGGAACCGCTGACCCTCTACCCGAACACCGGCTACTGCAACGAATACGGCAAAGGCGCTGGCCTGGGCTTCACGCTCAACGTCCCGCTCCCGCCGGATAGCGGCGACATCGAATATCAGGACGCTTTCAACAATCAGGTCATCCCTAAGCTCGACGAGTTCAAGCCCCAGTTCCTGCTGATCTCCGCCGGCTTCGACGCGGCCGAGGAAGACCCGCTGGCGGAGATGACGGTCACGACCGAGGGTTTCGACTGGATGTCCCGGTGCCTGGTGGATGTGGCCCGCTGCCACTGCGAAGGCCGGGTCGTCTCGGTCCTGGAAGGGGGGTATGACCTGGACGCGCTCAGTCGGGGCGTGGTCGCCCACGTCGCGGCGCTGATGCAGGCCTAAGCCGGAGTGCGCTCCGTTCGGTTTGCATTTCAGTCAGCACACGATTAGGCCGAATACCCTACAATCCCCCGATGTCAGAAGCGGAGAAGGCAACAACCTGGTACGAAGACGGCCTGAGTTTCAGCTGCACGCAGTGCGGCAACTGCTGTTCCGGCCCGCCCGGATTCGTCTGGTTCGATGAAGCGGAGGGCGAAGCCATCGCCAAGCACCTCGGCATGACCACCGAGGACTTCTACAAGAAATACTGCAAGAAGAAGCAGGGGCAGTGGACCATTGACGAGGTCTCGACCCGTAACGGCTTCGATTGCGTGTTCCTCCGGCGCGACCCGCAGGGCAAGGCCCTGTGCTCGATCTACCCGGTCCGCCCGACCCAGTGCAAGACCTGGCCCTTCTGGCCGGAGAATCTCAAGACCGTCCGCCACTGGTCCCGCGCTGCCCAGCGCTGCCCCGGCATGAAGAACGGCGGCACCTTCTACCCCGTCGAACAGGTCCGCATCATCCTCGCGAAGAACAAAGACTAAGCTGTCCGGGCACTTGGTTCATTGGTGGAACCACCATGCCTCCCGACCCCGAATGCTGGGAACATTGGCGCGACGCCGCAAAGCGTCCGGAAGTGGCGGCGCGCTTGCGTGACGCGCTTGATGAGATCGACCTCCGCGTCAACGCCTCGGGTTTCACGTGTCAGCAGAGCGGGCGTTGCTGCAAGTTCGAATCCTTCGGGCACCGGCTCTACATGACGGGGCTTGAGATCGCGTGGTTTAAGTTACTCGCCGGCAACCCGCCCACGCCCGCATCCGCCGGCTCAGTCGCTCTGCCCGTTATCGATGCCAAGCGTGACGGCTGCCCGTATCAGGTCGACGGCATGTGCAGCGTGCACCAGAGCCGCCCGTTTGCCTGCCGTGTGTTTTTCTGTCAGGAAGGCTCGAACGACTGGCAGAGCGATCAGTACGAAGCTTTCCAGAGCGCGATGAAAAACCTGCACGAAGAACTCGGCCTGCCGTATCGTTACATGGAATGGCGCAGCGGTTTGGCCGACGCGCAGGCGCACGGGGTGTAGCGGGTTACTGCAACACGTCCAGCAGTTGCCCCGGCTCGTGGATGACTGCATCGACGCCGTGCTCGTGGAGCTCCGGTTCGTCGCGCAGGCCCCAGGTGACGCCGACGGCGAACATCCCGGCCGCCTTGGCGGTGGCGACGTCTTCCCATGAGTCGCCGACGAACGCGAACTGTTCCGCCGGCACGTCCATCAGCCGACAGATCTCCAGAGCCCCGGCCGGGTCGGGCTTCATCGGCACGCCGTCACGCTGGCCGAACACCCGCTCGAACGGCCAGTCGCCCAGCAGATGCCCGACCATCTCGGTGGTCGCTCCGTGCGGCTTGTTGCTGAGGATGGCGAAGCGGCGGCCATCGGCTTTCAACGAATCGAGCACTCCGGGGATGCCCGCGAAGGGTTGGGTGTGGTCGTACTTGTGCTTGTGGTAGTAGGCCAGGTAATTCGCCTGTGCCTCGTCCAGCGCCCGCCCGTCCAGGCCGATGGCGCGTTCAAGCAGCACCCGCACGCCGTTGCCGATCATGTTCCGACAGATCGCGGCCGAGACCGGCGCGTGTCCGGCGGCAACCAGGACGTGGTTGGTGGCATTGGTGAGGTCTTGCAGGGTGTCCAGCAGCGTGCCGTCGAGGTCGAAAATAATAGCCCGGTGTTTCATGGCCGAGAGTGTAGCGGGTTGTGGGCGGGGCGTTGGCCCGGCAGGCACGGGCGGTTGGAACTATTGCACGTCCGAGGTTAAAGGCTTAAACTCGCTTGTTTGGTCATTTTGGATTGTTCGATGCGAGCGAAGAACCCACACCCCGAGCTTGACCCGCAGACCCGTGAGGCGGTGGGCCTGGCGATGGGCCGTATGCCGTCGGGCATCTTTGTTTTGACCGCGGCGCAGGACGACAAGCGGATGGGGATCATTGTCAGTTTTGTGCAGCAGGCGTGCCTGAACCCGCCGATGGTCACCGTCGCCATCGCTAAGGGCCGGCCGATCATGCCCCTGATCAGTGAATCCCGGAAGTTCGGCCTGTGCCAGCTCGCCCAGGACGACAAGCTCATGGTCCGCAAGTTCGCCAAGTTCAACGACGCGGCGATCACGGAAGACCCGTTCCTGGGTTTCGAGATGCTCACGGGCGTTTTGCCTAACCTGCCGATCCTTGCCAACACGCTGTCGTACCTGGAATGCGAACTGGTCAGCCACATGGATATCGAAGGCGATCACGACCTGTTCGTCGGCGCCGTCCGGGGCGGGTCATTGCGGCAGGCGACCTTACAGCCGCACATCCACCTGCGCGACACCGGGCAGAGCTACTGACCGCCTCGGCCGGGGTACATGGGCCACACCCGCACGCCCGGGGTTGTTAGAATCCCGTTATGGCCCCGCACACGGTCCCCATCCAGATCGACGACCCCGTCAACGCACGCATCCTTTCGGTCTCCGAGGATAAGGTGCAGGGCTATCAGCGCGACCCGTTCGACGAGATCGCCCGTCGTAGCGGCGTGGAACTCGAAACCATCCTCGAACGGCTGCGGGCCATGCTCGAGGCCGGCACGATCCGACGGATACGTCAGACACTCATGGCGACCAACCTCGCGCCCGGCGCACTGGTCGCCTGGCGCGTCCCGGCGGATAAACTCAACAGCGCCTTCGACTTCATGGCCAACGACGACCCGTTCTCCGGCCACGTCGTCATCCGCTCGACCGACCTGGACACGCCCGGCTCACAGTACCGGCTGTGGACCACACTCAAAGTGCCCGTCGGTTTTTCGATGGACAAACACTGTGCATACCTGATGTCACGAACCGGCGCCGAAGCCTACAAGCTGCTGCCGGCCAAAAAGCTCTTCGCGCTGGGCGTTGGCCACGTCCGCCGCCGCGAGTTACAACCCGGCGATCGCACCGACGCCCCGGCCCGTTCACTGGACGTGAGCGTCGTCGAACTCAGCGATCAGGAATGGCGCGTGTTGATGGCAATGAAGCGCGACCTGGCTCCCGAAGAGATCAGGCCGGACGTCTGGAAATACCGTGCCGCCGAGGCGGGTGTCGATCTGGAAACCTTCCACCGTGTAGCGGAGGGCTTGAATCAGCGGCGTGTCATCGGGCGTTTCTCGACCTTCCTCGAACATGTCAAGAAGCTTAAGGACGGATCGGTCGTCACGAAATACAACGCGCTGTTCCACTGGGCGGTCCCGCCGGGCAAGGAGATGGCCGCCGGGCTGGAGGTCGGGCGTCACCACATCATGACCCACGCCTACTGGCGCGAGGCCGGCGAGGAATTCAACCACGTGAACATCATGGGCGTCGCCCACGGCACGGACAAGGACAAAGTGCTTGAACACAAAGCCGCGATCGACCGCCACCTCGAAGAGGCCGGCATCCCGGTGAGCTACACCAACGTCTTCTGGGGCGGCCGCAGCGAGATCAAGCCGTCGAGATTTCGATCGTGTACCACCAGGCCACGAAAGGATCGATCCGGACGATGCAGAATCACCAGACGTACTGTCACGTCCGCCAGCGGGCAGGACCCTCGATCGCCAGCTGAGATAAACCACCGCCTGATTGACGGTAGCAGCATCAACCTGATGGATATCGGCCCGTGAGCGATGCAGTGGCTGGCCAGCTCGTACACCGTTTTTCTGGCTGTCTGATGGCAATCCACATCGGGAAGGGCTTGTTGCTGGAATTAGCAGAGATAATTTACTCCGCCAGTTCTCATCGATAACCCGGCGAGGCGGCATCGGTGGTATCGATGCATTCCCCGTGCGCGAGGGTCAGTATGACGATCGATCTGGATGTGCTTGAACCAACCGATCCGGCCGAGCTTTCTGGGAGGTGATCGGTTTCGCCCCTCTCACACGAACGATACAGCCGATAAGGGCGTATGTCTGGCCTGAGCGATCAATCACACCAGCTTTAGCAGCTGAGCTGGCCGGTCCGGTCGGTGAGGCTGGCTCGCAACCACCCGGTCGGGTCGGTCGAGCCGTTCGGGGACGACAAGCCGGTTGATGACCAGACGTTCAAGTTCCTGGTGCGCTCAAGCGAGGGTGAGCGGTGGCGGTGGTGTTGTGCTCGCCGATCGTGTCGCCGGACCTGATCGCGGGAACGAAAGCGGGAAGCGAAGGCGGCACTCGGCCCCGAGTTAGGTCGCGCGGTGCTGACGCCGATCGCCGAGGGCGAGGTCCGCAAGCTCAGCTACGCCGTGCTCCCGTACTGCCAACCGTTGAATAGCCATCGTCTGTCGGGTTGATTGCAGCGTCGCCGCGTTGGCCGGGATGTGATGGACTGGCTGCAGGGCGTGACACGGCAGACGATGTGCGATGTGAGTGAAGCCGAAAAGTTTGCCCGTTCCGCGCCCGTTGTGGCTGCCTGCCGAGGCGGTGGACGCGACCGAAGCGGTCCGGCGTGCCGCCGAGATCGGCATCCGTGGGCTGGAACAGGGCCGGTGGAAACCCCGGTTCGTGCTCATGCACAACGACCTCTGGAAAGACAACATCCTGCTCGATGACGAAGGCCGGATCGCCGTGATCGACTGGCCCGGCTCGACCGTCAAGGGCTACGCGATGTACGACCTGGTCCGGCTGGCTGACTCCTTCGGCTTCAGCGACCGCGTGTGCTCGGCGAGCAGGTGCGGGCTCACTGCCGGGTCCTGGGTTGCGAGCCGAAGGACGGCATCTCGAACCTCGCCGCGGCGCTGGGGTATCTGCTGGGCGACCTGGACCACTTCCCGATGCACCTGTTCCTGCCGATGGCGGACAAATGTGTCCGGCGGATGGTGTCGGCTATGCGCGCGACGGGGATAACCGGGGACAACTGCGTTAGACTTAACTATGGCAACGGCCCCCGACGATCCATACCGCACTTCCCGAACGCGACACGCCACGCCCGGCTGGCCTTGCACGCTACAAACTCCTGATCGCCTACGACGGCTCGGCGTTCCACGGCTGGCAGAAACAGGAACCCCCCGATGCTCCCGCCCGTACCGTTCAGGGCGTGATGCATGATGCGGCTGGTGCGTCTTTTCAAGCAGCCGATCAAACCTGGTCGGTGCAAGCCGGACCGATTCGGGTGTCCACGCCAAGGGCCAGGTAGCGCATTTCGATGCCGAGTCCCGCGTCCCCGTCGAACGCATGGCCATGGCGATCAACAGCCGGCTGCCCGACGATATCGAGGTGCTCGAAGCGTCCGAAGTGCTCCATCGTTCGATGCGATCCGCATGGCCGTCACCAAGCAATACACCTACACGATCCACAACACCGAACGCCGCCCGCTGGGCATCCGCCACATGGTCCACCACTACTGGCAGCCGCTCGACGCCGACCGCATGAATATCGCCGCCCAGCGCCTCGTCGGCGAGCACGATTTCGAGGGCTTCAGCGCCGCGGGCCACGGCCGGGAATCCACCATCCGCACCATCCACCGCTGCGAAGTCCACCGCGACGGCGACAAAGTCATCATCACCGTCGAAGGCAACGGCTTCCTCTGGAACATGGTCCGCATCATCGCCGGCACGCTTCTGGAAGTCGGCCGCGGCCACTTCGAGCCGCAGCGCATCGACGAAATACTAGCCACCGCCGACCGCCAGCTCGCCGGCCCGACCCTGCCGCCCAACGGCTTGTGCCTGGAGTGGATCAGGCATGCGGGTAACGATGAATGAGGAAGTAGGAATGATGAAGTATATTGATCGGCCGATAGTTAATGATCTGCGCTAATACTTCATGACTCATACTTCCCAGATCATCCTTATGATCATCCTCCACGTCATCACAGCTCGATCCAGGGCGGCGCCTGGCAGAACACCGTGCTTTCCTGTGCCGCAGGTCAAGGCCGGGCACGAGGTACACCTTGCCTATGGCCCGATCTACGGCCCGGAAGGATCGCTGCTGGAAGAAGCCAAAGCGAGCGGTGCGGTGTTGCACGAAATCCTGTCGATGCGAAGGGCGGTGAACCTTGGCACGATATATGCTGTTACTACGTTACGCAAGCTGATCCGCGAAGTGCAACCCGGACGTCGTGCATACGCATTCGAGCAAAGCGGGAATTGTCGGGCGTGCCGCTGCGTGGGAAGAAATGAACGATAGCGCATGGAAACAAATGACAGGAAGTATTGTCCCAACGCCAACTTCCTATCCACACCGTCCACGGCCTGCCGTTTCATGACCGATAATCCGCCCTGCACATCGAGCTTTACGTGGTTGGAACGATGGGCCTGGCTGCTGCCACCACCTCGTCGCGATCACCCCCGCGATGGTGGATGCTTTCGAAGCCAAGGGTATCGCCGGCAGGGAACGGTTCACCGTCATCCCCAGCGGTGTCGATCTTTCACGTTTTGAAATCAGCCATGAGCGCGAAAATCAGCCGCGGCAAAACTCGGGATCGATGATGACATCCCCGTCGTTGCTGCTGGCTCGCCTTGACGCCTTGAAAGGCCATGACGATCTGATCGATATCCTTCCCGAGCTTGAAAATCGTCTGCCCGGAATCAAAGTCTTGTTCATCGGGGACGGCTGGCGGCGCAAACACCTCGAACAACGGATCGCGGTTGCGGGCCTCGGTGAAGTAATCCACATGACGGGCTATATTTCGCACGATGAGGTCCGGGAAATCCTGCCTGCCGCGGACGTGAAGGTCTTGCCGTCGTACCAGGAAGGGCAGAGCCGAACTTTAATCGAGGCCTTGCTGTGCGGCTGCGGGATCGTTGCCTACGATGTCGGCGGCATCCCGTCGATCTGCATCGACGGCGAGACCGGAAAACTCGTCCCGGTCGGCAACAAACAGGCCCTGGCCGACGCAATCGTCTGGATGATCGAACACCCCGACAAATGCCGAGCCATGACCGAACGCGGCCGGCAACTTGTCCGCGAAAAATTCAGCGCCGAATACATGACCCGGGAATTAGAAAAGCTCTACCAGTGTTTATTGATGGATAAGAAATGACCCGCGAAGGCGCGAAGAGCGCGAAGAATGGGGCAGATTAATCCACAGATGCTCAGGATGAGCAGGATAAGTATTTTTCTTCAACCATATGGCTGAATCCTGTCCCTCCTGAACATCTGTGGATCATTTCTTCTTTGCGCTCTTCGCGCCTTCGCGGTAAAAAGGATTTACAAATGGCAAACATACTCGTCGTAGGCCCGCACCCGGACGATCAGGAGCTGGGCATGGGCGGCACGATCATCAGGCTGGCCAAGCAGGGGCACGACGTGCTGCTGCTGGACGCGACCAACGGCGAACCCACGCCCTACGGCTCGCTCGAACAGCGCGAAAAAGAATGGACCGAGGCCGCGAAGATCATGGGCGTTAAACGCCGACTGCTCGGCCTGAAGAACCGTGAGGTCCAGCACACGCTCGAAGCCCGCCATCAGATGGCCGGCGTCATCCGTGAACACCAGGCGCAGATCATCTTCCTGCCCTTCGAGGAGGATGCCCACCCCGACCACCGCGCGGTGACCCGCATCGTCGAAGATGCACGCTTCGATGCCAAGCTCACCAAGACCGACATCCCCGGCGAGCCGATCTACCCCAAGTGGCTGATCTACTACTACTGCACGCACCTGCGCTGGGTCGCCAACCCGACGTTCTGCCTGGACATTTCCGAACAGATGGACGACAAGGAGCGTGCGATCAAGGCGTATCACACGCAGTTCGTCGTGCCCGAGAAGAACCGGCGGGTGGTGGAGTTCGTGCGGGAGTTAAACGGGTACATGGGGTCACGCATCGGGACGCGTTACGCCGAGCCGTTCTTTACGAAAGAACCGCTGGGGCTGAACGCGCTGGACGGGCTGGTGATGTGATGAGGAGGCCGTCCCGGCCAAGGCCCTGCGGGCCATGACCGGGCTTTGTGTGGGGGGTCTTAGATATGTTTATTGGCGTTCACCGGTACTCGATATCCTGCACAAGTTCGCCGTCGGCGTCGCGGGACCAGACGAGCGTCGGCTCGGGGCGCAGGCCGGTGGCGGTGATGCGGGGAGGCAGGTCGTTGCGTGAGGGCTCCAACAATTTGAACAGCCCCGTGCTGCCGTTACGGCGTTGGTAGCGGTAGAGGTCGGGGTCTTCGGCCTTCATCTCGACGGTGATACCGTGGGACTGACGCGTCAGGACGAAGTGCCTTTCCTGAAGCGTATCGCGCAGCGAGCCGAGCGAGGTCGGTGCGGGTTCGCCGCGTTCGTACATGAATTTCAGGGCCTCGGCGAGGAACTCCATCCGTGACGCGGCGGTGTTGATCGGGTCCGGCTCCTGCGCGAGCGCGAAACTGCGCCACTTGTCCGCCAGGGGTGTAAGGTCGTCCGTGCCGAACGCCTCCTGCATCGCGCTCTTGCTGTCGCGTCCGGTGCTTACTTTTTGCAGGTACCGGGCGAACGCCGGCTGGTATTTCTCGTTTTCGCCGTGGATCAGGTAGTAAACAATCGACCACGACTCCGCGTACAGCAGCGATGCTCGGTACGGCTTGGTCCGCAGCGTCTCGGCCCACTCGTCGCCGCTGATCTCCACGAGCACCTCGAAGTCGATCGCGGTATCGGCTTGAAGCGCGTGGCGGACCTGCGAGACCCGTCGTTCGTTGGCCAGGCCCGTAGTCATCTTGTCGCCGACGATGATCGCGTCCTCGAAATACTGGGCCAGCCCCTCGTTGATCCACGTCGGCAGCTCACGCCCCAGGTGATTGAACGCGAACTGGTGGAACCCCTCGTGCTGGAGGACCTGGAACGTCTGGCTGCGGCTGCGCCCCTGGACCCAGGTCGCCAGGCCCTGCGATTCGGGCGAGTAGAAAAACATCCCGCCGGTGTTCTTGGCGTCGATGTCCTGCGTCCGCATGAAGCTTAAGTACTCGTCCTCGGTGCGCAGCAGGTACAGGGGCATCTGCGAGCTGCCGCGCGGGTGAAAATCCCGGAATCGGTCTTCGTACTGGGCGAACACGGTGTCCATGTGTTTGCCGAACGTACGGACCTCGTCGCGGGACATGTTCGTGTGGATCAGGTATGACTTGCTAAGAAATTGTTGCAGGTCCTGCGCATCGGCCCGCCCGGCAAATAACAGGCAACACAACACGGCGAACACCGGGACAATCCAGCGTTTCCCCCGATTCCCCCGGCGGGCAACACGTATCGCATTGATGCGGGATTGATCCAACGCCATCCGAAATCAACCGGTACGGGGGAAGATGAACAAACTACTTGCCGGCGTAGTCGATGACGCGGCTGATCTCGCTGCGCATCTCGTGGCGGTGGACGACACGGTCGACGAAACCTTTTTCCTGGAGGAACTCGGCCCGCTGGAAGCCCTCGGGCAGGTCTTGGCGGACGGTGTTGGCGATGACGCGCGGCCCGGCGAACCCGATCAACGCTTCGCGCTCGGCCAGGATCACGTCGCCCAGCATCGCGAAGCTCGCGGTCACGCCGCCGGTGGTCGGGTCGGTCAGGACGCTGATAAAGAGCCCGCCCGCGTCATCAAGCCGTGCCAGCGCCGCGGAGGTCTTGCTCATCTGCATCAGCGACAACGCGGACTCCTGCATCCGTGCGCCGCCCGATGCGCTGACGACGATGACGGGCAGGCCGGTCTCGATGCCCAGCTCGATCGTGCGTGTGATCTTCTCGCCGACCACGCTGCCCATCGAAGCCATCATGAACCGGTTGTCCATCACCGCCAGCGCGACGCCACGGCCTTTGATAAACGCCCGGCCGCACTGGACCGCGTCCTTCTGACCGGTCTTGGTCTGTTCGCTCTCCAGCCGTTCCTTGTAGCTGATGCGGTCCTTGAAACCCAGCACGTCTCGCGGGGCGAGGTCCTCCCACATCGGCTCGAAGCTGCCGGGGTCGCAGAGCTGCTCGATGCGCTGCATGGCATCGATGCGGTAGTGATAATCGCAGTCCGGACAGACGTGCAGGTTCTGCGCGACCTGCTTGGCGTACAGCATGGCCTCGCAGTTGGGACAGCGTTTCCACAGCCCCTCGGGCACGCCGGCGGGCCGGCCGTTGGTTTCCTGCTTCTGTGACAGCCAGGTGCGATCGCCCGGATTTGGGCTGACCTGCACGGGCTGTTTGGGGGTCGTCGTTGCTTTCACGGGCTCATCCGTCAAAATGGATCCCTTCGGGTCCTGATGTCAACAACCCCGCGTGAGCGGGGCGTCAGGATTATATCGGCAAATGCTCGAGGGATACACCAGCCATGCGGATCGTGCGATTTTCCATAGACGGTGGTAAAACCATATACGGTAAAGATTTAGGCGATGGTTCCGCCGAGGTTATACACACCTCTCCCTGCGGGAACCCCCCGGACGACCGGCCAGACCACACGGATCGGCCAAGGCCGCAAGGCCCCGATCGAGCCGGTTAACCTGTTCTGCATCGGTAAGAACTACCTCGAACACGCCAAGGAGGGCGGCGACGATACACCCCCGAGCGACCTATCATGTTCATGAAGCCGACCAGCCGCCTTGAACGACCCGGATAGCCCGATCCGCCTGCCGGATTGCTCGCCCAGGCCCGAGGTCGATTTCGAGGGCGAGCTGGCTGTGGTCATCGGCAAGGCCGGCCGCGACATCCCGCAGCACAAAGCGCTCGAACACGTCCTGGGCTACACCGTCGGCCACGACGTCTCCGCACGCTGGTGGCAGAAAGAAGGCGGCGGCGGGCAGTGGGTCCGCGGCAAAGGCTTCGACACCTTCTGCCCGCTCGGGCCCGTCCTCGTCACCGCCGACGAGATCCCCGACCCGCAGAACCTGAGCATCACCACCACGCTCAACGGCAAGATCATGCAGCGAGGCAACACCAGGGACATGATCTTCGCCGTCGACGAGCTGATTTCCTTTATCAGCCAGGACACGACCCTGCTCCCCGGCACCGTCATCCTCACCGGCACGCCCGCCGGCGTCGGCAACGCACGCAAGCCACCGGTCTACCTCACGCCCGGCGACACCGTCACCGTCGAGATCGAAAAAATAGGCAAACTCACCAACCCCGTCGTCGCCGCAGGCGATGAGTAACACAATCGCAACACCCCCCGAAGCCCACGCTTTAAAAGCGTGGGCTTCTTGCTGTCCACCATGAACCCCGATCCACCCGAACAATTCATCAGCGAGCCGATCACGCCGGTGCCTGGAACATTTGATCCACAGGCGATCGCGATGGGCGAGCCGGGCCTGCCGGCACGGTTTGTCTGGCGGGGCGAGGAATACCGGGTGGATGAAGTCTTAACGGTCTGGAAGACCAGCGGCCCCGAGGCTGACCGGCGAGGTCTACCTCCGCCGGCACTGGTGGGAGCTGCACCACGACCGGGCTGATTATGAAGGTCTACTTCGAGCGGCAGAAGAACCGCAAGAACGCCAGGGACCGATGGTTTGTGTATACGGTGGGGTGATGGATCGTCGATGTTTGATCGGCAATCTTCGATCGGTTTTCAGATCAAACATTGCACTTCGCAGATCGACGATCAGTTAATCCCCCGATCACCGTTTCGCCCGTGTTGGCGTCCGCGGTGATCGTGACGGTGAGGCCCTCGCAGCCGAGGGTGATGGTGGCGTCGGTGGGTTGGTCGAGTGCCGTAGATGTCGAAACCGAGCTGGTCGTCGCCGTTGAGGCTGTAGCCGTTGATGGTGACGCCGACGAGGCCTCGGCGGTCCCGCTGCCGTAGTCGACGAGGTAGGGCCGTTTGGTGATCGGGTTGGTGATCGGCGTGGCGGGGTCGCTCGTGGCGGCGATGAAGTAACTGTCGCTTGGGTTATCAAAAACGAGCAGCCGGGTGTCATCGCCGTGGGCGATGGATTCGACCTGCGATAGGCCAGGTCGGCGGCGAGCATGGAGGCCGCGCCTTTTAGTTTGTTCGGCGCGGTGTTGCCCATCATCGGCACCGCCAACGCCGCCGCGATCGCCAGGACCAGCACGACGATGATGATCTCGACTAGGGTAAACCCTGCCGGGCGTGATCGGACCCGGCATGTATGTGTGTGTGTAGCCACGTTCCGATCATCGACGCTTTAGCGTGCGCTGTTTCGTATAGGCCGGATCGGTCCGCGTGGCCGATAACCTGCGTTTGTTACTGATATCGGGTTTAAGTGGGTTGTGCGGGTTGACGAAGTAATCCTTAGAGCCGCGCTCAAGGTCCGCGCGGTGGTTCCGCGTGAGTGCGGCATCAAGAGGATGCGAGAGAAAGCGATGATCTCAGCAAGGCAGATCCCACGGCGGCGCGCCACGGCGGGCTTCACCCTGATGGAGGTGATGTTCGCTGTCCTCGTGCTGGCGTTCTCCGTCGCTGCGCTGACCCAGGCCGTCGTCTCCGGCCAGTCGCACACCTACGAAGCCATGCACGCCTCCCGCGCCATCACCCTGGCCGAGGCGATGATCGACGAAATCCTCAGCAAGCCCTACGACGACCCCGAAGATGAAATCACCGTCGGCCCGGACACCGGCGAAACATCGCGCGACCTCTTCGACAACGCAGACGACTACGACGGCTACACCGAGGCCGCCGGCGCGGTGAGGGATCAGTCGCTTACGCTCTACCCCGAACTCTATCAACGCTTCAGCCGGTCCGTCACCGCCGAGTATGTGACCGTGAGCCTGCCGGACTTAGGCGGCGACCACGACGGCCTGAGCGTCACCGTCACCGTCACCGACACGCGCGGGCTTACCTGGTCCGTCACCCGATTCATCCAGGAGCCTGCGTCGTGAGTACGCACCTAAGCGGACATAATCACGATGTTTTTCATAGCCGCGATGCAACGCATCGCGGGCGGTCCCGCTTACGACGCCCCGCCACACATGCCGCGCTGACACTCGTCGAGATGCTCATGGCATTAGCGATCACGGGCCTGGTCGGCGCGGCGATCGCGTCGATGCTCACGGCGGTGTCCTACGGCACATCCAGCGACCGGGACATCCGCGCCCTCGTCGTCAAAAACAAGACGCTTAGCACACGCATCACCGCCGCGGTGCGGCAGGCCGCGCAGCTTCTCGACGCCGACGACGATTACATCGTGCTCTGGACCAGGGACCTCAACGACAACGGCGCACCCGATCTGCTGGAACTGCAGCGCATCGAACGCGATGCCGCCACCGACGAACTGACCTCCTATACGCCCGACCCCTCGGCCGTGGATGTCACCTACGACACTGCTACCGACGATTTCGACGCGGTCACCACCGCGCTGATCGACAGCGACGACCTGGTCGGCGAACTCTGGGCGACGGGCGTGTCGGCGTGTACGGTCGATGTGGACACACCCGACCCGCTGGATGCCACGCTGGTGAGTTTTCAATTAACGCTCACGGCAGGGGGGTTGTCGGATACCTCCGTGAACGCCGTGTCACTGCGGGATTGAGACGAGATTGATAGTTATGCAGGCAACCATCCAGCATCACGCCGACGAAGCCCACGGATTCAATCCGTGTGTTTCCTGTGCGCACCCGCGCCACCGCGGCGTCGCCATGCTGTTGGTGCTGATTGCCGTTGCGATCGCGACCGTGCTGTCGATGTCGTTCCTCGCTTCGCAGGCAACCACCCACGGTGTGGCGCAGAACGTGCAGAAGCACGCACAGGCACGCAGTGTCGCCGAGTCGGCGCTCGTCGCAGCGATCCAGTACGTCCAGACCGATTCCAACTTCCGCACCGACAAGACCAACGGCCAGTGGGTTACCAACGACTCGTTCAACGGCGGCACGTTCGACCTCTTCGGCTACGACGGCCTGGACACCGACGGCGACGGCGTGGTCGACGAAACCGACGGCGACCTGGCAGACGACCCCTCCGACCCCGTTACGCTCACCGCGATCGGTTACTTCGACGGCGTCAGCCATACGGTGCATGCCGTGGTGACGGTCGGCTCGTCGCTCCCGGCCAAGACCGTTCTCATGATCGTCAATAACGACAACTCCCTCGACGCGATTGAGCAGGCAAGGATCGATGAAATCGAGGGGTGGGGTTGGGCCGTGAACATACTGGATGACAATTCGACCCCGGCCGAATACAACGCCGCGATGGCGGATGCGGATGCGATACTGGTCGCGGGCACGGTTAATGCCAATAGTGTTTCAACAAAGCTACTGGGCGCTTCGGTCGGTGTCGTCATAGAGCAGGGCGGTATCCTTGACGACATGAAGATCGCGACGGGTAGCGGCAGCTATACCGGAACAAACATTGATGTGGTCAATAACAGCCACTATATCACGTCCGAATTCAACACAGGCTCCATACAAATCTGTTCGTCAGATACGGCGCTGGGCACGCCGAGCGGCGGTTTGGCGTCGGGCATGATTACGCTGGGTGAGCGGCCTTCCAGCAGCACCACTGTAGTCGCCATCCTCGAGTCCGGGGCACCCCTTTATGGTAGCGGCATCGCCGCGGGTCGCCGTGTCTGGTTGCCGACCGGTACCCTGGCCTTGTCCGATACGACTTCACAAGGACGCACGCTCTTCCAGCGCGCCTTGCAATGGGCTTCCGGCGGCGATGCCGACGAGTTCATCAGCGGGCACTGGACCTTGGATGACGCCACCGGACTTACCGCTTACGACTCCAGCGGCAACGGGCAGCACGGCCCCATCACCGCGGGATCACCCAGCACCACCTGGACCGCCGGCATGATCTTCGGGGGACTGCAATTCGACGGGACCGGCGACGGCTTTATACGCATCCCCGACTCCGACGTCCTGGACCTCTCCGCCGAAGGCACCCTCGCCGCGTGGGTTTACCTCACCGATTACCAGAATTTTATGGGCATCATCCACAAGGGTGAAGATAAGAACTGGTCCGACGAGGCTTATTCATTACAGTTCTGGACAAGCCGCAAACTGGCGATGTCGTTCACCACCGCAACCGGCTCGGAGTTGATTGTCGGCAACCAGGCGCTACAGAACGGCCGATGGTATCACGTCGTGGGTACCTGGGGGCCAAACGGCATGTACCTCTATGTCAACGGTGAACAGGACGCCAGTAATGCGATCACCGCGGTCGGCGTGCCCTCCACCGGGTCTGTACAGATCGGCTCACAACTCTCGGAAAACTACAACGCCAGTTACCGCAACTTCCCCTTCCGGGGCATCATCGATGATGCGCGGATCTATCGTCGCACACTCACGGCTAATGAAGTCAAGGCGATCTACGACGCCGCCAACGCCAGCCACGACGCCCCCCAAATGATCGCCCTGTACGAATTCGAGGAGACCACCCAGGCGCCGGTTGTGGTCGGTCAGTGGAAGCTGGACGACACGAGCGCCAGCGGTGTTACTTATGATTATGCGGTCGCGTCACAAGGTGTTAACGCCTGGGCGTACGATGGCCAGTCTTCGTCCAACCCGCCGGGCAACAACACCACGCCGTCCGCACAGCTGAATGTAGTTGAGTACGACAAGATCGAGGCCGACGATGGCGCGACCCACAGCATCAACACCTCATCAAACAATAATTACTCGATGATGCGATATGTCTGGCAGATCAACGAAGATGAAGCAGACGTATTTAAGATCGACATCGAATGGATCGGGCGTAACTACAACGAGCACGGCTCCCGCGAAGACGGCGTGGAGCTGTATATCTGGAACTATAGCAGCGGCAGTTATGAAGAATTGGCCGACTCCGGGAACACCGAATCGCAGGCCACGCTCACCGCGTCGATCAGCTCGAATACCGCGGATTATATAGGCGGCGCATCGGATAATACGATTACGCTGCTGGCTAAGTCGCGCGATCGTCAGAGTGGTAACCGCGACAACATCCTCTACTGCGATTACGTCCGCGTCATCCTGAACGGCGGGCTGATCGCCACCGACAGCCAGGATGACAACGACGGCACGGTTTCCGGTGGGGTCACCGCCGCAGCCGCCGGTATGGGTGACGGCGGGACCGCGTTCCACTTCGACGGGTCCACGGGCCTGGTCACCATCCCGAACGACGATTCGATCAACTTCCCCAACGACTTCTCGCTCAGTGGCTGGTTCAAGCTAGACAGCAACTTCAACAGCTCAAAGACAACATCTCAGATCATCATGAGCAAGTACCAGAGCAACAATTACGACATGCTCCTGGTATTGGCGGGGACGGATTACGGCCATGCTTCACCCCCGGACGGGTCGCTTGTATTCAAGATCGAAGGCGGCAACTCAACCAATGACACCAACTACGTCTGGACCAACCGGACCAACTGGACCGCCGGGCAGTGGTACCACTTCACAGCCGTACTCGACAGCAATTATGCGCCCAACAACAAAATATATATCAACGGCGTGGATGATTCCGGGGGCTTTTACAACGGCGTGGGGTCCGACGAATTAAGCCTGGACTTCGACGCGGACCTCACCATCGGTGGGGGGCGGGCGGACTCCGGGCAGTTGTCCGGCTTACGCTATTTCGACGGCGTGATCGACGACGTCCGGCTGGTCGGCCAGGTGCTGACCGATTCTCAGATCGCCGAACTCGCCAGCGTGAGCGAGCCGTCGCCCGACACGATCCCGGTCGCGTATGACACCAGCGGCTACAGTGTACCGCTTAATCTGGATGTCCAGGTGCCCTCGAACGTCACATGGGTGCCCGGCGGCGGCCTGACGTTTGACGCCGCCACCAGGCTGGTTTCTTCCACCGCCGCCACCAAGCTCTACGACGCACTCACCGCAAACAACCAAATGGCCATCGAGATCATCTTCACACCCGCAAACACCAGCCAGTCCGGCCCGGCACGTATCGTCTCCTACTCCGGCGGATCGTCCAACACCAACTTCACTTTCGGTCAGGACGCCGACGCCTGCGTCGCCCGGCTCGACACCACGTCCACAACAGGCGCCGGCACCCCCGAGGTGGATTCGGGGCCGCTGCTCCTGGCGGGTGTTGAACAGCACCTCATCCTGTCTTACGACGGCGAGAACCTCACCATCTACAGTAACGACGGTACGAGCACCACGCTCGCTCGCACCGGGGACTTCGACTGGGACAACGCGTTCGACCTGTTAATGGGTAACGAAGCGGTCGATGGTTACGAATGGCTTGGCACGCTGCGCCGCGTGGCCATCTATGACAAGGCGTTTAATCAGACGCAGGCCGACAATGTTTTTAACGGCGATCCACCCGGCGACGGCTCCGCGTCAGGCGCTGGCGGCGTCGACTGGATCGAGCCGTAAATCCACGAGTCCCCTGCCTCCGGGTCTGCGGGGGGTGGCAACATCAATCGGCCTCCCGGCAGAGCCGGGGGCTGCGGATAAAATCGAATCACAGGTCCGACGGGTCGTACACCCACTTGTCCGCCGTGCGCGCCACGTCGGTCAGCTCTTCCTTCTTAAACCATAGCGCCAGCTCGCGCTCGGCCGACTCCGGGCTGTCCGAGCCGTGAACGAGGTTGTACCCGCCTGACATGCCGAAGTCGCCGCGGATCGTGCCGGGGTTCGCCGTTGCGCTCATTGGTCGCGTGCCGATCAGCGTACGGCAGACCGTCACGGCTTCGAGCCCACGGATCGCCAGCACCATCACGGGCGAGCTGGTCACGAACTGGATCAGCCCGTCGTAGAACGGCTTGCCCTTGTGCTCGGCGTAGTGCTTCTCGGCCAGCTCCTTGGGCACCAGCATCAGCCGCGCCCGCGATGCTGCAGGCCCTGCGTTCGAAACGGGCGAGGATCTGGCCGGCCAACCGGCGCTGGACGGCGTCGGGCTGAGGATAATCAGGGTGGTCTGCATCGTTGAATCTCTCGGTTTGGATAAGGGATAATCTGGGGACGGTGTTATCCCGTATCCCTGCGAGAAGATCAAGCCGGGGTGCTACGCCTCCCACAGCCCCAGCAGCGGGCCGGCGATCTGCCAGTCCTGGTCGGGCTGGACTGGGATGGCGATCGCGCCCAGGAACACGGTGCCGTTCATCTGCCAGACGGTGTTGGCCCCCGTGCCGCTGTGCTGCCAGAGGATGTCGGCCTTGCCGTCACCGGTGAAGTCGCCGACCTGCGCGACCTGCCAGGCCTGGTTGCGGATGCCCTGGATGCCGGTGCTGCCGAGGAACGCCGTGCGGTTCATACGCCAGACGGCGTTACGGCCGGTCGCGGTGTTGCGCCAGAGGATGTCGGCCTTGCCATCGCCGTTGAAATCGCCGACCCCGCCGATGCGCCAGTCGGTGTTTTTCATGCGTTTGACCGTGAGGTTCTGGACATGCGTCGTGCCGTCCATCTCCCAGACGAGGTTGCGGCCGTTGGCTGTGTGCCGCAAGAGGATGTCGTTTTCACCGTCGCCCGTGAAGTCCGCAACGCCGGCTATGGTCCAGCGCAGGTCGCCGATGGTGGGTAGGTCGATGCGTGCGCCGGCGACGCCGTCATCGGTTGTCTCGATGTAGAAGCGTGCCCGTCGGTCACGTTGTGCCAGAGCGTGTCGGACTTGCCGTCGCCGGTGAAATCGCCGACACCGACCGGCCGCCAGTCGGTGTCATTCGTCGCGCCGGTCAGGGTACTGAGGCCTGGAAAGTCGTGTCGTCCATCGACCAGATGGCGGTCTGTCCGGTGTCAAGGTTACGCCAGACGATGTCGATCTTGCCGTCTTCATCGAAGTCGCCGTCGACCCCCGGCGGATCTGGCGCGGCGGGTAATAAGGAGCCCGCTGTGATCGTGCCGGAGTCCGCCGCCGAATCGCCGGCCGCGTTCAGCGATAGGTACGACCACGTGCCCACCGCGTCATCCGACAAGGTGATCCGGCGATACCGAACGTGCCCGCATCGCCGCCGCCGGCGTTGTACCAGGACACATCCAGCTCGGTTTCATCGAATTGGAAATTGTCGCCGCCGAGATCGCCCGCCGCCAATCGTGTTTGCGCTATCCACGCCCCAGCCGACGGCGGTGTCAAATTCGAGTGTCGGGAACGTCGCGAACCATGCGGGGTTCTGGGATATGGCAGTACCCAAGCCGTCCTGATAGATCGTGCCCTGTGTGGGTCAGCAGCATCACCCCGGCGGTCCAGTCCGATGAGAGGTCGTGACCTGAAGGTCGAACGTGTTGTACTCCGGTGAGCACGCGCTGTTATCGACGGCGACGAATTCGGCTGATCGTGCCCGACAGCAGCAGCCGGGGTTCGAGCGCCTGAAACTCGGGCAGGGGCGCGATGGCGGAGAACCCGGACACAAGACATACTGTTTGATTGCTCCGGATCGCCGCGCGGACATTTAGGCCGTTCCCCTTCCATGACGGATCGATGGCCGGCGTGCCCCGGGGACACACCCGAAACTGATATCGGCCCGACGGGTGATAGCCTGAGCCCGCCAGTGCCGGCCGGGCCGAAATTATCGGTGGGGTGGAGGTTCTTGAGGATTAGTGAAAAACGGCGGGATATTTGCGCTCGGTTGCCGCGAGTCAGGTGCGTTGGGCACGGGACAGCCCGATAACATGTGGATGCTACGAAGGCCTGGGGACGAGTAAATCAGGCTTCCCACAACCCGAGGATCGAGCCGGCGATCTCCCAGCCGTCTTCGCGGAAGCCATTTATGCCGCTGCTGCCGTTGAACGTGGTGTCATCCATGTTCCAGACGGCGTTGATGTTCTGGTTCGCGTGCCGCCAGACGATGTCGGCCTTCCCGTCGCCGGTGTAATCCGCGACGGTACCGACCTGCCAGGCGGTATGCCTGATGTGCTTGAGCGCGGTGTTGCCGACCCACGTGGTGTCGTTCATTTCCCACAGCGCGTTGCGTCCATCGTTGATGTGGTGCAGGTAGAGGTCATCTTTGCCATCGCCGGTCATATCGACCACGGCTGCTACCTGCCAGTTGGGGTTGCGGAGTCGTTTCAACTCGATCTGGCTCTGGTAAGCGACACCATCCATTTCCCAGACGGTCAACCGGTACGACCGCTCGTTGCGCCAGATGACGTCGTCTTTGCCGTCACCGGTCAGGTCGCCTACGCCTGTGATCTGCCAGTCCTGATTTGTCTTGGCTCGTAGACTGTAACTGGCGACGACGTTCGCACCATCCATCTCCCAGACGCTGTTGCGCCCGTCTGTGGTGTTGCGCCACAGCAGGTCGATTTTGCCGTCGCCGGTGAAGTCGCCGGTGCCGACGAGTTTCCAGTCGGTGTTACGCAATCGTGTGACGCTGGACTCCTGCACAACGGTTTTGCCGCTCATCTCCCAGAGGATATTTTCGCCGGTTCGGGTATTGTGCCAGAAGAGGTCGGCTTTGCCATCGCCGGTGAAATCGCCGTCCACGGCTGAACCGGACAGCAACAGCCTGGGCTCTAATGGCTCCAAGTGGTGAGAATGGCGCGTCATGGTAAAGGCCCCCAGTAAGTGGCGTTGATACCCAAGCCTACCATTAGGGGTTGGCGCGTGCAAACTTTTTTGAATTTTTTATCAACCGCCGGCTCAGGCTTTCCCACAACCCCAGCACCGGGCCGGGGGCTGGTCGTCCAGGTCGAGCTTGGCGGGCAGCGCCAGGCCGCCGACCAGGCCGGTCAGGTTCATCTGCCAGACGGTGTTCGCGCCGTTGGCGGTGTTGCGCCAGAGGATGTCGGTGACGCCGTCGCCGGTGTAATCACCTAGGCCCGCGACCTGCCAGTCCTGGTTCCGCAGGGCGTTGATGGAAGTAGCGCCGACGAAGCTGCTGCCGTTCATCTCCCAGACGCTGTTGCGACCGCTCTTGGTGTTGCGCCAGAGGATGTCGTCTTTGCCGTCACCGGTGAAGTCCGCGACACCCGCGGCCTGCCACTTGGGATTATTCAGTGGTTGAAGCTCGACGCCGGTGACGAAGTCCGTGCCGTCCATCTCCCACACGGTGTTGCGGCCGTCTTTTTTGTTGTGCCAGAGGATGTCGTCCTTGCCGTCGCCGGTGAAGTCGCCGACACCCGCGACCTGCCAGTCGAAGTTGTTGAGGTTCTTAAGCGCGATACCACGGACGAAAGCGGTGCCGTCCATCTCCCAGACGCTGTTGCGACCGTCTTGGGTGTTGCGCCACAGCAGGTCGTTCTTGCCGTCGCCGGTGAAGTCGCCTGTGCCGACGAGTTTCCAGTTAGTATCGCGTAGCTTGCGGACGCGCGTTTCAAGCACGAAGTCCGTGCCATCCATCTCCCATACGGCGTTGCGTCCGTTGCGGGTGCTGTGCCAGAAAATGTCGGCTTTGCCGTCACCGGTGAAGTCGCCATCGACCGCGCCGGTGGGTGGTGGCGGCGGGGGGGGAGGAGGTGGTGGTGGTGGCGCGGCAAGCTCGCCGTTGGTAAATGAAACGTCCAGCACCAGGAAGATATCCGCCGCCGCGTTGAGCAGTTTCAGTGACCAGGTCCCCGACGCGTTGTCGGAGAGCGTGATCCGGCCGATGTTGATTGTGCCGGTGTCGTTTTTCGCGGTGTCCACCCAACTCACATCCAGCTCGGTGCTGTCAAATCGGAACGCGTCGCCGTAGACGTCGCCGCCGCCGCCGATCGCCATCGTGGTATTACCGTTGGAGGCGACATACGTATCGAACTGCATTGCGGGGAACACGCCAAAGAGATCGGGGTTGGGCGCGGTCGTCCCTCCCTGCGGGTGCTGGTAGATCGAGCCTTTGGTCAGCTCCAGCAGCATCGCCGCGCCGGTCCAGTCACTGGTGGTCGTCACCTGAAGGTCGTAGGTTTTGTAGCCGGTCAGCGCGGCGGAATTGTCAACCCAGACAAACTCGGCCGAAAGTGTGCCCGACAGCAGCAAACGCTGTTCGAGTGGCTCAAGCCCCATCGCAGGGTGAGCCGACTTGTCCCGCGACCCCGATTGATGCACTGATCCCGTCCTCATTACGACACGCACCTGATAAGAAAAATCACTCCCCTGCACCACGGCCGGATAGGCCTGTGGTGGCCGACCCTTAATCATGGCCGGTCCACGGGGAAAAACAAGCCTCAAGTTCCCTGTTTATGAGCGCTTCATGCAGGCCCACGGCCCATACCGCCGCTACGACCGGCCCAAACGTACCGGCAGCCGACGCCGACCCCAGTGCCCCGGCTCGTTCTCGAAGACCCCCGGCAGCCGCCCGCCGCAGCCCCCGCAACAGCCGTCTACCACCGCGTAACGCCCGAGATTATACCAGTCACGCTCGATTAATAATAGCCCGCAATCCGGGCAGTATGTGCTCTCCCTTGCCGGGTCATGCACGTTCCCGATGTACACAAAACGCAACCCCGCATCCAGCCCCACCTGCCGGGCCCGGATCAGCGTCTCGTGCGGTGTCCGGGGCGTGTCCATCATCTTGAAGTCCGGGTGAAATGCGCTGAAATGTACCGGCACGTCCGGCCCAAGTTTCTCAACGATCCACCCGCACATCGCACCCAGTTCCTCATCCGAATCGTTCTCGCCGGGGATCACCAGCGTCGTGATCTCCAGCCAGACATCGGTCTCGTGCTTGAGGTAAAAAAGCGTATCCAGCACGGGCTGAAGCTTCGTCTGCGTGAGCTTGCGGTAGAACGTCTCGCTGAATGCTTTGAGGTCCACGTTCGCCGCGTCGATCCACTCGAAAAACGCGCCGCGCGCTTCGGCGTTGATGTACCCGGCCGTCACCGCCACCGTCTTGATGCCCGCCGGACGTGCCGCTTTGGCGATGTCGATCGCGTACTCCGCCCAGATGATCGGGTCGTTGTAGGTAAACGCGATGCTCCGGCAGCCGGCGTCCTCCGCCGCATGCACGATCATCTCCGGCGTCGCCTCCGACGCCAGCGTGTCCATCTCCCGGCTCTTGGAGATGTCCCAGTTCTGGCAGAACTTGCAACCCAGGTTGCACCCGGCCGTGCCCAGCGACATCACCGACGTGCCCGGCAGGAAATGCGCCAACGGTTTTTTCTCGATCGGGTCGATGCAGAACCCGCTGCTGCGCCCGTAGGTCGTCAGCACCAGCTCGTTACCGTGGTTCGCCCGGACAAAACAAAAGCCGCGCCCACCCTCGGGGATCTGGCACTCGCGCGGACACAACGTACACACTACCTTGCCCGTCTGCGGGTGCGTATGCCACCACCTCGCCTTGTAGTCGCTGTCGCCGGCCACGCGTCACCAGCCCTCCAAAATCAATCACACACCTAATAGTACGCGACCCCGACCCAAAACCTAAAAACATGCCCCGAATGGTGGATATCCCCCGTTTGCGCGCCTAGTATCTGATCCATCAATCATTTACGTACACGGAGCCAGCCCCCATGCGGCAGATCGATGACGCCACCGACCTCAACGGCCGACCCCTCCAGCGCGGCGACACCGTCACCACCGTTGGCGGGGGGACCACCGGCAAAATCAAGGACATCGTCAGCGATGACGGTGCTCTATTCATCGAGGTCCGGCCGCTGCACCGGGCGTCCGGCAAGGGTGTCTGGCACGCCGCCGACCGCGTCCTCTGGCTCTCAAGCTCCGGGGTCAAATCCACTAAGCCCGGGTCCGACCCCCGCAAGGCCGGCAAATCCCCCGACCCGAAACGGGCTAAGTCACCGAAAATGAAGAAGTAACCCACCACCATCGGGTCGCCGGGGTGGAAAACTCTAAAATTTACCCAACTTTACATTGTTATCCGGCCCCGCCGCCGGTAGCATATATCCCCTTAGACCATTACAGGACGTAGCCAAGCCCGAGGAGAAACTTGCGGGCCTGTGTCTAACCTTCGTTCAGGGTATCCATGCAAACCATCCCGCCCCCATACCGACGCCGGCAACCGCTGAGTATGAGCGCAGTGTGTTTGTTCGCGTTATTGATCGGGCTGGTCTGCTCCGTCGCGATCCTGCGTCCGGGTTACGCCTCGACCACGCCCAAGCCGACTGGCCTGACGCTGACCAAAGTCACGGCCGTAATCCCCACGACGCCTAAGCCCGCCGACGTTCCGATGGCTGACGAGCTGCTCCCGACGCCGGAACCGCAGGCGATCGAAGACACCGACCTTGCCGCTCCCGAACCCGTCCACACCTACAACGGCCGGCCCCTCCGCCTGGTCAAAAGCATCACCATGCTCACCACCGCGTACAGCCCCGATGAGCGCTCCTGCGGCAAGTGGGCCGACGGCTTCACCGCCTCCGGTTACAGCGTCTGGACCAACGGCATGAAACTCGTCGCCGCCGACACCAGCGTCCTGCCCTTCGGCACGCTCGTGACCATCCCCGGCTACAACGGCGGCCGGCCCGTCCCGGTCCTCGACCGCGGCGGCAAGATCAAAGGTAACCGCCTCGACCTTCTCTACCCCACCCACGACATCGCGCTGAAGTGGGGCGCGCAGCGCCTGACCGTCGACGTCTGGGAATACGCAGACTGATCCCGCGGTTGTCCGTTTGCGACAGTTTATTGCGGCTCTATTACAATCCACGTTCTACACGCGGCGATATCCCCGGCGTCGGGGGTGTTCGGTCACGCGTACTGTTCATATTCTGAAAAGGGCGAACCATGAATTACCGTCATCTTTTGGCTGCGGGCTTCTGCGGTCTCTGCGGGCTGGGGCTTTCTTTGAGTGTTTACGCCGAGCAGGCCGCCGAAGCGCCCGCTCAGTCGGCCGAAAACGTCCACGCGATGGACACCGACGCCATGGCGCAGGCCATGGCCGAGTTCGCACGCATCTCCATGCCCAACGAACACCACGAACGCCTCGCGGAATCCGTCGGCACGTGGGACGTCGCCTCCAGGTTCTGGATGGCGCCCGGCATGCCCCCGCAGGAAACCACCGGCGAGAGCGTCATCGAACCCATCCTCGGCGGCCGATACATCCAGGAACAATACAACGGCACCGTCCAGATGCCCGGCATGGAACCGCAACCCTTCCAGGGCATGGGCGTCTTCGGCTACGACGTCGCCAAGGAACAGTACGTCGGCATCTGGACCGACACCATGTCCACCGCCCCGATGGTGACCGCCGGCCAGTACGACGAATCCACCAAAACCATCACCCTCTCCTGTGAGTTCGACTGCCCCATGCAAGGTCCCTCGACCATGAAAATGACCCACACACAGGTCAGCCCCAACGAGTTCATCGTCACCGGCTACCAGACCCCCCAGGGCGGCGAAGAAGCCAAGGTCATGGAACTCACCTACAAGCGTCGCTACTGAGTTTCACTCCGCCGCAGCAAAAGAAATGATCCCAACAGCCCCCGCCGCAAGGCGGGGGTTTTTGTAGGACCTATCTGATAGTGCGTCCTCCCCACGATACTGTCAATGTGACTCCCGCCCCTTTCTTCTGTTTATTCTCTGTCAGTGAAACCAAGGATAGAAGAAGTCTCTGGCCGGTGAGATGGATGATCTAGGTTATTGAATTCTACTTCAATCTTCGGCACATAAAGCTATCGTTACACATCATTTTGTGGCGATGGCTTTTTATGTAAACTGTATTTGGTCACGAATAAGATTTAGGGGGTTTCATATGAAACGACCGAAGCAGCTAAGTACGTTAGTTGGGCTTGTTGGGTTGGTATTGGCAGCACTTGGTATTGGCACCCCGATCGCATGGGATTGGTATAAAAACCGTCGGGTATTTGAAGTCCAATATATATCCAGAAGTAGTATCATCGAAGACCAGTACAGTTTAGATAAACTGACCATCGAATATGATGGAATACCCATCAGAGTATTATCACGATTGACATGTGTATTTGTTAATTCGGGGAAAACTCCAATCCTACCTGATGAGTTTATCGCGGGGCCCAGTCTTGTCTTTAAGCCTGGCGTTCGTATTTTAGACGCCGCTATTGAATCGAAGCAGCCGAATGATCTTGAAATTGATCTAAAATTTATTAAGTTATCAAATGTGATAGAGCCTAATTTTAGTTTGATGAATCCGGGAGACTTTGTGCGGGTCTCATTACTTGTTGATGGAGATCCTGAAAACTTTGATATCTCCGCAAGAATAGTTGGTGTAAGCAAAGTGCGATACGTCGATAAACGTATATTTGATAATAATCCTAAAGAGGCATTTGGCTGGACGTTCTATGTGGTTGCTGTATTTACGGGCATATGTGCCCTGCTGGTATTCGGTGGTGTTATGTCTTACCTAGATGAATTAGCTGCGAAACGCAAGTATTTGGCTGAAGGTCAGAAACTTCCTAGATATGAAAAACGTAGTGAGTATCAAAAATACATCGATAAACAATTCAGTTTCGATACGAGAAGAAAGCATATTTTAGACTTTCTTCCTGTTGGCGAGGATGTCATATTGTCTGAAAATCAGATCGAACGTGTCGAGGAGAACATTCTAAAGCTATTGCGTTCGAATAGTGAAAACTTAGGTATGTTCATAGTCGTTATAGTCCTGACTGCGATCGGAGTGGTCTATATATTGGCGAATATATTTACTACTTAAAGGTTGGAAAAGAGAGTAAAAACGGTGCTGGCTGCTGTTGCTCTTGGCCTTGAATTATTCACTTTTTACGTCACGTTCGAGGAGGA
>JAWKTA010000030.1:0-56919 GCA_041402025.1 Phycisphaerales bacterium | reverse complement strand
GCCGACCGTCAGGGCGTAACGCGCTATTTGCTCACGGTTGATCTTGAAGTCCAGATAGTTGCCGCCGACGCTTTTTTCGGGGAACGCGCTGACGGTGTAGGCGCCGGTGCCGTCGGCGGTCTTGACAACGTTGGCGATCTGGTTGGACAGATCGGCGAGCGTCCGCAGGTCCGGGCCCATCACCTTGATGCCGACGGGCGTTTTGATGCCTGTCGAGAGCATGTCGATTCGGGTCTTGATCGGCATGGTCCATGCGTTGGTCAGGCCGGGGAGCTGCACGGCGTCGTTGAGGCCCTTGATGTGGATGGGATCGCCGCCCCGGGGGTTGGGCACCTCGTAGCCGTAGATCAATTCATCCAGCGGGATGGTCCTGGTTTCGTCGAAGAACAGGCCCGGCAGCCAGGCCGCCCAGCCGGGCCAGGTGTTGTAGAAGCGTTCGACCGGGCGTGTGCGCCACAGGGACTTGTCGCGTTGCAGGACGATCGTGGTTTCGAGCATGCTCGGCGGCGCGGGGTCGGTCGCGGTGTCGGCCCGTCCGATCTTGCCGAAGACGGTATCGACCTCGGGGAACTGTGTGATGAGCTTGTCCGTCTGCTGGAGCAGTTCACGCGCTTTGTTGACGCTGATGCCCGGGTCGGTCGTGGGCATGTAGAGCAGGTCGCCCTCTTCCAGCGGGGGCATGAACTCGTTGCCGAGCCGGCTGAACGGGTAAAGCGTGCTGGCGACGATGGCGCCGGCCAGCAGGACCGTTACCACACGGTACTGCATGCAGAAGACGAAGAACGGCTGATACATCTTCTGGAGCAATGCGCTGATGGGGTTTCGGTCTTCGGGGTAGACCCTTTGCGGGAGGATGACCAGGCCCGTGCCGATCACCCATGCGGATACGATCACCCAGCGGTATTCATGTAGTCGGGGTAGTGGCGCGACGGCCAGAACGATCGCGGGCGCGACGATCAGGCCCGCATAAGTAAACAGTCGCCGTCGGCGTGACCAAGACAGGGGGACGATGCGCTCGCGGATGAAGTAGATCATGAGCACGGGGATGATGGTGACCGTCAGCAGCGCCGCGGCGGACATCGCGAGTGTCTTGGTGATCGCCAGCGGCTTGAACATCCGGCCAGACTGTTCCCCGAGCACGAAGATCGGCAGGAAGCTGACGGTGATGATCAGCAGGCTGAAGAACAGGGTGGGTCCGACCTCGGCGGCGGCGTGGGCGATGACGCCGATGCGCTCGCGTGTGTCGGGAAGCCGATTGTGCTCATGCCTGAAGCGCTCCAGGTGTTTGTGCGCGTTCTCGACCATGACGATGGACGAGTCGACCATGACGCCGATGGAGATCGCGATGCCGCCGAGGGACATGATGTTGGCGTTGACGCCGGTGGCGTACATGATGGCCAGGGTCGCCAGCACACCGGTGGGCAGCACGAAGGCGGCGACCAGCGCGCTGCGGGCGTGCAGGAGGAAGAGGATAATCACCAGCGACACGACGATCACTTCTTCGACGAGCGTGTGGTAGACCGTCTTGACGGCGCGTTCGATCAGGTCGCTGCGGTCGTAGGCCATCCGGATCGCGACGCCGGGCGGCAGGCCGCGTTCGAGGTCGGCGAGTTTGTCACGGACACGTTCGATCGTCCGCTGCGCGTTTTCGCCGAAACGCATGACCACTGTGCCGCCCACGACCTCGCCCCTACCGTTCCACTCGGCGACGCCACGGCGGATATCCGGACCGATCCTGATCTCCGCGACGTCGGCGAGGTAGATCGGCGAGCCCAGGTCGTTCGCCCCCAGCGCGATCTTGCGGAGTTCATCCAGCGCGCGGTCGGTTCGGAGCTGTTCGATCGATTTACTTTCGGCCCGAGCCCGCTCGATCTCGGCGTCGGACAGCGCGCCGAGGTAGCCCAGCCCGCGCACCATGTACTCGGTCTCGCTCTGTTCGATCAGGCGTCCGCCGACGTCGAGGTTCGACCGTTTCAATGCCTGCTTCACATCGCCCGGCGACGTGTTGTAGGCCAGCAGTTTCACCGGATCGACCACGACTTGGTACTGCTTGATGAACCCGCCGACGGGCGCGACCTCGCTGACGCCTTCGACCGCCGTCAACTCGTAGCGCAGGTACCAATCCTGCAGGCCCCGCAGGTCTGAAAGGTCCTGTTGCGGCTGTGCGAGTGGCGAACCGTCCAGCGGGCACGCATCGAAGCCTTCCCTGATCACCCATGGCTCGACGCGTTCGCGGGCGGCGGCGGGCACCATGTCCATAGTTTCGTAGCGTGTGTTGGATTCCGGATCGATGTATACAGTTTCCGGGGCCGGGAAGATGCGGTGGTGGACGAGGCGCTGGCGGATCGCGTCATCGAGCGTGGCCTGATCGGTGTCGGTGTACCAGCGATCGTCCACGGGGTCGTGCCACAAACCTTCGGGGTGTTCCGGGCAGTAAGGGCCTGTTGTCAGGATGTATTGGTAGACCCAACCCACACCGGTCGCGTCGGGCCCGAGTTGCGGCGAGATGCCTTCCGGCAGGCGTGACGCGACCGTGTTGAGCTGTTCGAGTACGCGCGACCGCGCCCAGTAGAGGTCCGTGCCGTCCTCGAAGATGATGTAGACGAAGGAGGAGCCGAACATGCTGTAGCCGCGCACGACCTTCGCGTAGGGCACGGCGAGCATGGCGGTGGTCAGGGGGTAGGTGACCTGGTCCTCGACGATCTGCGGCGCCTGTCCGGGGTATTCGGTGCGGATCACCACCTGCACGTCAGACAGGTCCGGGATCGCGTCGATGGTGATGTGGCGGGCGGACCAGATACCGACAACGATCAGGAACGCCGTAAGCAGCAGCACCATCGCGCGGTTGTGTACGCACCAGTGGATGAGTCTGGCCACCATGATTCAGCGGGCTCCGTCGGGTCGGCCGAGTGTCTGCGCGGCCTCGTCGAGTTTCTTCAGGTACGCCCGGGGGTCTTCGAGGAACGACCCCTTACACATCGCGCAGCAGAACTTCAGCGTCCTGCCCTCGTACTCAAACGTCACCGGTGTGCCCATTGAGCCGAGCTTTTCGCCGCTGACCAGGCAGAAGTCGATGGGGTAAGTATCAGAATCGTTCGGCGTCCCGGCCTGTGCAGCATCCGTGGACGGGGCCGGCGGGTTATCAGGTTGTGGCTGCGTGGTCGGCGCGGGGTCTGGTCAGTTTGCCTTGGTTGCCCTGTCACCGGCATAGTCTTGCGGCTCATCGAAGCACTCGAGCATGATCGAGCCATAGTACGGGTTGCGTACGTCGCCGGCAGGTTGGAGCCAGGTGGTTCCGCCCTGGCCGAAGCGATACATCGGGCAGTGAAGCGTCTGGACCTCCCGGCCGAAGTCGGTCGGTACGCAGGTCGCCATGATCAGACTCTGCAGGGCGGTGCTCAATTCGGCGAAGTGCAGCCGGGCCTCGGCGATGTCGCTGGTGTTGATGAGTTTCAACGCACCTGCCCGCGCGGTGGCGATGGCGTCCTGGTGCGTGTGCCAGAAGTGCGGGTCTTGCGGGACCTGCGTTTGGACTAGCTGGTCCAGGGTCTCCGCGAGCCGGCGTGCGCTTTCGCCGATGTTCTGGACGCTGTCTCCGGCCAGTTGATCGCCGATCGTGAAGTAATGGTTCAGGGCTTTGTTCAGGCCCGACGCGACGGCCGGGGGCAACTCGCTTAATGCGCTCGTGCCGGCTAACTCGGCGGCGGCTTCTTGATCCGACGCAAGCTCGCCACGGATCATCTTGGCAGGCGCCTCACGGACCTTGGCCTCGGAATCGATCAGGAACTGCCCCGAGGTGACGACCATCTCGCCGGGCTTGAGCCCCGAGATGACCTCGACGAGGCCGTCGCCGGTTTCGACGCCCATGCGGACGCCGCGTGGCTCGAACTTGCCCTCGCCCAGGCTGACAAAGGCGACCTGCCGTTCACCGGTGTCGATCACCGCGGAGCGCGGGCGAGGGTCTTCTCCGCGGCGAGCGTGTTAGTCAGTTGCACGTTGGCGAACATCCCCGGCTTGAGCAGGTTATCGGGGTTATCAAACTCCAGAGCGGACCTGCACCTCGCCGTCTTCTTTTCAAGGTACGGGTAGATGTAGATGACCTCGCCTTGAAAGGTCTGCCCTGGGGATGTACGGCAGGGTCATGACCGCCTTCATCCCCGCCTCGACGTAGGGCAACTGGTACTCGTAGAGCGTGACCAGCACCCAGACCTTCGACAGGTCGGCGACGCGGTAGACCTGCATGCCCGGTTCGACCTGCATGCCCTCGTTGGCGTGCTTTGCGATGACGACGCCGGTGTGCGGGCTTCGGATCGTCAGTGTCTTGCTCGGCCCGTCGCTTTGTTCGAGTTGTTTGATCTGTTCGTCGGTGATGTCGAAGTATTGCAGCCGGGTACGCGCGGCCTCCAGCAGCGACGCCGCGTTTGGAGATTGATCACGGTTACGCCAGGCCAGCAGATACTCTTCCTGCGCCGCATAGAGCTGGGGCGAGTACAACTCAAACAGCGAGTCGCCGGCCCGGACTTTCGCGCCGACAAAATCCACGTGCAGCTTCTCGATCCAGCCGGCCACCTTGGTGTTGACGTCGCGGACGGATCGTTCGTTGTAATCGACGGTCCCGACGGTGCGGATCGTGCGGGTCAGCGGGCCGGTCGTCACGGGTTCGACCCGCACGCCCATGTTCTGCACGACGACCGGGTCGATGGTGATCTCGCCGGTGAACTTGGCCGGGTCGATCGGCGTCAGCTCCATGTGGCAGATCGGGCAGTCACCGGGCCTGGGCAGGATCACCCACGGGTGCATGCCGCAGGTGTAATACCGCACACTGCCGGATTCGTCCTTCACGGCAACCGTATCGCTTTCATGACTGTGGCCGAACCCGAGCATGTGGCCCGCACCCGACAGGCCCGCGCGTAATGGACCGGCCAGCGCGACACCGATCAGCACAGCGATCAGGACGACCACGCTGAAGATAAGCAGCGTCTGCCAACGTATCGCTTTGGGAGTCACGGGATCGCTCATCGGTCAGGCTCCTCCCGGGCGGGGGTTGGCGGGGTCGTCATGGTTTGTTCTTCCGCCTTGCGTGCTTTCGCCGCATCGGTGAAAGGTTGAGTAGGGTCGCCGACCTCGTGTTGCAGGTCCGCCATGGCCTGGCCCAGGTCTGCGACCGCGCGGTGGTACATCAGGTCGAAATTCAGGAGCTTGCGCCAGTTGTCGATGAGCGTCAGGAAATCCACGGTGCCTGCGCTGTACCCGCTGGCGGAGGCGTCGACCGTCTGTCTTGCCTGCGGGACGATGGTGTCGCGGAAGAGCGACACGAGCTTCTGCTGCGCTTCAAGGCGCAGATAGGCTTCCTGCACGCCGAACGCCACGCGGTTTTTCTCGGCGGCCAGGCCCGCCGCGTTTTCCATCATGCCGCGCAGGGCCTCGCGTTCGGCCGCGTCGAGTTTCTCCGCCCAGAACGGCAGGTTGATGCCGAAGCCGAACCACCACTGGTCGTCTCCGTTGGCGGCCATGGACAGGCCCTCGTCATCGACGATGTTGTAGGTGGCGCTGACGGTCAGGTCTGGCCGGCGGTTGAGCTTCGCCAATTCACGCTGCTGGCGGTACTGTTCGATTTTTTCAGCAACGATCGCAATAGCCGGGTTGTGCAGCGCCGCGGTCCGCAGCAACGCGTCGAGGTCCGCATCGACACGGGCCGGCTCGATCGTCACGGGTTCCGGCAGGGGCGCGCCCACCGGACGATCCAGCAGCTGGTTCAGCATGCTCGCCGAGGTCGCTTGGCGCTGCTGAAGCACGATCAACTCGTTGTCCACGTTGCCCAGCTCGACCGACGCACGCAGGACGTCCGGTTGGCTTCGGTTGCCCGCCTTGTATTCTGCCTCGGCGATCTGCCGGAACTGATCCAGCAGTTGCCGGCTCTCGCGTGTGGTTTCCAGCGCGCGGGTCGTGAAGTAGTAGCCCCAGTAAGCCTTGCGTGTCTCGGCGGTGATATTCAGACGCACCTGGTGCAACTCCGCAGTTGCCATCATCACGTCGCGCTGGGCGATCCTGCCGCGCGTATCGAGCTTGCCGGGATACGGCAGCTTCTGGCTGACCGAGCTCATCAGGCCGACCTGCCCGGCGGCCGTCTGCGCCATCTCGCCGAACGGCGCAACCTCGAGCATCGGGTCGTCCCATGAAGTGATTTGCGGAACCCGTGCGTTGAGGCGTTCGATGCGCAGTTCGGCCGCACGGATCGCGGGGTTTCGTTCAAGCGCGAGGCGCACGTACGCCTCCGGCCCGGCGTCGGGATTCAATCGGGCAGATACATCGGTGAGACCCGGTTGGCTGTCCGGATGATCCGTGCCGGGGGGCGATACCTGATCCCGCGTTACGGTGTCCGGGGCAACCCGCCAATGAATCGGCTCGTAGCCGCCCCCGCCCTCGTAACGCGCATCATCAAACGGTGATGAGCAGCCGGCGACGGTGACCGCCGTGAGTGCAGCCATGATGAGCCTGGGAAACGCCCGGTTAGCCGAGCCAAGATTCGCGCCGCCGGTATCCATACGGGGCTCCGGTCTTATGGGTGGTTCTCGTTATCTTTATTCTCTAGCTTGGCGAGGTACTTCGCGGGGTTTGCTTCAAAATCTGTGATGCAATCCTTGCAGCAGAGGCGGACCAGGCGGTCGCCGATCACATAATCCACCGGTTCATCCGCGTCGCCTTCGAGCCGTTCACCCGAGACGACGCATGTGTTCAGTGGGTAATCGGCTTTCTGCGCCTCGATCATCGCGGCGTCGATCCCGGCAAGGTATTTGTCCGGGTCGCGCTCAAACCGGCCCTTGCACATCTTGCAGCAGAACCGCACCAGGCGGTTGCCGTAGAGGTAGTCCACCGCGTCACCCATATCACCCAGCGGCTGATCCGAGACGATGCACTTGTCCATGGGGTACAGCGGCCTCTGCTGCTCGATCAAGCTTTGATCGAGTTGCGACAAATACTTGTCCAGCTCGTCCTGAAAAGCCTGGGCGTTCGCCTCGGTGGCGAAGCGCAGTTCACGGTCGTTATGCACGAGAATGATCGGCTTCTCGATATCCGCCAACGGATCACCCAGCGGGTCGACGGTCAGCGGGTAGATGCCGCCGACGGGTTTGGCGTGCGTTTCGGCATGGCTGCCGTCTTTCGCGTGGTCGGCCTGGTGTTGCGCGTCGGCGAACGACAGCCCACCCGTCATGAAGAGCGCGGCTGCTATGATGAACGAAAGTGTCTTACGGTTCATGGGGGTTCCTTTCACGTTGTGCTTTCCGATACGGCTGTAGATCGGGGTCCTATAAGAACACACTCCGCACAGGCACGGATGCTGGGGGAGGCCCCCATACAAGTCACCTGACCTGTCTAGCTTACTAAACGCGGCCGTCGGCCCGCCGGGTTCAACGGATTGCCGAAAATCGGTAAATACTACAAGATGAGGCGGTTGCGGCCGGGTGGGTGCGGTCGTTCGGGCGATGAAAAGTAAGTGGGATACTCTTTGAACCTTTTGGCTGACGCGTCACGTTTGGAAGGGTAAGGACGTGCGAATCACCGGCAGGAGCGACAATCCTGAAGACCGCTTCCACCGGCTGGCATGGCCGCAGGTGCCGACGCTGTTGCGTACTGCGGGCTATCTGACGCGCGACACGCACGCCGCCGAAGATTTGGTGCAGGAAACCATGATCCGAGCGATGAAAAACATGGCGTCCTTCGAGGAGGGCACGGATATCCGGGCGTGGCTGATGACAATCATGCGGCGCACGCATATCGACCTGTACCGCGCCGATCGGAAACACCGTGACGTGGTTTCCCTGGACGCGGCGGAGGGTCTTCGGATCACGCTGCCGGACGAGCGGGAGGCGGGGACATACGACGATCGCTGGGACAATCCCGAGGAGATTCTCGAACGGTTCGGCGATGACGTGGTGGTCCTGGCCCTGAAGACGCTGCCGGAGGAGATACGCTGGACGCTGTTGCTGGTGGATGTGGAGCAGTTGGGCCATGCCGACGCCGCGTCGGTGCTGGGCGTGCCGGTGGGCACGATCAAGTCCCGCGCCCACCGTGGCCGGGCCATGCTGCGTGACCGGCTGCACCTGCACGCTGTATCGATCGGCGTCGCCGGCCGTGGGCAGGAGGTCGAGCCATGACAAATCAACACGATCAGAATGAACGGCTGGACCACGCGACGCGCCAACGGCTTGCGCGGCTCGGTTCGCTGCCCGTGGATACCAGCCCGCTTGAGCATAAACTACGAGCCGCGGGCGTATCGCTGGGCGGGTCATCCCGGCATGATTTTCCGGCGTTGGCGGGACAGGGTGGCAGCGACAGCCGCCGCCGCCGCTGAGCGGCTTATGGTGTTGTTGCCCCTGATCTTCGGCCCCGGCCCGGTCCAGGCCTCGGCCGTTGAACTCGGCCGGCTTCACGCGGACATCGTCGCCGGCCGGTTGCAGGTACAGCCGGTGACAACCATCGAAGAGGCGAACCGTTTGATCCACGAGCAGCGGCAGGATGCGCCTTCCCTGCCGGGCATGGCCGGTGCGTGTCCAGTCCTGTTGCCTGACCGATGTGCAGGGCAGGCTCGTGGCGGTCGCCGTGCTCAACGGCGAGGCCGCGAAGGTCACACTCGTTGTCGCCGAGGCACCAGGCTTCGCTCACGAGATGGGCACGGCGATCAAGGTCGGCGACCGCACCTTCTGGGGCCACGAGGTCGATGGCGTCCGCATGGTGATGTCCAACACGGACGACCGCTGGCTCTGCGTGATGGGCGACCGGGCTTATGAGGACCTCGCCAAGATCGCCGCGGAGACGCGATTCTAGATGTCTGACACACATACACATGATAATCAGTATGATAAAAACAGCCTGTCGCTGTTTGGTACTGTATCGATGGGCATCGGTGTGATGATCGGCGCAGGATTGTTCGCCCTCACGGGGCAGTTGGCCGAACACGCGGGGGGTTTATTCCTCGCTTTCCTTTCCGCAGCCGTTGTCGCCGGATTCGGCGCTACTCGTATATCAAAGTGTGCGGGGTGTACCCATCGGCCGGCGGGATCGCCATGATCCTGCAGAAGTGTTACGGGGCGGGGATTGTTACCGCCGGCTGTTCCCTTTTGATGTACTTCTCGATGGTCATCAACGAGAGCCTGGTCGCACGTACATTCGGAACCTATACGCTCCAGCTCTTTGACATCGGGGAGAGAAACTGGTTGGTGCCCGCAAGCTGGCGTTGGGCTGCTGATCCTTGCTTTCCTGATTAACTTGCCGAGCAATACGGTTATCGGCAACCTCTCGAAACTTACAGCGGTCATCAAAGTACTGGGTGTCGCAATCTTCGCCGTCGCTGGTCTTTGGGTTTCTGGTGGTTCATCTCAGTCAGTCACCTCAATTGAGGACGCTTCGGTCGGGGGGTTCCTGGCCGCTACCGCGATCGGAGTCTTGGCTTACAAGGGTTTTACTACGATCACAAACAGCGGGGACGAAGTTACCGAACCGAAGAAAAACATAGGCCGTGCCATCACGATATCACTGCTGATTTGTGTCGTGCTTTACCTGTTGGTCGGTTTCGCCGTGGCCGGCGGTCTTAGCGTCGAAGAGGTTATTAAGGCCAAAGACTATGCGCTTGCCGAAGCCGCCCGTCCCATACTTGGGCGTTGGGGTGTATGGTTTACGGTCGGGATCGCCATCATTGCGACCGTGTCCGGTGTCATCGCCAGTGTATTCGCCGTATCGCGTATGCTTGCCATGCTCACCGATATGGAATTGGTTCCCCACCGACATTTCGGTATGCCCGGTAGGATCCAGAAACACACATTGGTCTACACCATCATATTGGCCATCATCCTTACGATCTTTCTTGACCTTTCCCGGATAGCCGCGATTGGCGCGATCTTTTACATCATCATGGACATGGCGGTGCATTGGGGCGTGCTAAGGCACCTGCGTTCTGAAGTAAATGCCAGCATATGGGTACTCGTGCCCGCCCTAGTATTAGATTCGGTCGTGTTGACGGCACTTTGTACGCGTCAAGGCCACCACTGATCCACTGGTATTGTTCGTGTCCGGGGTCGGCATCGCACTGATCTTTGGCGGAGAGTTCTGGTTTTTCCGTAAGAAAGGCTGAATCATATGCAACATCAATACACCGTAGAAGGTATGCATTGCGGATCATGCGTCAACAAAGTGCGGTCGGCCCTGACTGGGGTCGATGGGGTCCAGAGTGCCTCGGTCACACTTAATCCACCACACGCTGAGGTTGTGATGTCCCGGCACGTCGTGACCGAAAAGTTGAACGAGGCGGTCGCCGAGCCGCGGCGATTATCAGCTAAAGGACACGCACGACAAGGCCAACCACAACCCGGCCGCCGAAGCCGAAACGCAGCAGCCGGCGGAGAGCCTCTACCCCTTGTTCCTGATCGTCGCCTTTATCGCCGGCGTCGTGGTGCTGATCGCGGCCGCCGGTGGTGCTTTCGAACTGGGCACGATGATGCGGCACTTCATGGCCGGCTTCTTTATCGTGTTCGCTTTTTTCAAACTGCTCGATCCGCCCGGTTTCGTCTCCGCTTACCGCGGGTACGACCTGCTCGCCCGGCGGTCCAAGGCCTGGGCGTGGGCCTACCCCTACGTGGAACTCGGGCTTGGGGTCGCTTACCTGCTGAACTTTGCGCTGGTCGCGACCAATACCATCACGCTGATTCTGATGTTGGTCGGTGCGGCGGGTGTGCTGCGGGTACTATTGGATAAGCTGGCCATCCGCTGCGCCTGCCTGGGCACCGCGTTGAACCTGCCGATGACAAAGGTCACGCTCGTGGAAGACCTGACCATGGCGGCTATGGCGGCGGGTATGCTCGTCATGATGGTATAAAATGGCCGCGTAATTATCTTCTGATCATCTCTTTTCAGAGTGAAGAGAAGGCTCGCAACGCTATTCCGTGAACAATTTTGTCGCGCTTATTCTGCAAGTTGCTTCCGTTTCTCCCGGTAGACCATCCCCTTGCTGCAGCCGACTTCGGAGGCGATCTGGTTGACCGTGTGCCCGGCCTGGAGCATCTTTCGGACACGCCAGAGCTTGGTCAGGGACATCTGCCGGTTGCAGCCCAGATCGTTGAGGCGTTCCAGTTGGCCGGTCTCCTCGGCGACCAGCCGGTGGTGACGTAGGTATGCCTTGCGTGCGGTCTCGCGGGTCACGCCCATCGCCTCGGCAATCACGTGGAACGGCTGGTCCAGCTCGTCACGCCGGCGGGCGACCTCGGCCCCCTTCGTGTTCCTGAACGCACGTTCCTGCAAGCCCTGATTGGGATCGGGCTGGCCGACCTTCCACCCACGTATGCCGAACTTGTACGCGTGCCGGGCCGTCTGCGGGTCGATACCCAGAACCCGTGCGGCCTCGGTGACGTTCATGTCATCCTCCGTGACCAGCCGGACAACCTCCGCCGAATACTGGATGTACCGCGGCATATGATCCAGCGGCACCTGGGCGTTCGATGCGATTGTCCATCCCCGCCGTTGCCGTTTTCGGCCGGGCGATGTGGTGATCGCCCAGCTTACAGACCAAGAACTGGGCCTTGAACGCCTCGGCCATCGCGGCCACGTCCTGGTCGTGGAACTTGGCGTACGGCGCGACCCGGGCCAGCTCCGGCCAGAGCCGGCGCTGGGTCTCCAGGTACAGCCGGGCCGGCTTCTTCAGCGCATCGTCCTCGGGCAGGCCGCGCTCTTCGCGGGTCCGCCGCCTGCCGTTCTTGCAGTTATGGTTGGGGTGTATAGAATCGCCAGTAGTCGTCGAATCGCTCATGGTGGCGAGCTCCTCGACGGAGCCGCCAGGACGCCGCACGATTGGCACAGTGTGTCATTCAGGCTGACTACGGGTGAGAATCCCTGATCATGGCTGATCAGGTTGACTACACGCAAAACCCCATGGAATAAGGGGTTTTTGGCGAAAGGCCCTGGGTTTCAAGGACTTGAGCGGGACCCTCAAGTAGAATCCCACCCTCTCCGCTTTCATTTCCGCCCGCCTGGGCGGTTGCGCCCTGAATCGCGCCTTAAACTGGCGGGTCACTGCGCTCTCCAGATAGGCAAAGCCGGCAACTTCCGGGCGGACTTCCGGGTCAACTTTCAGCCAGACGATCCAGCCTCGGGTAGCGCGATTCCACGCGGCGCTTCCACTGCAGTTTGTCCTTCAGTGACATTGAAAAGAACTCGTTCCGGGTCTTGCGCCACCTGTCTGCGCCAGGGTCGTCGAAGTCCTTCGATTCCGTTTCTGTGTAGAGCTGCTTGGTCTTGTCCATGGCGCGGGCGACTTCCCGTTTGTTACAAGTCTCGGCCACCTGGCGGACCAAGGCCCGCAGTGTCCGGTTGTTGACTTCGCCGCTTAAAACCAGTCAAAGATTTTTGAGAATCCCTGTATCACAGAAGCATTGAGGCAAGGTCAAAATGTTTAATACAATTTTGATTGGTGTCACCCAAACCGGCATCAGCACACCACGAGCTCTCTTGTCGTGACGGCATCTGATGAGGTTCGGCTGGCAGGCGAAGCAGCAAAATTCATTGACAGCGGATTGCGAAACCATATATGATTAAGCAGTTCTTTTTCCCCAGGTTGGGGAAGTGAGTTGGGAGATAGACCAGCATTTTCAGGTGTGGGAAGCTCGCTACTTTGTTCAACCCAGTGTAGAGGTCGCCGGCGTCCTAGCGATCGGTTCGCCAGCAGAACCCATTGCGATGCAAGCACCGGGGGCAGCGACCCCCCACAGGTCGTCCGCATGGGCAGGTACTGCGCGAACCAGCTAACTATCGTGTGACCTTGTTTGCCATACGAAAAGGAGCCCCGACATGGCGAGCGCCGACAGCGAGATGAATCAGTCAACGGAGAATCATCTCCCACTAAGCAGATTGCTGCGACGTTGCGGCCGATGGACGATTGGCGTGCCCGCTGTCCTTTCCAATCAGGAGATGGCGAAGTGCCCGGTTCGTTTGGAAGGATTGGAGCCGCGTGTGCTCTTAAGCGCGGAGATGGGAACGCTAGTCGCAAATCCTGTCGACGGGAACGCCGTCATTGGAACCTCGGCACTCGAGGTGAATGCGGCTGCCGGGGGTGAGATCCACGGATTGAAGTGGGAAGATGTGGATGGCGATGGGGTGCGTGATCCTGGGGAGCCGGGGCTTGCGGGGGTCACGATCTATCTGGACGCCAACAACAACGGTAAGCTGGACAAGGGCGAGCAGCGCACGGTCACGATGGCGGACGACCCGCTGACCCGTCGTATTGACGAGACGGGGATGTACCTATTCACCGATGTGGTCGCGGGCACGCACATTGTGCGTGAAGTGGTGCCTGTTGGATACGAGCAGACGTTCCCGGTGGCCGGTGCCCGGTCGGTGCTGTGGGACGAGGCGGTTGACGGCGACCTGTCCAATAACAAGCTGGCGCCGACGTCGCTGACACTGATGGCCGGTGGGAACCTGATCTCGGGCACCGTCGGCCCCGGCGCCGAGGACGATCTTATTACATTTACCATTCCGGCCGGTTTCGTTCTCGATTCGATCACGCTGCTGGACTACAGCTCGACATCAAACTCATCGTTCCTGGGCGTGGACTTAGGCGGCACATACGATGCCGCGACCAATCCTTCGGCGTGGGGTTATAAAAATTTCGGGATCGGCGAGGTCGGCACGGACCTGTTGCCGGCGATCGCCTCTTCTAACAGCAATTTCTCCGGGCCGCTGACGGCGGGGACGTACACGTTCTGGATCGACGAAGGCACGGGGCCGGAGAGCTATACGCTGTCCTTGAACCTCAAGGCGCCGGCGATGCTGTGGGACGAGGCGGTTGACGGCGACCTGTCTAATAACAAGCTGGCGCCCACTTCGCTGACACTGACGGAAGGGGAAAACCTGATCACCGGCACTGTCGGCCCCGGCGCCGAAGATGACCTGTTCACATTCACCGTTCCGCTCGGGTTTGTTGTCGACTCGATCTCGCTGCTGGACTACAGCTCGGCATCAAACTCGTCGTTCCTGGGCGTGGACCTGGGCGGTACATACGATGCCGCGACCAATCCTTCGGCGTGGGGATTTAAGAGCTTCGGGAATAGTGATGTCGGCACTGACCTGTTGCCGGCGCTCTCGTCGTCGAACAGCAAATTTTCCGGGCCATTGACGGCGGGGACGTACACGTTCTGGATCGATGAAGGCACGGGACCGGAGAGCTATACGCTGTCCTTGAATCTCAAGGCACCGACGCTGCTGTGGGACGAGGCGGTTGACGGCGACCTGTCCAATGACAAGCTGGCGCCGACGGCGCTGGCGCTGGCGCCCGGGGAGAACCTGATCACCGGCACTGTCGGGCCCGGCGCCGAGGACGACGTATTCGTCTTCAGCGTCCCTGTCGGTTCGGTCGTGGATTCGATCACCCTGCTCGGCTACAGTTCGGCCTCGAACTCATCCTTCCTGGGTATCGACGTGGGCACCACGTACACGTCGGTTTCCAACAACGATACTTACGGTTTTACAACCTTCGGCAGCAGCCACATCGGCTCAAACATCCTGCCGCTGATTAGTGCGTCCAATGATCATTTTCTGCCGCCGCTGACGGCCGGGACCTACACATTCTGGATTGACGAGGGGACCGGGCCGGAGTCGTATGTTCTCTCGATCAATCTGCGTAAGCCGACCACGCTGTGGGACGAGGCCGTCGACGGTGATCTATCCAATGACAAGCTATCGCCCACGGCACTGACCCTTATTCCCGGGTTGAATCTGATCACCGGCACGGTCGGGCCGGGGTCCGAGGACGATCTGTTCCGGGTGGTCGTTCCAACGGGGGCGGTCCTGGAATCGATCACCGTCCTGGACCATAGCTCGACCACCAACGCGATGTTCCTGGGCATGGACGACGGGGCGACGTACACGGCGGCCACGAATCCCGACGCCTACGGCTTCACCACCTTCAGTGGCAGCAACATCGGCGAAAACCTGCTGCCGGCGCTAAGCGCTTCCAATGGCAACTTCGTGACGCCGCTGACGGCCGGGACCTACACATTCTGGCTTGATGAGGGTACCGGGCCGGAGTCGTACACGCTGCAGCTGAATCTGAGCACGCCCACAACCCTCTGGGATGAAGCCGAGGATGGTGATCTTTCGAACAACAAGCTGGCCCCGACGCCACTGATCCTGGCACAGGGCCCGAACATCATAAATGGCACGGTAGGTCCGGGCACCGAGGACGACGTGTTCACTATAACCGTCCCGGAAGGCGCGGTGCTGGGCTCGATTATTGTTCTTGACCACAGTTCCAATACGAACTCGTCGTTCCTGGGCATGGACGACGGCCCAACGTACACGGCGGCCACGAATCCCGCCGCTTACGGCTTCACCACCTTCAGCGGCAGCAGCATCGGCGACGACCTGCTCGCCGCACTCGCCACGTCGAACGGCAACTTCACCGGCGCTCTGCCGGCCGGAAACTACACCTTCTGGATCGACGAAGGGACCGGTCCGGAAGATTACTCCCTGCGCTTCAATGTCGCCGCCACCACCACACCCATCGTCACCCCCACCAATCCGATCTCCACGCCGGCCATGCCGGATCGGCCGGGTACAATACCAGACGAAAACTTCTGGTTCGTGACCGTCGTTCCGGGTGCCGTTGTCGACGGCGTGGACTTCGGTAACCGGGAGATTGACTTTCCGCCTCATGTCACACTGTTCGAGCGCAACGATGGACAGTTCGTGCCGAACGAACTGACCGCTTTGTCCTTCACGTTCAGCGAGAACGTGGGGGCCAATGCGGATATCGGCGACCTGACCCTGATGAGAGATGGCGATGTGACACCGGTTAATCTCGCCGGGGCGACCTTCATGTACCTTGGCGGCAGCAACACGGCCCGCTGGGACTTGTCCGCACTTTCTCTCGCGGCGGGCACCTATACCGCTACGCTTCACGCGGCCGGCATAACCGATGCCACTGGGAATCCGCTCGACGGTAACGGGGACGGCACGGGCGGTGATGATTACGAGGTCACCTTCATCCTTGCGGGACCCGGCGATCTTAACGGCGACGGGTTCGTCGGCATCGCCGACCTGAACATCGTGCTGGGCAACTGGAACCAGAACGTGACCGCCGGCGTGTGGGTCCTGGGTGATCCATCGGGTGACGGGTTCGTCGGCATCGCCGACCTCAACGAGGTCCTGAGCAACTGGAACGCCGGCACGCCGCCGGTGGCAACAGCGGCCGCAGCCTCGGTAAGCGAGTCGGTTGCGAGCGAAAGCGTGACAGCCCCCATCGAGTCTGCCGGGCAAGAACCTATGCGTCGCTCGCAGCGCCAGCGGCATGAAGTCGGCCGTCGCCAACGACTTGGCGTGGATGTTACAAGCCGTGCTGCGGTTGCAGCGTGGTACACGCCCGGGTACGCGCACAGAACCACGGCCCCGGGATACGTGCCGCGGTCGTTGCAGCAGGAGGAAGAGTCGGTGGGGCTTGGATTGTGGGAGGAATATCCGCAATAAATTGGGATACTCAGTACATCCGGCACGACCTGTTTTGTGTGGCCTCTGCTTGACTCATATTCGTTTTCTCGCCACAACCATGATTATCCCAGCCATGAAGTTTCGCGGATCAATGTAACGATCCGAGATACCACTGCCAGGAACTGACCTTGTCTCGTCAATCCAGTAAGTGAAAAGACGCCATGATCCACTTTGTATCATGGTCTATCAAAACAGGGATTCGGGACTTAAGCCCGAGTCCTCATGCTTGCGTTACACGGCATACTTACCCCAGCAGAATCCCCCTCCCTTAGTAACCCATGTCTTGCCTATGAGCCGGCCGCACAAGCATTCGTGACGGCCTCGGTCAGCATTATTGAGTTGGAACTTTCGAAGCTCCATGCCTTGGTTGATTAAACTGGCCAGCTTTTTACATTCCCGCGCGGCGTGTGGGATATTGCTATGCACAACACGGAGTGGAAAACGCCCGGGTAGAGCTAAAGATATGCTCTCGGCCACGATGCATGGTATTCAAAGGCGGGCCGGCTCCCCGGCTGCTGCGACTGCAGTAATTGCATGCTGCAACTCCTGCAAAATGGGCGATCCGTCGGTGGCGAATGCCGATACTGAAGGTTGGCCATTAACAGGCAGGATGTTGCGCACATGATGTACAAGACGTTGCGGGATTGTGTGAGCCGGGGTGCCTTGGTGGTTGTCGCGGCGGCCTTAGGGGTTGCCGGTTGCAGGCTGGCCTGAGAGTTATCCGGCCGGTGTTGATAGGGTCGTGGTACGTGAAAGGTGCGTGACGCGGGGGCCCAGCGGATCGACGGCCGGCCGGGGCTGCCTGGGTGGACAGCGCCGTGTCCTACCTCGATGCGGCCATCGCGGCGGAAGACCTGGACACGGCACGGCGAGACGCTTGGCGTTCGTGCAACAGGCCAGCGACTTGGCGCTGCTACCGCGATGAATGAGATCATGCGGCTTGATGAGGATGCCGTGGTGCGGGTCCAGCAGCGCTATTTTCCGGATCAGCAGGGACTCACGGGGAGGAGCTGATCGATGCCTACGCGGCACAATCGCAAACAGTACGCCCGGAGGTTAGACGTCAAGTTGAGGAAGCGGCCAGCCTCGACGAACTGCATGGCAGTCACTTGCCGACGTGCGCGACGGGATCGAAAGACCCGGTGAAGTACCGGGGAAAAGCGGCAGGATTTTGACGTGGCTGCCGTTCTGCCTGCCTTCGAAGATGGCGGCCGAACAAGTCAGAAGAACGGGCCGGGGTGCCCGGTATTTCTTAATTGGTTTCGACCGGGCCGATGTGTACCAGCCGTCGGATGAAAGCCCGTCCGCCTTAGCGCGCTATCGCCCTGTTTTCGTGGTCGAACGTGGGGCGGATGTTACCTACGACCCAAGGGTTGATCAGATCGGCAGTGTCGGCGGAGGATAGTGATCACATCGTGGTAGGCACCGATCGCCCGGTGGTTTACGCCCTACTCGCGTCCTTGTTAGCGGGCAGGAGCATGAGCAGCTGGTCTACACGGCGTGGTTCCCCGAACACCCGGAGATTTCAGAGCACGACCCCCATGGCCGGTCACATCGACGGCATCACGGTCCGGTTGACGCTGGATCATCAATCGCGGCCGGCGATCATCGAAACCATCGCCAACTGCGGTTGCTTCCACGGGCTGTATCCGACGCCCGGCTTGAAGAGGCGGCGGCGGCGAGTTTGGCCCACCGGCGGGCGACGCTTCGTACGCATTGGAGCGGGAGGCGGGCCGACAACTCGGCACTTTATCCCGCGCTTGATGTTGATGGGGCGGACAGTGGGCCGACCCCGGTGTATGTCGCCGCCGGATGGCACTCGATCGTCCATGTCACGTTCGCGGGTGATGAATCCGAAGACGCGTCTGCAAATCCGATACACGCTGCGTCCCCGGATCGAACTGCTCCCAACGCCCGGCGGCGGATACACGAGCATGTTCTACGATAACGAGCCTGTGCGGCACGCGCAGCGTCCCGAGAGCGTGTTCTTTACACCGCTGGGCATGCTAAGCGGCGGCCAGCCGCGTCAGCGAGACACAACTGATCTACTGGGACCAGTACGACTTCGACGACCCGGGCCTGCTCTCGCGGTTGTTGAATCTGCCGTCAAGCTTTTGAGGTATTGCCAGCCTGAAGGAGCCAGTTATGCGGCACCCGATCGTGATACTCCACCCTGCTCGTGTGTCTCTGGTGCAGCCCGGCCTCCGCGGCCGAGGACACCGGTTCCGATGCGGACCGATTTGCCTAGGATCGCTGCTATAGATGGGACGATGCTGGATGAATCGGTGACCAGCGGCAAGGTCGTGGTGCTGGAGTTCTGGGCCACATGGTGCCCATCCTGTGTTGAACAAGTGCCGCACCTGAAAAAGCTGTATGGTGAGTACCGGGAGCGTGGCGTCCTCTTTATCGGGATTTCGGAAGACTCGGACCCGGCGGTGGTGCGGCGGTTCGTGGATAAACACGAAATCCCCTGTATCGCGGTCGATGAAGACCATGCCGTGGCCGAAACAATTCAAGGTCAAAGACGCTCCCGGGCGTCATCCTGTTTGGTCGTGACGGCGTGGCCGTCTGGCGTGGCTTGCCGCGTGACTTGAACAAGGCGCACTTGCGTGATGCCGTGGAAGCTGAGGAATAGACCTACCAAAGCACACGCTTTGGTACAAACGGGACCTATTTGCCATTGACCAAACGGGCTTAATCCTTGCCGAGCGCAGCACGACCGCTGCGGGCAACAGGACCAGGTCACCAGGGCGGCGACGAGCACCACCGCCGAAACAATCGGGCCGAACTCGGCCGTCGGGTGAAGCTGCGCCAGCCCGAGCATGGCGGTGCAGAGCGACGGCCAGCGAGCTGCCCAGGGCACGGACGGCGGCAGGCGGACGGCAGCGCTCATCGAGCCGTAAGCCCGGCGGACCAACAGCAGGTGAAGCGTGTCGTCGATCGCGATGCCGATCGCCAGCGAAGCGATCACCAGCGTCGGCAGGCCGACCGGGTGGCGCATCACCACAACGCCGATGATCAAAATCGATAACGGGAACAGGTTGACGTAGACGCTCAACAGCGGTCGACCAGCGGCGGTCGATCAGCCACGCGGCGAGGCCGGCGATCAATGCCATTATGGGGACGCCCCGGCGGGCCGCACGCATCACGGATCGGCCGATGTGATCGATCTGCGCGGCCACGCCCGCCCATTCAAGCTCGATTTGATTAGACTTAGCCCAGGCACGCCAATCGTGTTGTGACGCCACGAGACCTGGCAGCGCATCGTTGTCCGCAAAGCCTAGATACCACCGCCCGGGACGCGGCGCGGTCAGAGACTTAGGCAGCGGCACGACCCGGCGGACACCCGGCGTGTCACGCAGCATCGGCACCGGGTCGACATCACCTAGAACATGCACCTCAAACGGCAGCATGCCCGTCAACTCATCGTTGAGCAGGCGGTAATCCTTTGCAATGCCCGCGTCGGACGGGAACGCACGCAGCACATCTTGCTCGACGTGGATCAGCCCGGCCAGCCCAAGGCCCGCCACCGTGACCGCCAGGCCTGTACCCGTCAGCATCATGGCCCACGCTCGGTTGTTGCGGGGCGGAACCGCTATCGCATGCACCGGGCAATCTGAAACGGCTGAGTCCGGCGGCGTGACCAACAGCATGACCGCGGCCCAGGTCACCATCACACCGGCCGCGCCACACCAAGCGAACGAGCGGATCGGCACGAAATCCGTCAACGTAAAGCTGAGCAGGCTCAGACTGGTCGTGACCATGCTCAGCAGCAGGGCCCGGTTGGCGCCCCGCCGCAACGCGCGGTGGGCTGCGAACGAATAGCCCAGCGCCATCATCAGCGGCGGCGTCATCGAGAGCATCATGTCCATCGCCCTGCCTGTCCAGGCGATCGCACCCACCAGGACGAGCTGGCTGCTGAAGACGGCGGTGAGTCCCTCGACCGCCGGTCGGACCCGTCGGGTGGTCAGGTACAACGTGACGGCGCCGATCGCGAGGATCAGCCCCGTCGCCAGCGGCAGGCCGCGCTGGCTCCATTCATTGATCGCTTCCGAGAACACCGCGGGGCCGGCGAGCACGACCCGGCCCGGTTGCGATGCTACGCTCGCGCGAACATCGCCAAGAAGTGAAGCCGACGCCACGCCCGGTTTCGGCGTCACCACCAGCCCGTCCATCCGCCTATCACCCACGATCGGCCAGACAAACGCCACCCGTTCGCCTTTGCCGATTAGTCCGGTTATCTCGTTTCCATTGGCAGTGTCGCGGTCGTAGCCCACGATCACGACCGAAGACAGCGCATCAAGCCCCGCCAGGTCGGGCATCCATCGACGCAGGTCGTTATCGATCCGGTAGCGCGACAGTCCGGTACACGCGGCGACCACGATGCCCAGCCACGTCACCCAAAGCAGCGCCCTTCGGGGTCTGCTCATCATGAGTCACCGAGGATCACGGCGGTGCGATCGATGCGGTACCGCGTCGTGCGCCACTGCACGCTGCGACGCACCGACAGGTTCCAGAACGCGTGTCCCAGGATGGCCAGCACGCCCGCGACGGAAGCCGGGTACACCCACAGGTATCGCCGATCACACCCGCCCATGCCCCAGAACCCCAAACTCACCAATATAAGCAACGCAAGGTGCGTGACGCACAAACCCGACATCCACCACAGCACGGGCGGCGCATCCACGCCGAGATGAAGCCAGGACCAGGCAAGGTAGATGCCCGCGACGAACGGCCAGACGGACCCGGCCAGCAGCCACAACATGCTCAACAGGATCTTCCACGGGCTGCGCAGCGCGCCGATGAAGATTCGGCTCCAGCCCTTGAATACGGCCGAGCCGCGATCGTACATGCGCACGGCGACCAGGTCGCGCCCCCCGGCGGCAAATGTCCGGTAGCCCGCGGCCCGAAGCACCTGCGCCATCGGCACGTCCTCGATCAATGCCCGTCTGACCGCGCGGTGTCCGTCGATCGTCTCGTAAACCGATCGGCGGACCAACAGGAACTGCCCGTTGGCGAAGGCGGCCGCCGAAGGCTGGTTAGACCGGCCGAACCACAGCGCCATCACCGCGGCGCACAACGGGATCAGCGCCGCTTCGGCGTGCCCCCCCGCGTCGTGCCTGGGCCAGAGCGTCAAGAGGTCCGTGTTCGTGCGATGTGCGTGACGCCAGGCCGTGACGACCGCGTCGGGCGATAACAGCCGGCAGTCGGCGTCGAGGAATAGCAGCCAGTCCGATGTTACATCGCGCGTCGCGTGCCAGAGCGCGTGGGATTTGCCAAGCCAGCCCGGCGTTAACCGCTCGATGCTCAGTAGCCGGAAGCGCGGGTCACGCCGCGCCCAGGCCGCCACCATTTCGGCGCTGCCGTCTTCGCTGCGGTCATCAACGATCACGACCCGAAGCCGTACCCCGCGCTGCGCCGCGACGCTCGCCAGACACCGGTCGATGGTTGCACGTTCATTACAAACGGGGATGACCACCGTCACCCAGGGCTCGGCCTCCGCACCGCTTCGCGCAGCCGGCGTCAGGATTAGCGCCCGCCGCTGCGCCCAAAGCAGCAGCGCCCAGACGGCACACATCTGCGCCCAGGCGGAAACAGCCATCCATTCAACAAGCGTCATCCGTCACCGCCTTATCAAGGGCCTCGATGAGAAGCCCGGCATCTTCCGGGCGGATCGTCAACGGGGGCATGAAGGTCAGTACGTTCCGCTGCGGCCCGGTCTTGCCGACCAGAACACCGGCGTCCTTGAGCCCTTCGAGCAGGCGGTCGCACTTAGCGGCGTCGGCCTGACCGTTCCCGTCAACAACCGGCACGCCGAGCATCAGCCCCATGCCGCGCGTCCGCCCAAGGCATGTATAGCGCGATGCCACGCTCTCCAGCGCATCACGGACCATCGCGCCCATCACCCCGGCCGCCGTGCCCAGCCCGAACGACTCATGGAAGTCAAGGGTCGCCAGCGCCGCCGCCGCGCTGACCGGATTGCCCCCGTAAGTCGATGCGCCCGGGCGTGTATACGACGCGGCGACGCGATCCGTCACGATGAAAGCGGCGATGGGGAAACCGTTACCCAGCGCTTTGCTGATCGCTATTGCGTCCGGGACAACCCGCCAGTGCTCACAGGCGAACCAGCGCCCCGTCCGGTTCAACCCCGTCTGCACTTCGTCGAAGACCAGCAGGATGCCGTGCGCATCGCAAAGCCGGCGGACGGCGGGCCAGTAGCCGGGCGGGGGCACGTTCACACCTCCGTTGCCCTGGATCGGCTCGGCAATAATCGCTGCGAACGCGTCGCCTTCTTTGGCAAGTAGTGCGGCTAACGCTTCGATGTCACCGAACGGCAGGTGCGTTACACCGTCTTGCGGGAAGGGATCGGTCCGCCACATCGGTGCGCCGGTGACGTTCATCGCCCAGCGTGTCCGGCCGTGCAGGCCGTTGTGCATGGCGATGACGCGGTTGCGCCCGGTGTGCAGCGCGCATGCCAGCAGCGCTCCCTCGACCGCTTCGCTGCCGCTGGCGGTGAAGAAGCTGCGGTTTAGGTCGCCGGGCGCGATCGACGCCAGCCGCTCCGCCAGCCTCAGGACAGGCTCGGTCAGGTAGATGCTGGTCGTGTGCTGCAGGGTGCGGATTTGTTCGATGGCCGGTTCTATGATCGCGGGGTTGCAGTGCCCGGCGCTCATCACCGTTACCCCGCTGTAGCAGTCCAGGTAAGCCCGGCCGCTGTCGTCGTAGAGATAACACCCTTCGCCGCGCACGATCACGGGCGGCCGCTGATAAAAGTGGTACACGCACGGCACGAGGTGACGGGCCTTAAGCCCTAACAGGTCCTCGGCGGCGCCGGACAGCAGGGCGGTCTCAGGCATCGATTATCTCCAGCTTCGGCACACTCGGGGCCACACCCATCCCGGCCAGCCGGTCGTACATCACACGCATCGCTTTGCGTGCGTCATGCGGGAGGCAGACGGTGTCCTCGTTAGAGAACATGGCGACGTGGCTGGCGGCGCAGCCGCGACCGAACCGGCTGGCAAAGGCGAAGGCCTCGTCGAAGTTTTCGTGAGCCCATCGCAGCGAACGCGTGCAGGTGTCGGCGATGTCCTGCTTGAGCAAGCGCGGCAGGCTGCGCTTCACCAGGTTCAGCCCCACCGGCAGCGGCAGGCCGGTGTCTTCGCACCAGTCAAGGCCGAGATCGCTGATCTTGTGCAAGCCCTTGGCCGGGTAATGCAGCAGCTCCTCGTGGATCATGACGCCCGCGTCCAGTTCGCCCGCCAGGACGCGGTCGGCGATCTGGTCGTAGACGCACTCGATGAAGCGAGCCCCCGGGCAGTACATCATTGCCAGGCACCCGCCCGTTGTCAGGAGTCCCGCGACGCCGACACGTTTGCCGACCAACTGCCCGACGGAGTCGAACCGGTCGGATACCAGCACGGGCCCGTAACCACGGCCGATGCTGTTGCCGGCCGCCAGTACGTCGTAATCCCGCGCCAGGCTCGGATAAACCACGGACGACACGGCGACCACGTCGTACTCCCGCCTCGACGCCGACTTGTTCAACGCGTTGATGTGGTCGCGGTGGAACTCGACGCGCATACCCGGCAGACCCAGGCCGAGCCGTCCGTGCTCCCATGCGTAGAAGTTGAAGACGTCATCGCTGTCGGGCGTGTAAGCCACTGTGAGCGTTTGTTGTGCTGTGAGAGCGGTGTCACGGGGTCTAAGGTCGACGGCTTGAAGCATGGTTGACTCCGATACGTTGTCAGTAAAGCGTGGCGACGGCGGGCTGATGGGCCGTCGCCGGTGTGTGCGGGTCGCGCACACCGGGCAGCACAAAGCCCGCGGGCGCGTGCGCCGGCAGCTGTGCCACTTGGGCGTGGTCGCGTTCAAGCATGCCCACAATCATTGATCCGTGATCCAGGCGCGTGAACCGGACGCGGCCGACAGACGCCGGCCGACCCTTCTCATCCACAACCTCGATCCTCAGTCGCGTCCCGAAGGGGTAGTAATCGTGGTGCCTTCTTTCAGTTGTCCGCAGCTCCGGGCAACACCCAAAGAGTGTGTTCCCGTAGCCCGACAGGTGGACCGCGACGGGGAACGCTCGTACCTGAAGCTCTTCGAGCGTGGCGGCATTGATCGCCATGCCGCCGTAGTGGACCCCGCGGACCTGTTCGCGTTGCTTCGGCGTCATCCGTTTTGCAAGACCCATCAGCACGGGCGGCGTCGCGAAGAGGACACCGATGCGCTGCTGCTCAATCACGTCCATGGCCTGATCCAGAACGTGTTGAAGATACCGGGTAGCGCCGGCGCTTTCGGCGGGCATCTTGCGTGACCAGCGCGGGTCAAAGTCGAGAAAAAACGGCTCGCAACTGCCTACGCAGCGCGCGATGGCCGAGGCCGCTTTGCCGATCAGGTGGGGCCCCGTCGGGCCGACGTACAACCAGGTCTCCCCCTCCGGGAACCCGGTGTGTGTTGCGGCGCGGGTGAACGGTTCCACGAATGCTTCGTGGAATTCTACCGGCAGGTAAACGGTCCATGCGCCCGGTCCGGTGGTGCCGCCGGTCTGGCCGATGACAAACCGGTGACGCTGGTCGTGATAGCGTCTGGGCACGTAGTGCAGCAGCGGCCGTGCGCGGAGGTCCGCCGGCCCCATGCTCAGCCTGGACACGAGATCGGACAGGCCCGTGATTTCTTCCGCCGTTCGGACGCCGGCCTGTTCGGCGCGATCGAGCCAGAACGCCGAACCCCATCGCGGGTCCAGGTGTTCCGCAACAACGCTGCGCATCTGGTCGAGGGTGCCGTTGTCGCTCTTGTCGGTCATGGCGGCTGTCACGCTACGTTGCCCTTCATACCCGGCAGCAACGGCCTGAGAAACGAGGTCACGGCTTCGGCCACATCGGTTTCCTGCCGCTTGTAGAAGTGATCTCCACCGATCAGGCACCGTTTGCGTTTCGGCTCGGCGAGGCCGGCGTACCAGGTATCTGTTGCGAGCTGGGGCGTGGCGAAGTCGTTGTTGCTGTAGATCACAAGCTTGGGTGTTCGCGCGGTGCATAACGGTGTCAAGTCGTGGTGGACGACGGTTGGCGCGATCGTGACGACGGCCACGGACGACTTATCGAGCAGCGACGCCGCCACATGGGCACCGAAGCTGTAACCCATAAGCACCTCGGGCAGCCCGAACTGTTGCTTCAGCCAGGCTTCGGCGTGGCGTGCATCTTCGATGAGCGCGGCGTCGTGCGGCGCGTGCCCGGTCTGCCAGAAGCTCGCCATGTTCGCGGCCAGGTCCGTGTCGCTGATGGCGGCGTAATCGAACCGCAGCGTGACCAGGCCCGCTTCGGCCAGCACGACCGCCAGATGACGGATCACGTTGTTCTCCATCGTGCCGCCCATGAACGGGTGGGGACATAACAGCAAAGCGCTGGCAACCGGCACCGCCTGCTCGTCATAAGCAAGCTCGCCGGTAAACCGTTCACGCCCCTCGATCGTGACGCGCTCGCGTGTCAGCGACTGGCACAGCATGGAGCGGCCTCCTGCGTGACCCGGAGGTCCTCGGGCGTACACGGGAACTCGTGGTTGAACCGGTGCAGGATGACCGCCATCTTGATCCCCGCCTCCACGTCTCCGGTGACGGTCGCCATATCCTGCAGGAATACGTCCTGCGGGCTGACCTCGCCGGCGATCGCCTGCCAGAACACTTTGCGTGTCGTGGTGTAGGTGAAGTCAACCGTGTCGGGTTCCGCGGTGCGTCTGACGCGTACGAGCTTGCCGCAGTCAAAGCCACAGACCCAGGGTGCGCCCGGCACATCGCTGATCACGAACCGCATCGTGGTGGTCATGGCCGTCAACTGCGCCACACGGGAGCGCACCACGTGCCTCGGCAGGTAGTCGGCGAAATACCGGTCGATCAGAATGTCCCGATCGTCTTCGACGCGCTCGCGGGGTGCCCTGCACCGACCCCACTGCACGGACTGGGCGTACCCGATCAGCCTGCGCAGGCTCGACACATCCAGTGATCCGCACCGTGCGCCCGATGCCGCCTCCAATGTTTCGGCATGTGTGCGGTCAAAAACGGGATGATGCGACAGGTACCGCCGGACCACCCGTGTTGATTCATAAAAGACGCGCTCGGCGCCGCTCAGTTCAGTTTCATCGATCGGCTGGTCCGCTATGAAGCTGCTGCCGGCAAACCCGAAGTGCTCATCGATGGCCCGGCGGATGGTCGCGTTCCGTGGCGGCTTCGGGTGTGTGATGTGATAGACACTGCCATGAAAAGCAGGGTCGGCGACGGCGTGAGCGATCATCGTGGCGACATAATCGACCGGGACCAGGTCCTGCCTGCCCTCGGGGCTACACGAAATCCGCAGCCCGGTCGCGAACCGTCCGGCGTCCGACTCCCCGTACCACCGCGACAGGACTTCATTCGCCCGTGCCAGCACATAGAAACCACTGAAACTGGTCGTGCGCCCGTCGCGCTGGTCGCCGACCACGATCGACGGACGGTACACGGTGAGCCGGCCACCGGTCCGCTCGGCCCACGCGCACGCCAGCCGCTCGGATTCCCACTTGCTCTCTTCGTAGGCGTTAAGAAACGCCGGCGGGTCCCGATCGATCTTTTCAAGCACGGGGCCGTTTGTTTCGCCGCAACGGTAGGCTGAACTCACGAGGTGAAAGTCGGTGACCTCGTGTGCCTCGGCCCACGCCAGCAGCCCCGCCGTGCCGTTGACATTGGTCCGCTTAGGCTCGCCGTTGGGCATCGGCTCGAACGTGGTTACGCCGGCCGCGTGCAGGATCGAACGGATATCCAGACCGGATTCACCGGGCATCGCCCCGTTCAGTTCGCCCTCCAGAAACGCCAGTCGCCAGCGAGTGGTCTCTTCCTGGATGCTGATTCCGAGCGGCCGCAGCAGCGACGCGAGTCGCGCGACGTTCGTGCTCAGCGGTGGACGTAGCAGGGCCGCGCACGGGACGCCCCGTTTAAGCAGTTCGGCCAGCAGGTAGTGCCCGATAAAGCCCGTTGCGCCCGTGACAAGCACACGCCCTCGCCACTTGACGCCATCCTGATCGGCGGAGCGACAGATCACCTGGACACCTCTTCACCGGAGCGTTCGTCGCTGGTCAGGTAGGTCACCGCGAGCCAGATCTGCTCACGGGTCAGCGCGTCCTTCATGGCCGGCATCACGCCCGGCGCACGACCCTCGGGCGACTCCTCTGCTACCGTGCCGTTGCTGATTTTTTCGTACCAGCCCGCGAGATAGCCGTCACTCAGACGCGCTGCCATGCGGATATGCGGGTGGTGAAAGTCCTTGGCACCCATCAGGGGTTGCCCGTCCCCGCCTAGCCCATCGGCCGCCGCGCCGTGGCAAGAGGCGCAGTGGACCTGATAGATCAGACCCCCCCGGGAAACCGCCCAGGCATCGCTCGATTTAAAGGGGTTATGCGTTTCACTGAGCGCGGCATCCTCGGCCGCGAGTTGATCGATGGGCCTGCCGGTCTCCTCTGAACGCCAGGCCAGGTAAGCCGCCCGGGCGTCAGAGTCCTGACGCCGGAGGTATCCTTGGTAAGCAACAAGGTCCGCATCGCCTACCACAGACGACAGGGGTGCCGGACCGGCACTGCACGCGACCAGGGCCACCGCGCCTACAAACGATACACCTACCAGCAACCATATCGATGACGCGAGCCGGGGCCTTGCCATAGGTATGCTCCTTCGGGGGATCGTCAAAACATATCGACCGTTGGCGCAACCACCGTACGGTTTGCAGTAATTGCAGCCTGCAATGTTTGCAGCCGCTTGCGGGCCCACCGTGTATCGTCGAGGATAAGAGCGTTCAAGTATCGTGCCCCGGAGCTACGCGTGAACCTCAAACGCCGTCTGCTGCTGACCTCTTCCGTGACGGTCCTGATCACGACCTCACTGACGGTGCTGGCCTACGTCCTGCTCTCCGACATGGCGTTTCACATCCATTCGGTGACCGAGGAGTACCAGGAACTGCGGCAGGTCGAGGAGATAGATGACGCACTGATGCTTGCCCGGCTTGAGCTGTTAAAACATGAACCCTCACCCGATGCGATCATCACGCACGCCCGGACCGCACGCCAGCGGATCCGAGAGTACCTCAACGAGCAGGACGAACAGAAAGGACAGCCGCCCGAGCACTTGGCATTTGAGGAGGATCGGGCCCACCGGGTCGCGACACGGCTTGCCCTGATGATCGATCGCATCGTATCAACGACCGGTGAGCCGAATTCCGTGATGATCACAGAGACACTGGATGACATCGCGGTTATCCATGACGACCTGTTGCACATTTCCAGTGCCGCCGACGACCTGGTTGATGCGGCACTTGACAAGACGAACGAAGCGATCACGCTGGCCAATACGCTGATGCTCGGCCTGTGCGGGATGGGCGTGACGCTTGCGTTCGCGTTTGCCTTGTTGCATTACCGGTGGTTTATCACGCCGGTCCAGCAGCTGCGCGACCGTGTCCGCAAGGCTGTGGCCGATCGGCAGGACCCGCTCGAAAACGGCGGGAACGACCTGATCGGCGAATTGAATGCGGGGTTTGCGGGGTTGGTTGATGAACTGAACGGCCTCTACAACTCTTTGGAGCACCGCGTCAACGCCCAGAGCCGGGAGCTTGTCCAGTCGGAACGTCTTGCCAGCGTGGGTTATCTTGCGGCCGGTGTGGCGCACGAGATCAATAACCCGTTGAACGCGATATTGGGCTACTGCGAATTGATGCTGCGGTCCCGCCGCAACGGTGCACAAACGGTAGCCACCGATGACATCGAGTCGCTGGAAGTGATCCGCAACGAGACCCTGCGCTGCCGCCAGATCGTCGATAAGCTTTTATCACTGGTCCGCAAGTCCGACGCCCCCCAGGAGCCGGTCGATCTCGCCGTGGTGGCCCGTGAGGTTGTCGCCATGCTCGACACCCTCAAACAATTCCGCCGATGCTCGTTTGAGGTGCAGGCCCCACGGGAGGGAGGCCTCGTGGTGTCCGCGCGGGAATCCGAGATGAAGCAGGTGCTTCTGAACCTTGTTATCAACGCGGCGGAGGCCGCCTCGGACACCAACGGTCGAGTCATTGTTCGCGGCGAGCAGCGTGAAGGCATGGTGTTGCTAAGCGTCGAAGACAACGGGCGGGGCATGACACCCGAGATTCTTTCGAGGGTCTTCGAGCCGTTTTATACACAGAAACGCGGCGGCGGCCGGGCCGGGACCGGCCTGGGCCTGTCCATCGTTCACGCCATCATCCACGACCACCGCGGCAACATCGTCGCCGCGAGCGAGGGCCCCGGCCGTGGCAGCCGCTTCACGATATCACTGCCACAAGCTACAACTACGGTCAATACATGAACGAGGCTGCCAACAACCCGAACCCGTCTCGACGCGTCCTGATCGTCGAGGACGAAGTGAATCAGCGCCAGATGCTCACACGCGTTATCCGTGAAGCGGAGTTTGATTGTGCCGCGGTCGCCTCCGCCGAAGAAGCCTTGGCACTGCTCGAGGAGGACGCGCGTTTCGGCGTCGCGATGCTCGACCTGAACCTCCCGGGCATGGACGGCCTGAGCCTGGCGACGCGCATGTTTTCGCGGTGGCCGGATATACGCTGCATCATCCTCACCGGCTACGCCACGCTCGACGCGGCACGCCAGGCATTCAAGCTCGACGTGATCGACTTCCTGATCAAGCCTAGTTCACTGGGAGAGATCGAGGCCGCCATAAGCCGGGCATGGCTTAAACACCGTGATCGAGCGCCCGACGCTGAAGCAGTTGCCGCAACCCATCCCCGAGCCTCCGGAACCGATAGATACGGTCGCACCGATCAGTATCGCCGACGCGGAACGGCAGATGATTGAAGCGGCCCTGCGACGACACCAGGACAACCGCTCGGCCGCCGCCAAAGAACTGGGCATCAGTGTCCGCACACTCTATTACCGGCTCGCAGTACGAGGCGGGTGACAGGCTGGGAGTCAAGGGCTATCAACAGGCCACCCCTCGATAACCAGTAATGAATCGATCAATCCGGAACATCGCAACACCCATAATATGATGCCCCGCCGGGTTAAGAGCGATTCGCGTAATTACGGATCGCTTCGTTCCCGTCACCTCAGCGATCAGCGATCAGCATTTGCTATTAGTCCGCACACACATAACCGGACCTGGTGCGTTTGTGCAGGCCCTTATGTCACGGCTGCGGTGGCTGCACGCCGCGGGCCAGATACTCCGCGAGCCAGCGCAATCTCATCATCGCGTGTGAGAAAAACATCTTGTAGCCCTCGCACAGGACCGACGCGGCCGGCGCGTCACCGCGTTGCGGTCGGTCTTTGGGGCAGCCGCCGTGGCAGAGTGTGAACCAGTCACACTTCAGGCATGTATCGGGCAGATGGAGCTTGCGCTCGGCGAAGCGGCCGAGTTGATCGTAATCGACACGGTGCGGCCAGATTTGTTTATCGTCACGGATCGCGCCCGTTTGGTTGCGCGTAATGGTGCATCACCTTCAATAGTCAACCCGATAAGCGCGTCCGTGCCGCAGGGCTTATCCGCTGTGACGTGGCCGATCCGCCACCTGTTTTCGACGAAATGGTCGCAGCCGAACACGTCGCCTCCTGATTCGATGGTGAGCTGTTTATGGCAGGAGCTGTTGTAGATGCAAAGCGGCGCATCGCCGGTGACGATGCGTTGCAGGGCGGTATCGATATCACGGACCGAAACCTTATGCCGGTACTTGTCGAACCAGAGGTCAAAGGTCTCGCACAGGAATCGGCCGTAGTCATCGGGGCGCGGTGAATACTCGGCCAGCTTTGGCTCGCCGGTCGTTTCGTCGGCTTCCCACTCGATGGCGGGGATGAATTGCAGCCAGGTCTCACCCAGCCCGATGAGATACTCGAAGAGGTGGCGGGGGTGTTTGACGTTTTCGCGGTGCAATACGCAGAGGATGTTGTGTTCGACGCCGTGCTTGCGCAACAGTTTCAGGCCGCGCATCACTTGCGCATGCGTCTTGTGCCCGGCGGCATCTTTTCGGTAGCCATCATGCAGCGGCGGGCCGCCGTCGATGCTGATGCCGATAAGGAAGGCTTCGCGCTTGAAGAACCTGCACCATTCATCGTCCAGAAGCGTGCCGTTGGTCTGCAGCGAGTTTGCGACGGTCTGGCCGGGGCGTTGATAATGCTTCTGGAAATAGATCGCTTTCTCGAAAAACGCGAGTCCGGCAAGCGTGGGCTCGCCGCCCTGCCAGCAGATCGTCACGTGATCGGGCGCGGCGGCCAGATAGTCGCGCAGCGTCGCTTCGAGCGTCGTTTCGGTCATCCGCTGGACGTGGCCGTCGTATATATCGTCCTGCACGTCGAGGTAGTAACAATAAGCGCAATCGAGGTTGCAGGCCGCGCCGACGGGCTTGATCATCAGGGATGCGCCCGCGATAACCTGCGTGCCGTCCGGCCGGATTGTGCGGCTTAAAGTACTCATACGCTCATCCCGCATGGTTAATCGCCCGCATTATGCGACCGCGTCGCTGTGTTCGTTCATCATCAGCGCGGCATCCTCGTGCATGTGCGTGGTCTTGCGGTAATGCCCCGGCGGCATGCCGATCGCGCGCCGGAAAAAGGCACTGAAGTAGTATACGCTGCTGAACCCCATCTGGTCCGCGATCTGTTTCATCGGGAGCGTGGTGTTGCGCAGCAGGTGTGTGATCGTTTCGATCTGCAGCCGGTGGTATTCATCGAGGATCGAGCGGTGGATCACGTCACGGAACGCGTTTTCAAGCGCACGGCGTGAGACGCCCGACGCCTCGACGATCTCGTCGACCTGCACGCGGCGGTTCAGGTTCCTGCGCATGAACGCCAGGGCGCGGTTGATGTGGCGGTTGCTTCGGGGGTAGGTGTCTGTGCTGCGTCGCATGACGACGGCGGTGGGGGGGACGACCACGGGGTCGAGGCTGACGGTTTCGCCGTTGAGCATGCGGTCGAGCACGCGGCCCGCCTGGTAGCCGATCTGCTGCGTGCCGTGGTCGATGCTCGATAGCGGCGGGTCCGAGAGGTTGCACGACAGCTCGTCGTTATCGACCGAAAGCACTGCCAGCTCCTCGGGCACACGCACGCCGGCCTGCCGGCAGGCTTCAAGCAGTTCCACCGCCTGGAGGTCGTCACAGACAAACACGCCGCACGGCCGGGGCAGGCTCAGCAGCCATTGTGCGAGGCGTTCTTTTTGCTCATTTGTTGTGGGCCGGCCCGAAACGGTTATGCGCTTCTCAAACATCCCGCACCACGCGCCGGCCTGTTCGATCGTGTAACGGAACCCACCGCCGCGCCGTGGCGAGTAGTAACGGTCGCTGATCCCGCAGAAGGCCAGGTGCTCGAACCCGCGTTGCAGGAAAAAGTCCGCCGCCATGCGCCCGATCGCCTCGTGGTCGGCGGTGACGACCGGGAAGCCCGTACCCTGCAGGTTGCCGGCGATGCTGACGGCCGGGATGCCCAGTTTGATCACCGCGTCGTGCTGTTCACGGGTAATCACGGGCATGATCAGCCCGTCGGCGTCCAGTTGCTCGATGCTGCGGGTGGTCAGGTCCGCGACAGAGAGTTCGACCCGCCAGGGGTTGTGGGACGCGACGTACTGGGCGATCCCCATGGCCTCCGATCGACCATAGGCACTTGCCAGATCAAGCATTACCGCAACTCGGGGGAGCTTGCCCGCCATATAAAAAGGCCATGTAATATGCGTGATATCACAAATATTGTACGCTATTGCGCATTGTAACACAAGTGTCTGCGGGGATAATTAACGTGGAACAACCGCGAAAATGCGCGTGTTGACTCACAACCGCAGACGCCACTTGAGGAACCCATGATCAGCACCAACCGGCACCCGCGCCCCCGTGCCACCCGGCCGGATTCTCCCGCCCCGGGCCTGCGGTATTACTACCCCCTGCCGGCCGATTCCGGGGGCGTTGACGTTGAGGCGGACCTCGTGGTTTATGCCGGCACACCGGCGGGCATCGCGGCGGCGATCCAGGCAAGCCGGATGGGCAAGCGCGTCGCGCTGCTGGTCTTCGGCAGGCGCTTAGGCGGCATGACGTCCGGCGGGCTTGGCGCGACCGACATCGGCCACGAACGCGCGATCGGCGGGATCTCCGGCGAGTTCTACCGTAGGGTCAGCAAGCACTACGGCAAGCCCCGGGTCTGGCGCTTCGAGGCGCACGTGGCCGAGGGCATCTTCTCTCAGATGCTCGAAGAGGCGGGCGTGAGCATCTATTTTGAGCAGCGCTCACCGACATCACACTCGGCAACAACCGCATCACAACGCTTAAGACCGAAGGCGGCAACACGTTCAAGGCCCGCATGTTCATCGACGCGTCCTACGAGGGCGACCTGATGGCCAGGGCGGGCGTGAGCTACACCGTCGGTCGTGAAGCGAACCGCCAGTACCGCGAAACACTCAACGGCATCCACTTCGGACACCCGGGTCACAACTTCAAGGCGTGGGTCGATCCGTATGTAGTCGAGGGCAATCCCGCCAGCGGGCTGTTGCCGGGCGTGCAGGACCTGCCGCCTGGGCACAATGGCGAGGGTGACAAGTGCATCCAGGCGTTTAATTTCCGCGTGTGCCTGACCGACGCACCGGACAGGCTGGCGTTCCCGAAGCCGGCGGGCTACGACCCGAAGCGTTACGAGCTGCTGCTACGGTATATCAACGCCGGTGTGTGGGACGCTCTTTTCCTGACACTGCCGTTACCCAACGACAAGACCGACACGAACAACTTCGGCGGGTTCTCCTCCGACCATATTGGCGCGAACTACGATTGGCCCGAGGCCGACTACGCAACCCGTGAACGGATCTTCAGGACCACGTGTCGTACAACCAGGGGATGTACTACTTCCTGGCGCATGACCCGCGTGTGCCGGCCGAGATCCGTGACGAACTGGCACAGTGGGGGTTACCCGCGGACGGGTTGAGGAGACCGGCGGCTGGCCGCACGAGTTGTATGTACGCGAAGCACGCCGGATGGTCAGTGACGTGGTAATGACCGAGCACCATTGCAGCCACCGCGCATTCGTTGAGGACCCGATCGGGCTGGCCGCGTACACGATGGATTCGCACAACTGCCGGCGGATCGTCATGGACGGGCGTGCCTACAATGAAGGCAACGTCGAGGTCCCGCCCAGCGCGCCGTATGGCATCAGCTACCACGCGATCGTCCCGGCTAAGGGTGAGTGTGAAAACCTGCTGGTCCCCTGGTGTTTGTCCGCATCACACATCGCGTTCGGGTCGATCCGCATGGAACCCGTGGGGATGATCTTGGGCCACTCGGCGGCGGCGGCCGCGTGCCTGGCGATCGATGCGGGTTCATCGGTTCAGGACGTCGACTACACCGCGCTGCGTAACCGGCTGCAGGCCGACGGGCAGATCCTGCATTGGCCCGACGGACGGGCACGGACCGGCATCAGCCACTGGGTCGAAAAAGACCGCGTACCGGGTGTCCCCGAAGCCCTGGCCGCAAGGTAAACCGCACGGAAGCGCCGGGCGTCGCATGATTGGCCCGGATGGCGCACCGAATCACTGGAGGATACAGTCACATGTACCGTTTAGAAGTGAACATCATGACACCATCGAATCATCCGCCCATCGCCCGGCGCCGCGCCTTTACCCTGATCGAATTGCTGGTTGTGATCAGCATCATCGCGCTGCTCGTGGGCATCCTGCTGCCGGCGCTCGGCGCGGCGCGCAAGGCGGCACAGAACATGCAGTGCCTGAGCAACATCCGTCAGCTAGGCGTGGCTTTCGCCAGCTACGCGGCGGATAACGGTGACAAGTTCCCGTCCGTCGGGACCGTTGATCCGAAATGGCATGAGCCGGGCGTGATCGAACCGTATCTCCCGACGACCGACAACGCCAAGGCCACAGATAACCTCGGGGGTTCCATCCTGGTTTGCCCCAACGATGATGAGCGGGCCGTCCGTTGCTACGGCATGAACGCCTGGGCCGGCAGCGGCAAAACCACGGCCACCTATCTTCCCGCCACAAAGGGCGTCCAGTTTGACGCCTCCGTTGCGGAGAGTTCCAACACATTGCTCTTGGCCGAGTCCTGGACGGTCAACGGGACAACAGAGGGCAAACTTTACGCACGGCCGCTACTGGGCTACGCCAACTACACGCCGTACCAGCAGTTCGTAAATCGACCGGAGCCCGGTTCTGCATCGGGTCGACAGTTTTCGCCGCCGGCAGAAAGTTTTCTTGACTACTCACGCCACCGGCCCTCCGGCGCTTCTGAAAAAGAAGCACGTGGCAGCATCAACTTCGCATATGTAGACGGCCACGCGGCTTCAACAAATGATGAAGAATTGGTCGACCGCACGACCCAGAAGAGCCGCTACAACACGCTGTGGTCGCCGTTGGATCGTAAAGTCGAGGAAACACCCTGATTCGCAGGGGTGGAAGGAATCCGATACATGAAGTATGCCAATCAAAGCCGCATCGTCCCGACGCTGTGTTACGTTTGTACGGTGCTTGCTCTTCTAATTACGTCCAGCCTTTGTGTGGCCGCAGAGGGCCCGATCCCGGTGAAGGTTGTTAAGGACGGTGGCCGGTACATGCTGCTGCGCGACGGCAAACCCTTCGAGGTCCACCCGATCTCCGGCTTCGACGAGCTGGATATGGCGATCGCCGCCGGCGCGAACACGATCCGGACCTGGTCGGTCAAACATCTGGACGACGGGCGCATCCTGGACGAGGCGCAGAAGCGCGGGATGGGCGTGGTCGTCGGGCTGTGGATGGGCCACAAGCGCGACGGGTTTGATTACGCCGACCCGGCGATGGTCAAGAAGCAGTACGACGAATTGTGCGCGGCTGTGCTCAAGTATAAAGATCACCCGGCGGTGTTGATCTGGGCCGTGGGCAACGAGGCTGAGGCACGCGGCGGCCAGCCCTACGAGGCGATGAACGAAATAGCGAAGTTCATCCACGAGGTGGACCCGAACCACCCGACGATGACCGTGCTGGCCGGGGCGTCGGTCGACAGGATCACGGCCGTGCGGACACGTGCACCGGAGATCGACATCCTCGGGATGAACACCTACGGCGGCTACGCGGGCCTGCCGAAAAACGTCAAGGTCGCCGGCTGGACCGGGCCATACATGGTTACCGAGATCGGGATCAACGGCACCTGGGAGAAGAGCTATCTCACGGACTGGGGCGTCCCGATCGAACCCCCCAGCGGGATCAAGGCGGACATCTACCGCGAGCGTTACGAGTACCTCATCGCGGACAAGGACCATTGCCTGGGCGTGTTCCCGTTCAAGTGGGGATATGTGCCCAAGGGTACTTCAACGTGGTTCAGCTTGTTCCACGCCAACGGCGAGCCGAACGCGGTCGTCGATGTGATGCAGCACATCTGGACCGGGCAGTGGCCGGACGAGCGATCGCCCTGGGTCACCGCGCTGGATATCAACGGGCAGGCTTTTGATTCGAGCATCCGGTTGCAACCCGGCGAGCGTGTGACCGCTGTGGTCAGTTACGAGTTGACCGACCCGGACACCCTGGATGTGCGCTGGGAAGTTCTACCCGAGCAGAAAGTCAGCGAAGGCCAGGGCAGCCAGGCGATCCTGGACACCGGCCTGGACGTGGGGCTTGAAGTGGTCGATTCCCACACGATCACGTTCACGGCCCTACGGCTCAGGGGCATACAGGTTGTATTTCTATGGGTATACGTCGGCGGGCAAGCTCGGGACGGCGAACGCGCCGTTTTTCGTGGGCGAGTAACATACACATGGCCGACCACCGCATCGGTCCCTGAGTTAAACCGTGGAACCTCGGGTGTATTCAAGAAACGGCAAACGATGATGTCCCGGCCGAACAAGCGGATCGCCCTGGCGTTCAACCGTGAGCGCAGCTATTGGCGCAGGATATTGCGTGGCCTTCTGAGCCTTGAACAAGCGCGTAGCGAGTGGGAACTGCACGGCGTGCCTGGTCTGACCGCCGACCACGTCGAACGCCTCAAACGCTGGCGACCCGACGGCATCATCGCTAACGTCGCCGACGACGAGACCGAAAAGACCCTGCTGCAACTCGGCGTCCCGGTTATCGACATATCAGATAAGCGGGCGCAAGGCCGGATCACGCACGTGGGTGTCGACCACGTCGCGGTCGGCCGGGTGGGAGCGCGGTACCTGATCGACCTTGGTTTCCGCCATTTCGCCTACTTCGGCGACAGCAGTTGGGGGTCATCCTGCCGGCATCTCGATGGGTTTACACGCGAGGTCCGGTCCGCGGGCCATACATGCGAAGTCCACACCCCGCCGCCGCTGCCGAGCCTGGATATGTCGCAGGCGTGGACGTCGGCCGACGACATCCTCGCCGAGTGGCTCGCGGGTATCCCCCGGCCGTTCGGGATGATGCTCGGCGATGACGAGTGGGGCCTTTGGATCACACAGGTCGCCCACCGTGCGGGCCTGCGCGTGCCTGACGACGTCGCGATCCTGGGCGTGAACGATGACACACTCAACTGCGAGATGGCGACGCCGGCACTCTCGAGCATTCAGGTCCCGCTTTCACGGATCGGCCACCGGGCCGGGCAGTTGCTTTCGCAGATGATGGACGACCCCAAGGCCGAGGTGAAAAGCTGCCTGCTGCCGCCCTTGGAGATCGAGGCGAGGCAGTCGACGAGTGTATTGGCCGTGGACGACCCGGACCTGGCGGCGGCGGTGCGTTTTGTTGAAAGCGCTTCACATCGGCCGATCAGCGTCGACGACATACTCGACATCGTCCCGGTGTCCCGCCGTCAGCTGGAACGCAAATTCCGCGAGCACCTCGGTCGAAGCCCGCTGCAGGAGATCCGCCGAGCGCACCTGAACAAAGCCAAGGCCCTGCTCGTTGAATCCGACGCGACCCTTCAGGAAGTCGCCGACCGGTCGGGCTTCGGAAATATGTACCACCTCTGCCGTGTCTTTAAACGTGAGACCGGCGACACACCGATCACCTACCGGCGCAAACACCGGTTCGGGTGATTTGTTTTGATCACAGCAGTTGAGCGACTCGCGTGATGATGGATCGCGTCATTTCCGTCGTCCCCGCGCAAGCGAGACCCAGGGAAGTTTTTTTAAAATTGGATTCGGGTCAAAGTGTGGCACCCCAAACACCGCGTTTGGGTTTCTAATGGTTTAGCCTCACGCACCAGCGCTTGAGCCGTGTGTGGAATTGTTCGGCGTGCCGCCACGGCTCCGTGACGGCGGGGCATCTCGCCCGCCAGGTTGTGTGTCTCGCCGGGATCGTCGGTCAGGTCGAATAGCTGCACGGTCGGGTCGTCGTCGTAACGGATCAGTTTGTAGCGATCGTTGCGGATGTGCCCTTCCGAAGGACGCGGAGGTGACCAGGGCTCATGTGCGGGTGCGCGCAAGCGGTACTGCTGAAGGAAATCCTCGCCGCACATATCCGGGGGCGCGGGGATGCCGGCCGCATTGCAGAACGTGGGCATCAAGTCCACGCCAAAACCCGGGATCGTTGCGTTCGACCCGCCGGGGTCCAGCCTGCCGGGGAACACGACGTAGAACGGCACCCGTGCTGCTGATTCATACATGAATGCCTTGGTGAACAGCCCGTGATGCGAGACCCTCGCCGTGGTCGGAGGTGTAGACTAGGAGCGTGTTGTCCGCCTCGCCGGAAGCGTCGAGCGCATCGAGGACACGCCCGATCGCGACATCGACCATCTCGCAGTAGCGGTAGTACATCCAGATGTAGGTGCGCCAGTCGTTGTCGTCCCAACTCCGCTGCTGGATACGCCGGTAGGAATCGCGGACCTTGCGGACGAGGTCGCGGGCTCTTCGGGCCGGGCGAGTTGTCGGGTAGTGGCAGCAACAGCCCCGAGTCGATCGGGTATTGCCCGCCCCCGGTGTGGAAGCAGGAGACCTGGCAGATGTCGTGCGGGTTCATGAACGCGACGTGCGCCATGAAGGGCTTGCGCGTGTCACGGTTCATCAGGTATGAGGTCGCCATCTGCGCGACGCTTGCGTCCCCATACTGCCCGGCGGGGTGCATGCCGTGGTTGTAGTCATGGCAGTCGGCGGGGTTGCGCCCCGTGGTGTGCCACTTGCCGAAGTGCGCGGTCTCGTAGCCGTGCGAGCCGAACCACTGGCCCATGTCGATCATGTTGTCGGCGATGCGTTGCCCGTTGCCGATGACGCCGTGTTCGACGGGCATGCGCCCGGTCAGCCAGGACGTCCGGGCCGGGGCGCAGACGGGGTCGGCGGCGTACGCGCACTGGAATCGTACGCCACGCTGCGCGATCCGGTCGGAGTGCGGCGTCTTCAGCCAGGGGGAGCCGAGGTGGCTAAACGCGTCGGTGTGCCACTGGTCGGTGCTGATCAGCAAAATATTCGGCGGCCTGTTGCGCGGCGCGGCCGGTGCCTGACCGCGCAACCAAGGGGCAGCCACCGCTGCGGTGCCCGTCGCTGCACAGGTCTGAAGGAAACGTCGGCGTGTCAGCGTCATCGCATCGCTCATGACAACACCTCCACGCCTTGACAGCCATGCACGCGTCGCCGCCTCAAGCAGATACACCACCACGCCCTCGTCATTCACCCAGAATTCCGGGGAAACCTATCGCGGGTGTCAGTTGATAACACCGCAGACCCTTGGCCAGTTCATGTGTCCGCGTTGCCCGGCGCGCCCGTGACCAATACCCCACCGCCCCGAACTGCATTGCCCTCGGTGAACAGCATGACACGGTTGATCGTTGAATCGCCCGGTATCCACATCACCGGCGGGGAAGTTGGCCAGCAACGCGTACCCAGGCTGGCGGCATACGCGGCGTCGTAGGAGCTTCATCAATGTATGTTTGACCCGGCGCGCGATTGTTCGGGTGATGCCGGCCGTTATCGACCTGCCCCGTAACCGGTGGTGGCTTTCAGCGGCGGGTCCGTTTCAGGTCACCGACCGATTCGGTGGCGTTCCATTTCAGGGCTGCGCTAAGGGATTGGATCCACAGGTCATCGTCAGTTGCATCGTGACCGGCGCGGTCTGGACGCGTGTGTTGGACGATGAGTTCCCAAGCTGTGTTCTCAGTGGCCTTTCCGGGCCGTTCGAGCGTGATGCCGGGTTGACGGTCAACCACGGCCGGCCACTGTCCCTGGCCGGTCTTGTCGGAAAACCAGCGGACGACACGTTCGCTGTAAACGAGCCTGTGCCCCGGACCGGCAGCCAGACCGCGGACCGCCGGGTCCACGGCCAGTTCGTCCGCGATGATGTCGAAGGCGTGCCACATGCCGTGTTCCCCATTGATCGACTAAACGTCCCCGAGCTACCGGTTATTGCCGGCTCACACTATCAGGACGATTGCGTTGACGCCCGCTTCTGTCCCGGCAAGCGCAGCGTGCGCGGGTCCGTCGCCTCCACGACCGGGACCAGCGATGGCGCAAGCAGCGGCGTGTGCTGATGCTCTTTCATCGTCGGCAGGTCTGTCCGGCCGATCACCTGTTGCTGGGCTAGTAGACGTTCGCGCAGTTTTTCGATATCCACATCCTGAGCATCCAGCCCGGCTTTTGCGGCCATGGCCGAGGCGGTGCCCGCCGCGTGCCCGAGCGCCATGAACACCGGCTCCATCCGCAGCGAGCACCACGCAACCCCCGACGAAGAAAGGCAGACCGGCACGAGCAGGTTGCCGCACTCGTTTTGTTTGGGGCTGATGCAGCCGTAGGGGATATCGTACGGGTTGACCTCTCCGCCGACCCCGCCCTCGGTGGCGACGTCGCCGTTAGGAAGCACAACCCGGCGTGTGCGGTGCGAATCCAGGAAGTAGGTGCCCATCGCGACCGCATCGGGTTTGGATGCCCCGTTAAGCAGGTCGTGCGCGGTGATGACGACCTCCCCGATCATCCGCCGGCCCGCGCGGACATAAAGCTGATGGGGCCAGCCGTTGTACGCCTGGAACTCGTCACGGGGTAAACCCCACTGCGACACCTCATCACGGATCGACTGCGGGACGTTCGGGTCGTTGGCCAGGAAGTAGAAGAAGCCGCGGACGTAGCTCTCGTGTTCGCGCCATATCTCGTCACGACGCTGATAGTCGGCGTCGGGGTAGTCCCAACTGCCGTTGTGCAGGTTCGTCGAGACGATCATGCCCGGGCAGTTGTTCGCGTCGATCTTGCCATTGGGCAGGTCGACCGGGAGGATGAAGTCGTTCATCTTCGCTTTGGGCCTGGCCTTGAATACGTGCAGGAGCAAGGCGTAGCGACGCGGATCATATCCGTCTGGTTTCTCAAACCGGATGCGGTTGTCGGGCTCGCGCGTGAGACACAGGCGGAACGTGTAGGCCATGATCCGGTGGTCCGCCGCGCCGATGTCGCCGTAAGGCCCGTCATCGATATCGGGGAGCAATCCTTTTTCATCGAACGCGCTGCCGGCGTAACCAAAACGCACCGGCGGGCGGACGCCCGCGCGCTCTTCGCCGTACTGCTGCACACTTTCCCGGCCGACCGTGTATGCGACGCCGGCCTGCGCCATGAGGTCGCCCTCATAGGTCGCGTCGATGAACTGTTTGGCTTGATAAACCCCGCCGTTCTCGGTTGTTACGGACACGATCTGATTATTTTGTTTGGCGACCGCACCGGCCTGTTTGAGGCGCGCGTTGTAGATCACACGGATCTTGGCTTCGCGCACCATCTCGTTAAAGATGTCCTCGGCGACGTGCGGCTCGTGCTGCCATGCAGGACCGTCGTTGCCGTAGACCTTGCCGATGCGTTCGAAGTATTCGCGTGTGATCCCGCCGATCGCCGAGGGGTTACCCGCGTCGGTCGCGCTCAGACCGCCGCTGACCATGCCGCCGAGGTGCTTGCCCGGCTCGAGGATGACCACACTTGCGCCCTCGCGCGCCGCCGCCACCGCGGCCATCACACCGCCGGCGGTCCCCCCGTACACCAGCACATCGCAGGTGCCGTCGGCCGGGTGTTCATGGGTCTGATCTGATAGCTTGCCGGACAACATACATCTCCTGAATACAAAACGGCGCGGCAGGCGGTTGGGCCTGCGCCCGTATTAATTCGATCCCGTAAAACGCCGCCCGCGTCGAGCCAGCGCTAAGCAACCCATGCCGAACAACGAAACACACGACGCCTCGGGGACAACAACCCGTTCGGCCGGCGGCGTACCCGCGTTCCAGTTGCCCAGCACACGGTTAAGGTCTTCGATCCCGACAAACCCGTCACCGGACGGGTCGGCCCGCGCGTCGCCTGGGGGGACATTTATATTCCAATTCCCAAGCACGATGTTCAGGTCGCCGATCCCGACGAAGCCGTCGGTGTTGAGGTCGCCCTCGAGTGTTGCCGGCGCGGCGACGTCCGTGAAGCCGGTCTCACCATTGCCGTTGGTGTGACGTAACCCGAACTCGACCTGACCGAACACGCTTAAGTCCAGGCCCGACGCATACTGTGCGATATCCCAACCGCCGTTGACGCCCGAACCGGTGATGGCGATCCACTGCTCCTTGCCGTCGAAGTAGCCCTGTACCCAGTCGCTTCCTTGTGAAGTCGTGCCGTCCTGGAACGCGAGAATCTGCACGGCCTGCGGCCCGTCGATCACCCAGCTCACGAGCGTGGCGCCCGAGTCGAGGTCTGCGTCCATGTGTAGCACGCCGCTCGCCGGGTCGTGTAAGTAAACACCGGCGAGGCCGCGGCCAGGACGTCGTATGCCCCCACTAGGCATACGACGCCGGCCGCCGACAGTTGGAGGAATCTCGATACGGACATCACGTACTCACTTACACTTCATCATGGCTGCCGCACCACAGTGCGGGGTTTACTGATTAGGGATGCTCACCGATGGCACGATTCACCACCGGGCGCTGCAAACCAGCTGCGCCGATCGCGATCAGCCGCCAGGCTGGCCGGCTCGGGCACGGATGCGGTCGCCGGGGGCGTGCCCGCGTTCCAGTTGCTCAGGACGAAGTTGAGGTCTTCGATGCCGACGAACCCGTCGCCCGAAGGATCGCCTTCGAGTTTTGCGCCCGGGGTGACGTTCTGGTTCCACACGCCCAGCACGATGTTCAGGTCGGCGATGCCGACGAAGCCGTCGCCGTCCAGGTCGCCGTCGATGATCGGATCGGGCACGACGTCTTCCCAGGCCGTCGCGAAACGCGGCTCATCGAAGCTGGCGGCACGCGAGTAGTCGATGCCGGTCATGGTCATGTGCGTGATATCCGCGTTGGTGTCCAGCGCGAACGTGCGGAACACCAGCGGCGCGGCTGCGTTGGTGGCGTCGAGTTCGGAGGTGAACACGGTCGGGTCCTGCCAGATCGTGATCTTGGAATTGCCGTTGGGGTTCAGCGGGTCGTCGTTGAAGTCCAGCCGGACGACGGTGTAGCGGAGGTAAGGCGTGCCGGTGTCGGGGTTATTCTGGACGATGTCGTTGAGGATGATGTCGTTCTGTACCGCGCCGGTGGAGCCGACGTGGCGGACGACATAATCCGTGCCGGCCACGCCGTCACCCGCGGCGCCGATAAGCAGGCCGCGCAGGCCGCTGCCGCTGACGAGGTTGGCGTCGGTGGTGGTCACGGTTGCGCCGGTGTTGGTGAAGCCGATCCCGACGAAGCCGTCCAGGTCTAATTCGTTGGTCAGGACCTGCGCGGTGAACGACATGTAGTACGTATCGGCCGGGGCGTAGACGTCCAGCTCTCGCTGCACGCGCCGCTGGAGGGTATCCAGGCCGGAGAACCGTGCGCGACCGCCAGCCTCATAGGAATAGCCCGCCACGACGCCATCAACCTCTGCGGTCCACTGCGCCACGCCCAGCGAGCCCGAGGTCACGTTGCCCGACCAGGGGTTGACGAAGCCGGCAATGGTCGGATCCTGCCCGCCGCCGTTGGTGTTGCCCCGGCGGAACTGATTCAGGAAGACCGTGTTGTCGTACTCGCCCAGCAGCGGATCGCCCGGCGTCCCGCCGAGGAAGTGGTCGGCGGCGATGAGTGTTGCCTGAGCTTTGGGGGTAACACACGCCAGGGTCGATGCGAGCACCACGGCGGACCAATATCCAAAGGTAGATGCTTGACGGTTGCGGATCGCTCGATGCATGGTCGCTCCTCTCAAGTGAAGTGTCATAAGTGAATGACAGCGAAAAAGATAAGACGGGTCCGAGGACCGGCCCGGATCGTACCTGTGATCTTCTCAAGGGTACTACAAGGGCTTAGGGAGACAATGCCTGATCGCGCAAAGCATTTGACCAGGTGCGGCCGGCGGGTGAATAAGATCATCGTAGACAATAAGGAAGGCGGCGACCGGAGCCGCCGCCTTCCTTATTGATACAGTTTGCTCATCTGCGCGAAATCATACATTGCGCCGACGGCCCGCTAGTCCCAGGCCCATGACCGCGAGTACGCCGGCCGTGGCGGGTTCGGGGATCACGTCTTCCCAGGCCGTGCCGAGGATGGGCTCGTCGAAGCTGGCCGCCTTGGAGTAGTTCAGGCCGGTCAGCGTCATGTGCGTGATGTCCGCGTTCGTGCCCAGCGCGAAGGTGCGGAACTCAAGCGGAGCGCTCGACAGGGTCGCGGCGGCCTCGGACCACCAGTTCACCGGGTTGTGCCAGATGGAGATCTTCGAGTTGCCGTTGGGGTTCAGCGGGTCGTCGTTGAACTCGATCTTGACGATGGTGTGCGTCGGGATGATGTTGTCGATGTTGGCGTCGATCAGGTCGTTTTGGACCGAGCCGCTGGAACCGACGTGACGGACGACGAAATCGGTCACCAGCCCATCGGAAGACGCCGCCCCGATCAGCAGGCCGCGCAGGGCGCTGCCGCCGACGATGTTGGCGTCTGCCTGAGTCACCGAGCCATCGGAGTTGGTAAACCCGATACCGACGAAACCGTCCGCGCCGGCGAGGTCACCGGTGGCGATCTGCGTGATGAACGACATGTAATACGTGTCGCTGGCGGTGTAGGGCGACAACTCGCGCTGGACGCGGCGCTGCAAAGCGTTGACCGCGCTGGACCCGCCGAACCGTGCCCGGCCGCCTTCCTGATACGCGATCAGGGACCCGGTCGGTGCGGACTCTGCGGTCCACTGCGCCACCGCCAGCGAGCCGCTTGTCACGTTGCCGGTCCAGGCACCCGTGAAGCCGGCGATCGTGGGGTCCTGCCCCGCGCCGTTGGCCTGGGATCGGCGGATCTGTGTCTCGGAGTATTCCCCGATAGCCGTGTTGGCGGGGTTGCCGGACAGGAAGTGGTCGGCCGCGATCACATAGCCGTGCGAGGCCGAAGCCATGCCACCTAGCACACAAAGCGCCGCAGCTGCGGTCAGGCATGACCTGTGTGGGCCGGAAACGTTAAATGCTCTTTTCATTCTCTCTCCTCCAAGTTAGAAATGGCTTGCCAAAGCCCATTGCCAGTGTCTTTCACACCAGATACAGCCTAATACATGAAAGCCCGCGAACAATAGCGCTGATCGCGCAAGGGATTTGACGTGATGCGTCCAGGCGACACGGCAGCAAAACGTGATGGCCAGGCACCCCGGTATGTAGATTGTCTCGAATGGTCAATATTGCGCGCGAAACACCACAAATTGCCCGCCAAACCGGCGATACTCAAGCGGTAAGTATCCACTACAGCGGCGTTTCTCTGGCCCGGATGGGCCATCGGGGACGGTCGCCGCGGCTTGGAGAGGCCCTGCCGGGATCGGCAAAGTCTATCGATGTTCGGTCTGTCGGTTGCCCGGGATGGCGACGGCGTTTCCCGTCTGCTATTCCCCGGACCGGCCTGTTATCAGTGAGTTTTCGCCATGATGGATGGATTACAACCCTTTGAAGACAGGCTGCTGCTTAGCGGCTCGCCCCTGGTATTCGACGGCTTCGGTGCGGGGGATTATGCTGCGGGGCACGCAGCTGACGGGTCAAGCCCGGTCGCACAGCTTTGACGGTATTTGGGCAGGCTCGGAGCGCCTTCCATCGAATCAGGCAGCCTCGCATACCCGGGCTTCGGGGCCATCGGCGAAAACCGCGTGCAGTTGGGCGGGTCGATCACCGTGTCGCGCGAATTCGCCCTCGACCCCGGCGACCTCTGGCGAATATATACAGGACAGTAACGGCGACATCGGGGCGTCGCTGACGGCTCGCCGCCTACCTCTCGTTCCTGGCAGGTTGACGGCTCATCCCCGCCGACATCGACGTTTTCACTCTACAACGACGGCACGTCATCGACGGACCGCGAGTTCCGCATCGTCTATTCCGGGTCCAATAGCGCGTTCCAGGCGATCGCGGGGCCCAGCGGCTCGGCGGTCAACCTTGATCCACTGAATAACGGTACGAACCTGTTCGTCATCAGGATCAACTTCCTGGTGGGTAACGACCTGATCAGCATCTGGCAGAACCTCACTGCCGGGCTGGTGAAACAGCCGCCGGCTGCAGTGATCGCCAACTACGATATCACGTTCGACCGTGTGGCCTTCGCGGTTTGCGGGCACAGGCTCGACGCAATTCGACGAGCTGCGGGTCGGCAACACGTGGTCGGCCAACACCGACGACTGGCGCGCTTGACCTGATCCTGCAGCCACCGATTTCCGCGGACGGTTTTAACAGCACCGAATACGTTAGCAAGCGCATCGATCGACGGTGAATCTGGTCGTACATCGCCGGCTACGACGGGGCCTGGTCGTCGTCGCTGGGATCAACACCATCGAATCGGGGAGCCTGAGCTACGCGCTCCGGGCAACGCGGGCAATAACCGCGTGCAGCCCAACGGCACGGACGTCGTGTCACGCCTGATGCTCGACGGCAACAACGCCCCCCTGGCGAACTTCATCGATATCAACGGCGATGTCGGCACGTCACACGACGGCTCATCACTGTACCTGTCCGTGCTGATGCAGGTCGATGGCTCGACGCCGCCCAACGCGACGTTTTCGCTCTACAACGACGGCGTCACGGCGGGCGACCGCTCGTTCCGTATCCTGTATTCGTCGAGCAACGCGACTTTCACCGTCATAGCGGGGGAAGACGGCGACCCGGTCGCGCTCGATGCCCTGAACAACGGCACGAACCTGTTTGTGATCCGAATCGACTTCGCTGAGGGCAACGACACGATCAGCGTGTGGCAGAACCCCGTGGCCGGTGATAATGAGCCGGCACCCGATGCGCAGATCACGGATTACGACATCGCGTTCGACAGGCTGGCGTTCACACGGTTCAGCGGGGTGGGCACGGTGCAGTTCGATGAAATGCGGATCGGCCGGGTGTGGTCGGCCGTCACCGACCAGGCGGCGCTGGGCCTGTTGCCCGGGCCGCAGACGATCTTCGCTATGCAGGAAGCGCCGCCTTCTCCGACAGGGGACGGGATGTACCCGACGGGCTTTTTCCCCTTCATCGATGAGTTCGGCCAGTACCGCTACCTGGAGTGGGACGACAAGATCCATTCCGTGGACGAGTTGATCCAGTCCGCGGCCGATGAGGCGGCCGACCTCGCGGCGAACCCCGGGCCGTCGGACCTGAATGAATACGGCGGCTGGCTCGCCGGGCCGCAGCTCGAAGCGACCGGCTACTTCCGCACGGAAAAAGTCAACGGCAAGTGGTGGCTGGTCGATCCGGACGGCCGGCTGTTTTTCTCTAACGGCATCACCGGTGTCAGCGATGCGGACCGGGAAGAGAGCACGGCCATCGCCGTGAAAACCGGCGTGAGCGGCCGCGAGGACTATTTCGCCGACCTGCCCGAAGAAGGCGACCCGGCCGCCGAATTCCTCGCCGTCGAAACGAGCATCGTCACCAGCGGCGACTACCAGGGCACGTACCCGCTTGCCATGAACTTCTTCGCCGCCAACGCGCAGACGAAGTACGGCAACGACTGGGAAACCAGTCGCAAGACATCGCGCACGACCGGCTGCGCAGCTGGGGCATGAACACCATCGGGGGCGTGGTCCGACGAAGTGTTTATCTTCAGCAGCGTACGCCCTACACGATGGTGATCTTCCTGCCCAACCCGTCACTGATCAACGGCAGCGGGACGTTCCCCGACTACTTCGACCCGCAGTACCGCGTGCCTCCTTGAAAACCGGCTGCTCGAAGAGACCGGCAAAAGCCTGAACGACCCTTACAACCTGGGTACTTCATCAACAACGAGCTTCGGCTGGACACGGTCAACCACCGAAGATACCGATGTCGGCCTGGCGACACTGCCGCGGCGTCGACAATGCTGTAAGCTAAGATCGCATTCCGAGATCAGTTGATGGCGAAGTACGGTTCGATCACGGTGCTCAACGCGCAGTGGCAGACATCGTACACTTCCTGGACCGACTTCCTGAATAAGCGGAACGTCACCCCCAACCTTACCGGGGCGAACGTTGACCTGCTTGCGTTCGATCAGTTGTACGCCAACCAGTACCACAGCGAGACGCTCCAGGCGTTACGTGTTGCTCCGCGCCGAACCACCTTTACTCCGGCACACGGTTCTCCGGCGGCGTGCGTTACTCCGCGCGGCGGTAGCGGCGATGACGTACGCCGACGTCGTCAGCATCAACCGCTACGGGCCGGACGTCTCCGTTCTACCGGCGGGGTTTGAGGGTGATAAGCCCCTGATCTCCGGCGAGTACCACTTCAGCGCCAACGATACGGGCCTTCTTTCCGACGGCCTGAAAACCGCCGCCGACCAGACCGACCGCGCCGATAAGTTCGCTACCTATCTGACGAGCGCGCTCAACGATGACCGCTACGTCGGCGTGCACTGGCTGCAATACTGGGATTACCCGTCGGCCGGCAAACTCAACAGCAATAACAACAACAGCAACCTCGGTTTCGTCAGCATCACCGACACGCCCTACACCGAGATGGTCGATGCCGCGCGAACGGTCGGCGCGAGTCTCTACGAAACACGCGTCGGTGACTTCGGCTTTATCGTCGACCGCACGCTGTATATCAGCGGCACGGAAGCGGCGGACCAGATCCAGCTTCAGGCCGGCGCGGCTTCGGTCTTGAACGTGACACGCAACGGTGTGACGCACGGATTCACGCTGAGCGCGTTCGACGCCGTGGTCGTCAGCGGCGGATACGGGGGCGATACGATCACGATCGATAGCACGGCCGGCAAGCCACTGACCGTGCGCGGAGCGGAACCGAGCGACCTGGTTAACGTGGTTGCGGGTAATTTTGATCTATCGATTGACGCCGAGGAAACAGGCCCGGCGCTGATAGTCGGCTCGTTCGGGACCGTGCGTCTGTCCGCCGATACAGCACTCACCAGCCTGGATAATCAGGGACACGTCGATCTGGTCTCGCAGGTCGCGACGCCCGGCGTCTTAAGGACCGGCTCGCTGACACTCGGGCCGGCCGCCGTGCTCGACCTCGCCAACAACGGGCTGATCGTCGACTACGCCGGCGCTTCGCCCCTCACGACGCTGCGTTCGTCCATCGTCAGCGCCTACAACGCCGGTAACTGGAACGGTCCAGGCATCACCACTTCCTACGGCAACGTGACCCAATCCGCGATCGGGTACGGCGAGAGCGCCGACATTTTCGGAACCGGCGGCGGTGTCTTCATGGGCCAAACGGTGGACGATACCGCGGTGCTGATCCGCCACACGCTCTACGGCGACGCGAACCTCAGCGGCGGTGTCGACGGCTCGGACTTCAACCGCTGGAACGTGAACCGCAACTCCTCCGGCAACTGGGCCGAGGCCGACTTCAACTACGACGGCCTGATCGACCAAACCGACCTGGACCTCTGGACCGCCAACCGTTTCACCAGCGCCGATAGCGTCCCGCCCCCGACCCCGCCGGCCGTGGCGGTGTCCAGCGGCGCAACTGAACCCGAACCGGCGCCGGTGGTCGGCGAAAGCGAGGCGGTTGTTGCTGATACACAAACACCTGTCAGCACGGGAACCGGCACAGTTACGTCTCAAACAACCAGTCAACAACCGCGTCCGCAGACACAGCAGGCCCAGCGACCCCAGACGCAAACGCATCAGCAACAGCCCGTGACGGCGGCCGTGTTGGCGCAACTGGCGGGGATGGACCCGGCCCGGCTCATCCGGCACGACCCGTTTATGGTTTCCTGGCGGTCGATGCCCGCAATGCAAACCGACTGGCTCGACAAGTCATCGATCAGCTTGTCGCGGAATGATGCGCGGCATAACACAGCACTATTGCAGTTGCGTGACGCCGCTGAAAGCATCTTCCCCGAAGCTGTCAGTGCCCGCCCGGTGGGCAAACACTCGGCCCGACGCTAAGCAACACGCCCCGCCGACATGCATTACGCTACTAACCGATGAAATATCTCTTCCTGCTCGTTCTGCTCGTCCTGGTCGCCGCCGGCGTCGGCACGGTGTTGACGGAGCCGGACCTGCGCAGCGAAGTGCCCGTTATCTACTGGGCGACCGACCTGAGCTCGGCCCGGTTCCGGCAGGTCGACCTGTTCCATCAGTGGTTGATCGATGAAGGCCACACGACTACGGACGGCAAACCGGTCGTCGAGCTCCGCCTGGACCTGATCGGTCGATCGGACAACTCCAAGAAACTCGTGCAGAGCGTGGCCGGCGTCGCCAGCGATGTTATGGACTGCTCGATCGGGCAGATGTACGCGTTGGGCGTGCTCGAGGACGTGACCGATGAGGCCCAGGCGCTGGGTTTTGACGTGTCGAAGACCTACGCGGCGATTGAGCCGGAGCTTGTGCGGGGCGGCAGGCAGTACGGCTTCCCTTGCAACGTATCGATCATTTGCTTCTTCGTGAATACGGATCGGTTTAAAGAACTGGGCGTTGAACTGCCGCCCGATGAATGGGATTATGAAACGTTCGAGCGCATCGGCCGGGACTTCGTGAGCAAGGCCAACCCGCCCGGCGAGCGGCAGACCGTTTTCTTCTGCGACAGCGCGACGGGTTGGCGTGCCTACGTGTTCCTCGTGAACATGATCCGAAGCCAAGGCCTGAGCGTGTTCAACGAGACGATGACCCGCTGCACATTGGATGATGACCGCTTCGCCGAAGCCTTGTCGAAGCTGCGGCAGTGGGTGTACGACGACCACCTGATGCCCTCCGCCGCGGAAGAGGCATCGATCTCAGCCGAGTCCGGCTTCAGCGGGGCGTCGCTCTCGCTTTTCTATACCGGCCGGTACGGGATGATCTTCAATGGCCGGTGGTCGCTGATCCGGCTGCGCGAATTCGACCGGCCCATGCAGATGAGCGTCAGCAACTTCCCGACCTCGCCCGGCGGCTTCGCCAACAACCTGATCGGCACGCGCGGGGCGGCGATCTACAAGGGAAGCAAGCACAAAGACCTCGCGGCGTTATTTTTGTCGTTTCTGGCGAGCGAGCCGTACAACCAGCAGATCGTCGAAGACGCCGACGCGCTGCCGCCCAACCCCGCCTTTGCCGAGACCGACGCCTACCGCAAGCCGGCTGCGTACCCCAATGAGTGGGGCGTCCACGAAGCCTTCAGCGACGCGGCCACACGCTTCGGGGTCGCCAACGATGAAAGCCCGTTCGTCTCGGTGGTGACGGTATCGCGTCTGATCAGCGACGGCCGGGACAAGGTGCTGACCGACCCGCAGATGGCGACATCGCGCGACGCGGCGGGGCAGGTCGCTGCGGCGATCAACCAGGAGATCGCCTTGTCATTGAAAGACAGCGACACCCGGCGGGCGTTGTACGATTCGCTGAGTGATACGCAGGCGAAGATCGACAAGCTCCGGGCCGAGGGCAAGAAGGTCCCGCTCGAGTGGATCACCAATCCGTTTCATCGGCGGTACTACGTCAAGATGGGCTGGGCCGAGGTTCCCGCCGGGGGTGAGGCGCCTTGAGTACCGCAAGCCACCGCAAACGCGCTCGCCGGGAATTGGCCACGGGCCTTTTGTTCCTTGGGCCGAATATCCTCGGGTTCCTGGCGTTTACGTTCCTGCCGCTTTTGTTGTCGCTGGCGCTGGCGTTCAGCAACTGGGACCTGCGGCTGCACAACATGTTCAGGGATGAGCCGCTGCGCTTCGTCGGCCTGGATAACTTCACCCGCCTGTTCACCGCGCCGGACTTCTGGCGGTACCTGGGCAACACGTTGTTCCTGATGATGGCGCTACCCTTCGGGATCGCGGGCTCACTCTTCGCGGCCGTGCTTCTGAGTCAGGACCTTAGCGCGGGGTCGCGCCGGAACCGGTTGCTTTTGTTCATCGGCGCGCTGATGCTGGCGGGCGTTGGCGGGCTTGCGCTGCTCGGCGCGGGCGCGGCGGCGATGACGATGCTCCTCGGCGGTGTGGTCGGGCTGATCCTGGTCGGCGGTGTTGCGGGCGGGTCGACCGTGTACCGCACGCTTTTCTACATGCCGCACTTCACCGCGGGCGTCGCGACGTTCATCCTCTGGAAGAAGCTCTACAGCCCGTACTCCGGGCCGATCAATGTTTTTCTCACACCCGTGCTGGACGGCGTCGGTCAGGCGGTGAATGCGGTGCCAGCGCCAATAGTGCAGGCGGGTCTATGGATCGCGTTGCTATTACTCATCGCGCTATTGGGTTTCGGCGTGTCACGCTTGTGTGCCTGGTGGCATGAGGGGGAGGTTGGTGTTGGCGGGCTGATCATCGGGATGCTGTTTTTGTTGTTGCCGGTCTTGAGCGGATTCTCCTGGCTGTCTGTGAAGGCGGCGGGGATTGTGCTCTTGTGCGGCGCAGCGGTGGCGATAGCTGTACCCCTTATCCGTCTGTTGGCCGCCGACCATTCGTTTAATGCGCCGGCGGGTGAAGGCTTAGGCAGCGCGCTGATCTTTTCGGTATTGCTGATGGTCGGGCAGTTCGTGCTTTGGGGCTTAAGCGCGGTCATGCACAACCTGCCGGCTATGGTCGGCGACGGCGGGCTGGAACCCCGAACTGGTTAAGCGATCCGGCGTGGGCGAAGCCGGCACTAATGCTGATGGCGTTGTGGGCGGCGATCGGGTCGAACAACATGCTGCTGTACCTGGCGGGCCTTAGCAACGTGCCGGGTGAGCTCTATGAAGCGGCGTCCATCGACGGGGCCGGGCGGTTCGCGAAGTTCTGGCACGTCACCTGGCCGCAGCTCGCGCCGATCACGTTCTTCATCGTCGTGATGAGCATGATCGGGGGGTTGCAGGGCGGCTTCGAGATGGCGCGCACGATGACGCAGGGCGGGCCCGCCGGCGCAACGACCACGCTAAGTTACTACGTCTACACCGAGGGCTTCGAGACCGGCCGACTGGGTTACGCCGCCGCCGTGACGTGGACGCTTTTCGGGCTGGTCTTTGTCATCACAATGTTCAACTGGAAGTTCGGCAACCGGTTTGTCAATGATTAAGAGCGCACCCACCCAACCCGGACAGGCACTCAAGCCGACGCGCAAGCCGCTTGCCACGAACAAGCTGCTGGGTGTCTCGTTGATACACCTGCTGCTGGTGGCGTTGAGTTTGACGATGGTGCTGCCTTTTATCTGGATGGTGCTGACGAGTTTAAAGTCCTTGGACGAGGTCGGGCTGGAGACCTGGCTGCCCGGCCGGTTCAGGTGGGAGAACTACGCCGTGCTGTTCGGGATCGGTGTGGATGAATCGACCAAGGCGCAGGGGATCGCCTACGGCCGGTGGTACTGGAACAGCGTCTTCGTCGCCGCGTGTGTGACTTACTTACAGGTCGTCACCAGCTCGATGGCGGCGTTCAGTTTCTCCCGCCTCAACTGGTTCGGGCGCGACAAGGTCTTCTTCCTGTACCTGGGCACGATGATGCTGCCCGGGCTGGTGATGATGATCCCCAATTACCAGGTCATGATCTCGCTGGGCCTGATCGACACGTACTGGGGGCTGATTATCCCGGCGGCGTTCAGCGCGTTCGGCACGTTCCTGCTGCGCCAGTTCATGCTCTCGATCCCTCATTCGCTGGACGAGGCGGCGCTGATTGACGGCGCGAGCAAGTGGCGGCTGTTCTGGGATGTGATCCTCCCGTTGAGTCGGCCGGGCCTGATCACGCTGACGATTTTTACTTTCATCGGGAACTTCCACAGCTTCTTCTGGCCGTTGGTCATGCTCAAGAGCACGCACCGGTACACGCTCCCGGTCGGGCTGTTGTTCTTTGATTCGTCGCAGGGCCAGCAGACCAACGTGCTGATGGCCGCGATCACGCTCTCGGTCGTCCCGATGCTCGTCCTGTTCGTGGTGTTGCAGAAGTACCTAGTCAAGGGTATCCAGTTGGGCGCGGTGAAGGGGTAAACATTTCTCGCTGAATAAGGGGCCGGTTCAATGAAACACCTGCTGCTGATGCTGATCGCTTTGCTCGCCCCCACGGCCGTCAAGGCGCAGACCCCCGACACATACGACCTGGTGATCTACGGGGGCACGTCTGCGGCCATCGCCGCCGCGGTGCAGGCGAAGCTCGACGGGCTCTCGGTCATCATCGTCTGCCCCGATAAACATCTGGGCGGCTTAAGCGCCAGCGGCCTGGGTTGGACAGACTCCGGCGACAAATCCGTCATCGGCGGGCTGAGCCTGGCGTTCTACAAACGGCTCGGCCAACACTACCACGGCAAAGACGAGGCACAGTGGACATTCGAGCCGCACGTCGCCGAGCGCGTGTTCGAGGATATGGTGCGTGAACACGATATCCCCGTGCATCGGGACGAATGGCTCAACCGCGACCCCGGCGCGGGCGTTGAGATGGACGGCAAACGGGTCCGGTCGATCACGATGCTCTCCGGCAAGACCTACACGGGCATGATGTTCATTGATGCGACCTACGAGGGCGACCTGCTCGCCGCTGCCGGTGTGAGCTACACCGTCGGGCGCGAGGCGAACAGCCAGTACGGCGAAACGCTCAACGGTGTCCAGCTTGATAACGCCATCAAGCATCAGTTCGAGAACGATATCAGCGCGTATGTCGTGCCGGGTGATCCGACAAGCGGGTTGTTGCCGCGTATCTCGGCCGAGCCGCCGGGCGTTCAGGGCGAGGCGGACCATAAGGTGCAGGCCTACAACTACCGGATGTGCCTGACGCGCGAGCCCGGCAACCGTATACCTTTTCCGAAGCCGGACGGCTACGACCCGTCGCAGTACGAACTGCTGCTGCGCGACCTGCTCGCGGGGTCACGGCATATCTTCGTGGCCTTCAGCCCGATGCCCAACGGCAAGACGGACACCAACAACCGGGGCTCGTTCTCCACCGACAACATCGGGATGAACTACGACTACCCCGAAGGGAGTTACGAACGCCGGCGTGAGATCTGCGACGAGCACCGGACCTATCAGCAGGGCTATTGTTATTTCCTCGCCAACGACCCACGCGTGCCCGAAGACGTGCGCGAATGGTACGGCGCCTGGGGCCTGTGCAAAGACGAGTTTGTCGATAACGGGCACTGGCCCCACCAGATCTATGTGCGCGAGGCCCGCAGGATGGTCGGCGATACCGTCATTACCCAGAACCATCTGACGCGCGACATCCCCACACCACGCCCGATCGGCATGGGGTCTTACAACATGGACTCGCACAACGTGCAGCGGTACGTGGATGAGAACGGTTTTGCCCGCAACGAGGGCGATGTGCAGGTGAACCCCGGCGGGCCTTACCCGATCGACTACGGCGCGATCATCCCGAAGAAGGCCGAGTGCGAGAACCTGGTGGTGGTGTGCGCCGTGTCGAGCTCGCACATTGCGTACGGCTCGATCCGCATGGAGCCGGTCTTCATGATCCTCGGCCAGAGCGCCGCGTCGGCGGCCGATCTCGCGATCGGGTCGGGCCTCGCCGTGCAGGATATCGACTACGAGACGTTGAAAAACCGGCTGATCGAAGAAGGCCAGGTCCTGGCCAAGCCCGAGTAAAAAACGCTTCGGCCGTCACTTTGAGGAGTAATGACATGGATATGAACTCAATGCGTGGGCTTAAATCTCATACCGGAGCGTGGCTCCTTGTTTCAGTCCTGATACTGTTCGTTTCCACCCCGCATGCATACGCGGAACTGAATCTGCCCACGGTCCTTGGCGATCACATGGTTTTCCAGCGTGACGCGCCTGTTCCGGTTTGGGGTATCGCCGATCCGGGTCAGGCAGTTACGGTCCGATTCGCCGATCAGGTGAAGAAAACAATCGCAGATAACGACGGCCGCTGGCGTGTGGACCTGGACCCGATGTCGGCGGACGCATCGCCGCGTGTGTTACAGGTTGAATCGAACGGTCAGACGATCGAACGACAGGATATCCTCGTCGGCGAGGTATGGCTGTGTTCGGGTCAGTCGAACATGCAGATGGGGCTGGCTCGCGCCGCTGACGGCGAGGCGGAGGTCGCCCGGGCGGGTGACCCGCTGCTGCGGTTGATGCGTGTGGAGAATCACGTCGTGCCGCGCGGCGAGGATATCGTCGGGGAGTGGGCCGCCTGCTCGCCTGAATCGGCGGAGCGTTTCTCGGCGGCGGGTTATTACTTCGGCCTGGAACTACGGCGTGAACTGGATGTGCCCGTCGGCCTGATCGTCAGCGCTTGGGGCGCG
>JAWKTA010000029.1:0-57194 GCA_041402025.1 Phycisphaerales bacterium | reverse complement strand
AAACTCGTGATGGATAACCGGGGAACGATCCTGACCAACAACCAGCTGACTATCGACCCGACGGGCGGATGGGACCGCTCCAGCGCCGCGTTTATCAACTCGGGGCTGGTGCAGGTGGACGGGCATGACGCGTATCACTCGCAGCAGATCATCCTGCAGGACGGCTTTTTCACGAACGAAGCGGGCGGCACGATCGAGGCGATCAACAAGGGCCTGCTCGTACTCGACGCGGCACGCCTGCACAATGACGGCACGATCCGCATCTCGCCGGGGTCCACCCTGTTTGTCACCGACGCGGTCCTCACCGGCAACGACATCGTTTTCGAAGAGGACGTTACCGGCCTGGCCGAGTTGTTTGTGGATTCCGGATCATTTATCAACGGGACCCACCTACTTGCGCCAAGCATGTCGTTCGACGGCAGCGACGTGATGAATATCGAGGGCGGGAAGATCGGCGGGTTATTCGCGCCGAATACCCCCACGACCACCAACATCTACGGGTCCACGATCGCTGGCGGGGAGCTGGACGGTGAGTTATACATCGGGCTCAGCACGCTCAAGGACCTTACGATCCTGCCCGAGGCTTTCGTCGACGGCACGGACATCGGGTTTGCCGGGCGCGTCGAGAACCGGTCGGGCACCGACCCGCAACAGAACGGCTACTTTTATACCTACGGTGCGCAGGTGGTCGAGGACGCCACGCTCGCCGGGCAGGGAGAATATTACATCGAATATTTAAGCGGCAGCTACAACGACGCGGCTCCAACAACGCTTACCATCGCACCGGAAGCCAGGGTGGTGTTGGACATGGAGGTCGGCAACGGGCTGGTGCTTAATAACCGGGGCACTATCGAGATCGGTGTGGAGGTCTACCTCGACCCGGCGGGTAATCAGGAGTCGCCTTACATTGGGTTGCGTAACGCGGGCACGATTGTGAATCCCAACGGCACCTTGTATGTCTCACCCGGCATCATCGACAACACCGGCGGCCTGATCGACAGCTACTACACGGAGTTCGACGGCGTCACACTGGTCGGCGGGACGTTAAACGGCTCGGCCGTGTTTACCGGCTTTGATACCAGTTACGTCGTCGGGACCACGTTCCAGGACTCGCAGTATGGCGATATTTACATCGAGGTCGATGCCGACCTTATCCTTGAGGATGTTACGCTCACCCAGCCCACGACGATCGTCGGCTGGAACAGTTTCGATCCGTCGGCCGTCGTGCTGGTGAACACGCTCAACATGGACGGCATCGGATCGCTGACGATCGACGGCATCACGCTGGCGTTCGACAACGACTTCACGTTCGAGGGGCAGGGCAAGCTGCTCGCCGTCAACGCGAACCTGACTTCCAACGGCCTGGGGGCGGTGAAGCTGACCATCGGCGAGCAATTCACCCTCGACGGGACGGATATCAGTGCCGGATCAATAAGCTATTACGGCCAGGACGACATCGTGTTTGTAAACCGCGGCGCGATCGATGGCAACGCGTCGTCGGTCGTGATCGACCCGGCCGGCACGATGGAATCACCGACGCCCGGCATCACCAACCGTGGCGTCATCAAGGGCAGTGAAATCTACATCGAAGATGCGTTTATCGATAACCATGGCGGCGTCATCGGTGAACTCGGCACGGGTTATGTCTACCTCAGCGGTGTCAACATCGTGGGCGGTCTCATTCAGGACTTTGTGATCAATTCCGACACCAACGGGTTCAATCCCCTCCCCGATTCCCGGCTGGAAGATGTCAGGCTCGAGGGTTTTGGCGAGGTGAGTGTCGACGGAAATCTCACCTTTGCCGGGACAATCGAGAATAACGCCGATATTATTTTTTCGGGGGTCCTGAACGACATTTTCCTCAGCGGCTCCGTCCGCTTCACCGGCACGGGGACGATGGTCTTTGAATCGGACGTCAGTTTCACCGGGCAGTCCGAAGACGACAGCCTGGTCAACGAGGCCGGCCACACGCTGGACTTCTCGTACCTGTATTCAAACGTCGATCTGCTCCAGGGGTCTTTGAATTTCACCAATAACGGCACGATCATCGTCAACGAAGCCAGCCTCGCCTCTTCCTATTCGACCGAGATCCTGCCCGCCGGTTCGCAGGTGCCTGACTTAAGCGACCCGAATAATCCTGATGCCGTGACGACTTTGACCGAAGACACGGCCTACCAGGTGGTTCGCACGCTCAACAACAACGGCGTGCTGCAGGGCCTGATCCTGTATATCGACGATACGGCGATCCGTAACTCGGGCACGATCGGTGTGGATGAAATCTACCTGACCAACTCGTCGATCCTCAATGACGGCGGGATGCTTGATTACGGCACGATCTACATGGAGGGTTCGAGCACGCTCTCTGGCGGCTCGGCGGTCTTCCCGTACATCGAGGTCACGGATTTTTCGGGCACGGGGCCTGCGTCGATCGCGTCGATCGACCTGGGCGACGGCGACATCTCCGCGTTTGCGGAGCTTGAGTTCGGCGGCGTGGTCTCTGGGATCTATAGCTTATACGTGGATAACAACGACGGCGATGTGCCGACCGTTATTGTTGAAAACACGGACACCGTCGTCACAGTCAACGACACCCAAGTGATCGCGGGCAGGATCGTGCTTTCCGGCGGCGTGTTCCGGACCAACACGCTTAGCAGCACGCTTCCGCAGGTCCTGGACTGGACGGGCGGGACGTTCGGGCTGCTAAATCAGGCATTTGTGATGGGCGCGGCCGGCCCGTTCGGCACGCAGCAGGACATCACGACCGGCAAGACGCTCGAAGCGCCGCTGGGCGTGACGGTCGGAAACGGCGCGATGTTGAACATCGGCGCGGGCGACCTGCAGACACCCGGCATCCAGAACGATGGCCAGGTCAACCTCGGACTGGAGGATGTGGGCGGGGAGTTCGGCCTTCCGATCAGCGGGGCGGGTGTCGTGCGTAAACAGGGCGCGGGCACGATCCACATGACCGGCGCGAATACGTATGCGGGCGGTACGCAACTCCTCGGCGGCACGCTCGAGGTCGATACAAGCGAGAACCTTGGCGCGGCGGCGGGGGGCGTGACCTTTGCCGGGGGCCACCTGCGTGTGCTCGGCCCGGATACGGGAGCCACATCGCGGGCGCTGACGTTCAGCAGCGCGTCGGCAACCATCGATATCGTCGATCCGGCGGCGGTCTTTGAGGTGAGCGGCAGCAGCAAAACGGTTACGGATTTCAACCTGACCAAGGCGGGCGCCGGGACGTTGAATCATCATTCCGGGTTGAACCTCGGCCGGGGCAACCTGAATGTATCCGGCGGCACGCTCGATTTCTTCAACAACGGCTTGCTGCTGCCCGGCACCAACGGATCGAACGGGCCGGCGGGTTCCTTTGGCACGGGTGGGTCCAGCGGTGGTTCGATCTTTATCGCAGGCGGCACGTTGACCCGCGCCGTATTGACCGCCAACGGCGGCAGTGGCGGTGACGGTGGCGACGGCGTCATATCCAGCCTTGGTGGGCGCAGCGGCAGCAGCGGTGGCGCGGGGGGTACCCTCAACATTATTGCCGGTCAGATGACCGTCGCGGCACCGTTGAATCTCCGCGGCGGCGCGGGCGGCGACGGCGGCAACGGTACCAGCTTCTTTATCTCCTACGGTAGCGGCGGCAACGGCGGCAACGGCGGCAACGGTGGGAACATCTATCTCACCGGCGGCGAGCTGCTTTTCACCGGCGGCAACATCAACCTCACCGGCGGCGCGGGCGGGCAACGCGGGGTCGGTGCCGGCAGCGCGCCCGACGGTAGCAATGGAAACAGCGGCACGGCAGGCACGTTGCGCGTACAGGGTGGCACGCTCACCACCACGCGTGCGCTGCTGGATACCGCCATCACCGGTAACTTCGTCTTCTCAAGCGGCACGATCCGGCTGCAGGACCCGGTCTTCGACCTCGCCGGTTCGACCCGCCTGAACACGGTTTTGGGCGCGACTTCCAAGACGCTCAGCGGGCGGTCGCTGCACATCGACAACACGCTGGATATCTCCTCGACGCAGACGCTGACGTTGCTCGCCGGCGCTACGCTCACCGCCGGCACGATCAACCACGACCTCGGCGGGACGTTTAACTTCCTGGGCGGCGAACTCAAGGTCGGCACGTTCAACGGCGACCTCACCCAGCAGGGCGGCACCACCACGCCGGGCCAGTCGCCGGGGCTGATGCAGGTTATCGGGAATTACGATTTCAACGCGGGCGAGTTGGAAATTGAATTGGCCGGCCTGACGCAGGACACCGGGTACGATCACCTTGACATCCTCGGCGACCTTGCGCTCGGCAACGCTTCGCTGGATGTATTGGTGCTTGAGCAACTCTCGATCGGCGTCAACCAGTGGTTCGATATCGTTTCGATCGCGGGCACGCGCACCGGGCAGTTTGTCGGGCTGGATGAATCAAGTGTGGTCGGTAACTACGGCAACCTCGACCTGCGGATCACCTACACGGCGGGTGACGGCAACGACATCGCGTTGTTCACGACGCCGGCGCTAGAAGGCGACCTCGACGCCGACGGCTTCGTGGGGATCGCCGACCTCAACCTCGTGCTGGGCAACTGGAACCAGGATGTGCCGCCGGGCGATCCGCTTGCCGATCCTACGCGTGACGGCTTCGTCGGCATCGGCGACCTGAACTTTGTGCTGGGCAACTGGAACGCGGGCACACCGCCGACGGCCGTTTTGCCGAACATTCCCGAGCCCGCCACCGCGTTGTTGCTGGGCGCGGGGGTCGCCTTGGTTGGTATGCGGCGACAGTGAGCGGTCCGGCCCGGGTTTGTCCGGAAGCCGCACGCGCTTGTATATGGGCCATGGGGCACGGCGGGGCCGGCTTTTTATAGCTTCGGGGCCTGCCCGACCTTGTTTGATGGGAAAACTCCCCAATTTAACCCTGTTCTCATGGTTTTCAATCACCGGAAACGCTGGTGCTTTGTGTGCGGCCCCGCTACAATCCAAGTCCTATTTACTATTACTTTGCCTGATAACGGGGAATCATCATGCCGGGTCAGCGGATCGATGCGAGGGGTTTGGGGCAGGTCTCTGATGGCATTCGCACATCGTTGAATAGTAAACATCAATCGGCGGGTGGGCCGGTGCCGGGGCTGGAGCCTTTGGAGCCGAGGGTCCTGTTAAGCGCTACCACGCCCGATCCACTATTGGCGGAACCCGCCTCGGCGTCGCTGTCGGAATTCGTGGCGTCGGACCTGGGCAGCGAGGTCGTCTACCAGGAGCAGACCCAGTACGACAACTTCTTCAAGCCGAACGTGATCGCGTTTGATTTTCCGATCGATTCGGCCGCGATCAACGGCGTGGTCTACATCACCGCTTTGGGTGATATCGACGCCACGAGCGAGACGGTTTCGTTCGATGCCGAGGGTGTGGTCGTCACGGAGCTTTTCACCGCGCCGGACGACGGGGCGCGTCCGTTCACCGCGACGATCAATCTAAGCGACCCGGACCTGGCCGCGCTGGCGGCGGACGGCAACCTGCACATCGAGCTGACGCCCAACGCCAACGTCGATGATTTCGGCGACGTGTCGGAGTATGTGACGGTCGGGCTGACCTACGAGCTGGCCTCGACGCCGATCGTATTGTCGCCGGTCATGCCGTTGATAAGCGGTTCGTACCGGGGGTCTGTTGAAGGCGAGATCGATTACGCGGCGGACGTGGACACCTGCACGCTCGATCTTGAAGCAGGTCAGACGGTGCGCTTCGAGGCGGTGCCGGACACGGGCCTGGGGTTGATCGTTAGCCTCGCCGACCCTAACGGGGGTGTTTTATATACGAGCGGATTCATCGTCCCCGGCGCAGCCATCCTCCCGCAGGCCCTTGTTGCGCCCGAGGACGGGACGTACACGATCAGCGTCGCGTCCGGCGGCACACTCGGGGCTTACTCCCTGAACGTTTTCGTGAACGAAGCGATCGAGGAAGAATCGATCGGCGGGGCGAGCAATAATATCCTCGCCGATGCCCAGAACCTGGACGATCAATTCCGCGACCTCGGCGGGGAGATGAGCCGGGCCGTGGTCCGCGGATCGACCACGTCGTATGTGGCGGCGGGCAACCCCGCGGCCGACTTTCTTCTGACCGAGTCTTTCGAGGATGGCGTGATCCCCGCCGGCTGGGCGGTCACCACCACGGGTACCGGCCGGGTCCGGTTTATCAATACCTACGGCGGATCGGACGGTGTTTTTGCCCTGATAATGGATAGCTCCAATAGCAACAGCTACGGCAACAATGAGGCCGTCTGGACGGTCGACCTGCCGAGCGATCGAGAACTGACGCTGTCGTTTGACCGGATCACTTGGTCGGAGGGCTCGAACACCCTACCCACGACCTATACCGGCAGCCGTAACGGCGACGGGGTGTCGATCAGCGATGACGGCGTCAACTGGTACACCGTCCAGAACGCCTGGTACACCGCCTCACCGGTCTGGGAGAGCACGCAGATCGACCTGTCCGCTGCCGCCGCCGCCGCGGGTATGACGCTCGGCCCGGGGTTCCAGATTAAGTTCCAACAGTACGACAACTACCCGATCACCAGCGAAGGGCGCGGCTACGACAATATCGTGATCAGCAGCGATGCGGACCACGTGTTCCCCTCCCCGTTGTACGACTACTACAAGTTCACGCTTGATGCCGAGCAGGTCGCAAGCATCCAACTGAACGATCCCAACGGGGACCCGGTCGCGTTCAGGCTCTATGACCCTGCGGGCACGCTGTTGACACCGAGTCAGGTTACATCCTCAAGCGGGATCGCGGGGCTTTATGATTTCAAGGCCCCATCGGCCGGCGAATATGCGATCGCGGTCACACAGGGCATGGATGATTACCTGTTGTCGATCGAGCTTGATGGGTCCATCGACAACAATGCCAAACGAGTCGATCGCACTGGCACAGCGGATGGACCGGACGGGCGCGGTGGTTTTCGCGTTGGAAGACAGCAACGGCCCGGATTATTACACGGTACCGGTTACGGCCGGGGACCTGATGGTGTTTGAGACGGCGACCCCGACGACGGCGTATCCGGCTGAACACGCTCGATCCGTATCTCACGCTTTACGACTCAAGCGCGCTCAGGTTGCCTTTGACGATAACGCGGCGGACGGCCGAAATGTGGCGGATCGCTCACACCGCGTCGGCGTCCGGGATTTATACCATCATGGTTTCGGCCCTGGACAAACCGGGACGGCCACCTTAGCGGCATCGGGCTACACCGGCACGATGGTCGATCCATTTGAGGTGCAACAATCGAGCATCGCGGACGGCGCATTGCTGAAGTCAAAACCCACCACGATCGACCTGAAACTGGATGAACCTATCCTGCTGCCAGCCTCCAGTCAGGCGCCCTGACGCTCAATGGCGTTGCCGCCACCTCGGTTTCAGTACTAAGCGACGGCAAGACCGCCTGTTTCAATCTGCCCATCGCCGAAGTAGTAGAAGGCACGAATACGATCACTCTCACAGGCGGTTCTTTTAGTGATCTCCAAGCCGATACGAATGCGCCCTATACCACTCAGTTCACCCTGGATATCACCCCACCAACCATTATTGAGTCTTCGCTGCACCTGGGCGACGTTTTACCGGAGGGCGATGTCACGATCACCGTGAAGTTCAGCGAGCCGATGGCCCAGCCCACCCTGGCAACCGGGGCCTATACCCGGCTGAATACCACGACGGTCGAAAAGCTGCTGTGAGCTACAACGAATTGACCAATGAATTGACTGTCACCTATGCCGGCCTGACCGAGGGGCCGAATAACTTTTCCATCACTTGGTTTGCGGATAATTTCCTGACGGATTTGGCCGGCAACTATTTTGATGGCGAGATAAACTCCCTGACCACCGTGCCCAGCGGCAACGGCAGCGCGGGGGGATTTCATCGTCAATTTCATGGTCGAGGACGGTACTTCGCAGCCGCTTACGTTGACGGAAACGCCGATCGAGCCGGGGGCCAGTTTCGCCTACCAGGGCAGCTTTACGGACACCCCGGGTTTCGTCGGCGATGAAACGCGGTACATGCTTGATCTCGTCGCCGGCCAGGACTTCACGGTCAGTATGACCAGCAATACCAGTTTGGTTGAGACCGAGGTCGAGTTGCTGGACCCGATCGGGGCGGTGGTCGCGTCGAGTTCGGGGGGGCCGGCGCTACTCAATGCCGTGCCCATCGATCAGAGCGGCACCTACACCCTGCTCGTCCGCGCGACGTACCTTGCGTTTCCCGGACTATTGCCATACACCGGCAGCGTCCTGGTGAACGCGGTCAACGAGGCGGAAGCCGTCGGCGGCCCGAGCAATGACGACATCGCCAGCGCGCAAGACCTTGGCTCGGCGTTCTTCCCACTAGGCAACGGCGTCGAGCAGGCGGTGGTGGTCGGCGATAACGCCGTCGTCGTCAGCGAGATCGCGGAATCGTTCGAGACCGGCTCGCTGGGCCCGGCGTGGACGACCAGCTCAAGCGGCACCACGCAATACAGCCGTATCCAGGTCACCACCGCCGCCGGCGCGGCGGACGGCAGCCGCGCGTTGGTGATGGATACCTCGTCATCTTCCTCGGGTTTTGTCCTCAACGAAGCGGTCTGGACGGTCAACCTCTCCGGGATGGAAGACGCGGTGCTGTCGTTCGCGCACGCCGAGTGGAACGATGAGTCCCACTCGCTGCCAACCACATTCACCGGCAGCTACAACGGCGACGGGGTGGCGATCAGCGATGACGGCGTGACCTGGCGGACCATCCTCAGCGCCCCGAACACCTCGTCCGGTGTCTGGACGCCGTTCTCGGTCAACCTGCTCGACGTAGCGCAGAGCGCGGGCATGGCGCTGGGGCCCAATTTCAAGATCAAATTCCAGCAGTACGATGACGACCCGCGTTCCAGTGACGGCCGGGGCTACGACGACATCCTCATCACCGGCCTGCCCGTCTCGCCGGTAATGTCCGATTATTACCGTGTCGATCTGGAGCAGGACGAGTGGTTAAGCGTGACGCTCGCGGGCCAAGAGAGCGTATTCGGCAAGCCGCAGGTCGAGCTTTTCGACGCAGGCGGCGCACTATTGACGGTCGGATCGGGTGATTGGGTCGACGCTTCGTCCGTGATCAGCGGGTTCAGGGCGCCGGCCGCGGGTAGTTATTACATCCGGGTGCCGCGCGGCAGCGGCGAATACAGCCTGGTTGCCACCCGTGACGCGACCTTCTCGCCGGAACCTGTCAGCGCTTCGACCATCCTGGATATCCCGTCCGGCAAAGCCGTCGGCGCTATTGATTCGGGCACGGACACCGATACGTTCTCGTTCCGCGCCAACGTCGGCGATAACTTGGTCATCTGGACCGAGACCCCCGGGTTTGACCCGCTGGTGGCCGCGAACATGTTGGACACGTTCCTGGAATTGCGCGGCCCCGACGGGTACCTGCAGATCGAAGGTGGTAGTGGGGGCGTCGGCCTGAACGCGCTATTAAACCACACGGCCACACAGACCGGGACCTACACCATCAAAGTGCTGTCCGAATCACAGACCACCGGCGGGTATACCCTGAATGTGACCGGCCAGACCGGCGATGACCCCGCGTTCGAGGTTGTTTCCAGCAGCCTGACCGACGGCGCGACACTAAATGCGAAGCCGACGCAACTGACGGTCGACCTCAGCGCCCCGGCCAGGATCGACACGATTGACGCGGCGGACCTGACCGTCAACGGTATCGCGGCCACGGCGGTCACGCTGGTGGATGCGGATACGTTGGTTTTCGACCTGCCCGTTGGCCTGGGGGAGGGTGTGTATCAGTACCATATCGCGGCCGGCGCGATCAGCAGCCTGTCGGGTGCGCCGCTGGAACCCTTTACACTTCAAGTCAACATCGACACGCAAGGCCCGTATGTGGTCAGCACTTCGCTTATGCCCGGCGACCTGTTGGAGCCGGCGAAACGGACCGTCACCATACGGTTTAACGAGGCGTTAGCTGAAGACGTTTTGAACATCAATGATGCCCAGCTGCGCGGCCCGGTTGACATGGTGGTCAAGCCGATCGAATCGTTCGTGTATGACCCGATAAACTACGAAGTGACGCTGGTCTTCAACGCGATTGATGAGGGTGATTACCGGCTGACGCTCTACAGCAGCACGTCCGCGTTCCGCGATCTTGCGGGCAATCCGCTTGACGGTGAAATTCCCGAAAGCCCCACGCCATTTGAAACCTCCGGCGACGGGATACCCGGCGGCGACTTCGTGATTGATTTTGCCGTGGACCGGATCACGCCTACCCCGATCGGGAAACCGCAGCGGTTGTTGCCGTATGGCTCGTTATTGTCGGCCAGCCGGTACAACTCAGGCAACCTGTACGGGTCGGGTGACACAGACCCGTTCAGTGTGTTCATGCAACCCGGTCAGATACTGACCGCGGTGCTCTCGACCACGGACGCGTTCAGCAATACAAACCTGATGTTGTCGGCGTTGGGCGTTCAAGCCGTCTCGTCGGCACCGGGCGGCCCGGTTGTTCTGACGTTGCCATACAGCGGCCCGGCTCAGGACGTCATCCTCACCGTCAGCGGCGATGCCTCGACGTATTACAGCCTTGAGGTCTATCTCAACGCGGCCGCGGAATCAGGGTTGGCCCCGGCTGCGGGTGAAACGGCGGCGGACCTCGGTAGCGCATTCGTCAACCTTCCGGGCACCGATGTCAGCGTCGCCAACATCCTGAGTGCCGGCCAGCCCGCTCGCGAATTGACCGTGCTCGACAAGCTCTTCGCGCCCAACACGATGAATTTTAATTTCACCGACATGACCACCCCGACCGGGGACGGCACGCTGACCATCACCGCACGGGGCGACCTGGACGCGGTCGACGAGTTCATCACGCTCAACGGGGAGGGCCTGCTCATCACAGACCTCTTCGTGGACGACGGCGGCGACAACACGATCGTCACCGCCACACTCACCATCCCGCAGGCCGACCTCGCCGAGATGGCGACCAACGGCACGATCAGCTTTACCGTCACGCCCTCCGCGATGGTCGGGAATTATGCGGATACTTTCGTCACGCTCTCGCTTGACTACCCCGGCGCGCCGCCGGTGCCGGTGGATGAATACGCGTTGGACCTCCTGGCCGGGCAGGCCGTCTCGGTATTCATTGACAGCGATGCGGACCTGTTCTCGTTTGAGCTGATCGACGTGTCGACGGGTTTGAGTGTCGCCCAAGGGGTTGATGACAGCGCTCTATTTGACCAGACGCTCCGTGACTTCATCGCCCCGGCGACCGGCCGATACATCGTCCGCGCCCATGTCCCGGCGGAAACGGATTACCGGCTAAGTGTTATCCGCGGCGCGGCATCCGATTTTGAGCCTAACAATACCCCGACCGATCCGCTCGCCGCTCTGGATGACGCCGGCGCGGCCCTGGGCTTCCTCCAGGCCCCGGGGGCCGAGCGATTGTTCGCACTCACGCGCGTTGGAAATATCCCGTCCGTTTTGGAACTGGACCCCCAGACGTTCTCTATCATTAACAGCTTCGTCCCCGGGGCCGGCCAGGGCCTGAATATCAGTGAGTCCGACCTGGCATACGACGGCCAGACATTGTTCGTCACGGGCGGCTTCCCGGGCGCGTCGGGTGGCCAGATCTTCGCGCTGTCGCCGGACACGGGCGAGATCCTCAGCTACTTCAGGCCGCAGATCGGGTCGGGTTATGACATCGCGACCTACCTCGGCCAAGTCGTCACGCTTAGCAAGAGCACCAACCTGACATTCCTTGATCCAGAAACCGGCGCGATCATCCGCGAACTACCCATCGGGATCTATGCGGATGCTTTGGTCGGGGCCGGGCCGAGGGGATCGATATTCGTCGCGGACACCGTCGGCCAGACCTACACGTCGATCTACGAGATCGACGCCGCGACCGGCGGGGTGCTTAATTCATTCACCTCCACGACGCCGTTCGCCTCAAGTTTGGCTTTTGTGGATGGGCACCTATACGTCACCGGTTCCAGGACGGGCGGCATCGAAGTTTACGATCCCGACACAGGGGTACTGGTTCAGGTTGTCAGCCCCGGCACATCTAGCATATATACCCTCGGCGGTGACGGCGTCGTACCCGGATCGGTCGAGCCCGACATCGACCGTTATACCCTCACCCTCCAAGCCGGTGAAATGGTCACGCTCACGAGCGACACACCGTTCGACCACTCAGGGGGGATGCCGTTGAACAGTCTCGACCCCGCGATCCGGGTGTTTGATCCCAACGGCGTCGAGGTCGCGTTCGACGATAACGGCGCGTCCGACGGCAGGAACGCGATGCTTACATTCACCGCAACGGTCGGTGGCGTATATACCATTGAGGTGTTGTCTGCGACCGGTACCGGGGAATACCTGTTGGATATCGACCGCGCCGCGTTGCTTCCGGGCGACCTGGACGGCGACGGATTCGTCGGCATCGGCGACCTGAACATCGTCCTGGGTCATTGGAACACGAGCGTGCCCGCGGGCAGTCTGCCGGACGGCGATCCCTCGGGCGACGGATTCGTCGGCATCGAAGACCTGAACACGGTCCTGGGCAACTGGAACGCCGGCACGCCCGCATCGGCCGGGGCGTCCGCCCTGTTTGTCGAGCAATCGTCCGGCAGTCAGCCGGCCGTCGAAGTTACAACACAGGAACAGCCGGCGTCTGCGAGCCGGGCCGCGGTTGAGGCGGAGGTTACCATTGGTGAGGAAAGAGTGATCGCTGATAGCCGTCGGCGATCAAAAAACGCACGGCGATCCGTGTCAGTTGCCACACTATCACCCGCCGATGCGTCCAGGAACTACTAGAGTGGTCCAAACCCTCTTCGGTAAGTCGGGTATGATTTTTTTGTGGTGCTGGCCCGCCGGATTTCAGATTTTTTTAAGGTGTATCGGGGGCGCCTCGGCGGGGACCTGCCGGGCGATCGGGTTGGCGCCGAGCGCGGGGCGAATCCGTATTAACCGGCAGTCCCGCGGGGGTGGTCCATAATGTCGGGCCCTTGCCGGCACAGGACTTACGGAGGTGGGGAAGATGTTGTCGAATTGGCTGATCGTGCCGCTGATGCTCATCACCGAGGCCTGGTCTACACGGCGGGATGCGAAGATCCGGTTCCTGAAGATGCAACTGGAAATGTATAAAAAACAAAGACCCCGGCAACCGGGTGATCCTGCCGCCGGAGGAATGCAAACGGCTGCTTCGGTTGGGCGAACAAATCGGTCATCGTGTCGATGATCTCATCGGGATCGTGAGTGTCAAGACCTACAAGCGGTGGCTGCGGGAGCAGCAGGGGCGGGTGCCTGGCCGAGTCGGCCGGCCGCGGAAGATCACCGCGTCGGTGCGGGCTTTGTAGAGTGGTCCAAACCCTCTTCAGCAAGCCGGGTATGTTTATTTTGTGGTGCTGGCCCGCTGGATTTCAGATTTTTTTAGGGCGAATCGGGGGTACCGAGCCGGCAACCTGTCGGGCGATTGGGCTGGCGAAGGGGGCGATGCGATTCGGTATCGACTGGCAATCCGCCGGGGATGGTCCATAATGTCGGGCTGTTACCAATACTGGACTTACGACGTTTGGACCGGAGGGCGGACAAGTGCTCCCACGCTGGTTGATGGTGTTGCTGATGATGTTCGCCGAGGACTGTTCGGCCCGGCGCGAGGCGCGGATTCGGTTCCTGCAGGCTCAGGTCGAGCTGCTGCGACAGAAGGTCCCCGGCAACCGGGTGATCCTGACGCCGGAGGAGCGGGCGAGGCTGCTGAAACTGGGTGCAGCGATGGGGCATAACATTGATGATCTCATCGGAATCGTCGATGTCAAGACGTACAAGCGGTGGTTGCGGGAGAAGGCCGCCGATCAAGCGCCCGGGCGCGTCGGCCGCCGCCGCGTGGTTCCCCCTTCGCTCCGCGCGTTGATCCTCCGGCTGTCCCGGGAGAACACGGGCTGGGGCGTCCGGCGGATCGTGGGCGAGTTGAAGAAATTGGCGCTGCCTTCCAGCCGCAGCACGGTGCGGCGGGTGCTGGTCGATGAAGGGGTGCTGCCCGACCCGGACCGGCGTGCCCCCAAGGGCGTGACCACGCCGTGGCGAACCTTCGTCGATATGCACCTGAACACGATGGTGGCCTGCGACTTCTTCTGCAAGAACGTCTGGACGCCGTTTGGCAAGCGTGTCGCTTACGGGTTGATGTTTATTCATCTGGGCAGCCGGAAGGTGTTCGTCAGCCCGGGTACTTACCACCCGACGGGGGAATGGGTCCAACAGCAGGCGCGCAACGTGACGATGTGGCTGGAGGATGAAAACCTGGAGCTTCGCTTCCTGATCCACGACCGTGACATGAAGTTCACCGAAGCTTTCGACGAACACTTCCGAAGTGTGGGCGAACAGGTCGTCAAGACGCCGTTCCAGGCTCCGGTCGCGAATTGCTTCGCCGAATCGTGGATTGGCACACTTAAACGCGAGTGCCTGAACCACTTCTTCTGCTTCAGCCTTCGGCATCTCGACCACATCGTGCAGGCCTACACCAACTATTATAATGAGCTTCGCCCGCACCAAGGCAAGGACAACCGGCCGTTGACCATGAGCCACGATCCGATCCGCGCGACCGAATCCCCGCCGCCAACCGGGGAGGTCGGGCCTGTCAAGAGGCACGCGTTGTTGGGCGGGCTGTTGAGTCATTACGAGCGGAAAGCAGCATGAAATAAGGGAAAAATGGGCAGTGCCCGACATTTTGAACCGGCCCCGGGTGGCTGCGGATTTTCGCCGAACTCGCTTGTGGACCACTTCAGCGTACCCTATAGTACACATTCTTCAATGAAATACAGCCCAGTTAGCCCTGCTTCCTCATAACGAGACTTGAACTCGTCGCGAGCATCTTTCATTCCTGAGAACGTTAATACACTCGCACGGCAAGATTCGGGTACCTTGAATAGAGGAGATTCAAAGAGTCGGTTTTTGTGAAGCACATGCCGCTTGATTGAAAGGCGTTTACCTGAAGTCGACGACGTATGCCATTCTGTTTTCTGCTGATCAAGCGCGTTTGGACATTCAAGTACATTGTGGAGATATAATTGTTCATTAGATCCCTCTACATGAAGCGGTAGTATTTCTCCCGACATCTCAAATAAATCCAGTAAAGCATTCAAAGCTGTTTCCCTGAATACCAAAACTCCCGAGCACAAATAGGTGAAGTCTCCCGAACGCAGCTTGGGATTTAATACATAGACCTCTTGCACCCGCCATGCGTCCCCCTTAGGCGGATAGCAATCAAAAGGAAACATATCCGATGCCCACAGCTTTTCATCACAAAATGACACACTTTGATACTTCTCCACATCATGTCGAACTTCATAGATTCTCATGGTCAGTGCGGGAAAGTCCCGGCCTCCAATTCATCTGCGATCTGTCTCAAAGTATCGTGAACTTCGCCTGGCGAAGCATTCTCTAAACGCTTATTTAGCTCTTCATAATACCTATTCGTGTGGAGGCTTGAGTGGGTGGACGCTGGTGGGCTGGCGAATTTAGAATTTTGCGGCAGGAATACACCGTTAGTAGCATCATTAATGTCGATTCCTTCACGTTGCAGAATTCCGCGTGCTCGGGCTGCTCGTCGGTCATTTCCTGCAACAATATGATGCGCTGCTGAGTTGTTTGGTCGAGTAATACCAGCTTGGTTCATGTTTTCAGCTAAAGTTGCAGAATTAGGATTTTTCCCTAATGTCTGCCCCACGCTTCCTGAACTTCCTGTTGGTCCACCAGAGAGTTGATTTCCTTGTCCTGTCGCGCCCCCGCTATTCGAGGACTTAGCTTGATATGATACATTCGTATTAGGCACATTGACAGGCGGCAGATTTAGGTACCTGTTAAAACTTGTTACGCCTTGTGCCGTCACCGCCGCCCCGGTTACCATCACCGTCGCGGTCGCTGGTGTGGCGAACACCGCTGCCGGCCCGGTGGCTGGAGAGAGTAAGGTGCCTCCAAGACCCCCCACAAACGTAACGGCTCCTCCCGCCGTCTCTGCCGCACTTATAACGACTGATAGGCCCCGTCCAAACCTACGGCCGTATGCGCCTGATTGACTATCTGGCTGGGGGTGTTGATAGTACCACGATGGCACCTGACCGTCGGATATCCCACCGTAAGTCTGATAGCTGAAATCCGCAGCGGCGCCCGCGGTTGTGGCAATCGCATTTATGAGCATTCTGTTTGCATCATCGAAATTATTCCTGATCATGTCAGCTTGAAAACGGAACTCATCAGCCAAAACTCCGGAGATAGTCTGCTGCGGCCGCCAGAAGGCGTTGCCTTCTGATACCAGTTGGTTTTGCTGCCGCCAAAAACCTTCAACGTTGGCTTGATCAAACAGGCGTAGCTGATCTCGGTGAGACGATTGGTACGATGAGCCAGGCAGCCCCGTGAAATTCACGTTGACATCCGCGAACGGCGACGAGCTGGCGAACAACCTGCTCAGCCCGAACGCATCGACGAACCCCATCGGGTTGTTGCGCACGTAGGCATACAGGTTGTACCCGTCGATGTAGCCTGCGGGGTCGCGTTGGAGGAAGCGGCCGAGTGTGGCGGAATACGTGCGGTTGCGGTAGTGCCAGAGGCCGTCGCCGCCCCCGGAACCGCTGCCGTTGGCGGTGGCGGTCTCGGCGTCGTAGCGTCGGCCGGTGTAGCCGTAGGGGTTCTGGGCGGGGGACTGGTGGTAGACCGGCGTGGCGAAGCCGGCGGGCCCGCGGGCGACGGTCCAGCGTCCGAAGGCCGAGTAGCGGTACTGCTCGAAGACGCCGCCGGCGCCGTCGGTGAGCGCGACGACGCTGTGGCGGCGGTCGTGGAGGTAGTGGAACTTCCTGCCGGCGCCGGTGCCGGCGCTGCCGTCCTCGTCGATCATCAACAGGGGTGAATCGACGTAGGCGTTGTAGGCGTAGCTGCGTGTGAGCGTTGCGTTGGCGGGGGTGGTGCCACGCAGTTCGAAGACGACGCGTGATCCGTCGTAGGCGAAGACGGTGAGGTAGGCGCCGGCCTTCTTGCTGGTGCGTCGGTTGCGGGCGTCGTACTGGTAGTCGCCCTGCACGGCCCAGCCCCCGGAGGTGTTATACACCTCGGCGCGGATCAGGCGGTTGTTCCAGTCGTAGGCGTAGCGGCGGTCGCCGTCGGCGGGCGCGGCGGGGTCGCCGACGTGGATCAGGTTGCCCCGGGCGTCGTGGGTGTGCGGGACGCCGTCGACGCCGGTGTACTCGTTGTCGTCGTTGGCGGTGAGGTCTACGGCGGAAGCCGTTGTGAGGTTCTGGTTGGTGGTTTCCCAGTTGCCGACGGCGTCATAGGTCCAGGTCGAGGCCGGCCACGGGTGGATGGTCTCGTCGTCCCCGGTCAGGCGGTGCTGGGCGTCGTAGGTATAGTTGTGATTGGCCGAGGGCGAGTAACCGGGGTAGTGGTCAGTGATAGCTTCATTCTTAACGTTGCTCGCGGCGTCGTAGGTTGTGGTCTGGGTGTAGGGCGTGGGCAGGGAGCCGGTGGCGGTGTAGGTCCGCTTGGATTCCCGGCCGCGTGCATCGTAAACCAGGCCGAGCGTGACATCGCCGCCGGCCATGTCCATCGAGGTAAGGCGGGCGTTGTCGCCGTAGGTGTAGGTGGATTCGACCACGGAGGCGGTCGGCCCTGATTTGACGGACCCGAGCAGGCCACGCATGTTGCGTTCGTAAGTGAAGGTGCGTTGGGCCGTGGTCGGCGCAGCCTTGGTATTGGCGTAATACTTTTTCGCGGTTTCGAGGCTGACGCCGCCGGCGTTGATCCCGGTGTAAATGTGTTCGACCGCGTGGCCGTGTTGAGCGCCGGCCAGTGTGGTGCTGTCGTAGCCCTGTTCTTTCTTGGTCCGTCCGGCGAAGTCGTAGGTGTATTCGACGGTATAGGTGACCGCGGTACTTGGGGCCACGGAATCGAGGTCGATATTGGTATCGCTGGCGGTCTTGATGCGGGACTGTTTGTCGTAGGCGAAGGTCTGGAGGATGGGGCCGGTGAGGCTGCCATCACGCACTTCCACTACACGGTCCAGCTTGTCGAACTTGCGGACGATAACACGGTCCGGGGGAGGGCTTACGGTTACATTGCGTAACGTTGTTTCGACGGCGTTGCCGTTATCGTCGTACTTGACCGTCTCGACGGAGCGGTCGCCAAGGTTAGTGCGGCTGCCGGCGTCGTAGGTACGCGTCAGCCGATTCAACTCGTCGTAGACGTACCGCACCGCTTCGTTCTGGAACTCTTCGGCGGTGATTTCGACGCGGTGTTTACCAAAATCGCTGATATGGTTGGCGTCGATGACGCTCAGCAGGTTGCCGTTGGCGTCGTAGTGGAACTTGGTGATGGCCTCGTCGGCGGTGCCCAGGGCCTCGACCGTGCGCACCATGCGTCCGGCGGCGTCGTAGTCGGTCTGCGTGACGTAGCCGAGGGGGTCGGTAACGCGGGTCTGTCGGCCGTTGGCGTCGTACTTGAAGCGGGTGACCGCCTCGACCGCCGAGCCGGGGGCTTCGATCTGTCTAACGAGTTGCCCGCGGGCGTCGTACTCGAAGACCGTCGCCGCGTCGTCGGGCGTGTCGGACCGGATGACCAGGCCGCGGCGGTCATACTCCCAGGTGGACGACACGATCCCGCCGGTGGCCCGCGAAACCCGCCGCCCCGCGAGGTCCGAAACGGTGGTCTGGGTGACGCCGAACGGGTCCTCGGTCGTGACCGTTCGGTTGGCGTCGTCGTAGGTGACGGTGCTGGTCAGGACCTCCGACGGGGTGACGGGGTGGTCCGTCACGGTGGTTGCAATCAGCCGGTTCAGTTCGTCGTAGTCGAACGTGGTGTTGGTTTCGTCGTCGTCCGTGGTATTGGGGACGCCGTTGGACGCGCGCACCTCCGTTACACGGTTGCCCGCGGGGTCGTAGCGGTACTCGCTGACGGTTTCATCCGCTGTGCCAACCGCCTGGGTCAGCTTCAGGACGCGGCCCAGCACGTCGTATTCGCTGGTGGTTTTATTTCCTAAGGCGTCTTTGACGAGGAGGACCCTGCCCAGGCCGTCATAGCCGGTGATGGTAGTGGGGGTGGTCAGCGATCCGCCAAGCGGTGTGACCTCTTGTACGACTTTGATAGGTTCATCAAAATTGTTGTAAGTGATCTCGCTCTGCATGAAACCGGTGGCACCGTCGGGACGGGCGTCGAAGGTGCGAATCAGCCGGCCGTACTCGTCGTAAATGAATTCGACCGGGATGATGCCATCTTCGACGTAAGCATTGGAAGTCTGGAGCGGGCTGGCCTGCTCGATTAGTTCCTTGTTCTCGTTGTATTTGCTTGTCGTGCGCTCACCCAGTGGCGTGGTGGTGGCGGTGAGGTTACCCAGGTCGTCGTATTCGAAGGTGGTGGTGTACCCCAGCGCGTCCTGTACGGCCACTTGACGATTTAGCGCGTCGTAGAATACACGGGATGTGGATCCTTCCTCATCAGTCGATGTGACCTGGTTCCCATTGCCGTCGTAGGTGAATGACTGGGTGTGCCCCAGGGCGTTGGTCGATGTGACCAACTCGTTTCGGGCGTTGTAGGTGAACTCGTTAGCGTTGATGACAGTGCCGCCGGCCCGCGTTCGTGTACGGACAACATTGCCGACCGCGTCGTATTCGGTTTCCGTGATCCTGTCGGTTCCGCCGACATCGATGGTGGCGGTCTTCTGCCGGCCGTTCCCGTCGTAGGTGTAATCGGTCTGACGGTAAGCGTTTTCGGCGGTCGGGTAGCCGGGGTCGTCGATATCAATAACCATCGTCGCCTGCAGCAGGTTGCGATCGTCATAATCGTGCTGGATGTGGCTAGCCGGGTTGGGCTCCCAGTCGGGATCAGGGATCGCGTTCGGGTCCCATGCGAACACCTTCTGGTCGGTAATATTGCCGGCTTTGTCGTAAGTGAACTCGGTCTTGCGGAGTTCGTCTGGTGCGATCGGGGCGCCTGTCCCATCGACTGCCGTGGGGCCTGACTCGATCTGCACGCACAGCCTACCAATGGAGTCGTATTTGAGCTCTGTGATGCGGTCACCCGCGTGGCCAGTCTCATCGACGTAGTAACGGGTGGTCTCCGTCCGGCGGTTGCGCTTGTCGTACTCATGCTCGACGACAATGGGTTCTTGCAGGACAGGATTGGCATCGGTGCCATCAACGATCTGCCAGTTATTTGCTGAAACCTCGTGGTAGTAGTAGCCCCGCTTCTCCTTGGTGAGATTCCCGCGCTCGTCGTACTCGAACTCCACCGCGCGTTGTTCTCGCCACATCTCACGGCGACGTACCATCCGATTGGCTTTGTCATAGCTGAACCGCACAACATTTTCATCCGCGTCGGTCGTTTCAATCAGGTTGCCGGCTCCGTCGTAACGGTTGCGGGTGACGTTTCCCAGCGCGTCGGTGGCTTCGATCAGGCGATTCAGTTCGTCGTACTTGAAGCGTGTAGCGTTGCCGTTGGCGTCGGTCGTGGCGATGCGGTCGCCTACCGCGTCATACTCGTGCCGAGTTGTGTACCCTAGAGGATCAGTTTCCACGGTGACCCGTTCGAAGTTCCGGCCGTAGAACGGTGTGCCATAAATGACCTCGGACACTGCGCCCTCGGCATTAGTTGTTTTCACAAGCCTGCGGTTTTCATCGTACTCGTTGAGCGTCACGCCGCCGACGCTGTTCACTGTTCTGGTCGGCTGGCCGTAGGCGTCGTACTCGACCTGTGTCGTGAAATCGGCGGGGTCGGTTACGGTAATCACACGACCAAGATCGTCGTAGGTGAAGTTCGTGAACCGTTCCAGGGCGTCTTTGGTCCGGACGCGGTTCAGGCCTAGAACATCGTAAATGTGTTCGGTGATTTCATTATCAAGCGTCTCGCCGCTCCCATCAAATGAGCGCACCTCTTCCGTCACTTTTACTAAATTGCCCTTAGTGTCGTAGTCAAACAGAGTAACGTGCTTAACAGGAGCAGTGATGTTATTGGATTGCGATAGCTGTGGCTTGTGATTAGCTAGGATCGGTACGCCGTTAACAGTTACGGCCATACGATGAGATTTGGTGGCCGTATGTTGCTCTTTTAGAAGGGTGTTCGTGGCGACCGTGTCATAGACTGATTCCGTCTCAATGACATCTATGTAAAAATTGCCTGGGTCCAGAACGTCCTCTGTAATGGGCCCATCTTGTACATAGGCCTTGGTCACCCGGCGCTTGCTATTATATTCGAATGCCTGCGTCTCTCCTTCCGGGTTTGTGACGGAAACGAGGTTGCGGTTGTTGTCGTATTGGAAAACGGTCCGGTTACCGTTGCCGTCGGTCTGTGCGATCAGGTTGTGGTTATCGTCGTATTCGTTGTGCTCAACGGCCTTATCCTCGGTCAGGATTCGGATGACGTCCCAGTTTTTGTTCCAGAACAATTTGCGGTAATAGCCGGATTCATTCCAAGTTTCTGCGTAGCGATTGACCCAACTGTACTGAAAATGAAACGTATCGTTATTGCTGTTTGTATGGTGAGAAACGGTATCATTTTTGTAATAATGAATATCCAAATAATCGCCGTTCGGGAGAGTCTGCCTGGTTAGATTGTGATTATTGATTGGGAGTACTTGGTTTTTAAGATATGTGTAACGGTACACGTTGCCTTCCATATCTTCGAACCAGACCAAGTCGTCGCCGTCATAACCGTAGCGTACAGATCGCCCCGTAAAATCAGTCACGGCAGTCACTTTGCCGTTATTATTGTAAGTAAACGTTAGATTGCGTTTAAGTGTATCGCTAATTGATGTAATACGTGATTTGTGGATCGGGTCTTCGTAGTTAAAAGTTAGGGTGTTATCTTCAATCGAATCGTACTTGACTTTAAGCAGGCCTTTGTCTGTGAATTCTGTTTTACGCCCGTCTTTAAAATGTATTAGGTACTTTTGTATCGTTCCTCCCGATTCAATCTTCTCTATGTTGAAAGTGGTTCCCGGGGGGTAGGTGTAAGAACCATCCATATGATCGATAATCTCGGCGGGTTTACGGTTTGCGTCAGAATAAATAAGTATTTGTTCGCCATCTTTGGTTGCTGAAAGTAGTGTCTCGCCATGATTCCATCCCCAGCCAAAGCCGAATGGCCCGTTGTAAATAAGCTGGCTTCCGTAGCGTCGCTTGATTTCCAGCGCAAAGCCAAGTGACTTGATCGATAAATCTGCCGGCTCTTCCAGGTAAAACTCGCCCGTTACCGGATTGACAGGGTCTCCGACCGCTGTTTCCATTGCATTGGTTAATAGCGGGTTGGCATTGTTGGAGACTGTTATCGAATTAAAATCAAATGTCTGAGCCCCAAAAATCGATGTGTCTGCCGTGTGATTTGGCGTATACAGAGCCTGGTTGACTGGCGCAGTGAGGTTAAATTGATTATAGTTAATATCGTTCCCGCTCTGGCCGCCGGCAAATTGCCCGAAAGCCCAGAGTATGCTGCCGTCGCTGCTCTCGACGATACGGACGTCGGATTCTACAAGAGTGTTGTTAGCGTCGTCTTTAATTGCGACAGGGCTGATGGGCACGGTTACGGTTGCACCGGCGGTCACATCCGAAATGATCTGGTCGATGGTGGCCTGGCTAAGCGGTACACTGCTATTGGCCAGTTCGCTTTGTATTGAGGCAGGAGAAGTGCCTGGTGCAAAGACCGCGACCTGAATCTGGGGCGACGATTCGATGGCGGCAAAGATACCGCCGATGGTGCTAAGGGCCGGGGTGCCTTGCCAGTCCTCAAAAATACGGGATTCGAGATAAGAACGTGTATGCCCCGCAACTAATCGCGCGAACTGACTGAATGGTAACGTGGCCGGTGCCACAACGTAGTTATTGGTGGTTCCGTATTGTTTTAAGGCATAGCCTTGGGTGTGGACATTGTCATTCCGCCAAGCGGCGAGGACGAGGTGTGAACTGCCTTCACTTGTAAGGCCCGGGAGGCTGCTGGCTTGTCCGGGATAGGTCCAGAGCATATTAAACTGACTAACAAGATTTACACTGGTATTTGTTGTGACAACCGGATCGCTGTCCGGCTCATTAACCGCCGCATAGACATGCTGTATACGCCGGATGTTAAGTAGCTCATCCACCCGCCTGGCGGCATCCGCGGACCTGTAGTTGTAGGTTTCCGACTGAATCGCTGCCAACCTGCCCAGGTACGCTTCCTGCGCCTCGGGTTCTTCTGAATCGAATGCGGTATCCGTTGCAAGCGCAGCCAATTCGGCTTTAAGTTCGGCGATCCGTCCGGCCGAGGCCCCGAGTGTATCTAAAGTAATATTTAATAATGCGCCGGGACGGACGGTGGGGCGTTCTTGCCAATCTTGCCCGCGGTGCCTGTAGGCTATTTCTAGTCTATCTGGGCTGCTCTCTCCAGAAATGACGGAGACGCCATCTTGGTAGCCACCAGCATTGTTCAATATCTGCCCGTCAAGCTTTAAAATAGGGCGTTCTTGAGAGTATGGATCGGGGATGCCGGTAGGAGTTGAAGCAAGTATCAGTCGTCGGCCGGCGATCTGTGGGAGATACAAACGCTCCGTTAGAATGGTCGGTGGCTGAATGATGTCGAGGCCTGCCTGATAGATGGTCTCGAGGTCACCACTTTGCGTTGTCGTCAATGCGTAACGATAAACACGGACCTCATCCATCATGCCCTTGAAATAGTTATTGGGCTCAGAATCATTGAAGGCATCTGTACCCCTGCGATAACCTAAACCCGCTAAACCACTATGTGCCTGTATTTGCCCGGTGGTCAATTGGCTCTCGGTCTGAACTGTGGCACCATCCAGATACAGTGACATCCAGCCGTTTGAGGTGCCCGGTTTGTACAGAAAAGCCACAAAATGCCAGTTTCCATCTGTAAGCGCCTCTACGCTGGCCCCACCGGCCTGGATTGTAATTGGGGTCGCGCTTGGGCCTGTTTTGACTGCGCCTTGCAGGTAGAGTGTGCGATCGGGGGGCGGTGGGTTGGGGCCGGGGAAATATTCGACATCCTGTCGCAATCGAAGTGCGATGCCGCCCTCGTCGCCCCCCTCTTCGAACAGGACGTATGCGCCGTCCTGCAATGCGGGGTCCACCTTGATCCACATCGTGATCGTGTATTCTTCAATGGGTTGATGGCCAGATAACGGTGTGCCCACACCGATGCTTGTTTCGTCTAGATCAACCTTATAGCTGGTGCCATCAAAGATTAACGCGCCGTTGATCAGTCCCCCCGAAGACGACCACATATTTCCATTAGACACGACCCCGACCCAATTCTTGGGGTCGTCGTAGCTATAAGCTGCATAACCAGGGAGGCTCAATGCTGGATGGGTTCCCCCGGGGCCATCCATTGGCCAATATCCAAACAAACCACCCACATATGCGGGGGGGGTTCCGCTGAGCGATTTATCGTCGATACCGGGAAATGTGACTGTGTTGGGCACAATCTTGGTTACTTCGATCTCTGACCAGGAGCGTCTATCCGCCAAGGGGCTCGCCGGGTCCCGAGTCTTGGCGATGTCGTCGATGAATTCATTTTGACCGGATGTGGTCACAAGCCCGCCTAATGCGTACGGGGCCGTGGTGGGAATTGATCCGCCCGGGACCGTCAATATTTCCTGCTGCTTGGGAACATCCTTTAGTGATTTACCTGGATAGTGGCTGGACAAGTGCCCCTGTATCGTGTCTTCAAGGAATTCTACGGAAGTCTTTTGCGTATGGGCGTCAAAATCATCGGTGAGGCTGGGATTCAGATACTTTGGTGGGGCCGTTACTTCGTTACCCTGAAAGATCTCGTTGACTTGATTGGTTGATAATGCTCCGCCATAAATTGAGACACTGTCGATGCGACCGGTGAAATACCTGGTCGAGCTGAGTTGATGGTTGTCCGCCATTCTTATGGATGCCGGCGAGTTGCCAATGTGCGCCTGCTCCTTAAGTTCAGGTGTTGCAAGGGTATCTGGATCGACATGTGAGGCCGCCGCCGAGGCAGTGTTAGTTACCCCGTCAAGATATAGCCGTAGATTATTGTTGCCGGACACGAATGGTATCTCGGCATCCAAAACAACAACGACGTGATGCCATCCATCGGGGTCAACATCGGTGTATGACAGGCTAGCCCACTGTCCAAGATTGGGAGCAATATTATGATTGTAGGTTCCGGCGTAGACACGACCATCATATAGATAGATGTTTAGGCCAGATTTAACAATACCTTGTGAGTACAGCACCTCGGCGATAGCGGGGTTGCTCACCGCATCGTCTTTGAACCATAGCGAGATCGTGCGTTTTGTGAATGATGTGGTATTAATATCCGGATGTGGGCTAATCTTTATATAAGTTAAGCCATTGATTGGGTTAAACTGTGCAACTTTGCCCGGACGAACGGGGTCAGTTACGGCAGTAACCGCCCCGCTAACCGTCGCGTCGTGTCCCCCTTGTATATCATCAATTGTACTGTTGGTAATGGACTCAAACTCCCATCTGGATATCAAAAGAGAAGAAGTGATATCCAATTCGTTTGGTACAAGGACAAGGCCGTTGGAACTCACCGGGAATAGATCAATACCCTCTGTTACAGTGCGCGTAGTTTTTTGCCACGGCACCAAGGTTATCCAGGCGCGGTTCGGAGAATCAAGATTAGTGTCGTTCGGTATTTTGTATGGAGAGGCAGGCAGCCAGGCTTGTACCATGACCATGTCTTTGTCAAAATTTATAGTTCCTCCCACGCGTGTATATGTGTCACCGGTCGCGTATCGTGCCGGCACGCCAGACATACGCAGCAGTGCGATCAGGAGGCTGCATTGGTCCCACTCGTTGCCTCGCAGCGTGCGATAGGTTGCCAATGCGCCTTTATGGGATAAGGCGTAATCTTCGAACTCGATATTAGCGTAGACCCATTCGTAGATTTTGACCGGGTCGTATTCGAGTTTTTTGGCTAATGCGGTAAGTTCTTTGTGGAACTGTGTTTCAAGTGTTGGCGACAAACCGGGTAGATAGGGGGGGAGCGTGGCCACGCCGGCCCCAAAGACCTGATCAAGACGCTCTTGCAAATCGTTAGCGCTGCTACCGCCGTATCCGTCTGTTGTGATCCAATCCGTGGCCAGTGCCAGAGCGAGGTTGAAATTCGCCATACGGCCGGGTGCGTTCTCATCGTGATTCACATGGTCGCCACCCGTCAGGAACTCTTGGAGATCGGGCACACCGTCATTGTCTTCGTCCAGCCCCGGGTTCTTGATCAGGTTATTAAAATCGATCAGTTGTTGTGAACTCAGTGCGTTCTCGTATCCCGGCGCCGGGCCGGTCAAGTCTCCGGTGGTTAGTTCGGGTGCGATAAACTGACCCAGAGCAGAGGCGTGAAAGAGCAGGGAAATAGTGATTGCGAACGTGGCTGGCCTGATCATGATTCACACATCCTGTGGTGTCGTGGCGAAGTTTGAGTGCGAGAAAAAAGACGTAATTATCAAACGATTAGGGTTCCATCATGGGCGTCGACGCCCACTCGATCGCGGCGTCCAGGATCATGGTGCCTTCGTCTGTAAGCTCGTTTGCGTCTTCACCTAGAAAGAGGCCGACTCTTCTGGCAGGTGCTTGGTACCCGCCTGCCATCGGGTCATTCACTTCATAGATAAAGACCGTTGCATGCGTAGCGTTTGAGGTCAGGTATGAAATGGGAGGCCTGCCATTGACAGGGACGCCCCAAGAGATGGTGTTGTTAGATGTGAACACAGTCACATTCGGGCCGGTAATGCCTGACGCCAGCGGGTGTGTTGTGAGGAGGTTTTCAATCTGGTTGCTGCTTATAGTTCCGGTATCGTTTATGCCCGACCCCGTCATCGCCATATCGCTGTATAGGTTCGACGTGCAGACGATTACTGGTACGCCGACGCCCCGAAGGGCGTCTCCGACCGGGGCGGCGACGGTATCGCCGGCGACGATGATAAGTTGGCTGTTGGCGGCCTGCGACAGATCCACTGTTGAAGTGGTGTCCACCAGGTCTACCTCAAAACCACGTTTGACCAGCGCGGCCTTTAATGCATTTGTACTTGAGCTTACGGGGTTAGAACCGTGCAGGAGTAAAGCCTTCTTTTCGGTGACGGCTTCCAGGCATAACGCCGTCAGGAAAACGTCGTTACTCCAACTCCCGCTGTCGTCCTGTTGCGATACCAGATAAGAAATGGATTCGCTTCGCTTTGGTGATGTGGATTCATCAGCGGGGAGGTATAAGAGAGCCGCCGCTGTGTCTAGTATGTTGTTGCGGTATGACCCTACGGCGTCTCCGAGCTCTGGTGTAAGGCCAAAGATCCAGTCGTGTGCCGTGGGGGTTGTCATGGGACGATGCTGGTCCGTCGCCCTATAGACCAGTGCCGAAACGTAAATACTGTCCTTGTTGCGAGGTGCCCAGCCGTACCGCTCGGTTCCGACAATAGACAGTAGTGTCGTCGCGGGACTTGTATCGGTTAGGAATCCGACGATATCGTCCAACAACTGGCCATTGGTTCCAGATGTCCGGCGGGCAATCGCGCCCAATGCGGTGTGTAAGGGATCGGGGTAATAACGTTGCTGCAGCCCCCAGCCCTGGATATCCTCGGTTCCGTTTTCTCTGAGTGCTCTCCATTTAAGTCGTTCGTGTAGGCCTGTGGTATCGCGTCCGTAGCGCTGTAGCGTATCGGCGGCGCGGGCGATGGCGTCGTTGTTGTCCTCGAAGTGGCCGGCCAGGTACGCCAGGCCTCGCTCGATCACGTCTTGGTGTTCCGCGGCGAATCCGTTCACCCGCCCCAGAGCATTGAGAGCCTGAGAGGTAGCGATGATCCGGTTGTCGGGATCCTCGCCCCAGTATCCGGCATCCGCCTGCTGGGCGAGCAGCCAACGAGCCGCCCGTTTGGTCGCTACAGCCACATCTGTCGTGGAGCCAATAAGGTCGGTTGTGGCTTGAGTCAGGTCAGAGATCACGCTTTCGTTGCCGTCGGCGGTGGTGATGGTAACGCCGTACCAGGCGGTTATACCGGGGGTCAGGTCGTCGTCGGTATATTGAGTGGTTTCATGTTGTGGAGCAGTCGAACTATCGGTAACCCGCAGGTAGTGAGGCGGCGGATAACCCTTATCCAGACTTTCCTGCAAACGACGGACGTCCACCGGATTGATTGCACGGTAGATGTGATAGCCGACGATAGGTGTATCATCACCCGTAGGTGGGGCCCACTCGTTCCAAGCGAGGTCGACCTCATTATTGGCTGGGTCATAGCTGGCCACGAATCCGGTCACACGGTCCAGTTCATCACCAAATGCGTAGTACTCGGTGGTTTCGGGGCCGAGGTTGCCGGCTAGGTCCTTGGCACGGAAAGTTAGAACGGTTGACTGGTTGAAAGCAGGTAGTATCACCGATGAGGCGGTCACTTTTGTTGAGTCACTATCACCTTCCATCTGATACTCAATCCACTGAACCTCCTCGTTGGCGGTGAGCGTGACCTCGATACTCTCTTCAGAGACTCTCCGTCCGTTGGGTTTGGCGGTGACAACCGGTAGTGTAGGGTCAACCCTGAAAAATATCGTGTATGTTTTTTCTGGTGTTGTACCGCCATCGGTGGTGTCATCTATCGTAATGGTGTACTGGTGTGTTATTCCGGATAAGTACTTGCTGGTCAACTCATTGATGTCGTGGTTGGCGTCGTAATACTGCTTGATCGCGATCTCTGCGCCGTTATTTATGATGTCTGCAAAGAGAGTTATATCGTTTCCGAAACGGTCCAATATCTCGATCTTCCGGTCGTTTGGGTCGGTCGGGAGGTTCGCGGTGTTAATCACCAGTGCGAGTGCCGAGTTTGTTGTGTCTGGATCACCGTCATCGTCAGCAAAGTAACCGATGGGCGCCGCGACGGTAGATCCGACCCGCGGGAAAACGGTGCTGATATAGGGGTCCCCGGAGCCTACAGTGGGGTCGATGCCATTATTGATATCGTTCGTCTGCCCTTGCGTGGCTTCGTTGAGGTTGCCGAAGTACAGTAGTTCTTTGTCATCATCAATGTTATCGCCGTCGGTACCGCTCAATGTATTATTCGGAGCGTAAACGTAAATATCGGTTGGTTGAGTCTCGACCGTATTCGCATTACTGTCTGTCACGCGTACCACGATATTATGTTTGCCTATGGAAAGAGCGCTAGCCCCGGAAAATTCAATCTGGTATGTGCCAGTGTCAGTAATTGGCGACAATAGTCCAGAAGGAACGCCATCTATCAACACAGATGTTGTTGATATGGTTGAGTTGCCCTGCGGGTCGCTGATGACCGCCTCTACCGTGATCGGCTCTTCGTAGGCATTGCTCGCCATGTATGATGGCTGCGTGAGCTCTACATACGGGGCATCGGGCCCGTAAATCACGACACGTCCCGCAGTCTTGGCCCCAACCACAACCGAAGTGTCTGAGATAGCCAATCCCTGGCCGAAGGCCTCATTGGCTACCCCGGGGGCCAGAATCACATCTTCCTGCCATTGGGTTTCGTTGTGCTTAAACGTATAGACGGCACCGGAATTTGTCGCGCCGTTGTGGTCGCGTTGATTGGCGCCGACAGCAATAACACCATTATGAATTGCAACGGCCGCACCAAAGAGGTCGCCCGCCGTTGAGGAAGTGGTTGGGATAAGCTGTTGACCGCCCGCCAAATCCCAGTCGGAGCCGTTCCGCATAAACACGTACGCGGCGCCGGCATCTGCTATGCTACCTGGGCTGGTGTCTCGCCGAAGTTCGCCGATTACCAGGGTATTGTCCTGTATGGCGACCGAGAAACCAAACTGGGCACCGGCCTCGCGAACGCTAACACCCGTGATAATGTCGGGTGTTATGCGATCTGTCTGTTTCCAATCGTCATTGATGTTGTCATATAGAAAAACCTCACCCTCATCAGTGTCTATATCATTAACAATATCACGTCGGTCAGAAGCAACTACCAGGGTATTGCCTGACAACGCCACAGCACTTCCGAAGAACGCGTTCTTCTGGCGGCTTGGGTTTGTGCCATCAGCCCCCATTGGGACAACATCATCTTCTAGCGTCCAATTGCCATCGTCGTCAAGTTTGTAGATATAAACACGCCCCCTGTTTTCCAGGGATGAGTTGTTATTATCATTTCCTTCGGCGGCGACAACGAGAGTGTCGCCTTCGAGCGCTACAGCACTCCCGAAGTGATGCGATTCGCGATCGCTATTATTTGTATATGCGGATTCTTCCCACAGCCGGCCCTCATATTCCCAAGAATCTGTGGCGGGGTTAAACTTCAGGATAAAGACTTGGCCGGCTTCGGAACTGCCAAATTGGTGTTTTGGTGCTCCGGCAACGGCGTGGTAACCGTCGATGGCCACACTTGTCCCTAATCGATCGTCGCCAGGCGTCCTATTAAAATCATTTAAATCAAAAGACTGGGTTGTAGTCCAAGATGTACCATTGCGACGCAGGAAGTAGATCTTGCCAGTGTTTGAAGCGCCGGTTAGGTCAAACAGCGGGGCTCCGACGATCGCGAAATCCCCAGATACATCCACAGCAACTCCGTATTGATCTCCGCCGGATACGATCGCATCAATATCTGATCCGTTATTCAGAAAAGATAGGGTGTCTTCTGTAAGTATATTGATGACCCGTGAAGTCACGGAACTGTTGCCGACGGTGTCTGATGCGCGTACACGTATCACATAAAGACCGCCTTGGCCCGGGGTCCATTCACAGGTATATTCGTTTGTGGATTCGGTGTCAGACCGGCCCGTAAAGCTGGCCACCAGGTCTTGTGAACCACGGTAAATCTCAAACGTGATCGTACTCTGATCAAGGTCACCGTCGGAATCGGTGATCAGCGCTCTTAACGGTGGTATGTGGGATCCGGATTGCGGATAGATTTGCCCATCAACAGGGTTCTGGATAGTGATGGCTGGCCCCGCCTGTCCCGCCGGTGTGACGTTGAATGTCACCTCATCAAAGTTGGTCTTCCCGACGCTGTCTGTCGCAGTGATGCGCAGGACATACTTGCCCGGTTCTGAGAACGTGACGTCGGTAATGGGGCCGCCTGAATTGGTGAAATTTGCCACTCCGTTTGTCGGACCCGACACCTTCACCCAGGAGACTGTGGGGTCAAATGTATCCTCGGGGTCGTCCCGCGTGGCGGTTAGATCGGAATAGGCAACATCCTCAACGGCTGACAGTACTTTGTCGCCCTCGATCGTTACCACGGGCGGCCGGTTTACTACCTGCACATCCATCTTCACGGGGATCGGGCGAGATTGCCAGCCGCCGCTGTCCTTGAAACTCACCTTAAACGCGGCCACGTCGCTACCGCTTATATTAGCATCAGGGTGCCAGACGACCTGCTCGCCTTGGGCTATTCTGACCGTGCCGTCCAACTGGTCTGGTGTGGCCTCGGGCCCGACAACTTCAACATCGCCTTTGGTCAGCTTGCCGGAGTCGATGGCATCGATGTAGAAAGTGACATCCTCTCCTGCGTACTGTCCGCTGGTGTTGGGGAATGCGGCGTTGGCGAGAGCGCTATGGCTGACGGCAAAAGGTGTATCTTCCAAGGCGCCGGACAGCGCGATCATGGACGGAATGACGTTTATCACTATCGAATCAGTATTGGTGATGTCATGAGGCCACCCATTGTTGTACGACCCCTCATTTCCAAGGTCATTCGATTCTATCCATAGTATTACGCGCCCAATAAAATCGTTGGCTGGTGTGAAGGTTAAGCCGTTCAGGGCCGCCTCGGCAACGCTTAATCCCGTTGAGCTTGGGCTTACAGTTCGGAATTGTATTTCTTGATCGTCGATACCATCGCCTTTGCCCGTGCCTGCACCGGGCGGATAGTCGCCGTAGCTGAAACTCAGGCCATTGGTCCCTCCTAAAGTTAGTGATCCGACTGCCGGAGATACCACGGGGCCTGAAATCGATTCGCGAAGTTCGAGTGTGACCTGGAGTTCATTGCTGTTGATATCCGGGTCTGTAATCCATATCTGATTTCCCGTCCCCGGTGTGCCGGAGTGTTGAAAAATTAGGGGAGTAGCTTTGCTAGTTTCTTGGATGGCGGGAATCGTGTTGTCATCGGATCCATCTGCGAAACGATTGGTAGGCCCAGTGTTGGGCACCGAGCCAAAACCAAACACTGAATCATTCGGACAGACCAGGCATGTCAAAAACCCCATGGTGAAGAGCGCACGCTGGCACCAGCGAGCATGAGTGCTTGTTATTGAAGAAAAGTCGCTCGCGCTTTCGAGTACACAACGAGAAGTCGTGTGGCGAATCGGTGCGTAGAGGGTATTGTAAAATGTATGTATTGAGTACATTATCCTGGGGCCCTTTCGTCGCTACTTACCGATACGTCATAATGACTATGAATTAGTTTGGAGCGTGATACTCTTGCACAGGATTCGATCCTGATTATTCCTGGTTTTCGATTGCATCAAGCTGACCGACAATGTGTTCAACCATTACAATCATGGCTTCAATCTGTTTGATTGATTCGGCGCTCGTTTGGCCCAAACCAGATCCATATTGAGCGAGCTCTGTCCGCGCATCTTCAAATAAAAAGTATGCCAAGTCATTAACAACCATTTGGCGCAGGCAGGCCAAGCGGGTCTCGTCTCTCTCGGCTAAGCCCATGGCGTCACGCAGCAGCGGTTGGCCTACTAAAGGCGTTGGATGATGTGTGTCGTCTGTGAGCCCTAAACTATAGGCCTTGGCGATCATCCATTGAGCGCGTCGATCGGGGGTCAGTGTGGTATCGGCGATACTCTCATCTAATTGATGATGCCACTGCTTGACGTTGCCCGACTGGCGGTAAGAAGAAGAGAGGACCTGCATCAGGTCTTGGCGCAGGTCGCCCTGGGATGCCAACTCAAAGAGGGCGTCACGGCCTTCCTGCGTGCGGATGGGTTGGGCCAGCAGTTCTACATACTCGTAGCGGAACCGCCAGTACAATTCGGTGACGGTCATCTTGGCGAGGTATTCGGGAAGGTGGGCGATGTACTGGCTTGAATCGGCTTCGTAGTCGCCCAGCAGGTCAAAGATTTCCTGCCAGGACCGCAACTGCGCGGCCTCTCGTGCGTCGGTCAGGCTGAAGGCGGGTTTCGAGGCGATTTGTGAGGCCCAGCGTTGCCCGAGCATCTGTCGGAGCGATGTTTTCTCTGATTCCTCCAGGTGGGGGGCCAACGCCCTGACCGCTGAAGCCAGTTCTCTTTGTCCTAGACGCTCGACCGTACTCGGCACCAACTGACTCAGCACGGCTTTTTTTAATGTAACGATTACCTCTGCTGATGCGCTTGGATCAAGTTCCCCGAGCAGCCACGTCTGTTGTGAGAACGCCAAGGCCTGGAGGTCCGGAACCTCTCGTAGCCAAGCGGCAACGATCGAGCGGCGTTGTTCCTGCCCGACATCGATCATGTTGTAGAAACGTTGTAGATGTTTTAATTCGTCATAGGACAACGCGGCTACCTGAACCCGTTCACTCGCATAGACCTGGTCGATCGTGTCGGCGAGGTTCTTCATCTCCGAGTAAGAGGCGGACGCGAGGACGCTCGGGGCCTGGACAACCAGGTCCGTGACGGGGGTGCTTCGCAAGGTGCCCGGGTCTGAAAGCTCGCTCAACGACGCGGGCTCTACGGCGAACCCGGTGCTTGCGGACAGCAGGACCGCCGAACTAACCAGGCGTGTAAGTGTGCTGAATTTGACAGGGGCTCGATGTCGAATGGTGTGTTGTGACATAACGGTGTGCACCTCGGATTCATGCGTATTGAGCTGTCGGAGCAGCATGAGGATTTCTTGTTCCGGAAGAATGGGTCGTTCGTGGTAGTTACGGCTGCTGACGGTCTTTGGTGATGGCCACGCGTCGTTTCAGGTCATCGACGGCTGGGATTAGGTTCGGCGAGGTAATCGCGGACGCCTCCAGCGTCAGCGTGGCTTCCGCTTGGCTGACCCGCTTAAAGAGCAGGTCGTCGGCGATGATCCACCGCAGACAAGCCAGGCGTGTTGGTTCGTCCGGGGCGACGGCGAGCGCGTCTTGGGCCCATTCCCGCGGCGTCTTGGTGTCGGTCGGGTCATCGACCGAGAGGGTTATAGGAGACGCCGCATCGGCCCGCAGGAGCAGCCAACGCGCCCGTTGGCCGGCAGCGGTCTGGTTGTCTGTGCCCTTAGCTTCGAGTTCATCACGCCACGCAGCGGCTTCAGGGGAGCCCCGGTACATCCACGTCACGACCTTACCGACCTTGGCCCTTGGATTGCCTTCGGCATCGACCATGGCGGCGCGCAGTTCCTGGCGTAGCGAATCGGTGCCGAAAAGGCTTGCCACGTTCTCGTAGTGCCAGTGGTCGCCGTCGATACCATCGTCTCGTGTCAGCCGGTCGATCACGTGACGCGCCACCACTTCCAGTTCATCTTCATCCATCCGCGGTGCGACCGAACGCAGGACGCGCGCCAAGCCCCCGCCATCGGACTCCGGCATGGCCACCGCGTCCGGGTCCAGCACCAGGCGGGCACGCAAGTAATCGACCAATCGGCGTTCAGCGACCCGACCATCTGCGTGTGTGCGGGCCTCGAAGACCCAGTCATAGAGCGCGTTGATCTCGCGGTAGGTGGCTTTTTCCTTCCAGGCATCGTTTTGGAGGAACCAGGCCAGCGTCCAGTCCGTGATTTGGGCGCGGCTGACCCCCGCGGCTTCGGCGGTCTTCCGAAAATAATCCATGTTCCAGACGGTCAGACCCAGAAACGCTTTGTGGTTTGATTGCACCAGCCCGGTTAGTTCTCGCGCGATATCTCGGCGTGTCTGCTCGCTACTATCCGTGACGGTGGACCCAAGCCGCCGCAGTTCCGCATAGAGCGCGACTGTTCCACCGTCCGGGACCTGCGTTTCCAGGCTCTCGACATAACTGGCTACTGCGTTGCGGGTCTGTGACATATCGACGCCCAGGCCATGCTCAACGCTGTCGAGCCAGCCCATAATCAGACCCAGTTCGGGCTTACCCGCGTCAACAAAGATTTGGTTGCTGGTTTGTAGGTATGATTGTGTCCAGGCATCCATCGTGACATTTGCTATCCCGAGAGATGAAGCCACACGCCGCATCCGCCAGACGTCCCAGACGCCCAGTGAGGCGAGTTCGTTTCTGCTACTTATGCGCGATTCGAACGCGCTTGCAAGACTATCACGCCGAATTGCATCCAGCCGATCTTGGAACCGGTCTGCGATACGGAGGAAGTCTGCCAAACCGATCGAAGCCGAAGTCCCGCCGTCATGGAGATACGTAGTCCAGGTATGGTTTGCGACATCCTGTTGCTCATTGACAGTTAGTGTCTTCCATGCTTCGGTCCCGGTGGCGTCCAGCAGTTGCTTGCTGTTCCATGTCTGCCAATCAGCCGGTAAGGACGCGTATGTGTATGTGTTGAATGTGAGCACACCCATGATCAGGCTAAGTCCGGCCAATTTGCCCATCGGACCTGGGGTTCGTGTCTTCATCGGTCACGTTCCTTGTGTTTATTCCTTGGCTGTGTGGGTTCGATCATGCATAGCACGGGCGCAGAACCACCGCGCCGACCCTTACCGGTCTCATTTGAGGTCTTTGGAGGCGTCGGGTCGCCTTGAAGACCACCGATTCACCGTGTTCCTTCCCTGAAAACCCGCCAAACATTCAATCAGCGCGTAATTACCGCGCCTATTGCTCGTTGGTCTTGCCAATCTGGATCTTCCCTGATCCCCGGCCCCAAACGTATCAACCACAACCGATGCCGCAAAGTGCTTCGCGCAACGGCATCAAAGTAAATACTAAAGCAAATCGAATTATTAGAGCCCGGCAAACGCGTAACTGACCGCGTCTGACAGGTGGAAAGATTTGGCCCGGTAAACTCATGATCCCTAAATAACCTAGCAATAATGTAAAGTCAAGCGCGGGCTTGGGCTAGGCCAATATATATTTACCAACCCACCCGCATCAGACTGGTGGGCGAAGGTTCGGGTTTGATGTGATGGTCGATAAGAATTGCGGTTGCAAGCCTTTGCCATGTCTCATTCATGGATCACGGCCGATGAATATTGCGGCAAGGTTGGGATCGGGGCTTGTCCGGTGAAGCGTTTTGGGTTTGGAGCACATCATGCAATGGTGTGCGTCTGGTATCTGTGCCACCCCGGGCGGAATTATTATGTGTGATCCGCCATATTTGATTTGCGGCTTATCGCGGACATCCAGTATCATAGTTCGAGTCTTCGCCCAGGTTTAGTGGGCATTTCGGGATGTGTGAATAAATGAACAGATTGTTAAATACGTGGGCCGTGATATTGGCGATGGGTTTTGTTGCGCTTGTCTTGTCGCAGCCCCTTGTTGGGCAAACCGCTTCTCCGGAAGACCCGATGATCCAGCTGAACTTCGGTGAGACCGTTGAGCTGAAGGTGCTGGTCGACTATGTCGCCAAGCGGCTTGACATGAACGTGCTCTACGACGAGCAGGTTGGCAACAAGCTGGTGACGATTAAATCCCCCGGTCAGATACCCCGCAGCACGTTGCTTGGTCTCCTGGAAAGCGTCCTCCGCATGAAGGGGCTGGTGCTGGTCGATGCTGATGAGCCCGGGTGGAAGCGGATCGTAGTGGTTAACGATATGGGGGCCTTTGCAAAAGCCGACAGTGAGCTTCGGACCGGTGCCCGTGCGGTTACACAGGTATTTCGCCTGAGCAACCTGGATGGGAAGCAGGCCGAACAGATGATTCAGCCGCTGCTGACCAAGCCCGGCGGCAACGTGATCGGCATCCCCCGGCAGCCGATCCTGATCGTGACGGATTTTGCGTCGAATCTGCCGCGTATCGAGCAGGTGCTCGGCCTGATCGATGAACCCCGCGGCGGTGTCGTCATGCAGGCTTACACCGTCCGGCATGCCGTCTTGAGCGATCTATCCAGGGTCGTGCAGGACCTGGTCACCGCACGCTACCGTGCCGAATGGGGTGGGGGTCAGGATAACGGTTCCCAGGTTTCTCTCACCCCTATCCCGCATGCCAATCAGATCGTTGCGGTGGGCGTCCAGGGGCAGGTCGATGAGGCGATGGGTCTGATGGCGGACCTGGACGTGCCGGAACGGTTGGTGACGCGTGCGTATCAATTCCAGTACGCCAAGCCGGCGCAGATCAATACGCTGGTGCAGGGGCTTCTCGACCCGGCGACCCGTCAGGGCCAGTACCGGTTCGTGATTGATGAAGAACTGGGTTTGCTTGCGGTCGCCACGACGGAGACTGTGCATGCCCAGATTCAGCGTTTGGCAGAGGACCTGGACGCCGCCCCCATGGAAAGCCAGAACCCGGTCAGGATCTACAAGCTACTGAATACCGAGGCGGCGGATGTGCTCGCGACCATCCGCTCGTTGGAAGGTAACGTGGGTTTTGCTTCATACTTGACGATGGATGATGCCGCCGGAATCTCGGAGGGTACGTTCAGCCCACCAGCCACTGATACGGTGAATCTTGTGGCTGAGGCGGGTGATGGATCACAATCACCACTATTCGAGAACCAGCCGCCCGGTCAAAGGCCGCTGGGGATCGATAACCGAGGCGCGGTTCTCCTGCCGGCGAATGATTCTGATGTTCGTGTCGCGGTGGACGAGCATACCAATAGCATCCTTGTCATCGCGCCGCCGGCGGAACAGAAGATTTATGAACGGCTGATCAAGCTGTTGGATCAGAGAAGGCCGCAGGTGTTGATCGAGGCGATTATCGTTACGCTTGATACGAGTAACGGGTACAGCTTCGGGGTGGAGATCGGTGCATCCGGTTCGGCAGGCGGTGTCGGGGGGGAGTACATCACTTTCAGTTCGTTCGGTCTAAGCAAGGTAGACGCAACGACGGGGTCGTTGGCATTGACCCCGGGGCTTGGGTTCAATGGGACGCTCTTGAGTTCGGATATCGCGGACGTGGTCTTGCGCGCCTTGAAGACCAACGGTCGTGCGTCGGTGGTGTCGTCGCCTAGGATCCTGGTCAATGACAACACCCCCGGCACACTCAGCAGCGTGGCCGCCGAGCCGTTCGCCGCGGTCGTGGATTCTTCGAACAATACTTCGACCACGACGCTTGGCGGCAGCGCCACGGCGGGCACGATCATCACGGTTACGCCGCGCATCAGTGTGGACGATTACCTTCAGCTTGAGTACGAATTGGAACTGAGTAATTTCACGGGCGACCGCTCGGCCAACCTGCCGCCGCCCAGTCAGCAGAACAAGATCAGCAGCGACGTGACGATCCCCGACGGGCACACCATCGTCGTGGGTGGTATTAATCGGCTCGATACCAGCAATACCATTTCATCCATCCCCTTCCTGGGCGAGGTCCCGCTTCTTAAACACCTGGTCAGCAGCCAGGACAGCACCCATCGGGAGCAGACACTTTTTGTCTTTATCAGGCCGGTCATCCTCCGCGACGACCGTTTCGCCGACCTGAAGTACCTGTCGGGCAAGGACCGTGACCTGGCGGGTATGGAAGAAGCGTATCCGAGTAGTGAACCGCTGCTGGTGTATTAACCACACTTGCGGCATGGTGGGTTAACTTCATGGCAGACATCCGACGCGAACTAGCGGCCGCGATCCATCGCCTGGCGGCGGGGGAGGGTGTGCATCTAAACGGAGATTGGCCCGGACCGGAATCCGATTCGGGTACCGACGTTTCTTGCGCCTCGCTGATCGGTCTGGCGCGTGAGGCCGGGGTTTCGGATGCCGCTGTTACCCGCGCTACCGCCGAAGCGGTGGGCGTGCCTTATATAGATAGCCTCGCTGGCCAGCCCGCCTCGGTGGACTTTATCGAACAAGTGCCTATCGGTTTCGCCCGCCGTCACCAATTGATCGGCTTGGCGAACGGATCGACCAACGGCAAGGGGCCGATCACCGTGGCGGCCAGTTCGTTGCGGGGAATCGACCAGATCAACACACTCAATCGTTTCCTGGGCCGTCCGATCCACCCTGTGATTGCACCGCTACAGCAGGTCCAAGCCGCGATCAATGCCGCCTATCAGCAGCAGCAAGACCAGGCCCAAACGTTCATCGCGCAGATCAACCGCGAGGACGTGTTGACCGAGGTTTCCCACCTCACCGACCGGGAAGACTTGCTGGACGTGGACAGCCGTGCCCCGGTGATCAAGCTGGTCAATCTGATCCTGTTCGAGGCGGTGAAACTGCGGGCTTCGGACGTACACATTCAGCCTTACGAGGAGACGTTGGTCGTGCGTCTACGGATCGACGGCGTGCTGTACGACTCGTTCAATGTGCCCAAGCACCTTCAGGACGAAGTACTTAGCCGCCTTAAGGTAATGGGCAAGATGAATATCGCCGAGAAACGCCTCGCACAGGACGGCCGAGCCGCTGTGCAGGTGGGCGACCGGATCATCGACCTGCGTATCGCTTCGCTACCCACCAGTTTCGGTGAGCGGATCGTGATCCGCCTGCTTGATAAGAGTTCTGAGTTGTTCACGCTCACCGAGCTAGGGATGCCCGACAAGACGCTTGAACAATTCCGGGGCCTGATCGGCTACGAGCACGGGTTGATCCTCGTGACCGGGCCTACCGGCAGCGGCAAGTCGACAACACTCTACGCGGCATTGCAGCAGGTCAACGCGACCGAGCGCAACATCCTCACGCTGGAAGACCCGATCGAATACCAACTGCCGGGGATCAGCCAGACCCAGGTGAGCGAGAAGAAGGGTCTGACCTTCGCACACGGTTTAAGGAGTGTCCTGCGGCAGGACCCCGACATCATCATGGTCGGCGAGATACGAGACCACGAAACCGCGGTGATGGCGATCCAATCGGCCCTGACCGGACACCTGGTGTTCTCGACGTTGCACACGAACGATGCGCCGAGCGCGGTTACGCGACTCCTTGACCTGGGCGTCGAGCCGTACCTCGTTGCCAGCTCGTTGGTTGGGGTGCTGGCGCAGCGATTAGTCCGGCGTGTGTGCAAGCATTGCGGCGCACCATACGTCCCATCCGGGGGCGACCTGACCAAACTCGGCTTGGATTCCGAGAGATTGGATGTATCTCTGCTGCGCAAGGGCGCGGGCTGTGAAACCTGCCGGCAGACCGGTTACGCCGGCCGGGAAGGCATTTTTGAGTTGCTGCCGGTGAACGACGCGATCCGTCATAAGATCCAGTCCCACGCCAGCGCTTCGCAGATCAGCGCCGTGGCGGTCGAACACGGCATGGAGACGCTTAGGGACGCGGGCGTGGCCAAGGTGCGGCAAGGTATCACGACGATCGATGAAGTGGTCCGAGTTACGACGAGGGTTCAATCCTGATGCCGATCTTTGCGTACAAAGCGGTTCAAGCCGGCACCGGCGGCGCGCAGCCTGTCACGGGCACACTCACGGCTGATTCGCCCCGGCAGGCGCGGGACACACTCAGGGCGCGGGGCTACACGATCCAGGCGGTCAGCGAACACCGCGAGCGGGTGGGCTTCGGTGGATTGAGGTTCACACTGCCGGGTTTGAGGCACCAGGCCAAGACGGTCATTTTCATCGGCGAACTGTCCACGCTCTTGGGCGCCGGCATCCCGCTGCTGGACGCGATCGACACCATCCTCAAGCAGCACCGCGGCGGCTTTCATGACTCGATCCTCCGGTTAAGAGACCGTATCGCCGCGGGTATCGGCCTGGCCGATGCCATGCGTGAGCAACCCAAGGTGTTTGATGAGTTGACCGTTACCATCACCGAGGTGGGCGAGAACTCGGGCACACTGGATGAGGTCCTGAGCCAGCTCGCCCGGTTCAAGGAACGGAGCCTTCAGTTTAAGGGCCGTGTCGCCAACGCGCTGGTCTACCCGTGCATTGTGCTGCTGCTGGGTGTCGCTGTCAGCATGTTCCTGATGACGTTCGTATTACCCAATATGCTTAATGCCCTGGTTGAGGCGGATCGAGAGCTGCCGTTTGTGACCCGCCTGGTCAAGGGCTTTAGTGATTTTCTTATATATAGATGGTGGCTGGTTGCGTTAGCCGTGGGAGGGATCGCTATGCTATTCGGTGCCGCGTCACGCTCGCCGCGCTGCCGGTTGCTCTGGCACAAAATTCAGTTACGTTTACCGGTCCTAGGCATCCTGATCCGCAAGCAGGCGATCGCACGAGTGGCGATGGTGATCTCGACATTGTTGCGTACGGGCGTCGAGTTCGTCCGGGCGATCCAGATCGCGCAGCGGACCACGCACAACCTGGCATTACGCCAGGCGTTGCAACAATGCGAAGCGGCGGTCCACGCCGGACAGGACATCGCCGACGGTCTGGAAGACACCGGCGCGTTCCCCCCAACCGTGTTGCAGATCTTCTCGGTCGGGCAGCAGTCCGGCAAGCTCGAATCCATGCTCGACCGCCTGGCGAGGGATTACGACCAGCAGGTGGCCCTGGCATCCCAGCGCGTGGGTGCTGTGCTCGAACCGTTCCTGATCCTCATCATGGTGTTTATGGTCGGCGCGATCCTGTTCGCGACGATCCTGCCTATTCTGGAGACTGCAAATGTCTTGTAAACCGGCCCGGATGAAGTTATGTATCGCAAACCCACACCGTGTGAAGGGTTTCTCGCTGATCGAGATCTTGGCGGTGCTGGTCCTGATCGGCATCGCCGCGGGCCTGGTCGCGGTTAACGTCCGCCCCCTGATGTCCAAAGGCAAACAAAACGCCGCACGTTCGGATATCAGCACGATCGTCAGCGCATTGGAAGCCTATTACATGGCCGTCGGCGAGTACCCCAGCAACGACCAAGGGCTTGAGGCCTTAAGACAACAGAATGAACACTTCGACGAGCCGCTGTTGACCAAAGGGCTGACCGATCCCTGGGGCCGGCCTTACCAATACAACCAGCCCGGCAGCCGTGACCAGCCGTACGAGGTATTCAGCTTTGGCGCCGACGGGCGCGACGGCGGTGAAGGCGCGGATGTGGACATACGCAGTGATGACGAGCCGGAAAGTAAGTGAATGGTCAAAAAGCATCCTAATGCCTTTACGTTGATCGAGGTGACGGCCGTGTTGGTCCTGATCGGGCTGATGGCGTCGGCGGCCGCCTTGTCACTGCGCAGCGCTTATCGCGGGTCCCAGATGAAGGACGTTATCAGCCGGATCACGGCGCTTGATCAGTCGGCACGGCGGATCGCGGAGATGACCGGTCGGGCCGGGGTGATCCGTATTGACCAACCCGCCGGGAAGATCAGTTTTTCCCAAGAGGGCGGCACCCATCTCGGCCTATTGCCGGTCCAGCTTCCTAACGGGTACCGGATCATCGGCGTCCACGTTGCGTCGCCAGACTTCTCCGATGGGGCCGAACGTATCGCTTGTTCGGCGAACGGGTTGACGCAGACGTACTCGATAAAACTCGCCGGCTTCAATGAACAGTCACGTTTACTTGTATTCGCTGGGCTATCCGGCCAAGTCACCGAATTGGAATCTGATGCAGACTTCAGCCTCGACAAACTGCTCACGCCGCGGCCTGACACTCATTGAGGTGGTGGCGGGACTGGCGCTGATGGGTACGCTCTTGGCGGCGATGCTCTCGGCCAAGGGCCGGTTTACACGCCAGCAACACCACGCCCAGCGCGTGCTGGTGGCGGTTGCCGCACTGGACGATCTATTGATGGAGAGTTGGCACGTGTTGGGCACTATCGAGGATACGGAATACGGGGAGATCGAGGGTCAACAGGGTATGACTTGGCGGGCTTCGGTGATTGAAGAACGGGCCGCGGAAGACTGGCACTGCCGGATCATCCGGGTGGAAATAATTGACGCCACTGATAATACGGACGCCGAACCGTTGGCGCGCGTTGAGTTGCTGGCACCTGACCCTTCATATCTCATTGAGATTACGCGACGAGATAATGCGGACCCGCAAAACGAGGGTACCGAACTACCACAGCTGAAATCGCCCGTGCCAAAGGCGGATGATCCGGTTAGCCCTATCCGAACCGAAACCGCGCCACCCGTCCTGGGGGTGGGTCCATGAAACGCTGTAACGGATTCACGCTGATCGAAGCACTGGCCGCCACAGCGCTGGCCGCGATCATGATGACCGCCGTTATGTCGGTCGTCACGGCGATTGCGCGTAGTGACAAGATGGAAGATCGTACGCCCGATCAGTCTGATTGGCGCAGCCGTGTATCGGAGGTCATCCGGCAGGATGTTCGGCACGCCCATACCGTCGAATCCCGGGACAACCGTATCACCTTCACCGGACACGTCTCGCTAGACCGCAAGAGGCTTAACCCAACCCACCGTCCCGCCGTGGTCACATATTCCGTCGTCCAGGACACCGGCCAATCCTGGTTGTTCCGGACACAGACCGACACCGAAGACCGCTCTTTGCACAACAGTTGGTCTCAGGCTGTGTGTTCGGGTATCCGGGGGATATCGCTTACGACCCAGTCGACTTTCAATAAGCTTGAATCCACCGGACGGCCTGAGGATGGGATGGCAATCGTAGGTCCCGAGGAGTCGGGGGAAGCGGATAATTCCGGGGGCAAACAATTAGAAGCTGAGCCGACAAAACAAATCCTTACAGAAGTGCCCACCGTAACAGCCACCCTTGTTCTGGTATGGGAAGACCCAAGCGTTGGTGAGTCCACGACCACCTTGTTAATCCACTAACACACGATGTCTCAGCACGCCCAAACATCCCGACGCGGTTTCATCCTGGTGATGACACTGATGCTGCTGGCGATCGCGGCCGTGGCGCTCGCCGCGACGGCGCGGTCGAGCATGGGGCTGGCGGTCAACGCTGTTCAGGCTCGCCAGGAACTGCAACGCAAGTGGGGCGGTCACAGCATCCGGCACACCACCTTGGAGCTGGCCCCCATCTTACTGGAAGAAGCGGAGGTCATCGCCGGAGAACCGATTACCTATGTCAGCATGGAGGTCGTCTTAAACGGCCAGTCACATAACATCACTGTTCGTGATGAACAAGCCAAGGTCAATATCAATGCGCTGCTACAGTATCGGGGTCGGGACGCCGCAAGAACATTTGCGCTAGGTCAATTCAACGACAATACAGGTTCAGGTGAAATCTACCTGCCGATCGACCACGACGAGGCATCGGCGTTATCGCAAACCGAGGCCGATATCGATATGGACCCGAAGATCGTCAGCATCAACCACCTTCTGACCGGTTTTAACCCCGATCGTATCGATGATAGGGGGAGCCATCCGTTAGATGCTCTGACGTGTTGGGGAGACGGCCGGATCAACATCAGACGAGCGTCCGATGATTTGATCCACGAAATCACCATGCCCCTGATGGGATCGATCCAGATTAATCGGCTGCGTGACGTGTTGGCAACAAACGACGACTCGGCACTGAATCAGGCCTTGACTAACATCGGGGTCCGTGAAGACGATATCCCGGAACTGATGCGTCGGTTGTCTCTTAACTCGCGCTGCTATTCCGTATGGTTGACCGTAGACAACGGCAGGCGACGTTGGCACGAACTTAGCGTATTGGAACAGAAGCCTGTAGAACCTGTCGAGCAAGCCAAATCGGCCAGTCATGCGGTGGCCGAGCCGGAAACGCCAGGCAACCCGCTTGCAGCACTAGATACCCCCATACATGGTAGAAAGGAGTCCGCGGGCGTTGCCCCGGATCAGGCAAGCGAAACCGTGGCCGAAGCGTATCCCAGGTTGCGGGTCTATCAGTGGTAATTTCATGAATCTAAGGCGTACCAAACTCGGGCTCTGGCTGCTGACTGTTGTTTTGATGGTCGGTAGTGCCGCCTCGATCGTGGGCGCGATTTGGTTGCCGTATGATCGGCCAGAGAGCCGGGCGACCGCTCATGTGCCTTCTCAATCCAGCAAGCCGGACCCGATGGCTGACAGCCCCACACTTGAGCAGTTCGCCAAGCTATGGAACAAAAACCTGCGGCCGCCCCTATTCGACCCGCCCGTCGAGCCGACGGTTTCATCTGCTGCCCCCGAAAGGCCCAAAATCATCCGGCCGGATATCCGGTTGATCGGCTTCGCCGTCGAATCGGATCGCTCCGTGGCAATCCTGTCAGGCCCGGACGGTGCCGTCGAGTTCAAGGCGGTCGGCGAACAACTCCAGGGCGTTACGGTGCGGTCCATTACATCCGACGGCGTTCTGCTGAATCACAACGGAGACGAGTACCTGTTGAAGTTTGAAGAAGATACGCATCCAACGCAAACCACCCAACGCGCCGACCGCTCGCAACGCGCCCCGGGGAGGTACCGCTGATGGCTAAACCCGCGGTTGTATTCCTGGATGACGGGCCATGGCGGATCGCTACATGGGATAACGATCGTCTGGATGTATCCCTCATCGAATCCTGCGCCGATGACACTTTTGAGAAACGCGTGGCCGATTTGTGCGCGTCATGTCGCCAGCAAGGCCTTTGGGGTGAATCCGTTCTCCTCGCGTTGCCTTCCACCTGGTGTGCGGCGGCATCCATACCCACGGACAATCTGCCTCGCAAAGATCGTCGTAACGCGATGGCGTACCGGTTGGAAGAGATGCTGCCCGTCGCGGCGGAGCAATTTGCAGCCGACTTTGTCTTAAATGGGAAGGAAGCGCTGGGCGTGTGTGTGTTCCTGGACAAGATTAAGCCGATCACCGATGCGATTGAGTCGTCGGGTATCTATATCAACGCCATCATCCCAACAGCCATGCTGCTGGCTCAGGACTATGTTTATGGAAACCAGGCCCCGCCGTGTGATGTGCTCGTCTGGCGGCACGACGGCTGGTGCGACACGGTTATGTTGGATGAACTTTGTAAGCAACCGATATCGTGGTCCATGCTTCCGGACGAACCGAAGTTTCTAACACTACACCTGAATCTGTTGGCGGTCCGGGGCCGTGAGGTCCGGGGTGTAGCGATGATTGGCGGGGATGCCGGTGCATCGGCGGCCGAACCCGAAATGATGCATATCCACGACAATATGAACGTGTGTACGGATGATCCGTTCCATAGAGCCACCCGATGCGCGGGGCGGATACTCGCCGACCAGATCATGCCCTGGGTCAATCTGAAGGGCAATCAACTCGGCGCCTCCGGCAGGGCACAACTCATCCGCAAGCCCTTTAAGGCCGCGATGGTCGCAATGGTCCTGCTGTTAATGTGCCTGAACGCGGCCTTTTTGTGGCGGGCCCAGCAATACAAAAGTTTATCAGATCAATTCCACGCGCAGGAGCGCACACTCTATACCGACCTCTACCCCGGCCAGACGCCGCCCCTGGCGATCAGTATGCGGCTGGAAGGCGAATACAAAAAAATCAGTGGGATGCGCGGCAAGTCCGATTCACTGCCACCGCCGCCCGCAACGCTGAGCCTGCTTCACGCGGTACTCGATCAATTACCCGAGGACATCCGGTTCCGTATCATGGAAATCCGCATCGAAGACGATAGCGTCTACCTCGACGGCCAGGCCCGTTCGCACGGCGACGTCGGCTCTATCGCCAAAGCATTAGTGTCCGGAAGTGGAGGCGCTTTGAACGTCGAAACCCGACACACCGAGCAGCTATCCGGGGAACAAGGCGTCGGCTTTGTCATCGTCGTAACCCTGACATCCGCAGCCCCACGGGTGACACTGAAATGAAAGAAATATCAGAACCATCCCGGATTTATACAAAGCGTGAAACCGTACTGGTGGTTGGCGCGATCGTTGCGCTGATGCTGGTTATGCTATGGAGTTATAGCCGCCTGAATGCTGCATACACACGCGCAAACGAGGACGGTGGGGCCTGGGCACAAAGTGATGCTCTGGCGCGGCAAATCCAAGCCCTGCGCGATCAGCCAACACTCGCCGACGACCACGCCTTGCAGAAAGATGACATGACCCGGCGCATTGCGAACGCCGCGGCAGCGGCATCGCTTGAGGAGAAGCGGTTGATCGCCATAGAACACCAAACCGCCCGAAGGATCGGCCGCAGCGCATACCTCGAAGAGCCGACCCGATTGACCTTTAAGGATGTCACCCTGCGCCAGGTCCTCACCACGCTGGACGCTCTGACCAACGATGATTCACGTATGCATGTGTCGCGCCTGCGGCTCACCGCGCCGCGTCAGGATACCAGCACTGAATCCTGGACCGTAGATGCCACGGTTACTTACCTGATCTACGAACCCGCGGAACAGCAATACTGACCGACCCGTTACTTAGGATATATTCATGCGTTCCATACATATGCCTGCCGGAAAACCTCATTGGCTCCCTGCCCGCCCTTTGGTGGGGGTATTATTTATGGCGATGATCCTTGGCATCGCAGGCTGCCAGTCGCCAGCTGCTGACAGCGTCACCGGGTATGAAACCGTCGCGGGAGAGGGATCCACGATACCGAGACCGCACGTAAGCACAATGCTCTGGGCCTCAAGGCATTGGATGAAGATGACCTTGAAAAGGCCGAGCAGTCTTTCAAGCACGCACTCGAGGCCGACGTCATGTTCGGCCCGGCACACAACAACCTCGGTAAGGTCTACTTCACACGCAAGCTCTACTACAAGGCCGCATGGGAATACCAGTACGCCATCAAGCTGATGCCGCACCACCCCGAACCGAAATACAACCTGGGCCTGGTCTACGAATCCGTCGGCAAGATCGATGAAGCCGTCGATCTCTATAGTGAGGCCCGCGATCTGGAACCCGACAACCCCATCCTAATCGGCAACATTGCCCGTGCACGGGTTAAGCGGGGGGATAAGGGTATTGAAATACGAGACTTACTGACCGAATTACTCCTTAAAGACACCCGCCCCGACTGGCTTATCTGGGCAAGAGATAAGCTGGCGTTGATGAAGGCACCCGCAGAGCAATAATGCCATTTGTCTTACTTACGGGCACGGCACCTCAAAAGACCATATCATATTGATATTATTGACAACTCGCCCCCAGGCAGTAGAATAACGATATTGCGGCAAGAATAGGTTATTTTCTCCTAACCGCACTTATGAGCCGGCGGTGTTCCACCGCCGGACGAACCGGGACCGTAACAAGCGATCAAGGAGGCAAAGATGAATTGTCTATCTACCAAGGGTTTACACAAGCTGACGGCTGTTTATGCCGTTCTACTCATCCACCTGTGTGCCTTATCCCCGGTGCTCGCCCAGGTCGCTCCGATCGAGGGCGACCTCAACGACGACGGCTTCGTCGGGATCGTGGACCTGAACATCGTGCTGGGCCAGTGGAACCACGGGGATAACGGGATCGTTTCAGGCCCCCCTCTGGAGGACCCCCGGGCCGACCCCTCCGGCGACGGGTACGTCGGTATCGCCGACCTGAATATCATCCTGGGTAACTGGAACGCGGGGTATCAGCCCGGGCAGGACTTTAAGGGGATGAACCTGCACAAGGTGCGATACTGGTCGCGTGAGTGGATGTTCGTGGACATCATGAAACGTGCGAGGGAATGGACTTTATCCAATCCAGCCACAAATACAGATGTCAATGGTTGGCCGGAATTGGGGACGGGGGACACGGCTGAAACGGTCCTAATCAATGACAGCCCCGGGTACCCCACGGGTACGTATGTATGCACTTTTACGGGCTCCGGCGGGACAATCAACTTCAGCCTTGATGCCACAAATATCCAAGTCGTTTCGCCCGGCCGGATCACGTTTGATGTGAACAGCGCGACCGGCAACGGTATCCACATGACTATCACCGGGATCAACCCGAATGACCATATCCGTGACGTGAAAGTCTGGATGCCCGGCTTCGAGAACGCCTCTTCACCATTCCACCCTCTGTTCGTCAAGCGGCTCCGTCCGTTCAGCGTGATCCGGTTTATGGATTGGCAGCGGACGAACGACGTTGATGAGGTGTCCTGGAGTGCGCGGACGACCCCGGCCTCCTTCAGCCAGGGGTCGGATGACCGGTTAGGCGTTGCGCTGGAGCACATGGTCGAGTTGTGCAACCAACTTGAGGCCGATCCCTGGTTCTGTATGCCGCATAAAGCGGATAATGCCTATGTCGCCAACTTCGCCACCTACGTCCGCGAAAACCTCGACCCCAAGCTGAAGGTTTACGTTGAGTGGTCGAACGAAGTATGGAATCCGGGTTTCAACGCGTACAAGTGGATACGAAAGGATGCAATACCCGGCGATAATAATGACGTTGAATTGGGGGCTCCGGAGTTCTACAATATGTGGGCTAATGAAGCCGGAAATGATTTTGAAGTTTGGCATGATGTGTTTGCTGCAAACGGCCAGCAAAGCAGATTGATCCGTGTATTGGCCGGGCAAGCCGCCAATGTCGATGTGGCGGAACAACTGGCCGATCGCTTGAAAATACGTACATTCCCGGAGCAATTCGACGCAATATCATGTGCGGCCTATTTCGGCCACCGTGTTGGTAAACTTAATCTAGTATTCGATGCCAACACTACCCCGCAAGATGTCATTGACCATGCTATGACTGTTACCATTCCAGAATCTAAAGCATGGTATAAAGAGCACGGCAATATTGGCGACGGCATAACTATACCTAAGAGCGGCCTCGCTTGGGAGATGTCAAGCTACTTTGGCCGGCCAATAAAATTCTTGGCTTACGAGGCCGGGCAACATTATACACCACAGGGAAATGACAGCCTTCCGTACCTTCAAGCGCTATACGACGCTCAGGATCACGTGGGCGAGAACGGTAACCCGGGGATCTATGAAGCATACATCGAAAACCTGACGGCTTTCGAGGAGGCTGGTGGCAAATTGTTTATGACGTTTAATTATGTCAGTAAGCAGGATGACAAGAACGGTTCGTGGGGGCATCTAGAAAAACAAGATCAACCTAATGAGGACGCTCATAAGTTTCGAGCGGTACTGGATTATAATCCCCGGCCTTAATCGAGAGGGTAGTCATGAAATATATTGGATTTCGATGTGTTGCGATTGTTATTATCGTGTCCTCTACGCTACTAGGCTTGCCTGATCAACCCGCGTGTGCGGTTGTGTCGGAGACGCTCAAACTCATTCCGAATGATAGCGCGGCCGGAGATAATTTTGGTAACTCGGTTGCCGTCAGCGGCGGCAGAGCGATCGTGGGTTCACCGGGGAATGGGGCGGTTGGTGCCGCTTACCTCTTTGACGCCACGACGGGACTGCAATTGTTCAAGTTGCTTCCCGATAATCTGGCGACAGTAAGTCACTTCGGCGGTTCTGTAGCTGCTTCAGGTGGTATCGCTTTGGTTAATGCCACCGCGATAGACGGGACCGGCAGGGTTTATGTTTTTGATATCACTAACGGCAGCCAACTCGGGATCTTGTCCGCAGATGATGCTGCGCCCGGAGATGGTTTTGGCCGGTCGCTCGCTATCCACGGAACAACCGCGTTGATCGGAGCACCGCTGGACGATAATGGTTTCGATAATGCCGGTTCTGCGTATTTGTTTGATACCGTTACGGGTAGCCAACTTAAAAAGTTCGTTGCTGCTTTGCCCGCAGAAGACGATCGGCTCGGTGATTCCGTCGCGTTTGATGGCGGGTTTGCAGTGATTAGCGCGTTAACTGCAACCGATTCACCCGATTTTCTTTTATTCGATCCCTCTACGGGGAACCAAGTAGCCAGAGTGGATGGGACGGATAGCTCGACAACGGGCAGTTCTCTAGCTACCTCCGGGGATCGTGTCCTTATGGGGTCTCCCAGTATTTTCAATGCGGCCATCGCCGGATTATTCGATATTTCGGATGTGAACAACATCATAACAACGCCACTTCCTTGGCCCGGTGACTCTCTGCAGGGCCACTTCTTTGGCGATTCGGTCGCATTAAACGACCAGTTCGCACTCCTGAGCACATGGTTTTCTGGCTTGGGCGATACTGGTATTGTCTATCTATTTGATCCCGATTCGGGAGCCGTACTCGACTCGTTCCGTCCGTCTGGCACGCCGACAGATGACCGTTTCGGTGATGCGATTGGATTATTCGGCCAAACGCTGATAGTCGGGGCGCCTGGTCAAGGGCTGGCTGACGCCGGTGCCGCGTACCTGTTCACCATCCCCGAACCCGCGTCGCTGGCCGTGTGCCTCGTACTCGGACCGGCGGTGCTGAAGCGGGGTACTCGGCGATCTTCGGTCGCACACTGAGCGGTTGCGGGCTTCGTACTCATATAACCCATTCACACAGGGGAAACCGGCATGGGACATAAAAACACGATCGTTGCGGCGACACTGATCGGCATGATTACAGCGGCGGGCGCGTCGGCCCAAGTCGATCTCGATGTGGATAGCGTCAACAATTTATCCCAACTCACCGGCCACGTCACGCAGGACCTGAAGGTTGATACCGAAGACGACTGGTTCGGGGCCGCGATCGTGCTGGAACTGGACGAGGGGTCGATCTATCAGGACGGGTTCGGCAATGACACCGCCCCCGATCCGTATTTTTTCAGCTACTACCCGAGCCTGGAGTTTGACACCTACATGGCCGGGGGCTCGATGGGCGTGGGTGTGCTGGGCCCCGGTGGGGACGCGGGCGGGCACGACCAGCAGTTCGATGATGAGCGTTTGGACGCCAGTTGGAAGAGCAACGGCTCGAACGAGATCGGCGTGACCCAGATCGCGCGGATCACCCTCAGCGACGACGCGGCTGGCCGGTGGCGCCTAGCGGTATTTCAGTCCGGGGATGAAACCCGTTACGACTTCTCCGGCACGATCACGGACGGGGTGATGACGATCGATCCTTAAAAATGACCGCTCACGACGTCTAGTGAGATGCGAACTTAACTCGAACCATTTGGTTCGGTTATGTCCACTACCGTCATCCCGGGAGCACTCGTAGTGCGGTCCAAACCGTATTCGAGCGCCAGACATCGACCTAGATAGACATCTGGCGTCTGATCGATTTAAATTCGTTCAGAACGCGGGATCGGTCTCTGCGGCGGGGGGTCCAATTTGTCGGGCACCTGCCAATACGGAACTTAGGGAGGAGGGGAAGATGCTGCCGCATTGGCTTGTTATGCTGCTGGCGATGCTTGCCGAGGCCTGGTCGGTCCGGCGGGATGGCCAGATCCGTTTCCTGAAGCTCCAACTCGAACTCTATAGGGGAAAGATGCCCGGCAACCGGGTGGTCCTGTCTCCGGAAGAGCGGCAGCGAATGCTTCGATTGGGTGAGCGGTTGGGCCATCGGGTTGATGATCTCATCGGGATCGTGAGTGTCAAGTCCTACAAGCGGTGGCTGCGGGAGCAGGAGGCGGGCCGGTCCCCGGGACGCGTGGGCCGGCCACGTCTGATGACCGCCTCGGTACGGGCGCTGATCCTGCGCCTGGCGAGGGAGAACACCGGTTGGGGCGTACGTCGGATCGTCGGCGAACTCAAGAAGCTGACATTACGGCCAAGCCGGAGTTCGGTACGGCGGGTATTGGTTGACGAGGGCATCATGCTGGACCCTGACCGCCATGCTCCAAAAGGCGTGCCCACGCCGTGGCGGACGTTCATCTCGGCGCACATGAACACGATGGTGGCCTGCGATTTCTTCTGCAAGACGGTGTGGACTGCAACGGGCAAGCACGTGGGTTACTGCTTGGCGTTCATCCACTTGGGCAGCCGCCGGGTGTTTGTGAGCCCCGCGACATACCACCCTACGGGGGAATGGGTCCAGCAGCAGGCGCGCAACCTGACCATGTGGCTGGAGGATGAAGGACTGGAATTTGACTATCTCATCCATGACCGGGACACCAAGGACCCAAAGTCGTTCGATGCGTTCTTCAATGGCGCAGTACGGGCGGTCGTCAGGACACCCTACAAGTCTCCCATTGCCAATTGCTTCGCTGAATCGTGGATTGGAAGCCTGAAACGCGAGTGCCTGAATCACTTCTTTTGTTTCAGCCTGAGCCACCTGAACCATATCGTTCAGGCATACACAGCCTATTACAATGAGTATCGTCCTCATCAGTCATTGGGAAATATAACTCTGGGGCCAATCACGCAGCAAACACTTGGCAACGCATCCCCGGGAATAATGGGGTCAATCCACCGCTATCCGCAACTTGGTGGATTGCTTAATCACTACGAACGAAAAGCTGCATGACTTCGGCAGAATCTTGATGCCTTAGCAGTTATAGGATGGGCCCGTTACAATCCCACCTATGACGGAATTCGTAATGAATCAATCTGGCCTGTATGTTCCGGAGCGCTTGACGTATCCGGCAGCGGTCTATTGTGACGAGTCCGGCAACTCTGGCCCGAACTATATTGATCTTCAGCAGCCGTTCTACATCCTGGCGGGTTGGCTAGTTCCTGACGATCGTGTTGTGGATGTAAATGTAGCAATTGAAAAGTTCCGTAAGACGCATTTCCCTCAGCGCGAAGAACTCAAGGCCGCTGCTGTTCTTCGCAACGATACAACGAAAAAGAAATGTGCCGAATTGTTCCGAGCTCTCGGTCAACTGCATTGTGTCCCTCTCTATCTCATTGCAGAGAAGCGATTTTGCATTGCCGGAAAAATCGTTGAGACGTTCATGGACCCGGCCTATAGCACAATCGTCAAGAACCCATTTATCCAGGATGTGATTTCTAAGCAAGAGATCGCCAACACGATCTATAACCGATTGCCGGATGAAGTCATTCGGCAGTTTGCCGAGGCTTACCGTGCACCTGATGTCACAACTTTGGCCGAGGCACTGCGAGCGGTGGCCACATCAGTGGAGGCACACGTTTCCCCAGAACTAGCTAAAGCAATTGCAGGCTGCGAATCGTTCATCGACGAAATTGCTGAAGTGGAAGCCGCCACATCTCCTCTCGGTGACGTAGCTGGCACGCTCAATATGCCATGCTTAATCAGTTTTCTCATGCTGGTAGAGAATCTAGGTAGAATCGGTATGGCACATCCGATTGCTGTCTTACACGACCAGCAGCATGCCTACCAGGAAGGCTACAACCGGATCTTCAAGATGCATAAGGGGCTGACCGACTGGTTCGCCCGTCTACCACACACAAATACGACCTACTCGAACCTAAAGCACGTGGCGAAGTTTGAGATGCGTGAATCGAAGGCATCTTTGCCGATTCAAGCTGCAGATCTTCTTGCTGGTGCAATACACCACTGTTGTCGGCTAGCAATGAGCAAGGAGGTTGTGACCGAAGGTGATATGGCCTTGGCCGATATGATTCTACCCGGTTTGCTTGTGCCTGAACCCCGTCTGACATGGATCATCTGTTCTGAAACCTGTACGCGGGCTCTGGGGCGACGTGTGCTTAGGCCCGTTATTAAGCGGATGCATCCCACGGAGACCGATACCCGGGCCGATGAACGGCTTGATGAGGTTCTGGCTCCCATGTTCCCGGTGAAGGTGGGTGATGCGGATTCGAAGCCGCCAGTCCCCAGGGTACGATTTGACCTACCGCTGTTTGGTTTGGTGGGAGAGACTCACGGTGGCTTGATGATCATGAACAATCCGGATGCCCCACCAGATTTTCAACGTATCATGGTTTTATTTAGTTCTGCCGCCAACGCTCAGTGGTTTCTTGATATGCTGGGTGAAGATGACCTTAATCAGCCACAGCGGATTGTGGAATTTGGTGTGCCTGAACTTGGCGAACTAATAGAACTACTACGCGAGGGCTCTAGGTATGCCATTGCACTCAAACTTGATCCAGGTGATGATACAAAGGGGTTTACAAGAGTATCTGAGGCTGTCGATAATCTCGAATTGATACTGGATAGAGTGCGGCGCATCTTCATGTCCGGCATGCATGCTGTTATGCTGGAGAAGCACCGAGTCGATTCGACCGAAATCCTGTCCATCCAGTGTCACGACGGGAAATATGCAGCGATGATTCCGCCAAATGGAATAATCTACTTCGCAGCTAAACGCGACGACGCTGTCGAAAAACTGTGTGAAGCTGAAGGCTTGTAGCTGCTTAAGAATGACAGGCGGGTCAAACGACTCGATGAGTATGTGCCCCTCTGAAGCGTCCCTCATTATGAGTGACAGAATTATATGGAGATATAATCAATGCCTGGTTGGACGCCATCTGAACTTCGTCAGTACCTGCGTTATTATGACTGCGCAATGGAACTGCTGGACGAACTGGCCGACATCAACTTTCGAAGAAAGTCCGTGGACCATATCCGATTTAGCTGCTATCCAGGCACCGCGTCGTGGCGTGGGATCAATGACGATGCTGGTTATATTGAAGTCCATGAAAAATGTGAAGCTGGTGCAATTGCTCACGAACTAGGTCACGGATTTCATGAGTGTTTGCGTGATGACTTCGATCTTGACGACGACTATGGGGATGATTACGCCGAGGCAATCCGCTGGTTTGTCGAAAAGAAATTAGGTGAGACCAAATGGTGTGATGACTTCAAGAAGCAATCAGGTCATAAAGCAATTCTTGAACACTGCGAGTACGATTGGGCTGTATTCATGGATAAGATGAGGGCTAAAAAATTCTATCCGAGTACGAGTTCATCTTAACGCACGCATATGTACGGATTCGCTGTTGTGCAGTGAAGCTATGGCATCAGACCCCGTAATGGGCACTCGGGCCTGATCTGCCCTGCCGGAAGTAACGGCCGCTTGAAGTTCGATCACCGGAGTCAGCTGACGAGGGTCATATGGTCGTTCCGTTCGCTCGGCCCTCCGCGTCCGGCGCGTTGGTGGTGGCTGCATCATCATCATGTTTGTACGGCACCAACTTGTTAAGTAAGGCTTGGCGCTGCTTGCATCCGCCACAGGGGGTTATGCCCATAGCCTTGGTTGCCTTGGCGATGGAATCGCCGAGGCCCCGGCTTCGTCGCGGCGTGGGGGCGACATAGGGTTTACGTTGCGGCTCCGCTTCCTCGGTTGCCTTTGGTTTATTGATCCATTCGACGCCGTGCGGGCAATCGAAGTCAGGGTCATCTCCGGGCAGCGAGAACGATTGGGCCAGCTGCTCCCGAAAGCGTCTTGACGATCGGCATGCCTTGCATGCGCCACGTTCCCTCCGGCTTGAGCAATGGATGGTTTCTGTGAATAGCGGCAGCTTCATGTCATCCCCCGAAAACAATGGTGACACTTGGGCAATCAAGCCCGCAATCCCCCACGCACCCTTCGAGTACGGCGTCCGTAAGCGTGACACTGCCGGAGAGTTCGCCGGTCTCGGGATCGCAACTCAGATCAGCTTCTTGCGCCGTCCACCCCACGCTGTTTGTCCCGTCATGATTGACGGTGAATACCCCTTCTTTGTAATAGACGAATACATGGTGATAGGTCGTCGAGAACGGACCCACGATCGCCTTACGCCACGCCCAGCAGCATTCGTAAAATGAGCATAGACCCGGATCGCTGGACACATAGGTTCCAGACGGCGAATGTGAGCCGCCGAAGAACGTACAATCTCCGTCCCACGCACCATTCAACGTGACGGTGCAATCCGGCTGTGGGCCGCCGCAGGATTCGCATGGGTTGGCAGGACCGCACGCCGGATCGTCGCAGTCCTCCCGTTCCTCGCCGATGCTCGGATGGTCTTCCTGCGGGCAGTTCTCCGCTTCATGGACCGTGTAGCACTCCCCGCCGACATCCACGACCTTGCCGACGACTGCCGACAGGTCATCGCGTGTGAACAGATTGACTAAACCGTCGCAACGCTCCAGGCGATAGCAGGCTGCGCATTCCGAGCACCCGCGCGCGCCGAAGTTGGAGACCACGCCGGTCAGCATCGGGCCCGGCGGGGCCTCGGCGATGACGATGTCCGGCGAGATGACCACGCACACGAGCGTGCCAATCGAGTTCATAACCAGCAGGACCGTCCCAGCGGGGTAGCTGCCGGTATCGACCCACTGCCCGTACCGTCCCCCGGCGCATTTATTGACCGGGGAGTAGCGTCGTTTCCGGGGCCCGGGCGGTGGCGGTGGGGGCCTGGGGTCTGGCCCCGGCCCCGGACCCGGTCCCGGCCCCGGAGGGAAGGGAGGGTATGGCGGGTCTGGGTCCCAAGGGGGCGGATCACCGCCGGTCCCGTCGCAATCGGCGAAGGCCCCGCACGATGCCGCCGCATTCCCGATCGACTCTTCCCATCCCGCCGCATGTGGCGGAACCAATTTGACGGTCCCGCCCCCGGCTCCCACGATGACCCTGCCTAACGGTCTGGTATGCCCGGTCGGCGTCGATCCCGGTTGCAACACCGTCCCGATGTCCGAACACGACCAATCATTGTTGACCGTGATCGTCGAGGTTGCTTCACCGAATTCGTCGATCCACCCGCTTGGGATGCTGGCGGTGCCCCGGAACAGCTCCATCTCCACCGACATCCACCACGTGGGGTGCTTG
>JAWKTA010000028.1:0-57768 GCA_041402025.1 Phycisphaerales bacterium | reverse complement strand
CCGCGACGCACCCCAAAAGCGCGATCGGCATCGGCCAGATTGGTGCCCGTCTTACCGCCATGCCCACGATTCTAGGCCCCGCATGCATAGAACGCACCCCGACACGCCCGGTTTTCTCTGAATGGGTAAACTTGCAATATGTCTACGCCCTTTACCATCGTCGGGATCGGAGAATCCCTGTTCGACTTCGTCGGCGACCAGCAGCACCCCGGCGGCGCGCCGATGAACGTCGCCATCCACGCCCAGCAGCTCGGCAAGGCGGCGGGCGGACGGGGCGTGCTCGTCAGCCGGGTCGGGCAGGACGAGCTGGGTACGCAGATCGCCCAAACGCTCCGCGAACGCGGCATGACACTCGACTACCTCCAGACCGACCCCGACCACCCCACCGGCCGGGTCTACGTCGAACCCGATGCCGACGGCGGGGTCAGCTACGAGATCGTGCAGAACGCCGCCTGGGACCTGATCCAGTACGACCCGGACATGGACCCGCTGGCGATGTCGTGCCAGGCCGTGTGCTTCGGCAGCCTTGCGCAGCGCCACGCCCAATCGCGCAACAGCATCTACCGTTTCATTGAAACCAGCCGGGCGCGGTACAAGATGTTTGATGTCAACCTGCGCAAGCCCTTCTACGACCGTCAGCACATCAACCGAAGCTGCGAATTGGCCACGGTCGTGAAGCTGAATATCGACGAGCTGGACGACCTGACCGGGATGCTCTCGCTGGACGGGCAATCGGTCGACGATCGGGTCAAGGCGTTGATGGGCAAGTTTGATTTGCGCATGGTCGTGCTGACGCGAGGCAAGGACGGGACCGTGCTCTACACCCCCGCCGGGCGTTACGAGGGCGAGCCGGCGTCCTACAATCCCACAGAGGGCGCGGACCCGGTCGGCGCCGGGGATTCGGTCTCCGCCGCCGTGCTGGTCGGCAAGGCCCTTAGGATGCCCGACCAGCAGGTCGCCACGCTCGCCAACCGCGTCGGGGCCTACGTCGCCGCCCACGCCGGGGCCACCCCCGACCTGCCCGACGACCTGCTCAAGCTGTTCCACAGCTAACGGTGAAAATCGCCGAAATGATTGATATAATGCGGGACTCGCTGGCAATTACGCCAGCGAGCCTTGTTAACCCGGAGAATCTGACGATGTCGTCCACCGCCCAACCGTCCGGACTGGCAGGCCGAGCCTCATCCTCCCGCCTTAGCGCCCCCAACGTCGCGATCGCGGGCGTGACCGGCGCGGTCGGGCAGGAGTTCCTCGCCCTGCTCGACGAACGCAACTTCCCTATCGGCGACCTGAAGATGCTCGCATCTTCACGCAGCGCCGGCAAGAAAATCGACTTCAAGGGCAAGACCTACACCGTCGAAGAACTCACCGAAGACAGCTTCAAGGGCATCGACCTGGCGCTTTTCAGCGCGGGCGGCTCGCAGAGCAAGAAGTTCGCCCCCGCCGCCAGCGACGCAGGCGCGACCGTCGTCGATAACTCGTCCGCCTTCCGCATGACCGACGGCATCCCGCTTGTCGTGCCCGAGGTCAACCCCGAAGCGATCAAGGGCATCGAACTGGGCAAGGGCGGCATCATCGCCAACCCCAACTGCTCGACGATCATCATGCTCATGGCCGTCACCCCGCTGCACCGCGCCAAGACCGTCAAGCGCATGGTCGTCAGCACCTATCAGGCCGCCAGCGGCGCGGGCGCTGCCGCGATGGCCGAACTCGAGCTGCAAACCCGCGAGGTCCTCGAAGGCAAGCCCGTGACCAAGCAGGTCTTCAACTGCCAGTACGCCTTCAACCTCTTCAGCCACAACTCCGGCATGCAGCCCAACGGCTACAACCAGGAGGAGATGAAGATGGTCTACGAGACGCACAAGATCTGGGAACAGGATGGTGCGCAGAAGTCGGCCATCACCGCGACCTGTGTGCGCGTGCCCGTGATGCGTGCCCACGCCGAGAGCATCAACCTGACCTTCGAGAAGCCGATCACTGAAGAAGAAGCGATCGCGCTCCTGGAAAAAGCCCCAGGCGTATCGCTGATCAACGACCGCGCGAACAACCGTTTCCCGATGCCGCTGGACGCCTCGGGCAAGGACGATGTGTTCGTCGGCCGCATCCGCAAGGACATCAGCCAGCCCGAGGGCATGGGCCTGGACCTGTTCTGCTGCGGCGACCAGATCCGCAAAGGCGCAGCCCTCAACGCGATCCAGATCGCGGAGCTGATGCTCTAAGACCCCGACCACACTCCACAATAAATAAATCCCCTCCCGAAGCCCACGTTTTCAAAACGTGGGCTTCTTTTTTCCCCAATCCATCTCCCCACACACCCCGAACCGCGCACCGGTCCGTAGTAAAATGCACAACATCATCCTCCACCCCCACCGGGAGGCTACGCCATGAAACTAAGCCTGCCCGTCACGATCGCGTCGGTCTTGTTCGCCGCGTCCGCCGTCAGCTTTGCCGAGCCTGTACCGCTGGAAACGCAGACCATACGCATCTCGATGTTCAGACGGCCTGGCCATGGTGACCAGCCGAACGGACGTACCCGAGCCGAGGCGAATACCGCGTCCCCGCCCTGAGGCGCGCCCCACGGCAGTCCTGGCTGAACTGGGACACGGCCTGAAACTTACCCACATCATCGCCGAGGAAGTCGACCGCAACGAGACCGCCGACGCGATGAACCTTATCGACCTGCTGCGGGCCAACGTCGGCTTCACCGTCTCGGTCAGGCTGCACGACCAGGAAGCATGGATCACCGGCGAACTCGTCTCGATGCCCACACGCTACGAAAACCCGCCCATCCCCTACCAGCCCGCTGTGCGCAGCCAGATATTCCCGCCGCCCGGCCAGACTTCCACCGATCTGATGATCCTCAAAACCGCGGCCGGTACACTCGCGCTGCAACCCAACGCGGTCGCACAGGTGAAGTTCGAACACGCCGACATCAACCAGACCGTCACCAACAAAACACGCGAATCGGCGATCCGCTTTAATGCGGACAAAGGCAAAGGCGAGAGCAACGCCGTCGCCCTGCGTTACCTTGCCCAGGGCATCGCCTGGTCACCCAACTATGTCGTCGAGATGTCGACGATGGCAACGCCGGCTCGCGTGCAAAGCCGTCATCGTCAACGACCTGATGAATATAGACGATGTCGATGTCGAACTGATCGCCGGCTACCCGAACCTCAAGTTCGCCTCGTCCCCCACCGCAATGGGACCGACGCCCCTGATGGGTTTGCTCGCGAGCTTGCAACAAGGCGGGCAACAGGAATCCTACGGCGTGATGAGCAATTCGAATTGTCATGCAGCAACGCGCCCGCCTTCGATGGTGGCTACGGCGGCGGCACAACTGCTCGCCTCCATCCCCACGACCTGCCCGCCGGCGGGAACGCGGAAGACCTCTACTTCTATCAGGTCCCCGGCGTGACCCTCGCCAAAGGCGAGCGCGGCTACTTCCCGCTGATCTCCACCGAGGTGCCCGCCAAGCACGTCTACACCTGGGACATCGCCGACTTCATCGACCGCAACGACCGCTACCAGACACAACCCGATGAGGTGCAACAGGTCGTCTGGCATTCATCCAGATTGACCAACACCACCGACCAGCCTTGGACCACCGCCCCGGGGATGACCGTCAAGGACGGCCGGGTGCTCGGGCAGGACACGCTCAACTTCACACCGCCCAAAGGCACCAGCCAGCTGAAGATCACCCAGGCGGTCTCCATCGACGCCCAGCAGAACGAGGTCGAGATCGACAGGCAACGCAACGCCGAGACGTTCCACGGCACCACCTACGACAAGGTCACCGTCGAGGGCACGCTCCTGATCACGAACTACAAAGACAAGCCCGTGACGATCAAGATCACCAAACAGCTAAGCGGCGAGGTCGGCACCGCCGACGGCAACCCCGAGGTCGTCAAGATCGCCAGCGGCTTAAACCGCGTGAACCCCCGCAGCAAACTCACTTGGGAAACCGAAGCCAAACCCGGCAAGGACAACGCGGTGAAACTCACCTACCAATACAGCTTCTACACACGCTAAACCCAAGGGGCTTCGCCATCGAACCCATGTTTATATTGGTTGTGATCGGGATCATCGGCCTGATCGTCCTGGTCATCGTGCTGTCCATCCGCCATGAAAAGAAACGCACGGAAGCGTTGCGCACGTTCGCGCAGGCCAATGGCTTTTCGTTTGAGGATATAGCCGACTCCCCGGAAGTGATCGGCTTGCCCGCGATCGAATTATTCAACCGCGGCCACAGCAAACGTACGAGCAACACGATGCGGGGCGAGATCGCAAGCGCGGCGGTGCGTGTACTAGACTACCGGTACACTGTCGGGTCGGGTAAGAACTCAAGCACCAGCCACCAGACCCTGGTTGCGGTTTCCACTGGTGACGCGATGTTGCCGAGCTTCACACTCGCGCCCGAAACTTTTTTCCACAAGATCGGCCAAGCGTTCGGCTACCAGGACATCGACATCGACCAGTTCCCCGAGTTCTCGAAACGCTACCTGCTACGCGGCGGCGACGAGGCGGCGATCCGGACGCTGTTCGGCGGGCGTGTGGTCGATGCGTATATGAACGGCCTGGTCTGCAACGTAGAGGTCCGCGATGGCTGGCTGTTTGTCTTCAAGGCGGGCAAACGGCTGAAACCCGAAGAGATCCAGCCGCGCATCGAGAGCGCGTTCGCGTTTCTGTTTGAGTTGACGGGGGCGTGAACGGGTTGAAGGAATCCCTAAAAAATGAAGCCCACGTTTTGAAAACGTGAGCTTCCGGGGGCGTTGAGAGAAGTATGTTGCCTAGCCTCAGGTACTTTCTGCGCCGGCCTGGGCGACGGGCTGCTTCTGGGGCTTGTCGGCGGGCTTGTCCTTCGCGGTGAAGGTCAGGTGGTCTTCGCCTTCCTTGCGGGTGATGCGGATGACCTGCCCGGACTTGAACTCGTCGCGGAGGATCGACTCGCTCAAGGGGTCCTCGACGTACTGCTCGATCGCACGGCGTAGCGGCCGGGCGCCGAAGTCGGGGTTGTAGCCCTTCTCGATGAGGAAATCCTTGGCTGTCTGGTCCAGGTCCAGCGACATCTCACGGTCTTCCAGCCGCTTGAAGACCTTCTTCAGTTCGTACTCGACGATGCCGACCAGGTCGTCCCGGTTCAGTGCGCGGAAGACGATGATGTCATCCAGGCGGTTGATGAACTCGGGGCGGAAGTAGCGTTCGATCTCCTGCTGGAGCGTCTGCTTCATCTTCTTGTAGTCGGCCTCTTCGTCCTTCTTCTGGGCGAAGCCGAAGCCGGCCTTGTTCTTGATCAGGTCCGCGCCGATGTTCGACGTCATGATCAGGATCACGTTGCGGAAGCTGACGTGCCGGCCGAACGAGTCGGTGAGCTGGCCCTCTTCCATGATCTGAAGCAGCATGTTGAAGACGTCCGGGTGCGCCTTCTCGATCTCATCCAGCAAGACGACGGCGTAGGGCCGACGGCGGATCTGCTCGGTGAGTTGGCCGCCCTCTTCGTAGCCGACGTATCCGGGAGGCGCGCCGATCAGGCGGCTGACGTTGTGCTTCTCCATGTACTCGGACATGTCGATGCGGATCAGCGAATCCTCATCGCCGAACATGAACTCGGCCATGGCCTTGCTCAGCAGCGTCTTACCCACGCCGGACGGCCCGACGAAGATGAACGAACCCATCGGCCGACGCGGGTCTTTCAGGCCCGAACGCGCCCGGCGGATCGCCTTGCTGATCGTCGTGATCGCCTCGGCCTGGCTGACGACGGTCTTGTGCAGCTCGTCTTCGAGCTTGAGCAGCCGTTCGGACTCGGCTTTTTCGAGCCGGGTCAGCGGGATGCCCGTCATCTTGGAGACGACCTCGGCGACGACTTCCTCGTCCACCGTGCCGTCGATCTCCTTAGCTTTGTCGCGCCAGTCCTTCTGGATCTGCTCCTTCTTGCGGCGCAGGCCCTCGGCCTGATCGCGCAGCTCGGCGGCACGCTCGTAGTCCGCGGCCTTGACGGCCTCGTCCTTCTCGATGCTCAGCCGTTCGATCTGCTCTTCGATGTCGGCAAGGTCCGGGGGCTTACTCATGCTCTTGAGCCGGATGCGGGCGCCGGCTTCGTCGATCACGTCGATCGACTTGTCGGGCTGCACGCGGGCCGTGATGTAGCGGTTGCTCAGCTCGACGGCTGCGGCGACCGCGGCATCAGTGATCTGCACGCGGTGGTGCGCTTCGTAGCGATCGCGCAGCCCGGTGATGATTTTGATCGTGTCCTCGGTGTTCGGCGGCTCGACCAGGATCGTCTGGAACCGGCGTTCCAGCGCGCCGTCCTTCTCGATGTACTTGCGGTACTCGTCGAGCGTGGTCGCGCCGATACACTGGATCTCGCCACGGCTGAGCGCGGGCTTGAGCACGTTGGACGCGTCGATCGCGCCCTCGGCGCCGCCCGCACCGACCAGCGTGTGCAGCTCGTCGATGAATAACAGCACGTTCTTGGCCCGGCGGACCTCGTTCATAACGGCCTTGATCCGTTCCTCGAACTGGCCGCGGTACTTGGTGCCGGCGACCATCATCGCCAGGTCCAGCACGACGATGCGACGGTCCAAGAGGATCTCGGGGACGTCGTTGCTGATGATCTGCTGCGCCAGGCCTTCGACGATGGCGGTCTTGCCGACGCCTGCCTCGCCCAGCAGCACGGGGTTATTCTTGGTGCGCCGGCAGAGGATCTGCACGAGGCGTTCGATCTCGTTGGCCCGGCCGATGACAGGATCGAGCTGGCCCTCGCGCGCCAGTTCGGTCAGGTCGCGGCCGAAGCTGTCGAGTGCCGGGGTCTTGCTCTTGCCCTGCTTGCCCGCCGCGGCCGGATCGCCGCCGCCACCCTTGGCCGCGGTCTCTTCCGGATCGACGCCCGCGCCCAAAAGGTTCAGCACCTCTTCGCGGACCTCTTCGAGCTTCAGGCCCAGGTTCATCAGCACCTGTGCCGCGACGCCCTCGTGCTCACGCAGAAGGCCCAGCAGCAGGTGCTCTGTGCCGACGTAGTTGTGGTTAAGGTTGCGCGCCTCTTCGATCGCGTATTCGATGACCTTCTTGGCGCGGGGGGTCTGGGGCAGCTTGCCCATGGTGACCATGTCCGGCCCGGACTTCACGAGCTTCTCGACCTCGAGGCGGACCTTGCGCAGGTCGACGTCGAGGTTCTTCAGGACGTTGGCGCCGACGCCGGAGCCTTCCTTGACCAGCCCGAGCAGGATGTGCTCGGTGCCGATGTACTCGTGATTGAACCGCTGAGCCTCCTGGTTCGCCAGGGCCATGACCTTGCGGGCGCGATCGGTAAATCTCTCAAACATTCAGGTCTCGCTGGTTTAGGTGCCAAATCGGTACGACTGGTGCCGCAAGATCTCGGCGGGAACCGTTCTCCGCCGCCTGGGCCTGATTTTATAGGACGTTGGTTGATCCGTAAAACATGGCCAACCCGCACCCTATTCCCTCTATCCTCTCTTTCGGCCATCTCGGCCCGCAACGTCTAACCGGCTTGTTTATCGGCTAAACACGGCCTGTCCGGCCTGTCATTTACCGGGGTTGTTATTACATACTTTTCAAAGTGGTTACCCACGCTCGCCCGGTGTTTGCATGGCTGCAACGATGCGTGACCAACCTAGCACATACTACGCTCCGACCGGCTGTTGGGTTCTTTTTTGACGCAACCGCCGGTCGGCCCCGGCGTGCCGAAACACCAGACGCCGGTTACTCATCATAGGCACGCAAAATCCACCGGGGTAGATCGGCAACCTTTGATCGGCCTCAACGGCCGGGGTTCTGGTCGTTAAACAGCGACATCTGCCCGTGCAGCGGGGGCGGGCGGAACAGGTCGCGGCGCATGGGCCGGATATCCCGGTTCAGCCCGTGTTTGCGGGTGAAGACATCGAACACCCTGGCGATCTGCCCGGCGATCTGGCCGTTGCCGCGCCGACGGGCCGCGAAGTCCGCCTTGTAGAGCTTGCCGCCGTGTACCTGACGGATCAACGACTCAACGTGGCTGGCACGCTCGGGCACGCTGCGCTCAAGCCAGTCAAGGAACAGTTCCTTAAGTTGATACGGCAGACGCAGCATCACCCACGCCACACGCCTCGCGCCCGCATCCGCGATCGCTTCGAGGATCGCGGGCATCTCCTTGTCCGTCAGCCCCGGGATGACCGGAGCGATGTTCACGTTCACCTGCACGCCCGCCCTGACCAGTTCGCGGATCACGTGCAGCCGACGCGCCGGCACCGCCGCACGCGGTTCAAGGTCTTTCGCCAACTCGTCATTGAGCGTCACCAGTGTGACCGTCACCCGCCCCGTGTTCCGATACGACATCTTCGACCACAGGTCCACATCCCGAAGCACCAGCGCGCTCTTGGTCATCGTCGAGACCGGCTGGGCGCACTCGGCCAACACCTCCAGGCAACGCCTGGAAAGCTCCAGCTTCTTCTCGATCGGCTGATAGATATCCGTGATCGCCGACATCACGATCGGCTCGGCCTTCCAACTCGGCCTGGCAAGCTCGCGCACCAGCAGCTTCGGGGCGTCGTGCTTGGCGACGATCTTGGTCTCGAAGTCCAGCCCGCAGGAGAAACCCAGGTACTCGTGGTAGGGCCTGGCAAAACAGTAGATGCACCCGTGCTCACAACCCCGGTAAGGGTTCAGCGTCCAGTCGAAAGGCACGTCCGACGTCCGGGCCACCCGGTTGATCACGTGCTGCGTCTTATCGGGGAAAACCTGTAGCGCCACCCGCAACGGCTTGGCCGGGTCCTCCCCCGCCTCCACCCGCTCGCGGTATCGCTCATCCATCGCCTCACCGAGCACGTGTACCCGGTTAGCCTCGAACCGGTTCCCCGGGTTCAGCCCCGCCCCCCGCCGCCGGGCCGGCCCATCCAGCAGCCCGTCCCGCCGTTCGTAGCTGGGGACGTCTGCGGAGGCGTCGTATTCAGGTGCGTCGTCTACGGGGCCGTCATCCCCGGGAGCATTCCGGGGGTCATTTTCGTCGTCGTGGTGATCTTCCGTGACCCTTGACATATACCTAACATTATACGAACATATGGGCTGGTTGCAAGCATCATTTTCGGCACCTAAACGCGAGGTTCGGCCGTGCTTAACTGGTTGTTCCTGGATATGAACAGTTACTTCGCGTCGGTCGAGCAGCAGTATCGGCCGGAGCTGCGCGGTCGGCCGGTCGGGGTTGTGCCGGTGGAGGGGACGGACCACACGTGCTGCATCGCCGCGAGTTACGAGGCGAAGCGGTTCGGCATCCGCACGGGGACGGGCGTGGGTGATGCGCGGAAGCTGTGCCCGGGCATCGTGATCGTCAAGGCCCGGCCGGAGTTTTATGTCGATGTGCACCACCATATCCTCGCCGCGGTGGACCGGTGCGTGCCGATCCATAAGGTCTACTCGATCGACGAGTGGGCGATCAGGCTGGTGCGCGAGGAGCGCGAAGCGGTTCACGCTACCGCGCTGGCGGAGCGCATCAAGCGGCAGATCGCAAACGATATCGGGGATGTGCTGACGTGCTCGATCGGGCTTTCGCCGACACGGCTGCTCGCCAAGATCGCGTCCGACCTGCAAAAGCCTAACGGGCTGACCGTGCTGACGCCCGACGACCTGCCGGGCAGGCTCGAACACCTGGACCTGACCGACCTGTGCGGGATCAGCGACGGCATGCGCGTGCGATTGTTGCAGCACGGCATCCGGGATATCCGCATGTTGTATGCGCTAACGAAAGAAGAAGCCCGCCGGGTGTGGGGGTCGGTCCAGGGGGAACATTACTGGTACGGGCTGCACGGCATCGACATGCCCGAGCCGACCACGCACCGGCACTCGATGGGACACGCACACGTCATGCCCCCGGAGTTCCGCACGGACCACGGCGCACACGCGATGATGACGAGGCTGCTGCACAAGGCGGCGTACCGGCTGCGCCACCACGGCTACTTCGCGCACCACCTGCACGCATCGGTCCGCTACGAGTCGGGCCTGCGCTGGGGCGACGACATCGCCCTGCCGTCTTGCCAGGACACGCAGACGATCCTCGAACACTTCCAATTAATCTGGGAACGTCGGCCGATCTACCTGCGCAATCATGCCGAGCATGCGCCCAAGAAAGTGTCGATCACGCTGACGCAGTTAACGCCCTGCGGCGCAACCCCCGGGCTGCTGTTCCCCGCGGCGCAACGTCGGCAGGACCTGGCGCACGCGATCGACCGGCTGAACCTGCGGTACGGGCGCGACACGGTGTATTTTGCGGGCATGCACCAGTGCAGGCACCGGATGGATGAGAAGATCGCCTTCGGCAGGATCCCCGACGAGGCGGTACTGAGGCTGCGGGAGGGTGAGCTGAGCGCGCTCACACGTCCTTCTTCTGTACCTTCGCCCAGGTGTCCTTGAGCGTGATCGTGCGGTTAAACACGGGCGCGCCGGGTTTGGAATCCACGTTGTCCACGCAGAAGTAACCCATGCGCTCGAACTGGATCACAACCCCCGGCTGCGCCTCGGCCAGGTCCGGCTCCAGCTTCGCGCCGGTGAGCACCTTCAGCGAGTCGGGGTTGAGGTTATCAAGCCAGTCGTCGCTGCCTTCCGGAGGCGTGGTCGGGTCCTCGGCGGTGAACAGGTGCTCATACAGGCGCACCTCGGCGTCGATCGCGTGCTTAGCGCTGACCCAGTGCAGCGTGCCCTTGACCTTTCGGCCGTCCGGCGGGTTCTCGCCGCCGCGCGTCTGCGGGTCGTACGTGCAGCGCAGCTCGGTGATGTTGCCGGCGCTATCCTTGATGACCTCTTCACACCTGATCCAGTACGCCGAGCGCAGCCGGACCTCGCCGCCGGTGGTCAGGCGGAAGAACTTCTTGGGCGCTTCTTCCATGAAGTCTTCGCGCTCGATGTAGAGTTCATTGCAGAACGGGACCTTGCGTGTGCCGGCGGCGGGGTCTTCGGGGTTGTTGACGCAGTCCATCTGCTCGACCTGCCCCTCGGGGTAGTTCGTGATGACCACCTTCAACGGGTCCAGCACCGCCATGCCGCGGCAAGCGACCTTGTTCAGGTGTTCACGCAGGACGAACTCGAGTTTGGCGAACTCTATATTGTTCTCACGCTTGGCGACGCCGGCCTCGGTCCAGAAACGCTTGATCGCCTCGGGCGTATAACCCCGGCGGGCGCAGGCCGCGAGGCGTCGGCATACGCGGGTCATCAAACCCGCTGACGTGCCCCTTCTCGATCAGCTCGGCCATGCGGGCGCTTGCTGGTGAACATGTACGTAATGTTCCCGCGCGCAAACTCGATCTGCCGGCTCGGGAAGATGCCCAGCTCCTTGATGAACCACTCGTACAGCGGGCGGTGGTCCTCGAACTCCATCGAACAGAGCGAGTGCGTGATGTTCTCAAGCGAGTCGCTCTGGCCGTGGGCGTAGTCGTACATCGGGTAGATGCACCAGTCATTGCCCGTGCGCGGGTGCGGCGCGTGGAGGATGCGGTACATGACCGGGTCGCGCATATTCTGGTTGGGCGACGCCATGTCGATCTTGGCGCGCAGCACGCGTGAGCCGTTGGGGAACTCACCCGCCTTCATGCGCTTGAAAAGGTCCAGGTTCTCGGCGACCGGCCGATCACGGAACGGGCTGTTATTCCCGGGCCGGGTCAGGCTGCCACGATTCTGGCGAATCTGTTCAAGCGTCTGGTCGTCGACATAGGCCTTGCCCGCCTCGATGAGCTGGATCGCCCATTCATAGAGCTGGTCGAAGTAGTCCGACGCGTGGTACTCGTACTCGCCCCAGTCGTAGCCCAGCCAGAGCAGGTCTTCCTTGATCGCGTCGATGTATTCCTGTTCTTCTTTGGTCGGGTTGGTGTCGTCGAAGCGAAGGTGGAACCGCCCGCCGAACTCCTGGGCGATGTTGTAGCTGATGCCCACGGCCTTGGCGTGGCCGATGTGCAGGTAGGCGTTGGGCTCCGGCGGGAAGCGCGTCACGATCGGCGGCTTGAACCGCCCGGACGCCAGGTCCTCGGCGATCGCCTGCCGGATAAAGTCGCGGGTCGGTGTGGTGTCGGCTGTGGTCATAAGGTCAGGGTTCGGGGTACAGGGATCGGGAATCAGGGATCAGGGGAGGTAAGTCGTGTCAGGTTCAAGCTCATAGCCGGCATATAACGCGGGTGCGGCGGACAATCGGCGTGATTGTAAACCCTTTCACGTCCCCCTGTCGCACACAAGCCCGTGTCCGCGACAGCGTCACAATCCCCCCTACTCTTTCGGCATCTTCAGCCCCGGGTCCGCAAGATCGAGCCGGTACATCACCTGGTTGTAGTTGTAGCGGGGTGTCGGGAATTTCGCCCCCGGAGAACGTGTCCGTGTAGGTGCCCTCAAAATAGATAACCCGCCCGCCTTCCTGCTCAAAATACGGGTGCTGCCTGGGGTTGTAGAACGAGTAATCGCTGTGCGTCACGACCTTGCGTGCCCACCGCCAGGGCCCCTCCGGCCGATCCGCCTCGCTGTACCAGACCTCTCCGAGCAAAGAAGAACCCATCACCTGCACCGCGATCATCACCCACTTCTTGCGGTACCCGTTCCACGCCACCGACCCGCCGTGCAGCACGATCGGCTCGCCGGACTCCACATCCCGGGTGTCGATCCACGCCTCGTCCGCCTTGAGTTTGCCGGCGTCGATCAGCGCCTGCTGGCGGCTGTGGTCGATCCAGGACGTCCCCGCCTTCCACGCCCACACCACCCGACCCGCCTCATCGCGCTCAACCTCCGCGCTCTCGGCGTCGTAGCGCGTCCCCGGCTTCAGACACGTGAAAGACTCATACGCCGACGGGTCCAGCACCGCCCCCCACTCCGCACGCACACGGCAAAGCGGGTACGGCCTCGGGAAATAAAAATACCGCTGCCCCTCGTCCATCGCCTCAAACGGATGCCCCACCGGGTTGAGTTCCTCCGCATCGTCAAGCGGCTTGAGCAACTCAAAACTCTCGGTCTCATCGTTATAAATAACCAGCGAATGATCCAAACGCTTGGCGAGTGATTCCATGTGGCTCGCGTGCGCGATCATGCGTTCTTTGCCTGTGTCGTCGGGCAACACAATCAGGCCGTCCAGCCAGTAAAGCCCGCCCTTCACATCCGGGAACGGCGCCATCGGCCGGCTGAATCCCGCGCCGTCCACGAAGTAATCAAGGTCAATCCCCACCGACGGGTCCAGCCCGCCGTCGCCGGGCAACCGCGATACCGCCCCAGCCGTGCGGAAATGCCCAAGCGGATACTTCTCCTGCCCCGTGTCACCCCAGAACCAATACAGCTTGCCCTTGTAGACCGCGTTGAGCACCGAGTCCTGCCCCATCACCCGGCCGTTGAACACAGGCTCACGCGTCGGCGCATCCAGCCCCAGCAGGACCGTGTCTCGATAAATCCCCTGCCCGGTCACGCGGTACACACGCTCGGCCAGATTGATCCGGTTGATCGTAAGCTCCACCGACCCGCCCGGCGTCGTGCGCAGCGCCTTGCCTCGGTAACCAAACCCGTCGGCAGGATACTCATAGCCGTGGCTTGAGATGTGATAATACACGTCCCGGTCCATCAGCCCAGGCTCAAGAAACGCAACCCGCCCGGCGCTATCCGTCACGTAGCGGATATCGTTGGTCGTCTTAAGCTCGACCAACGGCACGCCCCGCCCCGTCGCCGCATCCACCACCTGGATCGCAAAATAATCGGACGCCCCCGCCCCCGGTTGGGCCGACAACCCCGCCGCGCAAACCATCCATAAAACCGCAGCCAGAAAGCCTCGCATCCCCCCACTATAACCCCGCCGCACACTTCCGCTACAATCCGTCACTCAAACGAAATAGCAGCGACCGAACCCGATCCCTGATCCCTAAACCCCGAACCCCATGCCCCAAACCGTCATAACCCGCTTCGCTCCCAGCCCCACCGGCAACCTACACATCGGCGGGGCACGCACCGCGCTCTTCGCCTGGGCCTTCGCACGCCAGCACCAGGGCCAGCTCATCCTCCGCATGGAAGACACCGACCTGGCGCGCTCCACCCCCGAATCCACACGCGGCATCATCCGCGACCTGCTCTGGCTCGGCCTGCCCTGGGACCAGGGCCCCGCGCCCATCGACGACCCCAACGTCGACCCCTACCAGACCCAGGTCGGCGACAAAGGCCCCTACTTCCAGTCGCAACGACACGAATTGGGCCTCTACAACGAACAGATCGAACGCCTGCTCAAGACCGGCCAGGCCTACGAAGACGGCGACGCCGTCCGCTTCCGCATGGACAAGGACATCACCTTCGACGATGTCGTCTACGGCCCCAACAAAGTCACCGCCGACAACCTCGAAGACTTCATCATCCGCAAAGGCGAAAAAGGCGGCGGTCTGCCGACCTTCCACTTCGCCGTCACCGTCGATGATGCACTCATGGGCATCACCCATGTCATCCGCGGCGAACACCCTGACCAACACGTCCAAGCACGCCGCGGCACATGCGATGCACTGGACTTCGAGCGTCCGCAATGGATCCACCTCCCGTCCATCATGAACGCGGATGGATCGAAGATGAGCAAGCGCGACAAGGCGAAGGCTGCCCGCGCGGCCATTACGGCCTCCCGGCCGTGGGACCGGATATCATCGGACTCGATCCACAGCTTTACCAAGATTTCCTGGACAAACACAACGACGACACAGGCATCGCCGAGGCAATCGCCCGTTCATTACACCTGACCCTCCCCGAAATCGAAGTCGCCGACTTCAAGCGCAGCGGCTACCTCGTCCCGGTCCTCTTGAACTACATCGCCTTGCTCGGCTGGAACCCCGGCGACGACACCGAACGCTTCGACACCGATTTCCTCGTCAAGCGGTTCGACCTCAAGCGCATCGGCAAGAAAAACTCGCAGTTCGACCGAGTGAAGCTGGCGAAGTTCAACGCCGAGATGTTGGCGGAGATGGACCCGGCGAAATTCAAGTCGCTGCTGCGGGAGCACTTCGCAAACTATCGCCCGGATTACCTCGACAAGCTCGGCGACAAGGGTTTCGACCTGTTTGCATCGGCTTACCAGGCGCGGAGCCAAACGCTGGATAGCCCCGCCGAACTCGGCCGGTTCTTCGTCTGCGCCGATGATCAGATCACCTACGACGAAAAAGCCGTCAACAAAAACCTCACCAGGAACGACGGCGAGGGCCTGAACGTGCTCAAGCAGTTCCGCGAAGCACTTGAAAAATGTGACGACTGGACCGCCGACACGCTGCACAAGCTGATCGAATCCTTCGTCGCCGAACATCAACTGAAAAACATGGGCAGCGTCGCGCAGCCGTTGCGTGTGGCGCTCACCGGCAGCGCGGTCAGCCCCGAGATCGGGCCGACGCTGGAGCTGCTGGGCAAGCAGGCCGTGCTGAACCGCATCGACCGCTGCCTGACCACGTTTAGCACAAAGGCAACCGGCAATGCTTGACTCCGTCATCGTCCCCAACAAACTCCTGCCGGTGTTCAAGCCGGGCGTGCACAAGGCGATCAACGCCGTGCGCTCCTTCGCCATGGTCAGCCGAAACCGCATGCAGAATCTCGCACGGCTGCTGCACATGGTTGACAAGGACGGCATCAAGGGCGAGATCGTCGAGACCGGCATCGCAAAAGGCGGCAGCGTCGTGTTCCTGGCGATGCTCACCGCACGCTCGAACATCAAGCGCAGGGTCTGGGGCTACGACGCCTTCGAGCTGTTCGGGCAGGAAGGCGCTGGCGAGTACGACGAGGTCTGTGCCACCATCCGCGACCGCTTCGGGTTCGGCGAGGACGACGTCAAAGTCATCAAGGGCTTCTTCGACGACACGCTCCCCGACTACCCCGGCGACCCGATCGCGTTTTGTCACATCGACGCCAGCGAATACGAGCCGATCATGAAATGCATCACCGAGCTGTACCCGTATGTCCAGCCGGGCGGGGCCGTGATCTTTGACAACTACGGCGCGGACGCCGGCTGCGGCCGGGCCATCGACGACTGGCTCAAACAGAATAACCTCACCGGCCTGCTCAACCGTTTCGGGCACACACAGGCCTGGTTCCGAAAACCCAAATAAAACCCGAGGCGACGCGACGTGAACTACTGGCTGATCAAATCCGAACCCGGCACATGGTCCTTCGACGACCAGCTCAACGCGCCGAAAAAATCCACCACCTGGGACGGCGTCCGCAATTACCAGGCCAACAACAACATGAAAGCCATGCGCAAGGGCGACAAGGCTTTCTTCTACCACTCGGTCAACGAAAAACAGATCGTGGGCGTGGTCAAGATCGCCAAGGAACACGAGCCCGACCCCAGCGATAAAACCGGCAAAGGCTTCGGCATGGTCACTGTGCAGGCGGACCAGCCCTGCAAAAACCCCGTCACGCTTGCCGACATCAAGACCGAGCCGAAGCTCAAGGACATGGTGCTGGTAAAAAACTCACGCCTGAGCGTCCAGCCCGTCACCGCCGCGGAGTGGAAGATAATCTGTAAAATGGCCGGAATTAAACCGTAAGGTAAGGATTCACCGCCGAGAGCGCAGAGGAAGCAGAGAAGAAGTTAGTTTTGGCTTTCAGTTTCTGCGATCTCCGCGTGCTCTGCGGTGAATAACTTTTTAAATCGATACACGAACCCCGATACACGAGACCCGATCTATGTCTTTAATCGTCACCGGAAGCATCAGCATCGACACCATCGACACCCCCACCGGCAGCGTCAAAGAGGTGGTCGGCGGGTCGAGCATCTACTTCACCGCGGCAGCCAGCTTCTTCGGGCCTATCCGCCTGGTCGGGCGCGGTCGGCGAAGATTTCCCCGATGCGTACGTCGATGTTTTCCACAGCTTCAAGGTCGACGTCGCCGGGCTCGAACGCCGTAAGGGCAGCAAAACCTTCCGCTGGCACGGCCGGTACCACGAGGACGTCAACCATCGTGACACCGTCAGCGTTGAACTGAACGTCTTAACCGAAGCGCTCCCCCCGATCCCTCAACACTTCACCGACAGCAAGTACATCTTCCTCGCGGTCACGCACCCGGACAACCAACTGAAACTGCTTGACGCCTTCCCGCAGCGCAAGCTCGTGGTCGCCGACACGATTGACCTGTATATCAACACGACGCGCGATCAACTGCTGGAGGTCTTCAAACGGATCGATGGTTTGATCATAAACGACTCTGAAGCACAGATGCTCACCGGCGAGCCGAACGCCGTCGTCGCCGCGGACAAACTGATCGCGATGGGCCCGAAGTTCGTCGTCGTCAAGAAGGGACAACACGGAGCGATCCTCAAGCACCCCGACGGCGTCTGCGTGCTGCCCGCCTACCCCGCAAAAACAGTCATCGATCCCACCGGCGCCGGCGACAGTTTCGCCGGGGCGTTCATGGCCTATCTCGCGCACACCGACGACACCTCCTTCGATTCCCTGAAGACCGCGATGGCCTACGGCACGACCGTCGCCAGCTTCACTATTGAGGCCTTCAGCGTTGAACGCCTCCAAAAACTCACCCGAGCGGACATTGACAAACGCTTCAAAGAATTTACCTCGATGCTCCGCATCGGCCAGTAATAGCGTGTATATATGAGTGACCACCCGATTATTCGCTGGGGTATCCTCGGTTGCGGCGACGTGTGCGAAGTGAAGTCCGGCCCCGGCTTCCAGAACGCCAACGGCAGCGCGCTGACCATGGTCATGCGACGCACGCCCCTGATGGCCGAAGACTTCGCGACGCGCCACGGCGTGCCGAACTGGACCGGTGACGTCGACACACTGATCGAAGACCCGGACGTGGACGCCGTCTATATCGCAACGCCACCGGGCACGCACTGTGAGTACGCACTGAAAGTCTGCGCCGCAGGTAAGCCTTGTTATGTTGAAAAACCGATGGCGCGCAGCGGCGCGGAATGCAACGTAATGGTCAAGGCCTTCGCGGATGCAGGCTTGCCGTTGTTCGTCGCGTATTACAGGAGGCAACTTCCACGTTTTGTGAAGGCGAAAGAACTGGTTGAATCGGGGCAACTCGGCGAGGTCCGATCGGTTTCGTATCGCTGGGAAGGTGTCGCCGATCCACAGAGACACCCCGGGTGGCGCGTCGATGCCGAGCAGGCCGGCGGCGGGTTATTTTTGGATTTAGGCTCGCACACGCTGGATATCCTGGACTACATCCTCGGGCCGTTACGAAATGCGAACGGTGAAGCACAAAACCACGCTGGCCTCTACCCCGTCGAAGACCGCGTCGATCTTATTTTCACGCTGGACAATGGCGCTGCCGGGTCGGCCTCGTGGGAGTTTGCCGGCAAAGAACACGCGGACCTGATCACCATCACAGGCGACAAGGCCGCACTTACGCTTTCCACCTTCGGTAATGAACCCGTCCGCGTCGAAACGCATAACAACGCCCTTCAATCTTTCGATCTGCCCAATCCCAAGACCATACAAGAGCCGCTGATCCAGACGATGGTTGATGAACTGCGCGGCCTCGGCTCGTGCCCGAGCACCGGCGTCACCGCTGCACGCACCAGCCACGTGATGGATGCCGCCCTGAACGGCTACTACGGCGGGCGCGGCGACGCCTTCTGGTCCCGACCCGATACCTGGCCCGGACGCCGGGCGTAATCCCGTTACAAAAATTTAAGTAATTCTCTTTACTGCCGATGATCGGCGGGCCTAGAATGTGAGTGGATAATCCGGGGGGACAATCCGGTTTGGCCGTTGGGGTTTGAGCCAGCGATATTCACGCCATTCTTGATTCATTTTTCGCACGCACGACTCAACCCTCATCCCGGCAACACGCGGCGGATGTTCCGCCGGGTGTCCGCTTCTGGAATGCATTAGCGCATGGGCGCGATCCGTTCCGGACAGCGGTCTGACCCGTTCAACGCGGTGCGCGATCGGTGCGCCGCCATCTCAAGAGCGAGGCACACGATGACAGAAACGTACACGAATGAACAGGCATCTCACGCTCCTTTCCTGCCTGCATGGATCGTCGACCACAACCCCTTCTTCCTGATCAGCGGCGTGTTGATGCTGGCGGGCTGTTTCATGATTAACCACTCGGCCCACGACGACCCGGACGTGGTCTGGCCGATCGTCGGGCTGGTGGTGGTGTTCAACGTGTACGAGTTCCTGGTCATCGCCCTGGCGATCTATCTCGGGAAACAGCGGACCTTCTGCCGGGACGCGGGCTTCCTGCTGTTCTTGGAAACGCTCCTGCTGTGTGATGTGGCGCACTCCTACAACGAGCTGATCCTCAAGAGCCTGCCGATCGGGCTGGTTGTCAGTGTGCTGGCTTTGGGCTTAGCGGGGGTGAAGGTTGCGATGATCAGCCGGGGGCTTGGGGTTCGTATCACCAAGGCCGGCGTGTGCATGTTGACGACACTGATCGGCCTGCTCTTCCTGATGCCGATCGTGTTCCGTGAATTGACACAGGCGGAGTGGGTACACGAGGGGCATTTTTACGCGGCCTGGTGGGTGCTGGCGGCGTTGCCTTTAGCGGCGTGGTATACCCAGCCCTGGTTCGGCAGGCGATCCAGCCGGCACCCCGGGCTTGCGCGGCTGCGCCGGTGGACGATCCGGTTATTGATCGTGGTGCCGCTGGCGTCGCTGCTGTTGCACCTGCGTACGGCGCACTATGTCGATGACCGCGTGATCCACGCTTACAACTTCGCGCCGCTGGTGCTTGGCCTGGCCATGTTCCTGATGATGCGGTACAGCCGGAAGCTGAACGTGCAGACGGTCACGGCGGCAAGCCTGTTCGCGGGCATGGTCGCGATCGGCCTGTCGGTGTCGTTCCCGGACACGCTAGTCACGCCGTTGCTGCCCAAGGGGCAATTGCTGTTCTCGCCTTTGCGGGTGGTGATGCTGGTGACGGCCGTGCTGTTCGCCTACGTCTGGTGGTATCGCGGCGCGTGGATGTGCCTGCCCCCGGCGGCCGGGCTTGTGCTTGCGTCCGGGCTCGGGCACCGGCTGTCGACGATCAACACCCGAGCGCGGGAACTGCTGCGAAGCCTGTGGAACGCCATGACGCAGATCGTCCCGGACACGGGCCTGGGCTGGGGCGTGCTGGCTGTGGCGGCGTCTTTTGTGTTCCTGCTGATCGGCGCGGTGACGAGCCTGGCCGTGCGCCCGTTCACGATCGGGAAAACCGGCCGCTGACCCGCTACAATGCCCCCCGCCACGTAGCGGCCCATCGGTGGGGTGCCAGAGTGGTCGAATGGACCGGTTTTGAAAACCGGCGTACGGCTTGCCGTACCGTGGGTTCGAATCCCACCCCCACCGCTTTTCCTTTCTGCATTGCTATAGCGTGATGTAACAAGCACCGGTCACCCCTTCATCCCCGTCAGGGTGACGCCTTGGATAAAGTAGCGCTGCACGAAGAAGAAGAGGATGATCACCGGGAGCGTCATCACGAAGGAAGCGGCCATGACCATGCCGACGTCCGGGCCGGCGCGCAGGTTAAATTTGAAAAGGCCTAGCGCCAGGGGGAAGAGGCGTTCGTCGTTGACGTATATCAGCGGACCCATGAAGTTGTTCCACGTGGCAATAAACGTGTAGACGGCGATGATGGCGATAGTGGGCGTGACCAGCGGGACCATGACGTGCCAGTAGACGCGGAGGAACCCGCAGCCGTCGATCCGGGCGGCGTCTTCGAGGTCGCGCGGGATGGTCTTGAGGAACTGGCGGAGCAGGAAGATGAAGAAGGGCGCGCCGAAGGCGGCCGGCGCCCAGAGCGGCAAGAGTGTGTCGTACCAGCCGAGCGACTTGAAGATCAGGAAGGATGGGATCATCGTGACCTGGGGCGGGATCATCATGGTGGCGAGCATGATGACAAAGCACAGGTCTCGCCCGGGCCAGCTCAGCCGGGCGAAAGCGTAGGCGGCCAGAGTGGAGGAGAAGACCATCAGGACGATGCTGAGGATGCTCAGCGACAGGCTGGTCATGATGTACCGGGTAAACGGGATCTCGCGGAAGACGGTGCGGTATTGGTTGAGTATCTTGTCGGCCCATGCGCCGATGCGCGTATTGTGCGTGATGGTCATGTCAATCGAGAACGGCTCGCTGCCGGGCGGCGCGGGGCCAACATGCTGCAATGTGTAGTAAACGCGCCGCTGGACCTTGTCTTCCGATGCGTCCGGCCAGCGCAGTTGTATCTCACGCCATCGTTCGTCGGAGAAGCTGATCACCCCGGGTGAGCGGTAGCGTTGCCCGGCACGGATGATCTCGAAGCCGACGCGTGCCCAGGTTTCATCCGCCCGGCAGCTGACCATGATGCGGTCGATGTCGGCCGGGTCGTAATCTGCCGGGGTCAGGCGGAGCGTCACGCTGTTTGAATCATCGCCAAACCTAGCGGCGATCATCTGGAAGTCTTTATCCTGCTGACGGCGTGGGATCAGTTCGGCGCTTCAGCGGCGACGACCCATGCGTCGTCTTTTGTGGCGATGTGTGTACGGTAATCCGTCGTGCGTAGCCGGACCGTCCCGATACAGGCCCGGCGGTAGATGCGGTCGAGCACGCACGAGCATGTCGTCATCGACCAGCCGGTCGGCCTCGGCCAGCACGGCAACGTGGCCTAGCGAACGGCTTCATCGCTTAAACGTTCGCTTACCAGCCTGAACAACGCCTCGGCCATCTCATCGCAGTAGGCTTCGTCATCGAGCGGGCCGACCGCTCGATCAACTGAGCCTTCGGGCACATGGGGCGTCCAGACTTGGATGCGCTCCATGAAATACGCCCGCAGGTCATCCCGGAGCACCGGCCAATCGGCATCATCGATCCCGTGGAAAGGTTTAGGCGGATCGAACGCGCTCGTATCGATGTAAGGCGTTTGCGGCTGCGGGACCGGCGCGCCGGGCCAGAGCGGCGCATCCGCCCCGCCCATCTCGCTGGTGGTCTTGAAGCTGGCGGCGATCATCCAGACGAACGGGAAGCTGAACACGACCGCGCCCGTGACCAGCGCGGTGTAGAGGATGAACATCTCGACCGAGAACAGTTTTTTCAGTGCTTTACGTCTCATCGTTCGTAATGCACCCACTTTTTGCTCAGCCACATCTGCAGCAGCGTGATCCCCAGGACCACGAGGAAAAGCACCCAGGCCATGGCGCTGGCGACGCCCATGTTCAGGTAGCGGAAGGATTCGTTGAAGAGTTTGTAGGCGTAGAAGAGTGTCGCGTCGGCCGGGCCGCCGTCGGTCATGACGTAGGCCGACTCGAAGGTCTGGAACACGCCGATCATACCCATGAGGAAGTTGAAGAAGATGTAGGGCGTCAATAGCGGCAGCGTGACCTGCGTGAACTGCTGAAAACGGTTCGCGCCGTCGATCCTTGCGGCTTCGTAGAGCGATTCAGGGATTTCCTTCAGGCCCGCGAGCCAGATGATCATCCCGCCGCCGGCCGCCCACAGGCCCATGATGATCAACGCGGGCTTCGCCCACGCCGGGTCATTGAGCCAGTAAGGCGGGTCATCCACGCCGACGGCCATCAACGCGCGGTTCAACAAGCCTTGCACGGGATCGAACACCCATATCCAGAGAAGAAACGCCGCGACCGCGGGGACGATTGCGGGCAGATAAAAGACCGTCCGGAAAAACGCCAGACCTTTGGCGCGTGTGTTCAGCAGCATCGCCAGCGCGAGGCCGACGACGATCATCAGGGGGACGCTGACTATCATGTAGGCCGTGTTCCAGAGGCTTTTCCAGAAGTGCGGGTCGTTGGGGGCAAGTTCGCCGGTTGAGGTTTCCATGTGGAAGCCGAGGATGTGGGTGTAGTTGTCCCCGCCGATCCACACGGCCGGGCTGAGCACGTCGTACCGGCAGAAACTGATGATGAGCGAGAAGATGATCGGCCCCGCGCCGAACACGACGAACCCGATCAGCCAGGGTGATACGCAGATATACCCTTCCAGCCAACCGCGTCGGCGGTTGCCAAGACCGCGCGACTTGAACTCGCGGTACCAGATGAAGCAGGCGAACAGGCCGATCACGCCCAGGATGTAGCCGATGACCAGCATGTTCCAGGGCAGCGGCGGGCCGGTCGGTGGGTTGAGGAAGTCATCGAGCGCCGTCTGTGTCCGGCGTTGCCCATTGCTTAACGCTTCCTGTGGCGGGAGGACGTGGCGGATCGCCGCCTGCATCGCGCGCAGGTGTTCGCTCCATAAGAGTTGCCCGACCGGCGTGATCGGACGGTACCGGCTGTACGGCAAGAGATCGACGAACATCGCGTGCGCGGTGCGCATGTCCTGCGTGATATCCGGGCTGTCTTCGACGTATGTCTCACGCACCCACTGCATGATGCGTTTATCCGGGTGCGAATAGGGGAAATACACCTGCCCCTGCGCACGGGCGAGAGAGGCCTCGAAGCGTGTCATGATCTGATTCGCTTCGAGCGAGCAGAGCCAGGTCATCAGTTCCCAGGCGGCCTGCTTGTGTTTGGCGGAGGAAGGGATCGCGTAGGACCAGCCGCCCATCCAGCCGGCGTGCGGCCGCCCCAACGCTTCCAATGCTTCGGGGATCGGCGCGCCAACAGCACCGAACGACATGTTCGGGCCGTAGGCGCTGATGAGCTTGAGGTATTCGTCGCTGTCGAGGCGCATCGCGACCTTGCCGGTGAGGAACGGGTCCATCGGCCCGGAGGCGTGGTCGGCGGTGAACGCCTGCGCGACTTTGATCCCGCCCAGCGCGTCGTAGCAATCGGTCATGAATTGAAGCGCCTCGACCCCGGCGCGGTTGTCCATGGTGCAGGTCGTGCCATCCGGGCTCATCAGCTGCGCCTCGTTGAGGCAGGTGAACATATACAGAGCGCTGTTTGCGAACAGCGGGATGAAGCCGGCCGAGCGCAGCTGCCCGGTCCCTGTGTGGTAGTACGTAAGGCGGACCGTGTAGCTGTCCTGGTCGAAGATCTTGACCTGGCACGGGCCGTCGGTGAAACGGGCGGGGATGTGTTTGAGCGTGGCGGGTTGTTCGCGTTGCATGTCGATGCGCAGCGAGTCGGGTGAGAGTAATTCGGCGATCCGGCCGCGGAATACTTCATCGCCCCGGACCAGTGCAACAACATCGCCCCGGCGCACGCTTTCGGCAGAGATGTTGATCGGGCTATCGGTATCACGGTTGTCATTGACGGTCGCGAGCTTGGACCAGGATTCAAGTGTAACGGCGCCGTCGGCGGTCACTCGGCCGTCGGCGTGGACAAGTTTGCGGCAGAGCTGTTCCCATGTGGTCGGCGGCCTGGCGTCCCCCGCTTTCGCAACACCCGCAGTCACTTCGAGATCGTCTTGACGGTAAACAAAACCGGCGCGGATCAGCGCATCGCGGCTGTAATACAAAGCACGGGTATCGACCGTGAGCGGGACGGCGTAGACCTTGCCACCATACGAGCCTTCCTCCCACGGCGGGCGGTAGAAATTGTCGGGGTTGATCCCGTCGGACCGATCGCGGTCGGCTTCGATGAAGGGCGAAAGGTCAGCGAATGTGCCCCGGCTCGCCCACTCGACCACGGCGAATCGGTCGAAGTGGATCAGGTCCGGCGGCGCCCCCCCTGCCACGCCTAGCAGGAAGCGCGTCGGGTCGGCGGTCGCGTCGCGCACGGACGATGTACCGAGTACCACGTCGTACTCGGGATGCCGCCGTTCAAACTCCTCGATCGCTACACGGACCGCGTCGCTTGCTTCCACGGGCGTCCACATAAGGATCTCGGTGACACCCTCGCCACGCTGCACCACCTCGACGCGCGGATACAGCACGGCCGCCACAATTAACGCCGACACGACGACCAGAACAAACCGGTGGGTACTGACGAGGTCGTGGATTCGGTGGACCATGTGGAAAGGTATTCAGACCGATGTAATAGGTTACGCCCATGCATCAAATGATCGCAAGGATCGTCAAGCCATAAAGACAAATCAGGCCCTCGGTATCGAGGGCCTGATCGGCGGTTGGTGCTTCGGTTTTCGAGTCGGTGCGGATGCAGACGGGGAGGCTGTTGGCCGGCACGTTCGTACCCTGTTTAGTCGGCCGGTCGGACCGGGCCGTTGACCCCTGATCGTCGCGACACGGATGGCCGTGCCACACACAGTCTATGATTTACTCAGCGACGGCGGAGCATCGCCAAGCCGCCCAAGGCAATCATGCCCAGCGTCGCCGGCTCGGGCACGGCGGCTGCGGTGGGTGGCGTACCCGCGTTCCAGTTGCCCAAGACTTTGTTCAAATCGGTGATGCCCACAAACCCGTCACCTGAAGGATCACCCAGCGTCGGGTCGCCGGGGGTGACATTCTGGTTCCAGTTGCCCAAGACGATATTCAGGTCGGCGATGCCGACGAAACCATCGCTGTTTAGGTCACCCATGAGCATGGAGGTGTATTGGATATCGTAGGATGTCACGCCGTCAGCACTGAAGAAAACCGTCCCATCAATGGTCGCGCCCGGGTCATTGAGCACGGTGACACGAGCGACCAGCCCGTTGTGCGAGACGGAAGGCAGCGGACCACCGACGGACAGTGGGAAGCTGCCGCTGGGGCTGGAGAGGTCACCGCCAAGAGGCGTGCCGAACGCGACATGCGAGTCTGCGCCCAGCGCGGGGAAGGAAAGGACCGCTGCCGGATTGGGTGCGGCGTCGTTGGGGTTTTCGAGCGGGTGGTTGTAGATCGTGCCGGTGGTGGTCAGGATCAGGTCGAACGAGAGCAGGTCGTCGCCCTGGGAATCGACGAGCAGGTCAATGATCGTGGCGTTGGCCAGCGCGGCGTCGCTGCTGATCTGCGCGGCGCTTGCCGGGTGAACATTCACGGTGACCGTCGCCGCCATCGTGGTGGTCGCGCTGAGCGCAAAGGCGGCGGCACAGGCCGTCAAAATCCTGGCGTGGTAGTTCATGGTGTTATCCTTTGTCCAAGTGATGAACCCGGTGTAGGTTCGCGACACGGTTTTGCGAGTGCGATCCGTCTTCACTGCTCGCCCGCCGGCTTACTTAAGCCGACGCGGTTTAACAAAGAACGGCCAGGCCGGGCGACGGGACGCGGAAACGAGGTTTGCCCCGTTAACTCCCCGAGATGCTTTTGGTCCGTCCTCCGCTCCTCCTGTGTTTATTCAACCACACACATCAAACGTCGTCATGGGTATAAAGTGACTGCTTGTTTTTGTAACGCCAACGATCTGCCAAGGGCTCCAAGCTGTGGATCGAAGGTGTCCTGAACGACCCTTTTCTTACACATCAATACGCTTCCGTACACAGTGTACGCATTGTAATTGATCCTGCCGGCCAGTCAACAGATTTCGGGGGCAAAAAGCCTGAATTCACCCAAAATAATCGATAATTATCGCACGCCAATACAGGCAATACTTGCCCTAATTTCCCTACCCGAGCAACAGGCTCGCGGTCCGGATCTGCTTGGGGGCAACGGTTAGTTCAATACTTGAATTTTTACCTATTTTCACACTCCCGCCCAAAGCACGGCTTTCCAAGTCCACCAGACAGGCCGAGCGGACCCGCTCCGAAGCCCGGATACAGGCTTTGGCGGGTTTGTTGGTAGGGTTGAAAACGCGGACCTCGGTGGCTTCGCCGACCCGCCGGATACTGGTCAGGACCAGGGGCGAATCGACCGACAGCAGGCTTCCGGTCGTGCCGAGTTCGGCACCGAATTCACGGTGGCGCTTGATGTCGTCCTTGCGGATATACACGGCCCGGACGCCGGCGGCGACTTGGCCGGCGTAGGCGAAGAGTTTGGCGCGATCCGGCTCGCCGGTGAGCGGGACGATCCAGTAGCGGAAGGTGTGCTTGCCGAGGACCTGGCCGTTCGGCTCGCCGTGCGTGAACGGGGTGCGTGTGACGCCGCGCAGGAGCGTCAGCGCAAGCGTGCGTTCGGCCCGATCACGGATCGCGGTCTCGTACAACCCGGTGCTGACCACGGCCAGCCCCCTGCTCTTATCAAATACCGCGGTGAAGCCCTGCTGCGGCTTGGCTTCGGTTTCCAGCTCGCGGTACACGTGGTTGTCTTCCCGCAAGGCGATCTTGCGCTCGACCACATCGAACGGTGTATCGCTGATGTAGGTATCTGTTTTAGCGCCGCTGGGCAGCAGCACGCGCAGGCGGTGATCCTCGACATTGTTGTCGATGGTGGTTTCGACCTCCAGCCTGTCACTGCCGGAGCGCAGGCTGATACGGCTGTCGATGATGAGGTCGGCCATCTCGGCGCTGCGCGTGTTGTCCTTGCGGTCAAGGCGTTTGGGCACGCGGAACGTGGTGCGGACACGGAAGGTCGTGAGCATCGGCCCGTCGTGGACGAGTGCGACCTCGGCGGCGCTTGCCGTGGAAGTGAAGGCCTGGTCGTTGACGATGGGGCCGTGGAACCAGCCGTCGCCGTTGTCCGCGATATCTTCGTAGGTCATCAGGCGCTCGTAGGTCTGGCCGGAGCGTTTGTCGGTGAGCGTGAGCGAACCGTTGGATTGGATAACGACGCGGAGGTGCTCGTTTTCCATGGAGCGTTCGCTGGTCGCCATCCCGGGGGTGTTGGGGTGGCGCGTCGTGAGGGCGGCGGCGTGGAAAGGCGGGTTATCCTTGGTTTTTTCGCCTTCGCGGAGGGTGAGCGTCGTGTAGCCGAGCGCGGGGATCGACACCGGCAGGCTGACACGGACCTCGGTGATATCCCAACCGGCGCTGAAGCGTGTCGGCCAGGTGCGGTAGCGGGCGCGGTCCTTGCGTTGCGCGATGCGCTGATACGGGACCTCCTTGCCGGCGGCGTCGTAGAGGCGGAACGCGGGCTTGGGTTCGTAGCCGAAGAACTCGTTGAAGTTGCCCCACTCCTTGGGGACTTCCAAGAGCAACTCGGTCGTCTCCTCGAACGGTTGGGGCGCGGGATTGAACAGCACGACGCGGACCTCGTTGTCCGGGACGTCGCCCTTGATCTGCGCACCGATCGCCATCAGCGCATCGGTGGTCTGACGTTCGGCGATCTGTTTGCTCTGCATGAAGCGGAACTTCATCGCCTCGTGTACATCATCGATGCTGCAGCCGCAGATTGAGTCGTGCGGATGATTCTTGATCAGCCACTTCCAGGCGACGTCGAAGAAGCCCGTGGGGTAATCGCGCTTGAGCAAGTGGCTCGCCAGCGTGTTGAACGGCTCGGCCCAGCGGGTAAGCAGGTTTTCGCATTCCGCGTTGGACTGCTTGATCCACACACGGCTGGAAAGCACGCCGGGGATCACCCACTGGAAGTCCTGGTCCGCCTGGTGCAGGCCAGGCTCGCGCATCTCGCCCCCGTAGTGGGTCGTGATCTTGTCCTTCTGCGCGAGCATGTCGTCGAGGTACTGATCCAGCGATGAGTGGACGATCTCGCAGGGAAGCGAGCCATCGTCGGCCGTCTGCATCAATACCTTATAGTCCTGCGGGTCCCATTCGAGATGGTCGCCGCCGTCGAACAACAGGATCGGATCGACCTCGGTCTCGTTGGATTCCAACTCAACGAAGTCGCTTAAGAACTTCGGGTGCTTGACGGGGTCGAAGTCGTAGAGCTCCTTGTCGGCGGACCGGCGGACAAGGAAGGCGTAGGTGCAGTAGCCGGTGATCCCGAAGCGGTAGCACGGCAGCTCGGTCCCATCGGCGCCGGTCCAGAGGACGTGGCGTTTGCCGAGCATGTTGATGCCGCGCCAGATGAACCCGCCGGGGATGCCGAAGCCCGCGAACAGTTGGGGCAACTGGCTGATCTGCCCGAAGAGGTCGCAGGCGAACCCGGCCTTGGAAGGCTCGGTGCAGTAGTCCCGGGCGATCTGCCGGCCGATGCGGATATTGCGGATGATCGACTCACCCGACACGAGGAACTCGTCGGGCAACACGTACCATGGCCCGATGACGAGCTTGCCCTCCTTGGCTCGCTTCTCGACCAGCGCGCGTTTCTCGGGGCGGACTTCGAGGTAGTCATCGAGGATGATCGCCTGGCCGTCGGTCTGGAACGGGCCACGCAACTCACCGGAGTCCATCCCCTTGAGGATATTGTCGAAGAGACGCACCAGGCGGTTGCGGTAGTCCTGGAAATTCTGGTACCACTCGCGGTCCCAGTGGGTGCTCAGGACGTAGTGGGCGGTGCGCTTTTTGGTGCGCGGCTTCTTGGGCTTGACGGTCCGGGTCTTGTCGTGTGTAGCCATACTCATATTTATTCTTCAGTCTTGACCTTGAGGATGATGGCGGTGGGTACGGAGTGTGCAACGTCATCCAGTTTAGCATCTCCCGGGGCGCGGTCACTTCCCAGGACGATGTAGGGCGAGATGGCGAAATCCATGTGCTGCATCTCACTGCTTTCGGTGTAAGTGATGCGGGATTCGTAGGCCGGTTCGGAATCGACCTTGACCTTGAAGACGACCTTTTGCGACTTGCCAAACCCCAGGGAGTCGACGGTGGTCCCGCCTTCGACGATCTCGACGGGCCAGGTATCGGACAGGCCCTCGACCTGGATGATGCCGTTGGCGGGCTCGGTCGTGGTGTTAAGGATGCGTGCCGTGAGCGTGAGCGTATCGCCCAGGCTGATCTCGGGCTTGTCGCAGGTGAGCATCATGTAGGGCTGTTCCTGGTTGTCCAGGTCGCTGAAATCGAAGTGGCGTGTCCCGGATTCGCGCAGGTGTACCGCCGCCGCCTCGCCTGGGCCGAGGGCCAATTCAACACTTTGAAAGCTTTCGCCCGCCGACACAAACACCGCCCGGTCCACGCCCTGGAACGACTGAGTGACGCTGTCAACGGTCAGTACACGGTCCGCGTCGGCGGGCGCGAAGGTAAAACGCACATCCGCCTTGATCGAACGGTCGGTCGGGTTGTGGATCACGAACGATTGCAGAGTCTGGCCTGCTTCATTGGTATGGCGTGTCGCGACCGCGTCGAGTTCGTGCTCGCCGTCGCCTCGGATGGTGAGGTAGGTCTGATCGCCGATGACGTTTCGGAACAGCCAGTAGGACCAGTAAGTGGCGAAAAGCGGCGCACCGGTATTGTCCATAACACCGAAAACGTGGTTGCCTTGTTCGTTGTAACCAAGCGCGGTGAAATGATGGATGCTGAGGATGCGATCCTGTATTTCCAGGAAGCGGAAGTGCCGGCCGAGCATGTACTGCACCTTGGGCCAGCCGCTGTACCAAGCATCGGTTTCCGTCAGGGCGATTTTGCCGTCGCCCTTGCCGGGCAGGGCACGGAATTGGTCGGTCTTGTCGATCAACTCGTTCATGAGGTCTTCGGGCGTACGGTCCGCGCCGTGGTAGATGTGGTGGATGACGTAGTCGGCGTTATCGCCGCAGGTCTTGATGAAGTCCGAGTACCACTCCTCGGGCTCGGCCCAGTAGGCGGGGGTCAGCGCCGGGCCGCCGACCATGACCTCGGGGTGCTCACGGTGTAGGCGTTCGGCGGTGATGTTGAATAGCTCGAAGTAGCTCTCGCGCGTCCCGCCGTAGAACATCGGCATGTTCGGCTCGTTCCATATCTCGACGTAGCGCAGGCGCGGCGTAACCGAACGGTCCGTGCCGTTGTAATCCGTGACCACTGCGGCGGCGAACTCGGCCCACTCGTGCTTGTCCGCGACCGGGTCTTTCTCGTCCTTGGAACGGTTCCAATCGACGTTGTAGCAAAGCAGTGACATCCGCTCTGTGCCCAACCGGTCGAGCGTGGCTTCGTACTCATCGCGGTCGCCTTCAATGAAGCGGACCATGTTTTCCGGATGCAGCTTGTCCCAGTCGTAGACGTCCGGGTCGTCGTTGTCGTTTTCCGGTTCCATCAGGTGGATCCATGTCTCCATCCGCGTCATGGTTTGCCGTGGGTTCAAAAGCAAAAAGCTCGGCATCAGCGTGGGATTATCTTTAGCAACCTGATAGACCTTGGGCAGGCCTTCGAGGCTGAAGATCGCGCGGTTGATCCGGCCGGTGGTATTCGTCCAGTCAACGGTGATGGTCGTGGGGGCATCGCTTTCGGCGTGAGCGGTGACACAGAGCACCAGCAGCACGGCCGTGGCGATCATCCGGGCAAGCCGAGCATTTAAGGTTTGCAGTAGACGGGGAAGGTAGCGACGGGAGGCTGTGCTGTTCATGGTTCCTGACCGTTGGGGATCATCCGGGGTGGCGTGCCGATCGCTTGCCGACGACCACCGAACCGGAGGAGAGAGCCGAAGCGTGAGCGTTCTGATTCCGTGGGCGGCGGGCGAGATAAGAAAGAACCACGGCCTGATCAAATCGACGATTATCGCAAGACGGGGGCACGCGGTCAGGCGTGCCCCCGTGAAAAAACTTACCGTTTAGCGGCGGCGGATCAGCGCCAGGCCGCCGAGGCCGAGCAGCGCCATCGAGGCCGGCTCGGGCACCGCGTTGACATCGATCTCCCAGATCAGCGGCGAAACGAAAGCCGCAGTCAGGCCGTCGTCCACCGAGGTGTACGGGTTAACGCCGTCATACGGGTCGCGCATCTCACCGCCGGTGTTGTCGACCGAGTAGAACTCGAAGATCAGGTTGGTGACGCCGGAGAGCAGTGTCGCGCTGGCGTCATCAAAGATCGTGACGTAGGTCGAGCCCCACTGCCCGGAATTGACCGTCCCGGACAGATCGGACTGGAAGTAACCCAATTCGGTGAAATTGGAGCCGTTGTCGGTCGAATAAGACACGACGGTGGTGGAGAACACACGCCCATCCTTGCCATCATTGCCGGACAGGATACCGATGCTAGCGATATCTGAAGCACCGGACAGATCGTACTGAACACGCTTGGTTGGCAAACCGGCGCCTGGGAAGTCGTTGAGCAGGCCGTTCAAGCCACCGTCACCAATGTCGTTGGTAAAAACAGGCAGCGTGCCGGCAACCGCGCCGTGCCAACCGGTATCGCCCGGCAGCTCAGTGGCGATCAGACCGCTGATCAGGTCGCCGACCTGAACCGATCCGTTCAGGGAGCTGCCATCAGCGCCGTGCTGGGTCGACGAGGTCACCGCAGCACCGGCGGATGCCGCCACACACAACCTCAAAACCGAAGCCAGAACTTTCATCTCTTCCTCCTTCAAAAGTGTGAAGATTGACAGGGGCATAACCGTTCAAAAGTACCATCCCAAGTCCCTGCCCAAGTTAATAAAAATGACATCCATGACGACATAAAAACAGGTTCCGATCACGCGCACGCGTGTACGGGCCTAAAAACTACCGAAAGTCGTTGTTTCCTCCCTTCCTCGCTAAAAAAGACAGATATTCATCCTTCTCACAATGCACGATCGCTGTTGCGTATGACCAGGTCCGGGGTGTGCCGGACGCAGCCGTGCGGCGTGTCGGGGTCTTCCCAACGGCGCTCGATCTCCTTGACGATACGGCCGGCGATCTGCTCGCTGGTGTGGCCGACCATCGTCAGCGGGACGGGCATGTCCGCGCCCAGGTCGGGGTTATCCAGCACGATCAGGCTCAGGTCGGCGGGTACACGGATGCCCGCGGCCTCGAACGCCTGCAGCGCGCCTTTGGCGCTGGCGTAGCTGCCGATCGCCAGGGCGGTGAACGGCACGCCGTTGTGTTCCTTGATCAGCTTCTCCATCCGAGCACGCATCCCGGCGGTGGAGGATTCGTTCGGCTGGGTGTCGGCCGCGATGACCGGATCGGGGTCGTTCGGCAGCTTCGCCCAGCGGACCAGCGAACGGAAGTGCTGCGCCAACTGGTCCCACATGATCATCGGCTCGCCGCTTGCCAGCGCGATGCGGCGATGCCCCAACTCCATCAAGCGCTCGGCGGCGATCTCCAGCCCGGCCCGGGCGTCGGTCGCGAGCGAGTCGATATTCGCGCCGTCCAACCCGCCATCGACCACCACCGCCGAGCTGCGCTTGCGCAGGAACGACAGCAGGTCAAGCGGGACGTACGGCAGCATCGGCTGGAGCACGTAAGCGTCCGCGTGCGGCGCATCACGCAGCATCTCGATCGCACGCTCGTAATCACAGTACGTCAGCACGATCGGGCGGTGGCCCTCGGACTTCAGCGCATGATGCAAGGCGCGGGTGATCTCGTCACCACGGCGGCTCGGATAGTCACTGCGCAGGATCGTGATCGTCCGTGCCATAGGCCCGGCCCCCCCTACCACGAACGTCCCCCTGCCGACCTGACGCTCGACCAGGCCCTCGGTCTCCAGCGATGCGATCGCACGTTGGACAGTGAGCTGACTCACGCCGAATCGGCGCATCAACAGGCGCACCGACGGGAGCTTGCTGCCCGTATCCATCTGCGCCGCCTGCGTGCGCAGCACCTCGGCGATACGGTCGGGGGTCGTGGGTTGTGTCAGGTTGTCTGCCATAGGTCGTTATCCGTGCGGGTTTGAAGGTAATGTCGTCCGGTCTTTTTCCCGGAGGGCGGGGTGTATCGTAGATCGGATCGCTCCGAACCACACACCTGAATCCCCGACCCATTTCCTCCAAGCCCTCAAAGGGTCACACACATATTGACCCGATCCACCCGCCCGCACACACGGACGGGTGGCGATTTGACAGTCTTTCACGCCCGACGACGCAATATCGCGCGGCCGGCCAGCCCGAACAGCGATGCCAGCGTTGCGGGTTCGGGCACGACGATGTTCGCGGAGGGAGCCTCGATGATGTCGATCTCCCAGATCTCCGGCGAAACGATCGGCCAGGGTTCATCCGGGTTACTCATCCGCAGCCCGCCGGTATTGCCGAACATGCCAGCCAGGGTAATGTAGTCGTCGTTGTCCACGTCGCCGTCGTTATCGGTGTCGCCCGTCGCCTTGGTCGCGCCGACCAGCGTGCCGTAGTTCAACGCCAGGATGTTGAAGTCCAGCAGATCGACGATGGCATCGCTGTTGAAGTCGGCGACGCCGGCATCAGCGGTGTTGTCATCGATCCCGGTGAACGGGTTCACGCCGAAAAACGGGTCTTCGATGATGTTGTCGGTATGGTGTACCGAGTAAAAATCGATGCTGACATGGGTCACACCGGCGGCCAGGACCAGGCTGGCGTCATCGGTGATCTGCATGAAGGTGGACTGCCAGGTATTGCCGATGCCGTCGTTGACGGTCCCGGTCGGGTCGGACTGGAAATAGCTGCCGTTGGGGATATTGAACGGCGAGGCGTCTTGCGGGACGAGGCTGGAATCGGTATAAGCCTTGCCGTCATAAACGACGGACCCGCCGTTGCCATCCAAGTCGGTCCATGTCGTGCCGCCGTCGGTCGAGACACGGATGATGGCCGTGATCATGGCCCGGCCGTCGGGCTGGTTGGCGTTGCCGCCGAGGATGTTGATCTGCCCGATGTCGAACGTGCCGCCGAGGTCGTAGACGAGGCGCTTGGTGGGCAGGCCGTCACCGGGGAAGTCGTTGAGCAGGCCGTCGAGGACGTCCTGCGGGCCGAAGCCGTTGGTAAATGTGGAAAGACCAAACGGGTGGGAAGCGTTACCCGCGGCCGGGTTCGCCGGGTGCCAGCCCTTGTCATCGACCGGCACACCGATGCCGTTGGTGTATTCCAGTGCGGTGTAAACCCCGTCACCCGTCACTTTTTCGTGCGCGATCAGGCCGTGCGCCAAGTCGGTTGAGCTGATCTGGCCGTCAAAGGCGAGCGGCGAAGAGTCGTGTGAAACAGATAGGCTCGTGGCCGCCATACTCGAGCCGGCAAAAGCCCCCATGGCGCAGATCATGGCAAAGGTAGTCGTATTTCTCATCTTCAAGCCTCCTGGTGTAGCCGGCCTTTGTCAGGCCGGATGGTGTTGCGAGATGATCCCAATATTGTGCCCTGAAAATCCTTAAAAATCTATCGGCCACGCCCGAAATCGTGGCCGATTACAATTAATTAAAATAGGTGTCGTTGTTCTTATCAAGTTTGAATTCAAATAAATCCGGCTCCCCGGCCTTAATGCCCTCGACCGAGAACGTGGTCTTGCCGAACGCCTCGGCATGGCCGTCCATCAGCATGATGTTGCACTTTTCTTTGTGTCTGAGGCGGGGATAGGTGCCGGCACTGTTGTTCACCACTTCCGTAAAATTACCGGGATGATTCATCTGAACCGTAACCGCCGTATGAGTCTCTGTTTCCGAAACTTTGCGACCGATGTCACTGAGCAGATAGGTTGTCGTGGGACGAGGTACGAAATCAACGTTGGGTCCACCCTTGGGCTTTTGTGCAAATGGAACGGCTAATGAGTTTTGCCCGTGAAACAGTATGTTGAACATCAGGTTGTTGACGATGTCCCGCCCCGGCATGATCCGTGACTGATCCGTACCGTACCCTCCACCCCAACCGCTCTGGGTCACCGGCTTACCGTTGGTCACCATCTCGTCCAATTCAACCACCGGACAGTGCCAGACGCCTTTGTACGCACCACGGATATCGTCTTCCATGGTTAGGTTCTTGGACCAGTCACGCGACCGGCCGTCCGGCAGGTAGCCGCCATCGATAAGCAGGTCATAGTAAAACGGTTGAAGCGGGTCATTGTATTGAACGAATGAATAAGGCATATACATATTGTTGTCGGTTGCATAAGCATAAAACCCCGTGCCCAACTGCCGGGTATTCGACAGGCAGACCGTCGCCCGGGCCGTCTCCCGCGCCGCACCCAGCGCCGGCAGCAGGATGCCCACCAGCAACGCAATGATCGAGATCACGACGAGCAGTTCAATGAGTGTAAAGCCACGCGGGGTCGTGCGCTTAAAAAGGGGATACATGTTTTTCGGCTCCATCCAAGCGGTCGAGATACGCCTATCCGGGCCGAGTCGCGGGGTTGCCGCTTACAAAAAATCCCAGAAAGGCCCGAATCCGTCTGTCAGTCGTGCAAACATCTAATCGATACAAAAGGACGCTTCAGGTACTTAGAATACACACAATACGGTATTGCGTCAACCGTATTTCAGCCCCTGGAACAAATAAACATGGCGCACATTTTATTATTTTAAGTATTTCATATTATTGATTTTATAAAATTTAAGCGGCAGAGGTACAGCGCATTTCCGCGTGTGGCATGGAAGCGACTTTAGCCGCTACTATCCATTACGCTTGCAGGGTATCCCTCGATACTGGGGGCGGGATCCGCGTTCGCCCCAGTGCTAAGCCGGTTCGGCCGCAATATCATGACAACCACGAACACCAACCGTATGGGTACGGCGAACCTACATAAGATTATCAAGTTAGCGCATCGGCCTGCGATGCGCCTCGTCGTACACGCGATCGCCGTCCGGCGGTTCAGATAACTCGAACGCGATCTGCGCGATGATCCCCACCAGAGGGTCGTATAAATGTTCCGCCTGACGTACCGCACGCCGGCCATCTCTTCCGGATCCGGGCGAAGGCAGGACGTGCTGGCGGTCGATCTCGCCCCAGAACGTGAGCCTGCCCTTATGGCCTTCGCCACCTCAGCAAGGTCCATGCAGAACAACTGCGAGTTCACCGCGTCGATGCCCGCCTCGATCAGGTCGGGCAGGATCGAAAGAGATTATAGCCGTCCGGTCGCGAACAGGAACTTGCCCGCACCGTGCGCGATCTGCGCGTACTCGGCGTACATCGGCTTGGACACCTCACGCCAGAGCCGGCCGGATCAGCAAGCATCTGGCTGCCCCAGTCGTCCGGGGAAGAATAGCGCATCGACATCAGTCGTCGCCCAGAACTGAAGCTCACGGACGTAATATTCGTGTACCGCACGCGCAGCACGCTCTGCGAAAGGTCGCTGGGGTCAGCAGGTCCATCATCGCAAGCTCCGAGCCGCGCAGGAACTGGTAGCGTTCCCAAGGCCGGGCAGCTGCCGGTGCTCATCACGAACGGTCCGGCTGCCCCACAGAAACGGTTGACCGTCGCCATCGGCGGGCATGTTGTCAAGGATCTTGTGCGGAGGCCTTGAAGGACTTGCACACCTCGTCGTCGGCGAGCGGCGGGTTCTTCCACTCGCCGACCGCGGCGGCCTGTATGTTATCGAACACACAGCCCCACTCGTCGGTCGACCTGCCCGACAACATAAGGATCGCCCTTACGGTAGCGATCGAGTTAAACAGGTCGGGCGCACGACAGATATCCTCCGGGTAATCCCGGCGGACCTGCGCGGCAGCTGCACGCTGGTGCTGCTCCGACGGAGGGCGTCCACAGATCACGCGGCGGGCAGGACGGGTGCTCAAAACACGGCACGGCTTTCGTCAATTCACGGGATGTCAAGGCCATCGCTAACTACTCCTGCCGCCCAAGACTATTTGTTTTAACCCTTCACCGCCGCTGGAAAGCCCCTCGATGAACTCGCGGCACGGAGCATCGGGAACAGCAGCATGATCGGGGCAGTGGATACAAGCGTGCCGGCCATAAGCATGCCGTAGTCCTGGCCGTATTCGCTGCGCAATTGTGCGACGGCAACGGACAGCGGGAGCATCTCCGGGCTTTTGATAATGATCTGCGGGCCGATGTAATTGTTCCACGCGCCCAGACATGTGATCAGGATAAACGTCCCGACCATCGGGCGGACCATCGGCAGCGCGAAGCTGAAGAAGAGCTTGAACTCCATGTGATCGATTCGCCCGGCCTCAAGCATCTCGTCGGGGAGGCTGGAGATAAACGCCTGGCGGAACAGGTATACCCCGAACGCAGGCGCGGTGCCGGCACGATCAGGCCTGATACGTATTCGACATCCCGAGCGGCCACAGCAATTGGTGGTCGGCGCGAACAGCGAGTGATCCGGGCACGATCAGCAGGATCAGCACCGGACTTGTAATCGCTTCACGCTCCGGGAAGCGGAACTTAACAACATACCCACCCATCGCGGCACAGAGCGTCGATAGCACGCTGGTTACAGATGAAATGAAAACCGAATTGACGAGGTTGCGTAGAAATAGGTCCTGGTACCATAGCCGCTTGAGGTGTAACCGTCAGTTGGTCCCAGGCCACACCAAGGAAACCATCACCCGGGAAGGAAGGGTGAAGTGAAGAAAGCCTCCGTGTGTGAACGCCGAGCAAACCAAGTACGCGAAAGGTACCAGTGTGATCAGCGTCAGCACCAGCAGCGGGACATAGATAGAGAGTTTACGCAGCATCAGTCCTCCGATGCCCTCGACAGCCAGCGGTAGATCAACGCGAAGATGCCCAGCAGCATCGCCAAGGACCAGCCGATCGCGCTGGCCAGGCCCAGGTCCTGCTGGTCCCAGCCCATCTGAAAGAGGTACATCACGACGGTCAGCCCCTGGTTGTCCGGGCCGGCACCGCTTAGTAAGACATACGGCAGGTCGAACAACTGGAAGCTGCCGATCAGCGAAAGCAGCACGATGAAAGTGGCGATCGGCCGGATCGCGGGGATCGTTACGTGCAGGAAACGCTGCCAGGCGTTCGCGCCGTCCACCATGGCCGCCTCGATCAGTTGCTTATCGACATTCTGCAGGGCGGCGAGGAAGTAGATCATATTGAAGCCTCCATAAATCCACAGCGCCGCGATGACGAGTGTGGGCATGACGTACTGCTGCAGCCAGGGGAACTCCGGGTCGAACGCGGGGGACATGTCGTGAAGCAACACGTTCACCAAGCCGGTGTTCTTCTCGAAGATCAGGCTGAACATCATCGCGACGAAGACCAACCCGACCAGCGAGGGAGAGAAGAAGATCAGGCGGAACACAGCCCGACCGCGCACATCCGGTCGGTTGAGCAATAACGCCAGCCCAAGCGACACCGGCAACTGGATCAATACCGACCCGGCGGCGAAATACGTCGTGTTTTTCAACGCTTTCCAGAAAAGCGGGTCGGACGCCAGGAAGCGGAAGTTCTCCAGCCCGACAAACGCGCTACGGCTGGGCCCGAACGTCTGCTTCATCGACAAAACAACCGAGTGGTACAGCGGGTACGCGATAAAGATCACCAGGATCACAAGAAACGGTGCCAGGAACGCGTAAGGCACCCAGCGGTTATGTTGGGTCGTAGCGGTCATGGCTGCTCCTCTTTGAGGAACACGTTGCGGTCCATCAGCTCGCGGACGTGCGCTTCGGCGATCTTCAGTTGCCTGCGTGCCTCGGGCATGAGCGACTCGACATCATAAATTTTGTTTTGCTCCGCGTAGTGGTAGAGCGCGATCACACCCTCCTGCACGCGCGCGAAGGCCAGATTGCTGAACGGCGAGGACGTACGCGGCGGCACGTCCGGGGCCATGTTCACGAAGATCCGCCCCGACGCCTGGTTGCTGAAATAAGGATCGGGTTCGTCGTAGATCGGCAGGTCCCAGAACTCGCGCACCGGGCTGATGATCGAGTTGGATTTGTAGAGCTGCTCCGCGAGCTTCGGGTCCAGGTACAGGTGCTTGGCGAAGGTCCAGGCGTCTTCGAAATCTTCGGAAGCCTTGGCGATGCCGAGCATGGTCCCGCCCATCACGCCGGTGCGCCGCCCGCCTTTTTCCCATGCGGGCAGCGGCATGAGTTTCAGCTTGCCGCTCAGGCCCGGCATATCGACCTTCCACGCGCCCGCCATCCAGTCCGCCATCAGCTCGCAGACGACCCGGCCCTCGATGCGGAGGAAGTTGCCCGACGCGGTGAACGGTTGCGCGTCGATCGCGATCCGATCCGGGCCGACCATCCACGACACGCAGGTCGCGATCACGCGCGCGTTGATCTCCGAATCGATGATCGGCTGGAGATCATCATCGAAGAAGCCGCCGCCGGCCTGGAGGATGAGCACCTCGATGTGGCCGATCGCGCTGTACCAGAGATTAAGCGGGTAGCGGTCGGGTTTGCCGTCGCCGTCCATGTCTTTGACTAAGGGTTTCATCACGCGGACAAAGTCTTCCCATGTCTCGATCTCGTTCACGTCGATGCCCGCTTCTTCCACGATGTCGGCCCGGTACGCCAGCGCGACGGGGTGCACATCATGCGGCAGGCCGAAGATGCGTCCCCGGCTTGTCCACGGGCTGAACGAGGGCGTGTTGATGCGGTCGTAGATGCCTTCTTCCTTGAGCCGATCGGTCAGGTCGACGAAGCCGACATCTTCGATCGGGCCGGAGAACGCGAGGCACGCCATGTTGCGCTCGGCTTCGATGAGGTCCGCGACGGGCGTGTCGGAGAGGAAGCCGGACATCAGGCGTTGCCGCATCGCTGTGCCGTCGAGCAGGAAGACGTTGACGGGCTTACCGTTGGCGGGATCGGTGTTCCAGGTTTGGGTGACGCCTTGGTACATCTGGGCATGGACACGGTAGAACGTCCACATCTCCAGGCCTTCGTGCTGGGGGACGCGCCAGATGAGGATCGTTGCCGTGCTCAGGACCGCGGCGGTCACGACCACCCACGCGCCGGGCGAGAAGCCGGTGAAGAAGAGCAGGTCGGCTAAGCGTCTTCGTTCCATGACAATCCAAGTGGCGAATTAGAAACGATCAATGCGTGTCAGGCGACCTCAAACTTTGCATGCATCGGCGGGGCCGTGCCAAGTTCGACGGCGCGCGGGTCGGGCGAACAGCTGCCGACCCATAGCTCATACGTTCCACTGCGCTGCGTCGATGTTCCGTCGGCGTTCACAGTCTGCATGGCTTGCGGGTCGAGCGACAGCTTCAGCTCGGTATATTTGCCCGGAGCGAGTCGAATCCGCTGCATGCCTACAAGCGAATAACGTGGCGAAGGCGCATCGCCTTCCGGTGTTTTCAAGTAAATCTGCACGACCTCTTCCGATTCAGTGCCGTCGGTGTTTTGCACCTTGACGCTGAAGGGGATCGCACGGCCTTGCTTGTGAAGGCCGGCCGGTATTGTCAGGTCGCTGTATTCAAACCGTGTGTATGACAAGCCGAACCCGAAGGGATACAAAGGCTCATCCGTCATGTACCGATAGGTGCGTCCCGCCATCGCGTAATCATTAAACGGCGGCAACTGATCGATCGACTTCGGCACGGTGATCGGCAGCCGGCCGGACGGGCTTGTGTCGCCGAACAACACGTCAGCGACCGCGTGCCCCCCCTGCTCGCCGGGGTACCACACCATCAGCACCGCATCGACCAGGTCGTGTACTTCCGGGATCGCGAGCGCCGACCCGCCGGTCAATACCAGCACGACGGGCGTGCCCAGGCCGGTGATCCGTTTGATGAAATCGATCTGATTGTCGGGCAGCCCGAGCGTCTCACGGTCGCCGGCGGTCGGCGAGGCGATCGTGTCGCCCTCTTCGCCTTCGAGTATCGGGGACAGACCCATCACCGCGATAACGAGGTCCGATCCCTTGATCTGATCGCGCGTCACATCGACGGGGCTGACGTTCGCGTGGTCCAGGAGGCACGACATCCGGTATTCGACGGTGGTCCCCTCGTCGGCCCGACTGATGATGCCCTCGGCGATGCTGGTCATGCTCGAGGAGACGCCGTGGTACGTGCCCATCAATACGTCCAGACTTGACGCGTTCGGCCCGACGACGAGTATCCGGTCAAGCCCGGACTTAATGGGCAAAATGTTGTGACGGTTCTTCAGTAACACGACGGACTCCGCCGCCGCCTCACGCGCCAACGCGCGGTGGCGTTCGCAATTCACCACGCTCATCGGTGTGTCGGCAAATGGCACGCGCTGCGATGGGTCGAACATCCCAAGCTTGAAGCGTGTCTCCAGCAGGCGGCGCACGCTACGGTCGATGTCGTCTTCGGTGAGTAGGCCTTGCTCGACCGCGTTGACGAGTTCGGCGTATGCGCAGCCGCAGTTCAGGTCGCAGCCGTGCTTCACCGCCAGTGCGGCGGCTTCGGCAAGGCTGTTGACGAGCTTGTGGTTCTCGTGGATATCGCGGATGGCCCAGCAGTCGGAGACGATGTGGCCCTTGAAGCCCCACTGCTCACGCAATGTTTTTTTCAGGAGCGTCGGGCTGGCGCAGGCGGGTTCACCGTTGATACGGTTGTACGCACCCATGACCGCCTCGACGCCGGCCTCGACCAGCGCCTTGAACGCGGGGAGATACGTCTCGGCCATGTCCTTGGGATTCGCGACCGCGTCGAACGTGTGCCGGTCTTTCTCCGGGCCGCTGTGTACGGCAAAATGCTTGGCACACGCGGCAACCTTCAGATACTCCGGGTGATCGCCCTGCAAACCTCGACGAACGCGACGCCGATGCGGCGATGTCAGGTACGGGTCTTCGCCGTAGGTCTCCTGGCCCCGGCCCTGCCGCGCGGGTCGCGGAAGATGTTGATGTTCGGCGTCCAGAAGGTCAGGCCCCGGTAGATGCCCCGGTTACCGCGGCGGTCGGCTTCATGATGTTTGGCGCGGGCCTCGTCGGCGATCGCCGAGGCGACTTGTTTGATGAGGCCCGGATCGAACGTCGCCGCCAGCGCGATCGCCTGCGGGAACACGGTAGCGCGCCCGGCACGCGCGACGCCGTGCAGACACTCGTTCCACCAGTTGTATGCGGGGACGCCCAGCCGATCGACGGCCTTGGATGCGTGCAGCATCAAACCGCACTTCTCCGGCAGCGTCATCCGGCCAAGCAGGTCGTTGACCCGCTCGCTCCGGGGCAGGTCGGGGTTTAGATACACAGGGGTCTGCGCGTCCGTGGCGGTGTTCATCCGATCACGTCTCCGCCGGCTGATTGACGCCTTTACCCAAACGCAGGGCCGGGCCCGCCACAAAGGCCTGACGCTGCTGCTCGTGCAGTTTCAAAAGCCCGAAGAACGTGTACGGGTCCACAAAACGCACGCGGTCGCCGGGATCGTTCCGCTTAACAAGGTCCATCATCTCGGCCTGCCAAGTGGGTGTCTGGATCACGTGCCGGAAGAACAGGAACTGCGTGCGTGTGTTGTCCAGCTCGGCGACGATCTTCTCGGCCGCCTCTTGCGGTGTACCGCCGACGTCCTGCGTGTGTCGCACATAAGGCATCGCGCCGCGGTGCAGGCCCGTCGGATCACACTGGCGGTGACAGACCAGACCGTCGGGCGAGAAACGCATGTACGCGTCGAAACCTTCATCCGTCAGCCCCGGGGAATGACCTTCGATGAGGAAGCCGGTGATCGTCAGGTCGTAGCGATCGTAGTAGGCCTCGTTGTGCTCGACCCACTGCGCCCAACCGTCGGGCATATCCGGCTCGGGCCGGGGCGCGGTGAGCATGGACGGGTTGAGGTAGCCCGCGCCGTTGTCGCCGGTGATAAACCAGTCGTTGGGCGACTGGTGCGTGCGTACATAGTGCATCACGTGCGGGGCGCGTTGGTCGAGGTTCGGGTTGAACGCCCAGTTGCAGGGGATAGTGCCGCGCGCGGGGTCCGTCCACAAGCCGGGCACCATGAGGTTGAACCAAGCCGCCGAGTCGTAGTCGCCGATGTACAGGAGGATATAGGTCTTGTCGGCAACGCGCCCGCCGCGGTCGATCAGCCCGGCTTTTTCGAAGTCGTGACGCTTCGGCCTCGGGTTCTGCGGATAATGGTCTTCCAAGGGGAAGTGCTGGTAGAAAGAGGCGTTGCTCATGCCCGCGAGCGACAACGCATCCGCGTCGATGAGCGCGTTATACGACGACACTTCCTTGACCATCTTCCATTCGGTGTCCACCCCGCCGTGCGCGGAGCCCGCGCCGGGGTAGCTGCTGTATTTCCATGCCCAGGGCGTGAACCCGCCGATGTGGATGATCCCGCCTTCCGCGTGGTCGTGCATCGCCCGCAACAGTTCGCGCAACGTCTTGAGGTCCGAACCCAGAGGTTGATCGGGTTCGTCCACCGGCGTTTCTTCTTCCCAGACGTGCAGGTCCATAAAGAAGGCGCGTTGGGAGATGAAGAAGTCGTGGTTGGTGAGGGTGCAGTTGGGCAGCGAATTCTCGGCCGGGTTGGTCAGCCAGTACGCGTCGATGTAGTAGCCCATGTACTGCTTGGAAACCAGACCCGTATCCAGATAACGGCGCTTCAGCCAAAGGTACGCATCGCGTTTGTCGCTGCCGCTTGGTTCGAATGGTTGTGTGTCATCCTTGCGCCAAATCGGTGTGTCGTCGGCATCGAAGAGGTCCAGGCGGTTGCGCGTGAAGGCCTCGCCGTGATTCAGCACACGTTGGTAGACCGAGCCGGGGCATTCGTCGTAGCGCAACGCGACGCGATCCTCGACGCCGGCGATTGTGCTGGCGAGGTTCGAGCCGACCCACGGTTTTTCGCGGTACACGACCACGCCCTTGAGCGCGTCGGCAAAGTGGGTGAGTAGCGTTTCGATCGAATCGATCCGCGTCACATCCCGGCCCGAGAACCAGCCGTGCTCATCGCGCAGATAATTCCACCAGAAATCGTCCGGCTCGGGCATCAGGCGTATATATAGATTCGCCCCCGATCGGTTAACGATGCCCTGCACCGTCGTGACAAGGTGCAGCGTGTCCCAGGCCCGCCGGGTCACAGCCGGATCGTTCAGGTCTGACTCGAGCAGGTGGGCGAGGTCACAATACGCGATCCCCGAGACGTGCCCGTTACCCGACCGGCCCGACACCGTACGACATGTCGTATCTTCATTGTCTCGACGCATTTATTGATTCTTCGGCTATCTTGCTCGGCTGACTATTGAAGTCAACAAATACACTTGTTACACTGGCATCACCAGTGTATCAAGAGTACGTTCGGCTTGCGAGTCCTTTTTTGTTTTTACCGCCTGGAGGCGTCAAAATAGTTTCCCTTCCGGCCTGATCCCGGAATACCCCGGCACCCCCGGCACCGGTTCCACTCGGAACGCCCGGCGGAAAGCGAGCGTGGTCCATGAGGCACATCCGGCTTGCCCGACGCTATCTGTCGCTGACGGTCGCGGCCACGTTATTCACCGCCGGCCCGGTCTTCGCCAACGGCGAAAAACTCATGGGCGTTCACTGGTGGGACTACGGCGGAGCGCCGGGCACCATCGGCGCGGGGCCGGACGGCGGGTGGTCCACCGAAACCATCATCACCAACTCCGACCCTTGGTGGCAGGCCCCCTACTTCGCGCCGCTCTACGCGGACCTTGTCAACAATCACGGCGTGTCGATAATCACGCGCATCGACTACAACTGGGGCGAAACCGTCCCGTCGCCGACGAATCCCGACAGCGCCAACTGGCACAACACGATCATCAATAACGTCATCGGCTCGGTGGGCGATCACGCGAACATCTGGGTCATCGGCAACGAGCCGAACCTCATTCCCGAAGGTAACGGCTGGGCGGACAACAAGATCACACCCGCCGGCTACGCGCAGATCTACACCCAGGTACGCAACGCGATCAAGGCTATCAGGCCCAATGACCAGGTCCTGCTCGCGCCGGTCAGCCCAGGCGGCGTGATCTCGGGCGTGCGCTGGATGGACGGCAACCAGTGGCTCGCCCAGACGATGGCCGCCGTCAAGGCGATCCCGGACGGCGACATCGACGGCTTCGCGATCCACGCCTACGGCAACCCTAGCGCCCCCGCCGCCACCGCAGCCGCGCAGTTCCGTTCGAGCTACCTGACGCAGCTAAGCGTGATCGACTTCGCCGGGTTCGAGGATGCGCCGGTGTACCTCACCGAATGGAACCGTGCCACGAGCCTGACGGGAAATACCGCGGCAGCCGAGGCCGTGTCCGCCGAGTTTTTGCGGCTGGCCGTGCAGGGCGTCGATACCTGGAACAAGACGGATGGCAACCACAACATCAAGGCCCTGACGTGGTTCGTCGGCAACCGGTACGGCGATAGCTGGGACACGTATTCGCTGGAATACTGGAAAGACCACGGCAACCCGGTCGGCGACCCCGGCGACCTGTGGACCGCGATGATGGACAGCATGATCTATCCTGCCGGGATCGACGGCACGTACTACGTGCCGCAACACGGCGACGCCGACGGCGACTTCGATGTCGATCTAAATGACTTTAATATCCTCGCGCTAAACTACGGGCAGGCCACCACGCTCGGCGCGGCTGCGGGCGACTTCGACGGCGACCAGTTCGTGGATAATGACGACTACCTGATCCTCAAGGCTTTCTTCGGAACGGGTGTCGAGGGCAACCTCACGCCGCCCGCGTTCATCCCCGAACCCGCCTCGTTTTCCGGGCTTTTGATGCTTTTTTTTCTCTGCCGGTCCCGGCCATCCTCCCCTAGTCACTGAGAAAACCATCCATGAGTTCATTCGACGGCTTGTTCTGTCACCTTGGCAATATCCACCGCCTCTCCGGCGCCCGCTCCCGCTCGATCAGCGCGGAGAACCCGACGGGTGAGAAAGGTAAAGGCGCGATGGCCGAGCTGGGCGAAGGCATCAGCTCTAATTCGGCGGTCGATCTCGGCCGGGGCTGGAAGGTCAACCCCGCGATCAAGCTCGAGCCCGGCGAGAAGATGACGATCGCCGACATCGAAGGCCCCGGCGCGATCCAGCAGATATGGATGACGCCCGGCGGGCACTTCCGCTTCATGATCCTGCGCATCTACTGGGACGGCAACGAACACCCGAGCGTCGAGTGCCCGATCGGCGACTTCTTCGCGTGCGGCTGGGGCGAGTTCGCCCAGGTCAGCTCGCAGGCGGTGTGCGTGAACCCCGGCAGCGCGTTTAACTGCTACTGGCCGATGCCCTTCCGCAAGAAGTGCAAGATCACCGTCGAGAACATCGGGCACCAGATGTCCGTGCTCTATTACCAGATCAACTACGCGCTCAATGATGTGCCCGAGGATGCGGCGTACTTCCACGCCCAGTTCCGCCGGGTCAATCCGCTTCCCTATAAAGATGTCTACACGATCCTCGATAATGTCGAGGGCCGGGGCCACTACGTCGGGACGTACATGGCATGGGGCGTGAACAACAACGGCTGGTGGGGTGAGGGCGAGATCAAGTTCTATATGGACGGCGACGGCGAGTTCCCCACCATCTGCGGTACCGGCACGGAAGACTACTTCTGCGGCTCCTACAACTTCGAGAACCAGAAGACCCACCAGTATCAGGAATTCACCACGCCGTATGCGGGCATGCCGCAGGTCATCCGCCCGAACGGCGTGTACAGCGCGCAGCAGCGATTCGGGCTGTACCGCTGGCACCTGACCGACCCGATCCGTTTCGAGAAAGACCTGCGCGTCACGATCCAGGCGCTGGGCTGGCGGACCAATGGGCATCAGCGCTACCTGCCGTTGCAGGATGATATCGCTTCCGTCGCGTTCTGGTACCAGACGCTCCCGTTCAACCGATTCCCGGACCTCCCGCACCGGGACGATCTTGAAGTCATCTAAACCATCCACTTTTCAGGGCAGGGATTGCAGCCATGACACCGACAACCGTTGAAAACGTAAAGCAGGCGTACGACCAGCAGGGCTACTACATCGTCGATCACCCCGCGCTCCCGGCCGACCAGGTGCAGGCGGCGGTCAAAGGCATGGACAAGGTCCGCGAGGGCAACTACGACACCGGCAAACCGCCCGCCGAGTCGCCCTGGAACCCCGGCGATGATGTGAGCAAGCTCTGCAAGATCGAGATGCCCCAGATCAGCGACCTGTCGATCCGCAAGCTCATCAGCAGCCCGATCCTCGGCGAGTGGGCCGCCAAGGCGACCGGCGCGAAGATGGTGCAGGTCTGGTGGGTGCAGCTTCTTTACAAACCATCCGCGCCCAAAGGCACCAAGGCCCCGACCAACGTCGGCTGGCACCAGGACATGCAGTACTGGATCGAGTGGCAGCCCGGCAGCGAGCTGTTCACCGCGTGGGTCGCGCTCTCGGACGTCACCGAAGACGCCGGCCCGATGATCTTCGTGCCCGGCTCGCACAAGTGGGGCATGACCGAGGGCGGCGACTTCTTCGACCAGAACATCGACAGCCAGAAAGGCGCATACAAGGTCCCGCAGGGCGAGGCATGGACCGAGGAGTTGGACACGCTCCCCGCCGGCGGTTTCAGCTTCCACCACTGTCACACTATCCACGGCAGCGGCGCAAACTACTCGGGCCAGCCGCGGCGCAGCTTCGCCATCCACCTGCGGACGGAGAAATCCACGCTGGCCCCCGACGCCAACCGCGTACTCACCCGTTTCCTGGATGACGAGACGCTCAACCCCGTGATCTACGGCAAGCGACAGTAAACAGGCCCGGCCCGGCGATGGGCGATATGATCCGTGCATGAAACAACCCGGAAAGCACATGGAGGAACGGCCCCAGGTTATTGTCGCCGGTCATATCTGTATCGATATGATCCCCCGGCTCCCATCAACTGAAGCCCGGTTCCAGATCGAGCCGGGCTCGCTGATGAGTATCGGCCCGGCGCGGTTCAGCGCGGGCGGCGCGGTCGGCAACGTCGGGCTGGCGCTTCACAGGCTGGGTGTCCGCACGGGATTGATGGGCAAAGTCGGCAACGACCAGTTCGGGCAGGCGCTATTGTCGATGATGCGCAGCCACGACCCCGCGCTGGCGGAGGCGATGATCATCAGCAACAACGAGCCGACCAGCTACAGCATCGTGATCGAACCGCCGGGGATTGACCGCGCGTTTATGCACTGCTCGGGCGCGAACGACACGCTCGTCGCCGACGACTTCGATGCCAAACGCTGGGAAGGGGCAAAGCTGTTCCACTTCGGATACCCGCCGATCATGCCTTCGATGCACGCCAGCGACGGCGAAGAACTCGTGAAGCTGTTTAAGCGCGTCAAGGAAGACGGGTTGATCACCAGCCTGGACATGTGCTCGGTGGACCCGTCTTCACCGGCGGGCAGGGTGGACTGGCGGAAGTTATTAGAAAATGTATTGCCCCACGTCGATCTTTTCGTGCCCAGCTACGTCGAGCTGGCGTGGATGATCGGCAAGGATTGTGCGAGCGAATCCGATGAAACCGGCCGGGTCGCCGCATCGCTGGAGCAGTTGAGCACGCAGGTGCTGGCGATGGGCGCGGGGGCCGTGGCGATCAAGGTTGGTGAAAAGGGTCTGTACCTGCGTACGAAAGAGAACTGCGCACTTGGGCCCAATTGGTCTGAACGCGAGTTGTGGCACCCGTGTTACCAGGTCAATGTCGTCGGCACGACCGGCTCGGGCGATTGCACGGTCGCGGGCCTGTTGACGGCGATCCTAAATCAACTCCCGCCCGACGAGGCGTTACCCGTCGCAACCGGCGTCGGCGCTTGCAGCGTCGAGGACGCCTCGGCGACCGCCGGCGTGCCGACCTACGCCGGGGTCTGGCAACGGATCAATAAGGGCTGGACGACGCGCGCTTTCGGCAGTACCCCCGACCGATGGCGGGCGATGAACGGCAAGTCCATGATCGCCGGGCCGAACGACAAGGCCAACTGACGCAGGAGACACACCATGAAACAAAGCGATGTCAAAGCCGCGCAGGACCGCGCCGCGAAAATGTTCGAGAAGGTCGGCATCGTCATGACCGGCGAGGAACGCGCCAACATCGAGGTCGCTGACTTCGGCATGAACGAACTCGAACGCACCGGATTGGAACTGGTGACCTACGTCAACACCGATCGTTACTGCGCCAAAGAACTAGTTTTGTTCCCGCGCCAGACCTGCCCGGAGCACATCCACCCGCCGATCAAAACAGATAAGGGCACGGACCCCGGCAAGATGGAAACCTTCCGCTGCCGATGGGGCAAGGTGTTTCTGTATGTCGAAGGCGAACCCGCCGCGAAGCCCAAGGCCGTCGTGCCCAAGGGCAGCGAGCCGTACTACACCGTGTTCCACGAGATCGTGCTCGGCCCGGGCGAGCAATATACGATCCCGCCGAACACTAAACACTGGTTCCAGGGCGACGACGGCGGCGCGATCGTCAGCGAATTCTCCAGCACCAGCCGGGACGAGGCGGACATCTTCACCGACCCCCGGATCAAGCGGATGCCGGAGGTTGAAGCCGGTTAAAACAAGGTGATTTTGCGTGTATTTCGCTGTTTTGCGCGGTACAATTGATGGGTTCAATCCGCCTTATTGGGAGACAGGCCGATGAAGTTTTTCGAGGGTATTGTTGTGCTGACCCGGCGGCTGTCTATCCCGGCGGCGGCGTGCTTGTTGCTTGCGAGCGCTTCGATTACCTCCGCCGACACGTTCCACGGCATGAATGCCGGCGCGGTCATCTGGGACGGCCAGATCCTGCTTACGCCACAGAAAGCAAGCGACATCGCCGCCACCGGTACCAACGCGCTGCGCGTTAACTTCCGGCTCGACGGCAACACGACCTGGAACTCGACCCTGCTGAACAAGTACGACCAGATCATCGCCAACGCCACCAACGCCGGGCTCGAGGTGCTGGGCCTTTGGTCCAACGAGACCGTCTCCGCCGGGCAGGACGTCTGGAACAACGACCCCGGCGGCACGGGCATGAACAGCTACGTATACAGCTTCGCTCAGAACGCCCTGCTGCTCGCCGACCGTTACAAGAACACGATCAAGACCTGGGAAGTGACCAACGAACCCAACGCCTGGGCGATCAACCCGGCCACGAACGACCCGCGGTTCGTCGGCGGCACGTACATCCTGCCTTCCGTGTACGCGAATATCCTCGCCGAGACCTACAAACAACTGAACTACTACGGCGGCCGGAGCATCCTCGACGACAACGGCATCCGGCTGATGACCGGCGGCCTGCTCGCGCACGACATCGGCGGCGGCTTCTCCACCGCCATGCCCTACATGCAGGAGGTCTACAACCAGAACCAGGTCTGGGACGCGTTCCAGAGCGATACCGGCCGCGACTACGCATGGGACCTGTTCGGATACCACTTCTACATCAGCCAGGGCAGCCTGCTTTCAACCAGCCAACTGAATAATTACTTCAACAACGTCCGCAGCACACAGGCCGCCAACGGCGATGCCAGCGATATCTCCGTCACCGAGTGGGGCTGGCAAACCGTCGGCACCAACACGCAGGAACTGCAACGCGACAACATGGCGACCGGTTACGACCTGATGGAGAGTAAGTCCTACATCGAGAGCACCTACTGGTACCAGTGGCTCGACGAGCCAGCCGGCAACTGGGGCGTCAACTCGATCTCGGGTACGCCCAAACTCTCAACGCCGAATTCACCGACCGTAACGCATTCATCCCCACGATCCCCGGTGACTTCAACGCCGACGGCTTCGTCACCGCCACCGACATCGACCTGCTCTTTGCACACTTCAACAACGCCGCCTACGACCTGACCGAGACGGGCGCGGCCAACAACCTTGATGTCATTTACCTGGTCCGCACCATACTCGGTACGGAATATGGCGACGCAGACCTCGACGGCGATGTCGACCTGCAGGACTTTAACCGCTCAGCGCTTGGGTTCGGCACGAACGCGGGCTGGGCCGGGGGCGACTTCACCGGCAACGGGATCGTGAATAACTCCGACCTGAACACGCTGAAAACCTACTTCGGGTTCAAGGCCCCGACCGGCGGGCAGCCGATCCCCGAACCGAACTCACTGGCTATCCTCGGCCTGCTCACGCTGGGCTGCTCACGCTTCCGCAAACACTAACACCCCCCACGGCTCCCCACACGATGACCACCAAAGAGGCAAACGTTCAGGGCGCGGTCGCCCACATCCAGTCCGCCGACACAAGCAAGCAACTGACCGGCGCGATGGCCCGGCCGATCAACGTCACCTTCGTCGGCGCGGGCTCGATGTTCTGCCCGATCCTCGCGCGCGATGTGCTGCTGATCCCCGGGGCCGAGCGGGGCGAGATCCGTTTGATCGATACCGACGCCAGCCGGCTCAAGACCGTCCACACCATCATCGAGAAACTCCTCAAACCGATCGGTCATACCGACGGCTGGAAGATCAAGTCGTCCACGAACCGTGAAGACCTGCTCGCCGGGTCGGACTACGTCATCTGTTCCGTCGAGGTTTCGGGGCTTCAGTGCGTCGGCTGGGACAACGACATCCCGCTGAAGTACGGCATCGACCAGTGTATCGGCGACACGATCGGGCCGGGCGGCTTGTTCAAGGGCCTGCGCACCGTGCCCGTGTTCCTGGACATCCTCCGCGACATGGCCCGGCTGTGCCCGCGGGCGATCATGCTCAATTACACGAACCCGATGAACATGATGTGCCTCGCCGCCGGCCGTGCCGTGCCGCAGGTGCCGGTCATCGGCCTGTGTCACTCCGTGCAGGGCACGAGCAAGCAGATGGCCGCCCGCGTCGGCATCGATGTGAAAGACATCGACTGGGAATGCGCAGGTATCAACCACCTCGCATGGTTCACCAAGTTCCAGCACAAGGGGCAGGACCTGTACCCCCGCCTGATGAAGCAGGCGCAGGCCGAGGTCTACGGCAATAAGGACGATTCCGACAACGCCAACCCCGAAGACAAGGACCAGGACATCGTCCGCAAGGACATGATGCTGCACTTTGGCGCGTTTATCACCGAAGGCTCGGGCCATCTGTCCGAGTACCTGCCCTACTACCGCAAATCCGAGGCGGGCAAAAAATACTGGCGGCCCGGCTACGGCGGTGAGTCACGCTTCTACGCCAGCAACTGGCCCAAGTGGCGCGCGGACGGCGAGGTCGTGCGCGAGAAGATGGTGCGCGGCGAAGAGCAATTCGACCTGAATCGCTCCTGGGAACACGCCTCCTGGATCATCGAGGCCCGCGAAAAAGACACGCCGATCACCGTGCACGGCAACGTGATGAATACCCCCGGCATATCCGACCCAAACCGTGCGGATAGCCACCCGCTGATTACGAACTTGCCGCACAACGGCTGCGTCGAAGTCGCCTGCACGATCGACAAACGCGGCATCACCCCGGAGCACTACGGCAAACTGCCCCCGCAGATGGCGCACCTGTGCGCCAGCAACATGGCCATGTTTGATCTCGCCGCCAACGCCGCGATCGAGAAGAGCAAGGACGCCGCGATCCACGCCCTGCTGCTCGACCCGCTATGCGCCGCGATCCTCACCCCAGCCGAGATCAAGCGGATGGCGTTGGAGTTATTCGAGGCCGAAAAGGATTTCCTACCCGGTTACCGATAAGGCCACATTGCATGCCGCTTGCGGCTTAGCGTGCTTTACATTCACACGACCGGATCGACCAACAACCCGTACTCCCCCGGTAAAAACCGACCCGGCTCGATCACCGCCAACTGCTGATCGATAAATGCGCCCTCATCATCGGGTAACGCCTCCACCCCCGCCTCGATCAGGTCGAGCCACCGCGTTTCGTTGGCAGGGATCTTCACCTCGCCCGCTTCGGCCCCCTCGCGTAACAGCTTTACCGCTGTCAGTGCCGCCGCTTTCCCCGCCAAGTAGTGATTGCCCGCATGCACGATCGCGTCGGCGATCCGCAACGCATTTGTCGGTGTGAGTACATACGCCTGCGGATCACGCACCGCGTCCGAGTTCACCATCCACTTGCACATCTGTAGCGCCGCGTCCCGCCCATCGGCCAGGGCCTCGTTCATCAGCCGGCAATCATAGATCAACTGCTCGACGTAACACACGGGCGCCATGTCGGAAAGCAGGCGGATGTTTTGCACCGACTCGTTGCTCCAGGCGTCGCAGGTCGCCGCGGCGATATTGCCCAGCGGGCTTTTGTGGGCGCACGCGGCGGTCTTACCTTCCATCGACATCGGGTAGCCGGTGATCGCCTTGAGGATCGGGTTCTCGTAGCCGCAGTCCTTGCCCGGCCCGATCGCGCCGCACTCGTACGCGACCAGCGAACGAACCGCCGACACGGCGCGGACCACCGCCGCGAACGTGCGAGGAATGATCTTCTGCTCCGCCAGCACCATCGCGGTATTACCGAAGCCGCAAGCCGTGTCCCCGGCGCAATTTACATCATGGAAATCCGCGATCTCGTTGAGGTTTTCCCAGAGGAATCGCATGTCGCGCACACCGACGACGCACAGCGCGAAGATCACCCCGCTGATATCCCCCATCTGCAGCGACTCGTCGTGCAGTTCCTTGCCCCCCACCGACTCGATGCTCAATAACTCCGCGCCGGCGGCGGCGGTGGTATCGAACAGCTTCAGCATATTTTCCCAGTACTCGCCGCTGCGCATCACGGGCGGGCGGACAAACTCCCGGTTGTCGTTGGGCGTCATGCGGAACACGCTGCGCAACCCGGTTTTCGCGTGCGCATCCTCCATCGCGTCGAGCATGATGCGCGTCAGCTCAAGGCCCCACTCGGGGTGGTGCGTCATCGGCGGGAGGGTCTCGAACTCGACGATCAGCCCCGGCGCTTCCAGCTCGGCGGCGCGGCGGAGGACGCCGATGATGCACTCTTCGTAGTGCTTGCGGATGGCGGGCATTGACGCCGCATCGATCTCGATGTTCGGCAATGTGAAGTTGATCTCGGGGTAGACCAGGCCGCCGCCGAGGACCATGCCGCGGCGTGTGGTCAGGGGCTTGGGGGCGACGCCGAAGCGTAAATCATCAGGGTGCGTGATCGCAAGGGTATCGTAGGCTCCCATGGCGGGTTCCTTGTCGTGAGTTCGGGTTATGGGTGATTGAGTTAACTGATTCAGTTTGCCAGCCCGACCGCCTGGCGCAGGTGGTCGATCGCGGTCACGGCATCGGGGGCGTAGCCATCGGCGCCGATCTCGTCGGCGTAGGCCTGGGTCACCGGCGCGCCGCCGATGATGATCTTCACGTTGGTCAGCCCGGCCGCGCGGATCGCCTGCACGGTCGACTTCATCGCGGGCATCGTGGTCGTCAGCAGGGCCGACAGCCCGATCACGTCGGCGTCGTTTTCCTTGGCGGCCTTGATGAAGTCCTCTGGCGCGGCGTTGGTGCCGACATCGTACACGCGGATGTTCGCGCCTTTCCACATCATGGCGACGAGGTTCTTGCCGATGTCGTGCAGGTCGCCGCGTACCGTGCCGATCACCGCGGTGGCTTCGGGCTTGACGCCGCCCTCGGCGAGCCTGGGCTCGAGCACCTGCATGGACTCCTTCATCGCACGGGCCGCGATCAACACCTCGGGCACGAAGACTTCGTTGGCCTTCCACAGCCGGCCGATCTCTTCCATCCCCCCGACCAGAGCGTCGAGGATCAGGGCCGGATCGGTCCCGGCCTCCAGCGCTTCGCCCGTCCAGGCAACCGCGTGGGTGCGATGACCTTCCACGATGGCTTTGCTTAGGGCGGTCAGGTCCGGCATGGCAGGCTCCTTTTCGGTGTAATTTGTCTGATGAATAGTCTAGCCCATCGGGCCGCTTCCGCCAGCCGAATTCCGGACCCACTTCTGGTAATTTTGTGCTTTTGCGGTCCGGGATATCGTTTATAGGCGGTCAGAATGGGTAAACGGGGGCGGCAATACGATAAATGTGCTCAATCTAAGCGGGCCCGCTGTCGGTAAGCCCGGGGCGACTCGCCGTGGTGCTGCTGGAACACCTTGGCGAAATAGCTGGGGTCCGCGAAGCCGCAGGCCCGGGCCACCGCCGCGATCGGCTGGTCCGTCTTCGCCAGCAGTTCGGCCCCGCGGTCCGCCCGCATCCGAATCAGCGTCTGGCGAAAACCCCGCCCGACGTGACGCTTGAAGAGGCGTGAAAAATGTGACGGCGACACGCATATCGCCGCCGCCACGTCTTCGCGGCTCACCTCGCCCGCCAGGTGTTGTTGGATGTAGGCAAGCGCATCGGACATCACGATGTGATTCGCATCCGCGCGGTGACGTGACAATGCATCCATGATCCGTTCGAGCATCGCGTGCAACCAGGGCGAAAGAACCTCGAGCGAATGGACCTCAGCCAACTCCGTGATGCGGTTGAAGTTTTCACCCAGTAATTCATTGGCGTCGCCGCCCGCTTCGACCGCGGTCCGGCAGACGCTTGTCACCAGCTCCATGAAGTAACTTCTGACAAGCTCGAACCGGTCGCCCGAGCGCTCCATGATGACCAACAGGATCCGGTCGAGCGTGCGGCGCGCCTGCCGGCGGTCACCCTTGCGGATCGCGGCGATCAGTTCCGGCTCCTCGCGCAGGTAGAGCTGGCGGATCCCCGCCGAGCCTTCGAGTTTCAGCGAATGGATCGCCTCGGCCCTTTCCTGCTCACGCGTCGAGGCGTGCCGGGCAGCTTCCAACAGCGCGGCGTTGGTCAGGTTCTCCGCCTCCAATAGCTCGCGCAAAGACCCGCAGGCGGCGCGCATATCGATCGTCGGGACATTGGACTCGCCGGGAAAGAGCTCATCCACACTCGTGGCGGCAACCAGCGCGCCAAGCACCGAAGCGTTGCACATCACCGGGCAGGCCCAGTAGAGCCGGTCCCCGGCGTCGTACGACGCGGTAGGCTCGCCGTAGCGTAAGGCCTCGCGGATCGTAAACGCCAGGACCCGTTGCCGGTCAACGCTATCCGTCCCGCGCCACCAGGCACGTGAGAAATGGCGTTTGCCATGTGGATCGATCACGGTCACACGCACGGGCCAGCGCCGCCGATACGCGTCGGCAAGACGCAGGAACGTGGCTTGATCGATCCCGGGCGGTGTGTCGCGGTTCATAGACAGTGCCAGGCATCTTATCGTGTAGCGGCTGACGCGGCGACGATCGCCGAACGCTTGCCCTCGATATCAAAACAGTCACGCTGGTTCTCCAGCATGTACCTCCGGGCGATCTCGATCGCATCGGCTTCGTTGATCAAACCGTCATCGACCTCCGCCTGCAGGGCACGGGTCAGGCCCGCGCGTGCCTGGAGGCTGTAGGCGTACGCCGCCGTGGGCCAGAATGTGTCGCCCCCGAACCCGAAGACGCGGTTGGTCGGCACGGCGTGGATCAGCTTCCTGACACAATGCCGGGCTGAGTACGGGTCGATGCTCCACGCCCAGCAGAAGTCGACCCAGACATTCAGGAAGTGTTTGCCCAGAGCGACCATCTCGTCCTCGTAGGGATACCCGATATGCATCAGTACGAACCGCGCTGCGGGGTAAGCCAGCAGCAGCTTGCACAGGTGCCCGGGCCGTATCCGGTCGGTGTGCATATGGCTGTTGCCGGCGTAGTACCCGGTATGGATCTTCACCGGGAGTTTATGTTTGATCGCCTGCTCCACGCCCCGCGCCAGGCACCAGTCACCAAGGCAGAGTTTCTCTGTTACGCCGAGTGATTCCCCCGCTAACATCTTCGCCAACGGCTTCGCGGCATCGGCATCGGTGCGCGGCTCATATAGCAACGTACGCTCATAAGCGTGCTGCGATTTCAACGCGACGGCGATCGGGCCGTACCTGTCGAAGATCGTTTCGATCGCGTCCCGCAGGGAATCGATGTCACGAATCTCCACACCCGAGTCGCGTGATACGTCACCGGGCTTGAAGATCGCCTTGGACATCTCGTGCCAGTTGATGTCGTTGAGGACGAACATCGGCTCCGACGCGTCCGGGGCGCAGGGCCGTATGAAGTCGTCCACCTGCACGTGATCGAGGCGCGCCTGATCGCGTAACAGCTTGAAGTAGCCGGCGCCCCCGGGTTGGAGGAGTTTATTTTGTATCGTTGCGGCGTCTTCGACCGCCCGTGGCGTGATCTCCTCGATACCGTAGACGTGCCGCGCGATCAGGCGAACCGCTTCGCCGTAACCCGTGTGTTTGCTGTACCGCCAAGCCGTGGCGATCGGATTAAAACGCTCCGCGACGGACCCGGCTTTGGGATCGATCAGCTTATCTACTTGATTAAGCGTCGCACCGGCCGTACGCAAATCCGCCAGCACATAATTGTCGAAAAGGCAACGCAGGACGTCCGGGCGCTCGGACAACCAGTCATGCTCGGTACGCAGGTGTTCGTGGCTGTCGATCAGCGGGGAGGTCGCGATGAATGCCGCCAAGTCGGTGGTGCTCATGCCGACAGTATCCCAGAATAAGCATCAACGGAAAGCCCAACGCTTACATCACAACTCCGGGGGTCATCCGATCGACAGGTGATCGATGTATCGACCCTCGAATGCTGGGTCCAGATTCAGTTCGATAGCCTCGATCGTGCCCGCGGCATGGATCACCTCTTCAAACACATCCCGGTTAATCATCGCCAAGTAGGCCCCGGCCAGGGACGTGTTACCGACGACGTTGATCTGTTGCGCGCTAAAGCCCGGCAATAGG
>JAWKTA010000027.1:0-57970 GCA_041402025.1 Phycisphaerales bacterium | reverse complement strand
TCGGTCGATGTCATCATTTCCAACTGCGTGATCAACCTCGCGCCGGACAAGACGAAGGTGTTCGCCGAGATGGCACGCGTGCTCAAGCCCGGCGGCCGAGTGGCGGTATCCGATATCGCGCTCAAAGCCGAACTGCCCGGAGAGCTTGCGCGGAACGTGGCCGCGCTGGTCGGCTGCATCGCCGGCGCGATCCGGATCACCGATTACGAAAAAGGCCTGCGCTCGGCGGGCTTCGAGCACGTCGCCGTCATCGACAGCGGCGCGGACCTCACCGCCTACGCAAAGGTCGAGGGCCAGGCCGGCTGCTGCGCGCCGGTCGGCGAGACCGCCTGCTGCTCCACCGACGCCGCTCCCGCCAAACCCATGCACCGCGACCTGGGCGAGCTATTCAAAAAATACGACGTCAACGCCTACGCCGCCTCGGTCAAGGTATTTGCCGTCGCGCCCGCCGCCGGATGATCCATCTCGGCCGGACATAGTCGGCAGGCAGGCCCTGGCACCGCTACAATGCGGGCTCATCCGATTTCCACAAAGGAGGCCCGTGTTGAAGCGTTACTTGTCTTCACTGCCGATTGTTTTAATCCTGTTCATCGCGTGTGCGTCCAGCGTTTGTGCCCAGACCCTCCGCCTGCCCGCCGTCATCGGCGACCACATGGTGCTCCAGCGGGATATGCCCGTCGCCGTCTGGGGATGGGCGCCCGCGGGTGAAGCCGTCCATGTGAGTTTCAAGGGCCAGGACGTTAGCGCCGAGGCGGGTGATAACGGCGCCTGGCGTGTGACGCTCGAGCCGCTCAAGGCCGACGCCGAGCCGGCCGAGATGACCGTCACCGCCGGCGGCGAGACGCTGACCGTCAGCGACATCCTCGTCGGTGAAGTCTGGCTCTGCTCCGGGCAATCGAACATGGAGTGGCGCGTCAGCAACTCCGACCGGGCGGAAGAAGAACTCGCCGAAGCGAAACACCCGTTGATCCGCCACATCGAAACGCCCCACATACCCGCCTCGGTGCCACAGCAGGACGCCGACACCAGGTGGGAAGTCTGCTCGCCCGAAACCGTCGGCAACTGGACGGCCGTGGGTTATTTCTTCGGCCGCAATCTCCAGAACGAATTGAACGTCCCGATCGGCCTGCTCAACTGCACCTGGGGCGGCACGCGGATCGAACCCTGGACACCGATCGAGGGCTTCGCCCAGGTACCAGAACTGGCGGAACTGTACGAAGAGGTGCGTGTCAAACAGCCGGCAAGCGACTACTACCACACGCCCGCGCTTGACTATGTCAATGAGATGAAGACCTGGGTCAAGGATTCGCATAAGAAGCTCGGGTTGAATGAAGCGATTACCGAGCCCCCCGCTTTCCCCGATGCACTCAAGCTATACACCGAGCGCTCCCAGCCGACCACGCTCTATAACGGGCAGATGGCGCCGTTCGTGCCGTACACCATCCGCGGTTCCATCTGGTATCAGGGCGAAGCCAACCGCAAGGACGGGATGAAATACTTCTACATGACCAAGGCCCTGCTCGCCGGCTGGCGCGAGAACTGGGAACGGCCGGACCTGCCGTATTACTTCGTTCAGATCGCGCCGTTCCAGTACGGCAACGACAACCCCTACGAACTGCCCGCCCTCTGGGAAGCGCAGGCACGCGTCGAAAAAGAAATCGAGCACACCGGCATGGTCGTCGTCAGCGATATCGGCAACCTCCAGAACATCCACCCGACCAACAAGCAGGACGTCGGCCTGAGACTGGCGAACATGGCGCTGAAGCGCACCTACGGCCACAGCAACATCCTCGACAGCGGGCCCCGCTACGGGTCCATGACGGTCGAGGGCAACAAGCTGCTGGTGACGTTCGAGAACGCCGGCGAGAGCCTGGCCGTGCGCGGCGGGGGGGCGCTCAACTGCTTCGAGCTGGCCGGGGAATCCCAGCCGTGGACGCAGGCCAAGGCCGAGATCGTCACGCCTAACACGGTCGCCGTCACCGCCGACGGGATCGACAAGCCCGTCGCCGTGCGCTTCGGCTGGCACAAGCTCGCCGAGCCTAACCTCATCAACAGCGTCGGCCTGCCCGCCTCGCCGTTCCGCGCCGGAGAGCCGCCCAGCCTCGACCCGATCTCGCTGAATGTCCCGGAAAGCAAAGGTTACGAAACCGTCTACGAACTCGACCTGAACAAACTCGCCCACGATATCACCTACGACGCAGACAACACCGCCGGCTTCGTCGGGAAATTCGACCGCGTGGCGTACTACCTTGAAATCGGCGAGAGCGCGGGCGGCGACAACCAGTGGGTCTACGTCTCCATGGACGCCTTCACCGACGACCTGAGCAAGATCGGTATCCCGACGTTCGCCTCCGGCGCGACCTTCCAGCAGCCCGTCGGCAACCTCGCCGTGTATTCCAACGTCTCGGGCATCCCCAACGCCGACGGGCTTGCCGGCAACATCGAGTTCTGGCCGAACAACTACGGCAAGACGAACAAGGCCAACGTCCCCGGCGCGACCAACGACGCCTATGACGCCGGCGACGAGGTGAACAGCAAGGTCGACGGTTACGGCAGCATGCAGGTCCACCTCGCCGAACGCAACCTCACCCTCTTCGCCGTCAACAACTGGAAAAGCAACACCCCCGACCTGGGCATCGGCAACAACACCGCCGGCGAGCAGGACTGGACCTTCACCGGCTCCGCCCAACGCTACCCGTTCAAGCACCTGAAAGTGCTTGTACGACCCGCAGACCGTTGAGCGATTACCAGAATGTTTAGCCGCCGCGGCCACGCGGCGCATCAAATGCGACCGAACATATTCAACAAAAAAACCCACGCCTTCCCGGGCGTGGGTTTTTGTTGTTTTACGATCCGCATGACAGTGATTGGTTACACCACGTAATCCACATCCACATCCACGAAATCGATCTCGGACTCGGTCAACAGCTCGTTGCGGCGTTGATCGGTCAGGTCCTGGCTGTCGTTGGCGTGGAACCAGTCAAGGCCCTGCATGCCCAGGAGGATGTCGAAGGCGTTGTCATCGAAGACGTTGGTGCTGTTGAGCACATGCGAACCGTTCAGGCCCGTGCCGTTGGTCAGGTTGGCGACCCGGCCGGTGTAGTTCACGTCGGTGCGCGTCCACTCCGCGAGGATGGCGCTGACCGCCGCGCGGTCCCTGTCTTGTGTGTAGACGCCGCCGACGAGGATGTCGTCGTTGTCGTTGCCCAGCACCAGGTCCGAGCCGAGCCCGCCGACGAGGAAGTCGCGCCCGTCTCCGCCGCCGATCAGGTCGATGCCGTCGCCGCCGGAGATAAAGTCGTCGCCGTCGCCACCGCGCAGCCCGTCGTTGCCGTCGCCGCCGTAGAGGTACGCGTTGACGTTGCCGCCGATGTTATTGAAGACCTTGATCAGGTCGTCACCCGCCCTGCCGTCGATCACAACGGTGTCGATCCCGGCGATGCCGTCCTCGACGGTCTGTGTGTTGTTGTCAAGCTCGTGGATCGTCACCTTCAGCGCCCCCGGCGTGCTGTTGGATTTCTTGACAAAAATGATGTCGCGGCCGTTGGAGCCGGCGACCTGGAGCTCGCTGCCGACCACGAGCAGGACCTTCGACTCCGTGGCGAATGTCGCTTCGCCCACGCCGCCGTCGTTGTCGGTCACGGTGAAGGTCACATCAAACGTGCCCGCCTCATCGGGCGTGAACTCAAAGCTCGTGCCCGTCCCGGTCGCGACCACCGCGCCCAGGCTGTCGGTCACGGTCCACTCGGTGGTGTGCGTGTCGAGCGTGCCGGGGTCGGTGAAGCTGCTCGAGAAGCTAAGCGTCTGACCGCGCAGCCCCTGTGAGTCGCCGGTGATCGGCGCGACATCGGGCGCGACGTTGTCGATGATCGCGGTGAGCGTGTCCGTCGTGACCCGGCCGTCGCTGGCGGTGACGGTGAGCGTCACGGTGTACGTGCCGTTGTCCGCGTAGGTGTGGTCCTGCGCGAGCGTGGTGTCGCTTAGCACGGTGCCGTCGCCGAAATCCCAGTCGATGGTATACGTCGGAGGCTCCGCCTGACTCGATGCGAAGAACACGTCATTGGCCGCCGCGATCGACGCCCGGCCGAGCCAGAATACGTTGTTGCCCGACACCAGCGCCTGAGAGTCCAGCCGCGAGCTGTTGCTGAGGTTGGTCGTCAGCTCGGTGTCGATGTTGTATAGAAGGATCTCGTTGCCCGTGGACCAGACAACGTTGGAACCCGAGATGTCAGGCTCGGTCAGGAACGTCGCCGGCCCGCTGGTGAGCTGCGTCGTTACCGCGGTGTCGAGGTTATAGAGGTACACCTCCGCGTTGCCGTCCCAGACGATGTTCGCACCGGAGACCTTGGGCGCCACGTCGGAGATGCCCGCCGCGCCGAGGTTGATCGCCGTGGGCGCCGTGCCCGTGCCGTCGAAGCCCCGGCCGTCGAAGGCGTACACATCCGAATCGCCCGTAGCGCTGTTCGACCACACGACGACGCCGTCATCGATCTGGTGCCCGGTGTCTTCCACCGCGGAGTTGGAGACGTTGGTCGTGATGCCGGTCGTCAGGTTGTGGATAAAGACGTCGTTGAACCCGCCGACGCCCGGCGCGAGCCAGATGATGTTGTCGCCGCTGATCTTGGGGTCCAGCTGGTTGCCGGTCGCGCCGGGCCCGCTGCCCACGGGGAACACGGCGATCGGCACGGGCGTCGCGGCGGAGAGGTCCGCCATCGTAATATTGAAGAATGAGCCGGGCCGTTCGGTCCAGACCGCGATGTCGCCGTCGATCTCCGGGTTCGCCACGCTGAAGCCCGACGCGAGCGTGGTCGTTACGCCGCTGACGATGTCGTAAGCCTTGATGCCGCCGCCGGCGTACACGATATGGTTGCCCGAGATGTGCGGATCGCTCGCGTTGGAGCTGAGCGTGCTGGTGAGGTTGATGATGTTGGGCGCACGGCGTGACAGCATCGAACGTGCCGTCGAAGAAGAAGATGTCGCTGTTGCTCACCCAGACCGCGCGGTCGCCGTCGATGTCCATCTGCTGCTCATCGTCGCCGGTGGAGGTTAGTTGCAGCACATCGAACACGCCCGGCGTGCCGCCGCCGCCCGCGTCTGTATCCTCGAACGTCCCTGCCAAGGAGACCTGCGAGCCCTCGTCGCTGTTGACGTCCGCGCCGGCATCGACCAGCAGCGTGGCTGACAAAAGCAGACGGTCTTCGAGCGCCTCGATGCCCGGCCGAGCATCACGCGCTTGGTTTGAGTTCGATGGACCAGCCATCAGGCCCGCGAGCCTGGCCGAGACGGAGTGCTGAAGGCGTGCGACACGATCATGCAGTGACATCATGCGTAGCTCCCTTGGGCATATTCCGGGGGGTAATCCGGGGGTAGCCCGTTCGTAAGAGAAAACTGAACAGAAAGGTTGTTGGACGTGCTCTCCTCATCCCTGGGTGTACACGACCCGTTCGCGTTACTTGTAATCGTTACGCGCGCAGGCCGCAAGCATTTTTTTGTGTATATGGCGCAAATGAACCGCGCTTATCATTAGCCCAACGCATACCGCGCCCCGCCGTCGACCGTGCCCGGGTTCTTGCACGGGCGTGTGGTCCGAGAATACCGCCGGTTATCCGTTTAACCGACCGATCCCGGCCGAGACGCGCAAAAAATGCCTGCCACGACCCACGCACGAGCGCCTACGGAACACGAGATTTTCTCGATCATCCCACCGCATAAAAAAAGTCACCGCAGGAACTTGAATCCCGGCGGGCATGCGCAGACGATGAAGGAGGGAGCCGGTTGTTTTACTGGGAGTTTGAACGTGACAAGCAAGGGACTGCGGATAATGGTTCTGGCAGGCGGCCCCGACCGCGAGCGCGCCGTGAGCCTCGTCGGCGGCGGGCAGGTCGCCGCCGCACTGCGTGACGCCGGGCACGACGTCCTCCAACGCGACATCATGCCCGACGACCTCTCCGCGCTCGATGAATTCACCCATTGGAACGGCGACGCCATCTTCCCCGTCCTGCACGGCCGATGGGGCGAGGGCGGTGGGCTCCAACGCATCCTTAGCGACCGTGACCTCGCCTACGTCGGCTCCGGACCCGCCGCCGCAAGCCTCTGCATCAACAAACACCTCACCAAGCTCACCGTCGCCGGCCACGGCGTTAAAACCCCCGAAGCCCAACTGATCCTCCCCGGACAGAAACGCACCATCCCCGCGCCCGTCGTCATCAAAGCCCTCGAAGAAGGCTCGACCTCTCGGCCTGGCCATCTGCAAAACCGAACAACAGGCCGACGCCGCGCAAACCTCCCTAAGCGCCGAATACCCGCGCCTCCTCGCCGAACGCTACGTCCCCGGCAAGGAACTCACCGTCGGCGTCCTCGCCGATGAAAACGGCGAACCCGTCGCGCTGCCCGTCATCCACATCGTCCCCGCCGGCGAATACTACGACTACGACGCCAAGTACGAACGCGACGACGATACCTCTTCGAGCATTCCAACTCCCCGCGAAACACTCGATCAGGTCCGCGCCCTGGTCGCTCACGCCTACCGCACACTCGGCGTGCGACACCTCTGCCGCGTCGATTTCATGGTCGATCAGTTCAACCGCCCCTGGTTCATCGAAGTCAACACCATGCCCGGCTTCACCACACACTCGCTCTGCCCATGGCCGCCGCACGCTCAGGCCTGAACCTCGCCCAACTCACCGGCCACCTCGTCCGCCTCACCCACGCCGCCGCCGACGTCAACGACCCCACCCCAGGATAACCCTGCTCTCTTGTAATACCTGATCGACTTCGGTTCAGGCTGCTCAGGCCGCCGTGCCTTCTTCCCATATCTCTCCCGGCACTCCAGCCCCGCCCCCCAAAACCCCTTACACCCGCCTCCCCGCCCACGATTGGCGCACGGTCCGGGCCTGATAACCGATGGTAGATAAGCCCAACCTGTAACGAGGAGTGCTGTCAGTCCATGGGATGGTTCCTGTCGAGCAATAAGAAGAAACGCCCAAGCCCAAACGCCGCATGTAGCTTGTCATGAGCACAAGCCCTGGGACCCCAAGCGCACTGCTCCTGGGCCTGAAGATCCTCGGCCCTTCGCCCTCGCTGTCGCCTGGTCATCGGATGGCGGCACGGCGAACGCTATCTGCTCGACTACGCCAACGAACACCGCCCCATTAAGCGCATCACCGCAGACGTCGTCGAACTCGTCGGCGCCCCGAGCTGGATGAGGCGAGCGTCGCGAACAGGTCCGCGACTCCGCCGCCGCTCCATCGACCCCGACCCGCTCGACGGCCGAAGCCTCAAGGCCGCCGCCGAAGCGCTCCGGCGGGACGCATGGGTCCGCCACGTCAAACAAATCGCCAGCGATCAACGGCCAGATCCTCGTCTACGCCACTTACCGCCGCCCCGTCGCCATCATCGAGGCACGCGACGGCTACCCACCTCGTCGATGCAGGGCGTCTGCCTCCCCGGCGTCTACAGCACTTTACGAAATCGACGGTTTAGGTTTGATCACCGTGATGGGCGTCGCCACACCCCCGCCCGCCACCGCAGGCGGCGTCTGGCCCGGCGATGAAGTGCAGGCAGGACTCGCGCTTTCCTGCAACTACTCGCCAAAGAACCCTACATGGACAAGATCGCTCCTTCGGTGTCAGCCAGCGCGACGAACGCGGCCGCATCCGGCTCGTCCTGCACACCGAAGAAGGCACCGTCCGCTGGGGACTGCCCCCCGGCGAAGAACACGCCATCAGACAGCACTTTCGACAAACTCGGCTGGCTAAGACAACTCGCACGCAAAGCGATGCGTCCCTCTCCACCGGCGAAATCATCGACATCTACGGCCCAGTCCCCGGCTCCCGACAACCCTGATCTCCCACCTGCTCCCCAAAGCCCACGGCCTCCGGCCGTGGGACTAAACCGTGGGACTGCAACCACGGGACCGCAACCACGGGACCACAACCACGGGACCACAACCACGGGACCACAACCGTGGAACAGAAGCATTCGTGCGACAGCTATATGCCAACCCCCGCCCTCGGTCCCGGGTCTCCGCGGCGGCGGGTCTCCCGACCCGCCGCTCCCCGACCGCAGGTCTCCACATCGTCCCGCCCGCCTTCCGCGAAGTCTTCTTCGCCAACTTCCCCACCGGCGCCCCCGATCTCGACCCGGTCTTAGAGTAACGTCCCAAAACAGTATCCGACACCGTTTTACGCCCCCGTTTTATGCCCGGCTAGGGCCGAGTCGAGACGGCTTTTGATTTTCGTCCACACTCCGGGCACACGCCTGATGGCGACCCACGCAGGTCGTAGCCGCAGGCGGGGCAGTGGCCGGGAGGATAACGCCGGATGAGCCATGCGTAGAGCGCCATCAGAGGCCACGGAGCAAGCGCAAGAAGAATCATCCAGAAGGGGATCGGTGGAATCGGGATCTGACCCCTAGTAGTATACGGCGAATATATCCACCAATACGGTTCCTTTGACTTACTGCTCTCTGCGGTTCCGATGTAGATCCGAGGCCGCGGATTATTGACGGTGCCATACCCTACAACCACTTCACCTACATGCACGGTTAGCATCACGACAAACTTCTGATAAACCGGACACACAATGTACGCAGATCGATAGCAAGAACCGATCCACACAAAAAGGGTACAAATAGCCAGCAACGTAACGAACGCAAGCAGCACGCGCTCGATCCACCCGCGTTTGGTTCGCACCCGGCTCATAACAGTTCATCTTCCCGGCACGGTATCGCAACGTCAATTCCCCCGCGCCGAGCGCAGCAGGTCCGGGCCCGCCCGCACACCGCGCCCCAAAGCCCACGGCCTCCCGGCCGTGGGACAGCTATATAAGACCCCCACGCTCGGCGCGGGTCTCCCGACCCCGCCGCCCATCCCGACCGCAGGTCTCCACGTTGTTGCTTGCGTTATTCTGCCTGGCGGCCACCGTGATGGACACGACTCGCGACACCCCTTGCACCCCTTCACCCACAACGCCATGATACGCAGGCATCGACGCGAACTTTTTCTATAGATCGTTCCCGGCCTTTTCTGTTCTCATCCGATCGCGAGCGTCACCCATGAAGCGAATCACCCTCACCCTGTTGCTGCTGGTCCTCCCGATGCTCCCGGCCGCCTGCACGACATCGCCGAACACCCCGGATTCCCCGGACACGTCGAAGCAGGCCACAACCGAACCCGCCCCCGCTGTCTTTAATAGCCCCAGCCGATCCGACAGGCTCATTGAACACCTGGCGGACAACTCCCGGCACCTCACACGCCTGACGCCCGACTACATCTACCGCCGCCTGCACCACCGGCAGGACTCTAAAACGATCTGCGACGCCTTCGACCGCATGCTCGTCGCCGATGTCCCCGATGCGCACCGGGCATTGATCGATGCGCTCGAACTTGACTTCATCCACGACCCGGCAACGTCCTCACTGGACCTTCTCAATGACGAGCTGCGCGTTCACTTCAGCGAGTTCAACTGGCAGGACGACGACTACCCCGGCGGACCCGAAGGCCCGAACGAGGCGTTAGCCGACATCATGGTCGACGCCCTGGATATCGTCCGCCCCGAGCGCCCGCGCCCAACCGGTCACGCACCGCCGTGATCCGCCGGGAAAACGTCAACGACGATATCTGGGCGTACATGATCGCCCAGTGGGTGGCCGTGCCCGGCGAGCCGGGGTGGAAACTCAATCACTTCGCCGCCGAGTCCTACGTCAGGATGCGCGAAGCCGCCGCCGCCGACGGCGTGACACTCAAGATCCGCTCCGGCCACCGCGACCCCGAGAAAGCACGCGCGGGCGCCGCACGGGCCGGCAACCAATTCGCTGTCGCAAGTTTCTCCTCACACTCACTGGGCCTGGCCGTCGACTTCGAGATGCCCAAACCCGACGGCGAAGGCACTTTTGAGATCACCACCCGCCCGATGTCGTCCGTCATCGCGATGCGCACCTCACCCGTCCACAAATGGCTTCACCTCCGCGGCGAAGCCTTCGGCTGGTACCCCTTCCAGCACGAACCGTGGCACTGGGAATTCAACCCACCCGCCTTCCGCGAAGTCTTCTTCGCCAACTTCCCCAACGGCGCCCCCGCACTCGATCCGGTCTTCGAGTGACGCCCCAAAACGGTATCCGACACCGTTTTACGCATTTTCTCAAATATGTCTATGAAAAAATACCCTTACGTGGTACGCTAAGACAGATGGGCTTTAATTGTGGGTTCGGCCTATAATTATAGGGCTATTGGATTAAAACATGGCAGCCCAACTTCCTATCAATAAAGAACATGGTTTGCTGGCACCGGGCATCCATGATGCCGATATTGAGATGGTTGAAACCTGCTATGGATCGTTTCAAGGGTCAGACCGGCGATGTAAATTGTTCGAAACCTTAAAGCGTTTTATCGGTGATGTGCAATGTGCGATACCCGGTGCAGTAGTATATATTGACGGAAGTTTTGTAATGGCATGCGTAGACAAGCCGAGTGATGTTGATATCGTCTTGGTATTGCCCCCGTCCTATGATTTGGAGGCGGATGTTACTCCCGCTGAGTACAACTTGATTTCGGCGAAGAGCGCAAAAAGAACATATCGGTTTGACGTTAGATCGGCGCTAAGTGGCTCGGAAGCTGAGACACAGTGGCTCGAGTATTTTCAGCAGACTAACCCGAAGTGGGACCATGAACTATCGCGGCAATTGCCTCGTAAAAAAGGTATTGTGAGGTTAGTTTCATGATTCAGACACATAGCGAACTTGAGATCGCTCGCGACCAGTTAAAGCGGGTGGAAAGCGCTTTAGAGTCTTTAAAGAACGATGTTCTTGAGGTTAACCCTAAGCGCTTCGAATTGATGTCCGAGGGATATATCGAAGAGATACGTTGCCTGCGCGCTCAAGTAGACCACTATTTGTTGGGCCAAGGCAGGATTATAAAGGATTCAAGTGAGTTTGAAATTCGGTTGGAAGGCAAAAAAATTTGTCTAGGCAGCACTCGCTCAAGCCTGATTACTTCGATTCTTGATAATTTCCGGCGCGGTATTTTATCTTTATTTGTTACCGCGTCAGAGAACGCTGATTTGTTGGCATCGGCATCGGGCCGACGGAAGCGCTGGATGGAAGTATTGTCCGATCCCCCTGTTATTGCTCTTGAGCCCGGTAGTGTTCGCATACATTTGGGTGTGCCAGAGAGTAGTGATTTGTTTCATGAACAGGATATAGACCTATTTAAGCAAACAGTAGTCCTGCTTTCCGAAGGTATAGCATGGGCCTCGCGAGACGACGCTGATTTATCTGAATTGAATCTCAATGCGATGACCCAGGATCGACTGAAGCATGTTTTGCTGAATTCAGTCAAGAACTTGGCGCCATCGCGAAATAGTGATGTGGAAGTTGTCTCTTTTAGTGGCAATTTGATTGATGGTCAGGGTGTGTTGCAGTTAACAAAAGATGCGAGGCCGAGAATAACTAATGCACTTAAACAATTGTCACATGTCACGCAGCCTGCAGATATTGAAGGGGTAATTCGCGAGATTGATCTCGATAAGAATACATTTACCTTAAGAGAAAGAGATGATGATGGGGCTGATTTAGTGTGCAACTATCATGACGCAATAGAGCCGGACATCATCGAGTGTTTGGATTCTCATGTCATCGTGTCGGGTAGTTTGCAGACAAATAAAAAAAATGGCCATCAGACCTTAGATGTCGAGTTCGTGGAATTACTTGATTCCGGCGAAGAATCGTCTGAGGGGTAAAAACGGTGTCGGATACCGTTAATCGGTTCGTCGGTTGAAACCTGCGGTCAGCCCTTGGGTTTCGATCCCACCGAACACGCATCGTCCGGGCAGGGTGCGGGAGAAGAATTCGCAGGCGTGGGCGGACCTGGCGAAGTTGGCACGGTATGGTCTCCCAACCCGCCGGGATGTGTGTGGGCCGACTGATAACGAGATCGTCACGGCCGCTGACAATTAGAACGTCGCAAAGTGACGGCGTGTAGACCTGCGGTCAGATTGAACGGCGGGGTCGGGAGACCCGGGCGCCGAGCGGCAGCGGCAGAAAGCTGCAGGCGGAAACCCCGGACGCGGAAAATAAAAAAACCAGCCGAACCCCTGGCCGGGCCAGCGCCTAAGGTGTCGGCCGACGCGGAACACCCGCCGGACACAGCGCGTGCGCGCGCAACAACAGGGTTCCCTGCTAACTATAGAAGGAGTGTTTGGAAGTATGAACGCTGAACCAGGAAGGATGAAGTTCGAGGGCGACGATGTCAGATGTCGGAAAGCTGAAGTCTGAAGTGTACGGCCCCCCCCGGACCCCGGTCCCGGCCGGTGCCCACCTCAGCAATCAACACGCACCGGTCAGGCGTTTGATCCGCTAGCGGAGAGGCGGGCACTTTTTCCGTGTTTTGTTTGCCGTGCAAAACGGTGAAAACCCAGTGATTCCGATTAATGTTTGTGCGCGCCGCCGGGTGATTCCGGGGAAAGTTCGTGAAAATTCCGGGGGTTGCCGGGTCGGTGCGCACGGATGCAGGTGTTATTTCTTTGGCGATCCCGGGCGTGGCGGGGGGCGTACGGATAGACTGACACCGCTATGCACGATGTTGATCCACATAATGTAAGCCTGACGCCGCCGACGGAGCCGACGGCCCCTGATCCGGGGACGGGGCCGGGGGCGTTACAGCCTGTCGCCGCGGCAAGCGGGTCGGGTGCGGTGGTGGTGGTCAACCGGGGGGATCTCCGGGGGGAAATCCGGGGGCGTGCGGTGCGTCGGCGGGCGGGGGGGCTGATCGATCCGTTCGGGCTTCGGATGCTGGTGATTACCTGGTGTCTTTGGCTATTGGTGTCGTGGTCGATCACGCTGGCGATGGGCGCGACGGTACACGCGGTGCGTTGGGTGGTCTTCTCCGCCGCCTTCGGCCTGATGGCCGTCTGGCCCGCGATCAGGCTCAGCCAACAGTTGTCCGGTGGACGCGGAGAGAGATATGCCCGGCCGTCGATGCGCGTGTTGGGGACGCTGCTGGACTGGGTGTGTTTGATATCGGTATTCCAGGTGGTGGTTTGGCCTTTGATGCTGGTGGGGCGTTGGTCGCCGCAGCAGACGCTCTGGTTGGACCTGGCGGTGGTGTCGTGGTCGTTGTTGACGGGTGTGTTGGTCGGGCTTGGCCGGGTCTTGCCGGTGGCGGGCGCGCGGGTGGGTGCGATGGTGCTGTGCGTGCTGCTATTGCTGGGCGAGCCGGTGCTGATGGCGTTCGGCGGCGGGTTTATGGACGCGACTGCCGGCACGGCGTGGCGGATGAGGATCAGCCCGGTGCAGGCGTTGTGGGAGCTGACCACGACGGTCCAGCCGTACAACCCCTCGGGCTGGGTGCCGGTGATCCTGAGCACGGCGGCGGCGGCACTCTTAGGCTGGTTGGGGCTGTGTTTGATGGCCTGGCAGGGCCGTAAGGGCCATTGACCTGCCATTTGGGGGCATCCCGGGGAAATTGACATAGCCGTTTCATCCCCGGCCCGGGTCGGGTAGGATGGTTGTTTGCTGCCCGGGGCCGGGAGCCTGGGCGTCCCCCTGTTAAGACACGATACGGCTGAATTGATGGAGATATGTCATGGAGTTTGTCACCAAGGAGGAAAAGGCCAAACTGGAAGCCCGTTTGGCCGAACTCGTCGCCAATCGGCCGATCCTGGCCAACCGGATCGCCGAGGCCCGTGCGCAGGGCGATCTGAAGGAAAACGCCGATTATCACGCCGCCCGTGACGACCAGGGCCTGGAGGAGGCCGAGATCCGTCGGCTGGAAAAACGGCTCAAAGACTGCAAGGTGGCCGATGATATAGATGTGCCCGAGGACATGGTTTTCCTCGGCGCGGTCGTGCGGCTGAAGGACCTGGACGACGGGACCGATGACCTCTACAAGCTGGTGGGCGAGTCCTCCGGCCGGTTCGACGCCGACGAGATCGAGGTAACGACCCAAAGCCCGATGGGCGAATCGCTTATGAAGTCCCGGGTGGGCGAGACGATCCGCGTCGACCTGCCCCGTGGCCCCAAACGGTTTGAGATCCTGGAAATCGTGACCTGAGCGGGGATTGGCTCGTTTTGGCCCCCCGGGCCGGGTAAAATAGACCAGAGAACGACCCTCCGACTCACGGGGACAACACCATGCATACGCCACAGCCCCTGATGACCAAACAACTACCCACAGCGATCGGTCTGGCCGTCCTGATGGCGACCGGTCTGCCCACCTACGCACAGACCCCCGCGGGGAACAATGGCCGCGCCTTGGACGCCAATCTCCAGGTCGGCTCCAACGGGATCAATCCCGAGGACGGTCGGCTGGACTTCAGCCACCAGAACGACATCGTCACCGGCAACGTCGGCGGTGGCCGTGCGTTCCAGGACAACGTCGGCTACGGAGCCGTCGGCGAGTTCCGCGATAACCTCGGAAGCGACACGTTGTTTAACTTCCGCGCCCAGAGCCTGTCCTCAAGCCCCAATTACCTCAACGCCGCAAGCGTCGGGGGCGTCGGGCAGGGTGGCAACGTCAGCATCTACCGCTCGTTCACCAACCGCTCCGCCCAGCCGCAAGGCCCCGGCCTGATCGCGCCCAACAGCGGCTACTACCAGGTCGCGCCCAGCAACGCATTCGACACGATCTATACCAGCCAGATCAATACCCAACGCTCGGTCCAGGGCCTGGGCGGGCCTAACCCCTCCGCCGGGCTGGCGCTGCAGGCGTTTGGAGACCGGCCCACGGTCGGGCTTAACGGCCAGCCCCTTGCCGACCGCGAGGAACTCAGCCAACAACTTTATAAAGACGCCAAGGACGCCGGCACCTATCAAACGCCCGACAACCTCGGCGATTCGATGCGCTACGACACCAACCTCTTCGACCCGTTCGGCAAATCGACACAGGAAGACCTGCAGAAACAGATGCTCCAGCCCGGCCAGCTCCCCGCGACCATGCTGATCGGCCAGCAGCTGCAACTGCTCAACGGGCAGGACCCCAATGCCGCCGACAAGCTCGACCCGACACGCAGCCGACAGGTGCTGGACACCGTCTTTAACCGCCTCGAAAAGAAAGAGGCCCAGGGCGATGGCGCCGACGTCTACGACAAGCTGCTGCGTTCGATCAAGGACCGCGAAAATGCCGGCAGCAAGCCCGACAAGTGGGACACCAATCTGGACGCGCCCACGCCACAGCAACTCACCGAGGCCGAACGCGCTTACGACGCGATCATGAAAGACCTCTACGGCGACGATTACAAGTCCCGCCGGAAGGAGACCGCCACGAAAGACCCCGACACCGGGGACGCCGACTCCGGCGACGAGGTCCGAGGCGTCGTGGACCAGTTGAACTACGACCTGCCGCGTCTGGAGACGCTGGCTTCGAATAAGCAGACGCGTGTGGCGAACCTGACCCGTGAGGCCGAAGCCGCGCTGGCCGCCGGCAAATACCTCACCGCCGAGAGCCGCTACCGCCAGCTCATCCTCGACGTGAAAGACGACCCGATGCCGCGCGTCGGCCTGGTCCACGCGCAGCTGGGCGCGGGCATGTTCCGCAGCGCCGGCATGAACCTGCGGGCGCTTTTCGTGCAGCACCCCGAGCTGATCGCCGCACGCTACGACCAAAAACTACTGCCCCCGCAGGACCGCTTGCAGTGGGTCCAGCGCGAGCTGCAAACCGTCATCAGCCAGGGCGAGGGCGGTAAGGACGCGCCGCTGCTCATGGCGTACCTGGGGTATCAGGCCAACTCCCGTCAACTGGTGCGTTACGGCCTGGCGCTGGCGCAGTCCGAATCGCCGCGCGACCCGTTGCTGGCGGTTATCCGTGAGATCTGGCTGGACGGTGATGACGATTCATCATCCGATGGGAAATAGCCCGGATTGACCATGACGAGCTCCACGCCTGACGGCGCACCGGCGGGGCCCGCCCCCGAGGTGCCCGCCGCGACCGGACCCACACCGTTTCGGGGCCACCCCGTGACCAGTGCGCCGCCGCTGTCTCTCACCCAGTTCGTGGACCTGGCGACGCTCCAGGAAATCCAGGACAGCTTCACCGCCGTGACCGGCCTGACCGCGACGATCCGCGACCGGGAAGGTCAGCAGGTCACCCAGGAGACCGACGCCGCGAAACGCCGCGCCTCGGACCGCGTGCTCGAGCAACTCATCTCCGCCGACGCCGACGACGCCGGGCGTTTCAGTGCGCCGATCACGGTCGAAGGGCAGGTGCTGGGTTCGATCGCGCTGGAAGCCGTGGCCGGGGAAACCGCGCCGGCCGGGCGTGAGGCGCTGCGCAAATCAGCGCTGGCGCTGGGCGTGCCGGGGGACAAGGTTGATGAGCTGGTGCGCGCCGCCGAGCTGCACTGCGGGCCGAACAAAGCGGCGGGCATCCAGTTCCTTTATGTGCTGGCCAACAGCATCGCGCGTCTGTGCTACGACGAGTACCACACGCGGCAGCGCGTGCAGGAGCTTTCGGCGCTCTACGAGATGAGTAAGGCCCTGTCCGCCAACCGCGACCTGCAGCAGGTGCTGGATACGGCCACGCACGCCGTCGCCGACGTCATGCACGCCAAGGCCGTCGCCATCCGTTTGACCAAGGAGGACAACCCGCAGCAACTCGAGCCCCGCGCGATCTTCAACCTCTCCGAGACCTACCTCGCCACCGGTGCGATCAACGTCGACGATTCGCAGATGCTGCGCGAGGCGATGTCCGGCAAGGTCGTCTACATCCGCGATATGCTCACCGACCCGCGCATCATCTTCCCCGGCGATGCGCAGGCGGAAGGGCTGGCGTCCATGCTCTGCCTGGGCATCATGTACCAGGGCAAGGCCATCGGCACGATCCACCTGTTCTCCGGCGAGCAGCGAGCGTTCAGCCCGTTCGAGGTGCGCCTCGTTACCGCGATCTCGCAGATGCTGGGGACAGCGATCCAGAACGCACGGCTGGACGCGCAGAAATCCCAGAGCCGGCGCGTCCTGCGCCAGCTCCACCTCGCCGCCAGCGTGCAGCGGCGGATGCTCCCCGGCGAGCTGCCTTCGGTTAAGCCCTTCGACATCGCGGCGCGTTACGTCCCCAGCTTCGAGCTTGGCGGCGACTTCTACGACGTTATCGACCTGGACGGGCACCTGGGCATCGCGATCGGTGACGTGGTCGGCAAGGGCGTCGCCGCCAGCCTGCTTATGGCCAGCGTGCGCGCCAGCCTCCGTGCTTACGCACAGGACGTTTACGATCTCGATGAGATCATCGCCCGGGTCAACAACGCGCTCTGCCGGGACACGCTCGACAACGAATTCGCCACGCTTTGGTACGGCGTGATCGACCCCAAGTCGCTGCGCCTGACCTACTGCAACGCCGGGCACGACCCGCCGATGCTCCTGCGTAACGGGAAGATCCACCAGCTCGACACCGGCGGCATGATCGTGGGCATCCAGAGCGACATCGAATACGAGAAGGGGCTGTTCGATACCGCCCGGGGCGACATGATCCTGTTCTATACCGACGGGCTGGTGGATTCGTTCAACGACAAGGGCCAGAAATTCGGCCGCAAACGCATCGTCGAAGCTTTCATCGCCACGCAAGGCATGTCCGCCACGGACGCGATCAACCACATCCTCTGGCAGGTCCGCAAGTTCACCGGCCCGAGACAGGGCGTGGACGACACGACGCTGATCGTGGTTAAAGTCGGCGGGTGAGTTCGGCTGTGTGATTCACGTCAGTCATCCCCGCACAGGCGGGGACCCATGCTTGTTATTCACTGTTCAGATGGATTCCCGCCTGCGCGGGAATGACAGAGGCTGTGCGGTTATTTTATTTACAAATCGCATTACCGCACGATCCGTGCGCCGCCGCCACCCGCGACGTGCTTGAGTTCCTTGAGCGTGATCTGTGACGTGTCGCCGCGTGTGGTCTGCAGTAGTGCGCCGTGTGCGGTGCCGAGGTTGACGGCGGTTTGCGGATCGGCGCCGGTCAGGAAGCCGTAGGCGAAGCCGCTGGCGAACCCGTCGCCGCCGCCGACGCGGTCCTCGATGATCAGCCGGTCGAAGCTCGGGCCCTGGTAGAACGTGTCGGTCTCTGCCCAGTAGAGGATCGCGGACCAGTTGTTTTCGCTGGCGCTGAGCACCTCGCGGAGCGTCGTCCCGATCACCTTCAGGTTCGGGTAATCCTTGGCGACCTTACGCACCATCTGCTTGTAGTTTTCGATGGGCAGCTCTTTGAGGTTTTCGTCTTCCGCGCCCTCGACTTCGTAGCCGAGCACTTTCTGGAAGTCTTCTTCGTTGCCGATCAGGCAGTCGATGTATTGCACGAGGGGTTTGGTCGCGGCGATCGCCTGTGCGCTGGACCAGAGCTTGGAGCGGAAGTTTAAGTCGTAGGACACGATCGTGCCGGCATCGTGCGCAGCTTTGAGTGCTTCGGCGGCGACCTGCTTGGTGGACTCGCTTAGGCAGGTAAAAATCCCGCCGGTGTGCAGCCAGCGCACGCCGCGCTCTTTAAAGAGCTTGTTCCAGTCGACGTCGCCGGGCTTCATCTTTGAAGTCGCGCTGTGGCCGCGGTCGTACAGGGTGACGCTGGCGCGGACGCCCGAGCCGACCTCGGTGAAGTTCAGGCCGATGCGTGCATCGCGCCCGACGCCGTCGTAGGGGAGCGTGACAACGTGCGCCGTATCGACGCCGCCGGCGCGTGCGTGGTTGAGGATGATCCTGCCGACGGGGTTGTCGACCAGCGCACCGACCCAACCGGTGCGCTTGCCCAGACGCGACAGCGCGTAGGCGACGTTGTATTCCCCGCCCCCGACGTGTACTTCCAATGAAGGGGCGAACTCGATGCGCCCGTGCCCGGGGGGCGAGAGGCGCACCATGCATTCGCCTAGCGAGACGAGGTCGAGTTCACAATCGGATTCGGGTCGGATTTTCAGTGACACGTCGAGGCTCCAGCGTTTCAATAAGTGTTGGTGATCGGCGGGCAGGCATTGTATCGCCGGGCGGGCGGCGCAGATTCAATCGAACCGGCACATACCTTTGAGCAGGCCCGCGCCGGGCGTCAGCCAGGCATCCAGTTCGGCGGGCAGCGCCTCAACCTGGCAGGTGTGTGTGATCCATGCGGCGGTATCGATCTTGTTCGCTTCGATCTGTCCGATGATGGCGCGGAAGTCGTCGGCGGTGGCGTTTCGGCTGGCGAGCAGCGTCAGTTCCTTGCGGTGGAACGCGGGGTCGTCGAAGGTCAGATCGCCGATGACAAGCCCGACCATAATGAGCCTGCCGCCGTGGCCTGGCAGGTCGAAGGCGTTTTGCATCGATGCGCGGTTGCCCGTGGCATCGAACACGGCGGCGGGGCGGTCGCCGAAGCCGGTCGTCCACTGCGACTGGATCGATCCGCTTGGATCAAGCCGCAATGTTTCAACCCCGAGCAGCGTGCGCGCGGCGGCGATTCTCTGCTCGCTGACGTCGATGCCGACGACACGTGCACCGGCCAGTTTTGCGAAGGTGGCGACGGTCAGACCGATCGGGCCCAGGCCGATGACAGCGACACACTCCCCCGGAGCGACCCGCGCGCGCTCGACGGCGTGCCGGCCGATGCCCAGCGTCTCTACCAGCGCGAGCGCTTCGTAGCCAAGTTGTCTGGACGGATGCAGCTTGTCGGCGGGGACGACGATGTATTCACGCATCCCGCCGTCGACGTGTACGCCCAGGCATTGGAGCGTTTCACAGCAGTTGGTCTTGCCGGCCCGGCAGGCGGGGCATTTGCCGCAGGTCATGTAGGGTTCGACGGCGCAGCGGTCGCCGGGCGTGAGGTTACTCACGCCTTGCCCGACCCTGACCACCTCGACGCCCAGCTCATGCCCCGGGACGCGCGGGTAGGTGAACAGCGGGTGCGTGCCGTGGTAGGCGTGGATATCGGTGCCGCAGATCCCGATGCGGTGGACGCACACCAAGACTTCGCCCGGTGCGGGCCCGCCCGGCTCGGGCTTGTCCGTCGCGATCCATCGGCCGGGTTCGTGGAGCGTGAGCGTCTTCATACGTTTGTGTCGGCGGGGGCGCTAACAACATCGCGATAGCGTTTGATAATCAGGTCGAGGTACTCGTTCTGGTCCATCTTCCAGTATTCATCGGAGAATACTTCGACCTCGTCGAACCCACGGAAGCCGGCCTGCTGCACCCATTGCCGGATCTGTTTCAGGTCGATGCACCCGTCGCCCATCAGGCCACGGTCGTTGAGCATGTCGCGCGTCTTGACCCGCCAGTCGCATAAATGAAACGCGAACAGTGTGTGCTGTTTTGCCGCAAGCTCTATTTCGTGTTGCAGGTCCGGGTCCCACCAGACGTGGTACACGTCCACAGCGATCCCGACCATACGACTTTTAAGCTTCTCACAGACCTCGCGGGCCTCACGCACGCGGTTGATGCAGGACCGGTCGGCAGCATACATCGGGTGCAGCGGCTCGATCGCCAGCTTCACGCCACGCTCCACCGCGTGCGGCAGCACGGACCCGATCCCGTCGGCGACGTGCTTGCGCGCTTCATTCATCGGCATCCCGGGCACCGCGCCGACAACCAGCACGACCATCTCCGCGTTGATCGCCGCCGCCTCGTCTATGCACCGCCGGTTGTCGTCGATCGCGCTCTGCCGGTCACGGGCCTGTTTGGCTGGGAAAAACCCGCCGCGCACCAGCGCCGGGACCTTCAGGCCACTACCCCGGATGATGCGCTTCGCCTCGTCGACACCGATCGGCTCGATTACGTTACGCCAGACGCTGACCCCGCCGACACCCGCTTTGGTAAACGCGTCTACGCACTGCCTGAGCGTCCACGGTTTGTGGGTCATCGTGTGGATCGCGAGCTTGGACAGGTCATCGGGCATGGCGTCATTCCGCAGCTGCGTTTTGTCAAAGGCTCGGCACGTCGATCCACTTGCGTTCTTTCCAGGAGGTCATGCCCAGCTCGGCGAGCTGCACGCCGGATGCGCCCCGGCGCAGCGTCCACTCGAAGGGTTCATCCAGTGCGACGTGCCGGAGGAAAAGCTCCCACTGCACCTTGAACGCGTTATCGTAGGCGGTGTTGTTGGGCACCTGCTGCCAGCCGTCAAAGAAATTGATCGGCTGGGGGATGTCGGGGTTCCAGACGGGCTTGGGTGTGTAGGACGCGTCCTGCACCCAGCACTCGCGCAGGCCGGCGATGGCGGTGCCGTCCGTGCCGTCGACCTGGATGGTGAGCAGGTCGTCGCGGCGGACGCGCGTGACCCATGAGCTGTTGAACTGGCAGACGGTGCCGTCCTTGAGTTTGAAGATCGCGTAGGCGGAATCGTCGGCGGTGCATTGGTAGGGTTTGCCGCTTTCGTCGATGCGTTCGGGCAGGTCGGTGTTGCCGTAGGCGACGAGGGAGTCGATGGGGCCGAACAGGTTGCCGATGACGTATTCCCAGTGGCAGAACATGTCGATCATGATGCCGCCGCCATCTTCCGCGCGGTAGTTCCAGCTGGGGCGTTGGGTGGGCTGGTCGTCGACGTGGCCGGTGAAGACCCAGTACCCGAAGTCACCGCGCACGGAGAGGATCTTGCCGAAGAAGCCCTGTTGTTTGAGCATCTGGAGTTTGCGCAGGCCGGGCAGCCAGAGCTTGTCCTGCACGACGCCGTTCTTGAGCTTCGCGTCTTCGCAGAGTTTGGCGAGGCGGAGGGCCTCGGCGGTGGTGACGGCGGTGGGCTTTTCGCAGTAAACGGGCTTGCCCGCCTTGACCGCCATCTCTACGAACCCGGCACGTTGTAGCGTGCCCGAGGCGTCGAAGAAGATGTCGCAGGCTTTATCGTTGATCGAGCCTTCGACATCGGTGGACCATTTCAACGGCTTGCCGATCGCGTCCGGGCCGTGCTTCTCGGCCAGCGCCTTGAGCTTGTTGGCGTTGCGTCCGGTCAGTACGGGGTCGGGCATGAGCACGAGGTTGTCGCTGACCTTCACGCCGCCCTGTTTGATGATGGCGAGGATCGAGCGGATCAGGTGCTGGTTGGTGCCCATGCGTCCGGTGACGCCGTTCATCACGATGCCGATTCGGCGGGTTTCCATGAGTGGGTGTTTCAGTTGAAAAAGTAATGTGTGGTTTCGTTATGCCCTGACGCGACAAGCCGCGCCGCTACTTGGGGGGTTGACGTGGATAACAGTCTACGGGCGGCTGCGGGTGATTTCGTTGCCTATTGGGGACCAGATTCTTTGCATATCCGGACAGGCAGGATGATGGATTACATCACGTGGGGGTCCTGGCGGTACTTGCGGGGGCTTAGGCCGGCGTGCTGGCTGAACCAGCGGCTGAAGGTGGCGGGGGAGCTGAAGCCAAGGGCATCGGCGACCTGGTGCGTCTTGCAATGGTCCTGCAAAAGCATCTCCCGGGCGCGGGCGAAACGGCGGGCGGTGATGTAGGCGTGAGGTGTGCAGCCTAGGAGTGTCTCGAACCGGCGGGCGAAGTGGCGCGGCGACATGCTCGCCAACTCCGCGAGTTCCTCGAGCGTCGGCGGCCGGCCCACGTTCTTGTGGATCAGCGTGATCGCGCCAGCTAGTTCGTGGTCAAGCTCACGGATCGCCGTGACCGAAAACCCCGGCGGCATATCGCCCGGCCCCTGCCCGGCACGCGGCCAGAGGCATAGCGCTTCGGTCAATCGCGACAACAGCAGGGCGGGCCTGGCTTCGCCTATTGAAGCGTTTTCCGTCATCAATCGCATGACCGGGATCAGCCCCCGGCCGGGGTCCAGCGAGGTCGACCAGGGCTGGAGCATCTTCTGCTTGACCGCGGTCCAGTTCGGCCGGACACGCAGGCGGACGTTGTAGACCCGGGCGCTGCCGTCGTGGGGCACCAGCTCATAGCCGTGCTCTGCACCGGGGTAGGTGGTCATCGCGCTAAGACCCTGGACACGTCGCCACTGCCCGTCGATCAGGCAGCTGCCCTCGCATCCGGTGATCAGGTCGAGTTGCAGAAGGTCCCTGTGTGCGTGCGGCGCGATATAGAGCCGGTGGTCGATCGCGTGGGTGACCGCCTGCTCCAGCCGGGCCGGCTCGGTGAAGAGTCTGGCGCACAGGTCGCCCACCGCCGCCTCGATCGGCGCGGGGTCGATGACGGGTAGGGCTTCCAGGGCCATTTGTGTATTTTAGCCAAATCGGACATCGAATCAATACACGATGCGCTTGAGTTATCGCTTGCGTTCTGGCACACTCTGAGGAGAAACCTCAGGCAGAGCGCGCCGGCATGCTCGGCACAGGAGCTTTTTGGCATGCAGATCGACACTAAAATCACGCCCGCCTCGCTAAAAAAAGATACCCGCCGTGTCTTCGAGTTGGCCGCACGCAAGGCAAAGGCCCTCGACCGGAGCTGGGACACTTCCAAGGGCACGCCCGTCTTCACCGTCAACGGCACCTACACCACGCGCGGCTGGACCGAGTGGACCCAGGGCTTCCAGTACGGCTGCATGATCCTTGCAGGCGACGGGCTGAACGATGACAAACTCATCCAACTCGGCAAGCGACGCACGATCAAGCACATGCTCCCGCACGTCACCCACACGGGCGTGCACGACCACGGCTTTAATAACCTCTCGACCTACGGCAACCTGCTGCGCCTCTTAAAAGAGAAGCGCATGAAATACGACGGCTGGGAAGAGGTGGCTTATTCGAACGCCATCGCCGCGTCCGGCGCGGTGCAGGCCGCGCGATGGTCCGGCACCCCGCCGGTGAAGTCCAGGCACACCGCCAACGCGCCGGGCCTGGGCTACATCTACTCCTTCAACGGCCCGCACTCGCTGTTCATCGACACCATGCGCACCACACGCATCCTCGGCGTCGCCTGGCAGCTCGGCCACAGCCTCATGCACGAGGGCGACCGCGCCGCCAACCTCCTCAAACGCTCCGTCCTGCACGGCCTGACCACGAGCCAGTACATCGTGTTCCACGGTGACAGCGAACACACCTACGATGTCCGTGGCCGAACCGCGCACGAGGGCACGTTCAACCGCAACGACGGCGCGTTCCGCGCCCGCGCCACGCAGCAGGGCTACAGCCCGTTCAGCACCTGGACACGCGGGTTGGCCTGGGCCATGCTCGGGTATGCCGAGGAACTTGAGTTTTTCAAGACCATCCCGGCCAACACATTCAAGGCCGCTTGCGGCTTAGCGAAGGCCGACGTCGTCAAGGTCTACGAACGCAACGCCAAAGAGACCTGCGACCACTACATCAAGGATGTCTCCACACTCGACGGCATCACCTACTGGGACGACGGCGCACCCGGCATGGCGAAACTCGGCGACTGGCGCGACCGCCCGGCCGACCCGTATAACGATTACGAACCGGTCGACGCCTCCGCCAGCGCGATCGCGGCTCAGGGGCTGATCCGGCTGGGCAATTACCTTGGGAAAGCAGGCAGAGGTGACCGTATTACCAGGCCGGCCTGACCGTGGCCCGTACGCTGTTTGATGAGCCGTACTTCTCGACGAAAGTCAAGCATCAGGGCCTGCTGCTGCACTCGATCTACCACTGGCCCAACCACTGGGACCACGTGCCCAGGGGCTCGAAGGTGTCGCACAGCGAGTCAAGCCTGTGGGGCGATTACCACCTGCTGGAACTGGCGCTGTTGATCCACCGCATGGCGGGGGGGGGGGCTTACCTGAAATTCTTTCTATAAGGATTGATTTTCTTAACCCCTCTCCCCCGAGGGGAGAGGCCGGGAGAGGGGCGTAGGTGTAGAAGTTGATCCCGATGTGTTGATCACAATAAACCCGACCCTCCCCCTGCCCCTCCCTGAAAGGGAGGGGGGGGGTAAGCGTACAAACGGCGGAGCGCATCATGAACACACAGAATGAGAAAATCACGAAACGCGTCGCCCTCGTCACCGGCGGGACGCGCGGGATCGGGTTAGGTATCAGTCAAAAGCTCGCGGCCGACGGTTTTGATCTGGCGGTGAACGGCCGGCGTGAGGAAAGCGAGATCACGGATACGCTCGATGCGCTGCGTGCGGCGGGCGTAGATGTGCTGTATTGCCGGGCCGATGTCGCGTCGGCGGACGATCGTGAAAAGATGATCGCCGGGATCCGTGAGCGTTTCGGTCGGCTGGATGTGCTGGTGAACAACGCGGGCGTCGCGCCGAACGAGCGGGCGGACATCCTCGATGCGGGCGAGGCGAGTTTCGACCGGCTGATCAGCATCAACCTCAAGGGGCCATACTTTTTAACGCAGCTCGCGGCGCGCTGGATGGCCGAGCAGTACATGGCCGACAACCATTTCACCGGCTCGATCATTAATGTGTCTTCGGTCAGCGCGACGGTCGCCTCCGTGAATCGCGGCGATTACTGCATTTCCAAGGCGGGCATCGCGATGGCGACGCGGCTGTGGGCGGCGCGGATGGCGGAGTTCGGCGTGGGTGTCTACGAGGTCCGGCCGGGCGTGATCAAGACCGACATGACCGCGGACGTCACGGAGAAATACGACAAGCTGATCGCCGAGGGGCTGACCGTCGACCCGCGGTGGGGGAATCCCGAGGATGTCGGCCGGGCGGTGGGCGTGCTGGCACGCGGTGAGTTATCCTACGCCACCGGCAGCGTGCTCATGGTCGACGGCGGCCTGACGCTACCGAGGCTGTGATCGAATCCGTACAGAAAGATGTAATCAAGATGGCTGACACCTCGACCAAGGTTTTGGATACGCTCGGCAAGCACAAACTCGTCCCCGTCGTCGTTTTGGATTCGGCGGACCATGCCGGGCCTTTGGCGGAGGCGTTGATCGGCGGGGGGCTGCCGGTTGCGGAGGTGACGATGCGCACCGACGCGGCCGAGGCTTCGATCAATGAGATGTGCAAGCACGAAGGCCTGCTGGTTGGCGCGGGCACGGTGTTGACCGTCGAGCAGGCGAAACGCGCGATCGGCGCGGGCGCGGCGTTTGTCGTGACGCCCGGCACGAACCCGCCGGTCGTGAAATACTGTCTTGAACAAGGCGTTCCGATTACTCCGGGGGTCGCGACGCCGACCGACATCGACCTGGCCCGCGGGCTGGGTGTTGACGTATTGAAATTCTTCCCCGCCGAGGCCTACGGTGGCATCAAAACCCTCAAAGCCCTGAGCGGCCCCTACGGCAACGTGAAGTTCATCCCCACCGGCGGCGTCTCCCCCGACAACCTGCGCGACTACCTCGCGCTCCCCGTCCCCGCCTGCGGCGGGAGCTGGATGGTCGAACGCACACCTCGTGAACGCGGGCGAGTTCGGCAAGATCAAGGGGCTGGTGGCGGAGGCGGTGGAGATGGCGAAGCGACCGGAGTGATGTCGTGTTCCAGAATATGATTATTGCTTTGGCTGATCAGCACGATTTGATTCGGAGAATGCCTTCTTGGATGCCGATGCCTATCTGAGCAGTATCGGGGCAGCTACTAATAGGCATACGATTAATGAGGTGAGCACGCCTCCCAGATGCTCTTCACTCCAGGCAAAACCAATCAAGTAACCCATGCCAATCAGTACGATCCATATCAGGATAAAACAAAGGCTGTTGAATATCTTCTTTGCCATGATTACATCCCTGCAGATGGTTAATCGAATTGATTGGTGGGTGCCACACTTTATGGCTTCAGCCGCAAAGTGTGTTGTTCGGCTTCGGGTAGCGAGTATACGATGGATTGAAGGTACGCACACGAGATGAAGACTTATTCAATCGCGCGTTGAAATGGAGCGAGCATCCATTCGAGTGGTCTGAATAAGAAAACCCCGGGCTTCCGCCCGGGGCTGTTGTTTGTGTATCGCGTTGATGCTTATTTCGCGGGGACGACCAGCTCGATCCACTTGTTTTCGGCGAAGCCGTCGGGGAGTTTCTGGATCATGGCTTCGTAGGAAGAGTCGCCAAAGCCGATGGCGGCCCAGCGGAAGGTCTGGGCGAACCATTCGTCTTTAGGCTCGTCGATCTGTTCGTGGGTCCAGGGCTTGGCGCCGATCATGTGGGGGGCGAGGAAGTCCAGGGACTTGCGGAGGCTGCCGCCGTCGGCGGATTCGTAGGCGTAGAGGTCCACGCCCAGCGGCTTGGCCATGCGTGCGATGTCGAGGTAGGCGCGGTTGTTGAAGTCGCAGTAGTGGAGGCTGCGGGTGCGGACGAGTTCTTCGGGCTGGCTGCCGTCGGGTTCGATCTGGGCGTCGATGCGTGCGGGGATGGTGGCGATGGATTCGCGGGCGGCTTCTTCGTTGCCGGCAAACAGGCCGTAGAGGATGATCTGCTGGTGGCACCAGGTGCCGTGGTTGTTTTCGCTCTCGGCTTCCTCGGTGCCGTGCTTGCTGGTGCGCAGCCATGTGACGTAATCGCCGAACCACTGCTTCATGGCCTTGGTGTCTTCGTCGGTCCAGTTTTCGGAGCCTTGCAGCAGGGCGATGGAGTCGGGCACGAAGCGGAAGCGGATGCTTTCGATGATGCCGGACTTTCGGCCGTTCTCCGCGACGCCGGGGACGAACTGGCCGAAGTTCAGGTTCGGGTTCATGCGCGTTTCGGGGTTGATGAAGAAGGTGCGCAGGTGCTTGGTGGCGTGTTCGGCGTAGCGTTCATCGCCGGTGTAGGCGTAGGCGATCGCCAGTGCGCGGACAGCGCCGGTGACGGTGTCGAGCTTGGGCACGTCGTAGTCGGCGCGCTGCGGGTTGTATTCGCCGTCGCGACGGATGTAGGGCTTGCCGTCGGCGGTGTCGGGGTTAGGCCACCAGTAGGGGCTCATGCTCATGTAGTCGTGCTTGTCGCCGGAGGGCGGGGTCATGGGCTTGCTGGCGACGGAGACGGGCTCGACTTCGAGGTAGTGGTCGGCCTTGGCGATCACGTCTTTAAGTATGGCGGTGAGGTAGGGGTCGCCGGCGGCGATTTTTTCTTTTTGCTGCGCGATGCCCTGGGCGTCATAGAGGATGAAGCCGCTTTCGGCCGACGGGGAGGCTCCCGCCACGGCCGGATCGGTCTGGCATCCCAGGCAGAGCCCGGCGAGCACGGTGCAGACCAGGCCCACGCGTCCCCAGGCCCTGTTTTTCGTCGTTGAAACCGTCGTTGCCGACATGCTGCGTTCCTTTCCAAGTGATGTGGCGTGATACGCACGGGGTCGGGTTTGCGGCCGCGCCGCGCCCAAGCCCTCGAATGGGCTCTTCGACCCGTCCACAGCATACAGACGGGCGGGATAGATAACAATTAAATTTCAGATATACCGGATGTAATTTTCAGAAAAAAATACATAAGTCATTAAATAATAATTGATTGTATCTATATATTAATTTACATGTATCTGAAAATTCCTCTTGTATCTGAGTCTTGGACGTGGTATTAATAGGGTGTCATGTCAATCGTAGAAGTCGCCAAATTGGCCGGCGTGTCGCACGCCACGGTGTCACGGGTGATCAACAACCGCCCGGGGGTATCTCCTGAATGTGTGCAACTGGTGCGTCGAGCTATGCAGAATATTGGTTACACACCGTCGGGTCGGGGCCGGAATGTCAGCGCCCAGCCGCGCGTGGGGAACATCGCGCTATTGATGATCGGCGCGGACCTGACGCTGATGCTGGCGCCGATCGCCGGGGCCGTGCTTCACGCGGTGGAGGATGCGTTGGCGGACATGGGTTTCAACCTGATCCTCGGCAAGCTGAATGACTCGGGCCGGCTGCCGCCGAATGTGGCCAGCGGGCGGGTCGATGGCCTTCTGTTATATGGCTTCCCGCCGCCGCGCAAGCATCAGGCACTACTGTCGAAGTTCCCCTGCGTCTGGCTGCTGAGCCCGCGCACGGAGCGCGGCTACTGGGGCGACCGGATCGAGCCGGACAACGAAGCGATCGGGCGGATGGCGGCGGACTACCTGGCTTCGCGTGGTCACAAGTCGATCGCGGTCTTGAACCTCTGCCCGGACCACCTGGGTTATGAAGCGCGTACCCGTGCGTTTGTCGAATCCGCCGCGGTGCATGGCTGCGAGTCTCACGTCATCGTCGAGGGCCAGGCCGACAAGTCCACGCCGTTTGTCGCGGAGTATGACGAGCAGGCGGTGCGGGGTCTGGTGTCGCACTACCTGTCGATCGATCCGCGGCCGACCGGTTTGTTCGTGCCGCGTGACCCGCTGACGGTGCTGGTCTACCACGAGCTGCGTGCCCAGGGCATCGAGCCGGGCCGCGACGTAGACATAATTTCCTGCAACAACGAGCCGGTGCTGTCGGGGCTGGACCCCCGGCCGGCGACGATCGACCTGCGGCCGGACGTGATCGGCCGACAGGCGGTGGAACAGCTTGCCCAACGGATCCGCAAACCGCACGACCCGGTGTCGGTGGTCTCGGCCGTGGAACCGCGCCTGGTATCGGGCAGCCTGACGGCCCCGTAATTGGTTTTTAGCGGATGGTGATCACACATGGAGGACCCCATCTATCGGTGAGCATAGGGAGGAATCAGTCACTGTTTTTTAACTTGGAGGTAAGAGAAAAATGACTATGAGAAGCGGAACACCTTACATCTTGTCAACGTCGGCGGCCCTGGCCGTCGTGTTGGCCGCCGCGCCGTCGTTCGCGGTGACGATCACCGACGGCTTCGGCGACGCCGACCGTAACAACGACGGCGTCATCGCGCCTTACGATACGGACGTGAGCCTTGACGGCGCGATCGACGGCACGGACATCGCCGCCGCCACCGACGCGGGCGACACCGGGCTGATCTGGATCGGCACGCGCGGGTTCGCCAGCGTGGACCAGCCCAAGGCCAACCCCAAAGTGATCGACGACTCGGCCGGTCTGGGCTCGGGCCTGGCGCTGGGCGCCGAGGCCAAGGGCAGCGGCAGCTCGATGGCCGGTTTCTTCGGCCAGTCGCTGTCGATCGGCCCGAATGTCGGCGACAAGATCGTCGCCCAGTTTGACTTCCGTATCTGGACCAGCTCGGCTAACCCGACACCGCCGCCATTCTCCGGTGAGATCCGCTGGGGCCTGTTCCAGGACACCGACGGGCAGCTCGGGCAGACCGCGGCCGTCGGTCCCGCCGGCGCGAACGCCGTCTGGGGGCTGGACGACGGCGAATGGCGCGGCAGCGACCCCGGCCCGCGCGGCGACAAGGGCATCTACGCCCGTATCCCCCTCGGCGCAGGGTCCGATCCGCTCGCCGCACGCATCGTTTTCGAGAACAACGCCGACAACTACCTCGAAGGCTCCAGCCCGCCGGCCGGCGACGTCGATACCGTCGCCTCGCCGACGAGCGACGGCCCCGGCGGCAAGATCGGCGGCGACCTGACCACCGACCCGACCAATCAGGTCCCGACGACCAAGCACACCCTGCGGCTTGAGATCATCCGCACGGCTGACAGCGTCGAGGCCGTGACCTTCATCAACGGCGTCGAGGTCCTCCGTGACGAGATCAACGCCACGGACGCGGACGTGATCCAGCTTGGCGGCGTGCCTTATTCGTTCGATTACATCGCACCTGCGTAACGCGACCGGCGACTGGGATTATGTGATCGATAACGTCCTGATCGAAACCGTGGCCGTGCCCGAACCCGCCAGCCTTGCGCTGCTGGGCCTGGGCGGCCTGATGATCGCGAACCGTCGCCGTTAACACGGCAAGAAAAAACCGGCCGGCCGGGCCGAACAAGCCCCGCCGGCCCTTGTGGAACGAACCGTGTCTCACACGCACGATTAACTCTTGGAGATTGGTGGAGGATTCAACCATGAAGAACAGTCAGAAGTTCACTCAACAGATCGCTTTCGCCGCCGGCTCGGCGCTGGCGCTGGCGATCGGGAGCACGTCGGTGTTCGGCACCGTCGTCATCTCCGACGGTTTCGGCGATGCCGACCGTAACAACGACGGCGTCGTCGATCGTTTCGACCTGGATATCAGTGCCAACGGGACGGTCGATACTTACGAAGCACCGTTATACCCCGGCTCGTCCATCAACGAGGCCAACGTCGCCGAAGACCCCCGACGTCGGCATCGCCTGGTTCGGCACGCGGTTGGACCAGCAGCCCCGGCTCGGTCAGCGGTGAGTACGACGCCAAGTTCCACGCACGGATCATCAACGATGCCGCCGGGCGCGACGCCCAGCGGCACGAACATCGACTCGGGCTCAGCGCTGTCGCTGAACTCCAAGGGCCGTAGCGCATCCGTCGCCGGGTTCTTTGGTCAGAACGTCGCCCTGGGGCCGAACATCGGCGACCAGGTCAAGGTCAGCTTCGATATGCGTTTGCCTGATTCGCCCAATCTCAACAGTGACAGCACGCCCGGCGATGAGAAGGCGATTCGCGCTGGGGTATTTCCAGGACACAGACAATCAGCTTGGCACCGTCAGCCCCTTCGCTGGCGCGCCCGACGTGAATACCGGCATCCCGACCCCGGCAGTATGGGGTGAGTCAGACGGCCTGTTCCAGGGCGACCTCGGCAGCGCCGGTGCCAACGGCGATGCCGGCTGGTACACACGCATCAAAACCTTCGCCGACGTCCCCGACGGCGCGGATGACGCCAGCGGCGGCCCGCGCATCTACGAAGAAGTCAACGGCCCGTCCGGTGCGTTCCTCGGCGGGTCCGACAACGACTTCGTCACCGCCCCCGATGACCTGAACCCCAACTTCACCGCGCTGCTCTTCGGCAAGGTCTACAACCTCTCGCTGACCCTCGAACGCACCGAGTTCAGCATCCTGGCGACCTACACCGTCAACAACCTCACCGATGGGCTTACCTACTCCTTCAGCGGTGAGGAATCGCTCAATGACGGCAGCATCCCCGGCTCCGGCGGTATCCAGAGCGACAACTGGGACTACTTCGCCATCCGTAACTCAAGCTCGTCCTCTGCCGGTGAAGACGACTGACGACATGATCATCGACAACTTCCTCGTCGAGGTCATCTCCGCGTCGTCTCCGCTGGAAGGTGATCTTAACGGCGACGGGTTCGTCGGCATCGCCGACCTGAACATCGTCCTGAGCGCTCTGGAACCAGAACGTCTCGGCCGGCGATCCCGCTGCAGGGCGATCCTCGCCTGTGACGGTTCGTCGGTATCGCCGACCTGAACGTGGTGCTTGGCAACTGGAACGCCGGCACGCCTCCTTTCGGCTAACGCCGTGCCCGAACCGGCAACGCTCGCGCTGCTCATCGGCCTCGGTGGCCTCGCGATGCTCAAGCGTCGCCGCTGATCGTGTGATCCTCCGCGGCTGCCCGCTTGACGGCGAGCAGCCGTTTTACCCGCCCGTAACGGGCAAGGATTTGCCGTATGAAACACGGCGCTAACGCAACTTGGAGACACGCCATGTCCGCTAAGAACAGGGGCTTCACCCTCATCGAACTGCTGGTTGTTATCTCGATCATCGCGCTGCTGGTCGGCATCCTGCTGCCCGCGCTGGGCGCAGCCCGCTCCGCCGCGCGACGCATCGCCTGCGCCAGCAACATGCGGCAGGTGGGCGTGGCTCACGTCGCGTACAGCACGGAGAACGACGACTACATCGTCCCCCTGGCGCAGATCCTGATCCGCCGCGACGGCACCTACAACGTCGGGTTGTCCAAGGCGCTTGGGATCACCAACCCCACCAGCAATATCATGTGGTTCGAGATCCTCGCCTACGAGATGAACGGCGAAAAGCGCGACGGTGCCAACCGCAGCAAATTCTTCAATGAAACCTTCACCTGCCCCGATTACCTGGACGTCAAGCAGCTCGGTGTCACCACCGACAAGTTCGGGTTCGGCATGAACCGCTACCTGATCGGCCGGGAAGACCCCAACCCGGATAACAATGATGATGCGCAGTATTTCCCTGAAAAATACACCACCGAGTCCGGTGACCCGCCCCTGACCAATTGGTATCGCTACAACGATTCGCCCGGCGCTTCGCAGCGCGGCCTCGTCGCCGACAGCAACGAATGGCACCTTAGTCCCAGGAAGATCGGCTCCAACGGGCTTGGTTGGGCGCGTCACGCCACCAAGCTTGGCCCCGACGGCAACCGGGCATGGAACACGGGCGACCCCAACCGTCACCAGGGCGAGAAGATGAACGTGCTGCACATCGACGGCCATGTCGAGGGTGACAACAAGGAAGATTCCGCCATCGCCATGCGTGATCCCGACGGCAGCCGTGAGATGATCTACAACGATTCGCTGGATGCGCCGTGATCCGTTTCCTGATGGATCAGTAAAGCGCATAGCTGATCCGCCTTCGGTCTGACTGGCCGATAAAGTAACTGCCACGACGCGGCCTGATCCCCGAGACTCGGAAATGTTCCCATGCCCGAAACCGCGATCGACCAGCGGCTGATAGAGTACATCGTCATCGGGGCGTACCTGGCCGTACTTGTCGCGGTGGGGTTCGTCTTCAAACGGTTCAACTCCAACGTCAGCGACTACTTCCGCAGCGGGTGCAAGGGCACCTGGTGGCTGGTCGGGTCCAGCGCGTTTATGACCTCGTTCAGTGCCGTCACCTTCACCGCGATGGCGGGGGCGGCGTTCGAGAGCGGGTTCGGCGTCACTATTATCTTCATCGGCAACGCTATCGGGTTCTTCCTGGCGTTCCTCTTCCTCGCGCCCTGGTTCCGCCAGCTCCGCTGCATCACCGCGCCCGAGATCATCAAGATGCGCTACGGGCGCACGACGCAGATGTTTTACGCCTGGATCACGATGATCCTGGGCATCCTATACGCGGGGCTCTGGCTCCAGGGGCTGGCGATCTTCACCGCGGCGATCTTCGACTTCACGGGCCTTCAGTTCTGGATCTTCGACACCGAGGTCAAGATCGTGATCCTCCTGGTCGGCGCGGTGGTGCTGATCTACTCGGTGTTCGGCGGGTCGTGGGCGGTGATGGCGACGGACTTCTTGCAGTTCCTGGTGCTGATGCCGTTGACGCTGGCGCTGGCGTGGCTGGCGCTGGACGCGGTGGGGGGCGTCGGCGGGTTCTTCCACATGGTCGAGGCGCGGGGGCTGACGCAGGACTTCCAGTTCATCAACGAGTCGGGGCACTTCCCGGCGGACAAGTACACGATCATGTTCGCCATCGCGACGATCACCTACAAGGTCGTCAAGGCTGCGGAACTGGACGCGGCGAAAATACTTCGGTGTGAAGGGGCGGCCGGGACGCGCGCAAGGCCGCGCGCTGCTGGCGGCGGTGATGATGCTGCTGGGCGTGGCCGTGTGGTTTTATCCCCCGATGGTCGGCAGGCTCTTGTACGAAGCCGACGTGATGGCGCTGGCGGAGCACGGCATCTCCAAGCCTGCCGAGGCGGCCTACGCGATCGCGGGCATGAAGCTTTTGCCGCTCGGGATGACGGGCCTGATGGTGGTCGCCATGTTCTCGGCGACGATGAGCAGCATGGACACCGGGCTGAACCGCAACGCCGCTATCTTTGTCCGCGACGTCTACCCGCGCTGGTCAAGGTGACAGGGCTGCCCGAGCTCAGCGAGCGGGCGGCGTTTATCCTCGGGCAGGTCTTCTCGTTTATCTTCGGCGCGATCATCATCGGGCTTGCGTATTACTTCTCACAGATCGAAGGTAAGGGCGTTTTCGAGCTGATGCTCAACGTCGGCGCGATGCTCGCACTGCCGATGGGATTGCCGCTATTGATGGCGATGTTCATCCGGCCCGCGCCGTGGTGGGCGGCGATCTTCTCGGTCTGCTCGGCGATGGTTCCCAGCACGATCGCCTTCTTCTCGCAGGGCACAGAGAATGAGTGGAACTACCAGAAAATGATTTTCTGGATCGTTCCGGTCGGCCTGATCGGCTACGCGGTCACGATCCCGTTTTGGAAGTTCGCATCCGACAGCTACCGCAAGCAGGTGGACATGTTCTTTAAGACGATGCACACACCGATCGACTTCGAGAAGGAGGTCGGGGCGGGCAACGACTTAAGCCAGCTGAAGATTATGGGTTCGTTCTCCGCGGTGATCGGGTTGTGCATCTGCCTGCTGGTGGTATTGCCGAACCCGTGGTCCGGGCGGGTGGTGATCCTGTTCGTGGGCGGGTCGGTGGCGGTGGTGGGGCTGCTGGCATGGCTTGGGACGCGCAAGCAGGCGGTACTTTTGCGGAAGATGGCGAAAAAGCCTTGCCAGGCAACGTTCCTGTGGGAAAATAGAGGGTAGAGGGCCGGGGTCGGGCTGGTGGGATTGGCCGGGGCATAGTGAGAGGATATCGCCGTGCGGATCGCTTATTCGAGGGTCTTACCTGTGTCTGTCGCCGTGACCCTTGCGGCGGGCGCGGTGCCCGCGTGGTCGCAGACCAGCCAGTGGGTGGAGCGTGGCGCGACCGGCCGGCTGATCTATACGCCCGACGCCGAGGGCGACCGGGTGATGGACTTCTCCAACGTCGGGTACAAGGGCCAGGGCGCGGCGGCGATCCCGAACAACGTCGCCACCGTGATCACACTCTCCCCGATCAGCGGCGACGACACCACGCAGATCCAGAACGCGATCAACGCGCTGTCAGCCTTACCGATCGGGCCCGACGGCTACCGCGGCGCGGTCCTGCTCCAGGCCGGCACGTATGACATCAACACGCAACTCTTGATCAACGCCAGCGGCATCGTCCTGCGCGGCGAAGGCCAGGGCACCAACGGCACGATCCTGCAAGGGCACAACGTGGGGGCCGAGGGTACGAACCAGCGGCCGTTGATCCGTATCGAAGGCAGCGGCAGCCAGATACTCACCGGGTCAACCGTCAGCATGATCGACAAGACCGTGCCCGTCGGGACCAACAGCTTCCGCGTAAACAACCCCGGCGCGTTCAGTGTCGGTGACACCGTGCGTATCGAACGGCCGAGCAACCAGGCGTGGATCGATGCCATCGGGATGGGCGAACCGCTCGACGGAGACCCGGCGTGGACCGCCGGCTCAATGAACATCCGCATGGACCGTGTCATCACACGCATCGAGGGTGATCGCATATTCGTCGATTCACCGCTGGTCGATTCCTTCGAGCAGCAGTACGGCGGCGGCACGATCAAGAAGTACACATGGCCCGGCGCGATCAGCAACGTCGGCATCGAAAACCTCCGCGGCGATACCGACTTCGACAACGGCACCGACGAGGACCACGCCTGGGAGTTCATCTCCATCGGCGGCACCTCCCAGACCGCCGATCGGGCGCAGGATGTCTGGGTACGTGATGTCACGGCGGTACACTTCGGCGATTCGCTGGTCGTCGCCAACCCCAGCTCGAAGTGGGTCACCGTCGAAAACGCCACCAGCCTCAGCCCCGTTAGCATCGTGACCGGCGAACGCCGCTACACCTACGACCTCTCCGGGACGCACGGCTTTGTCACCGATTCCACCGCCGACAGCGGCCGGCACGACTTCGTCACCAACAGCTCGCGGCCGACCGGGCCGAACGTGTTCCACGATTCATCATCGACTAATGCGCTCAACGATTCCGGGCCGCACCAGCGCTGGTCCTCCGGCACGCTCTACGACCAGATCAGCGTGGACGGCGACGCGATCAACGCACGCAACCGCGAGACGCTCGGCACCCGCCACGGTTGGTCCGGCGCGAACATCGTCATCTGGAACTCGTCTGCCGATTCGTTCAAGGTCCAGAATCCGCCGACCGCGCAGAACTGGTTGATCGGGTCGACCGGCACGATCATTGAGGATATGGATTTCGGGCCGCAGCCCTCGGGTTATTACGATTCGCACGGCACGCCCATAGCGGACATCCCCAGCCTCTACGAGGCGCAGGTCGCGGACAACGCCGACATCACCACCTACCACTGGTCCGGCGGCGACGGCAACTGGGAAGACGCGCAGGACTGGGCCGAGCAGGCCACGCCGCTTGCGCGTTCGGTAGAACAACGCGACTACCTCGTCGGCGATATCGACGGCTTCGTCAACGACGGGCCGGCCAGTGTGGACAACGCGTATATCGACCCGGCATTCTTAGCGGAGATCCAGAGCACCAGCGCACTGCCCGTCACCGGTTTCGATGACCTGGCCGGTAATATGAACGTCGCGTTCACCCAGCAATACGTGCTTGATTCCGGGGATGTGATCGTCCACGGCTGGCTGGCGCTGGGGCTGAAGCAGGGTGGCGGGCTGGTCGACACCGATACCATCAAGATCGCCGGCGCGGGGCAGATGAGCTTCGCCTCGATGGGCTGGGACACGCAGATCAATGCCAGCGAAACGTTTGTTGGTGTGATCGACCTGGGCACATCGACGCTGCTGCCGATCCTGAATAATGACAGCCAGGTCAGTGTGCGGATCAACGACGACACGGGCCTGGACTGGGCGATGCTCTCGGTAACTGTGTTGGTCGACAGAGGCGCGGGCGCGGCCGATGCCGTGCTTGACGCGGGCGGGACGATCACGGTGGATTCGGCCGTCGCGCCGGTGAGGTCGCTGACGGTCAGCAACGGCACATTGAGGATCGACCCCGAGGCAGACCTGGATGTGTTAACCGATATGGACGCCTCCGGTGCCGGTGCGGTGCTGTCTTTCGGTATCGACGCCGGGGGCGGTAGCATGATCGACGTCGCTGGGGACGTGGACCTTGCCGGCACGACGATCGATCTTGACCTGCTCGCCGGTTTCACCCCGGCCGTGAATCAAACATTTGACCTGCTCACCGGTACGACGATCACCGGTCTGCCGGTCGTCGATGGCTCGGACTATGTGCTCTGGCAGACAGGGATCGTCGCCGGCGGCAACGGGCAGGTGCTGCGTGCGACCTATATCGGCGCGCTGGTAGGCGATCTCAACGGCGACGGGTTCGTCGGGATCGCCGACCTGAATATCGTGCTGGGTGCGTGGAATCAGAACGTGACCGCAGGCGACTTACTTCAGGGCGACCCTTCGGGCGACGGTTTCGTGGGGATCGCGGACCTGAACGTGGTGCTGGGCAACTGGAACGCCGGCACGCCGCCGGCCAACAACCCCAACATCCCCGAGCCGGCGACGCTGGGTATCTGGTTTGTGTCAAGTATGATCTTAACCCGCCGCCGTTAAGCCTACGAGAAGCAGCGCTTCGCCAGCGCCAGGTCTTGCGTTACCAGCTGCTCTACTTCGTCGGGTGCTTTGTCACTGTATTCGGCGGTGAGGCAGATGTCGCCGGTGTAGCCGCGTCGTTTCAGTTCGTCGATCACGCGCGGCCAATCGCAGATACCCTCATGCCCCGCGACCCAGCGCGACCTCCATTGCGTGACGCCCAGATCATCCATGCCCTTGCGTTCCCACAGGCCGTTCTTGAGGTTCACCAGACACAGGTGCGGCCAGACGACGTCGAGCGCCAGCTCGGGCTCTTCGCCGGCGAACGTATTGTGCGCGCGTCCCACACCGCGCTGATGTGTTTCGGATCGTAGCCCAGCAGCGCGTGGTGCAGGTGCATTGCGTGCGTGAGGAACCGGCCCTTATGGTTCCTGGATGCCCAGCGTGCTCGGGCCATTTCGAGCACCGGGAGGCAATGTTTCCCATTCACGCCTGGCTTCATCTATACAACTCAGGTAATCCACCTCTTTGGGATCGGCAACATGATCCGCAGGATCTCACGGTACGCCCGCTCCACCACACGCCCGGATCATGGATTCAGTCGAAGGCCCGGCGACGCTGACGATCTCGATGCCTTGCTTTTTCAGCGTCTCGACGGCTTGGGGAAGTAGCTCCACCGCTTTCTCCGGCTCGACCTGATACCCCGATCTTACGGGAAGTTCGACACCATCGAAACCCATCCCCGCCACAAGATCACCTAATTCGTCCAGCGAAAGGTTAGGCCAGGGCTTGGTGAACACGGTGTAGCGGTGGGGTGTTGGCATGGGATTACTCTTGCATTTATCAGGCGGTCGAATCGTAAGCTGGCTTGGGCAGTTCGCGTTGGATCTCATCGATACGGAAGCCGAACCCCGCGCCCTTGAGCGTGGAGATATCGACACACCCATCTTGACGCCGATACAGCCGCGGGTGGATCGCCGCCTCGGGCAGCGACGCTTCGGGGTAGAACTGCATGCTATTGGTCTCGACGCCCATGATCGTGCCGGCGTGCGCGCGACCAGCAGGATGTGCGGTATCTGCGAGCATCGGTTGAGTCAGGTCCTGCACCATCGAGCATCCCGTGCGCCCCGCGCTTCAAGCAGCAACTTCGCCCCGGTCTGCGTCTTGCGTTTTCAACGCCACGCCCGTCCAGCCAAGCGATCGTCCAGGCACCAGGCGCCCAGTCGTGGGCAAACCTCGTCCATGAATAACGGCTTGCGGCTCCGACACGCTGCGCTGTCGATCGGATTCGCTTCGATGTCGTAGGGCTGTTCGACGTAGAGGATTTTGCCGTGGATGCCGGGGTGTTCTTCGCGGAGTTGATCCAGGATGCCGTTGACGTAGTCAGGTGCTTGACCGTGCAGTTAAAGTCGGTGGTCAGGTGCTCGACCTCGTAACGTGCGGCGATCTGGCCGACCTCGACAATGCGATCCGCCAATCCTGCGTGGCATCCTGCCCGCCGAGCAAACTTCCAGGCAGTTAAGCCTGTCACGCTCGATCCATTTTCCAGTGTGACCGGGTAGCCGTCGTCCGGCTCGTTGCCGGTGAGTTGTGAATCACGTTAAGCGCGTCAGCCCGCCGACGTGCCACGCCAGGACTCTGGCCGGCGGGTCAGCATCACCAGAAATCCTCAGGGTGCTTGCCCGTGAAATCAATCTCGGCGTCCTCGGCCGGCTCCAGATACGACGCAAGATCGCGCGCCATGAACGTGCTGTTGTAGGTCTGGTAGACGGGCAGCCCGACGAGTTTACCGCGTAAATAATGCAGCCTTTGATCGAATGGCGAACAGCAGACCAGCGCCGCCAGGTGTGGGACTTTCTCTTTCCCCGCGTTCGGCCCGTAATTGTAATTATCGAGCCGGACGGGCAATTCATCCTCGATGAACTCGTGCCCGATCTCGATGGCGTGCCCGTGCATCTTGAAGTCGGCCCATGCGCCGGCGAGTATTGTTGTGAACCTGATCAACGCGTCGTGACGGTGAGCGTAGGGCGTGCGGTCACTGGGCCAGACCCACTGCACGCTCAACGGCGTCTCCCCCCAGCCCTCGGCCGACCTGCCCGTAGCCGGATCGGTCAACCCGATGCGCACGCGCGCGCAGGTGACCTCGGTGAGTATCTCGTTGCCGAACTTCCACGGCAGGCGCGTCCTGACCGGCAGGAAGTAGAGCCTGACGGACGTGACGCCTGGCTTCGGGGGCCGCGGGGATCGGCTCGGCATGGTCAGGTCATCCGGGCGAACATCTCGGGGGTGACGATGTTCGTCAGCGGCCGGCCCTCGGCCATCGCGTCGATGTTCGATTCGATAATTTGGCAGCAGCGCTGATAGAGCGTGATATTGAACGTGCCCGCGACGTGGGGCGTGAGCGTGATGTTCGGCACCGAGCGCAGCCGGTGATCGACGGGCAACGGCTCGGGGTCGAACACATCCAGCGCCGCGTGGATGCGCTTGGCCGTGAGGTGTTCGACCAGCGCGTCCTCATTGATCAGCCCGCCGCGTGCAGCGTTGACCAGTAGCGCGCCGTCGCGCATCGCCGCCAGTTCGGTGTGCCCGATCAGGTGCCGGGTCTCCGGCGTCATGCCCGCGTGCAGGCTCACGATGTCGCTGCCCGCCATCAGCGTAATCAGGTCGTCGACGAACTCAACGCCCGGGAAAGCAGCCCGGTCAACGAACGGGTCGTACGCCAGCACGCGCGTTTTCAGCGCCAGAAGCACCGGCGCGAGGTAGCGGACCGTTGCGCCGCAGCCGACCAGCCCGACGGTAACGTCACCCAGGTCGCGCTGGATCATGGATTCACGCGCCTGCTGCCAGGGTGTGCCGGACTTCAGGATCTGGTCGTATCGCTCGTAGGGGTGCAGCCAGCGCAGCATCTCGCCGACGACGAATTCGGCCACACTCTTACCGATCGACGGCGCGGTATTCGTGATGACCACGCCACGCTCCCACGCCTGCTCGGGGCTGATCGGCTTGATCGACGCGCCGATCAGGCAAATCTGCTTGAGCTTCTCCGCATACGCGTACGCCTCGCCCGGCACGTGCCCGCTGCCCCAGCCGGCGATCAGCACGTCCGCGTCGGCGATCCGTTCCTTCAGGTCGTCCACCGTCAGGTCGAAACCGTCTTTCGGGTTGATCCAGACCTGGTGCTTGCGCGCCAGGCGGTCGAACAAGAATCGGTCGTAGTTGTACTTGGCTCGGCCCTGCCCGCACTGGGTGGCCACGATTCGCAACTTATTCATCGCTTGAAAAACTCCATAACAAATACACGGCCCGGCTCACACCGCGACCAGTGCCATAAGTCTATTCATCGATCGTGACAGCTCCGCGATTGCCATCTCGGGGTCCGTCGCGGCCCACTTCGGGTTCGTGGGCTCCGATGTGATCGGCCCGCCGTACCCGATCTTGTCGAGCGCGCCCATAAACCCCGCCAGGTCGATCAACCCCGTCTCGCAAGGTAGCGCACGCTCCGTCACCACCTGCTCCTCGATCGGTCGCCTTGCGATCAGGTCGTTCACATGCACGACGACCACCTCGTCCTCGGAGAGCGCTTCGATGTCTTGCGCCGTTTCCCCCGCACAATGCCAGTGGAAGCTGTCCAGCAGCAGGCCGACGTTGGTATGGTCCGTCGCGCGACACAATTTGCGCAGGCCCGCGAGGTCGTGGATGAACGGGTGCTTGTGCCCCACCCGCCTTGTGACCGGGCTGACGTACTCAAGCGCCAGCGAGATCCCGTGATCCGCCAATACCGGCGCCGCCTCGTTGATGCGCCGCACGTGCAGGTCAAAAAACGCGTCGAACGGCAGCTCGTCATCGAACGGCAACACCACGGCAGCCGTGCGCGTGTAGCCCAGCTGCTCGGCGAGCCTGGCCAGCGCCGGCACACGTTCGATGCCGTTGCGCCAGGTGTTTTCATCGCACGAGATCTTCCCCGGCAGGATCGAACAGTAGCCCGGCACAAGTCCGGCGTCGGCGATCGCGCGCCGGAGACGCTCGATGCCATAATCGCGGATGTGCTGCTCCTGCTTGTCCAGCCGAAGGTCCACGCCGTCGAACCGGTGCCGGCGCGCAAGATCAATCGAACCCAGGGGGTCGGTCTCGATCCCGATCATGTCTGCCATCAGGCTTATGTACATCATTGAATCCGTATCGGACCTTCGCGGCCGTTTGCCATAAATCCGCTTGACTTACGCGCCGCAGGCTAACCTGCATCGTTCGAGCAAAGCGATCTGCCGACGCACGCTGGCGGGCGTCACAAACAGGTCCGCCCCGTGGCGGATCGTCTGGTACAGGTCGCGGTAAAACATCGTGTATTCGCCCGGGAAATCCTTGGGCAGCGTCCACGAATCGGTCTGCCAATCCAGGTCTTCGCGGTTGTACGCGCGGTCGGGCGTGGGCATGCGGTCCACGGGTCTTTCCGGCATCTTCGACCAGTCGACCCATTTCCAGTTAAGTTCGTTCATCGTGCCGATCAATCCCCCGGCCGTGCCCATGACGTGCCACCGATCGATCGGGTAGGCGCTTGCGCTGGTGAGTTCGACATCGATCGTCGGCGCGCCCTCAGCCCGTAAGATGACCTTGACGTGGTCCTCGGTATCGCCGGAGGACAACGCCTGTTTAAGATCAACGAACAGCTCCGGCTCACGGTCGCCGAACAGAACGATCGCCTGGTCGATCAGGTGCGCGCCGTTGTTATTCAAAAGCCCGCCGCCGAATTCCGCCAGTGTCTGCCAGTCCCAGCGTCGGCTGAAACCGTGCCAGCACATGCGTATCTGGAGGATGTCGCCGAGCAGCCCGGAATCCAGGGCCTCGCGGACCTTCAGGAAGTGCGGCTCGTACCGGCGGTTCTGGAAAGGCGCGAGCACCCGCCCGGTCTGTGCGGATACTTCGATCACCGCGTCCGCCTCCGCAGCGCTCAGCGCCATCGGCTTCTCGCAGACCACGTGCTTGCCCGCCTTCATCCCCGCGACCGCGTGGTCCACGTGGTAGATATTCGGCGACGCGACCACCAGCAGGTCCAGCCCGTCGGCCGCGATCAGTTCGTTCGTGTCCGCAAAGGTCCGGCAGCCGAAGGCCTTGCTCGCTTCTTCAAGACGCTGAGGGTCCGCATCGGCGACCGCTGTGACCTGGTAATGATCGCCCATCTCCTTGAGGGTCTTGGCGTGGATGTTCCAGCCGCTACGGCCCAGGCCGATGATGCCCACCTTGACCCGCGACCCGTTACCCGTTGACATGGCCCGTGCTCTCCTGAGTGTGCCGCCCCGCGATCGTGGACATTATCGTATCCGGGATTCGCCGGACCACAGGTCCGGGCTTGAGCCCAGCAGGGTCTTGACGGTTGCGGTCGCCCGATCGATACGTGCCAGCACGTCGTCCGACAGGCTGATCTTCGAGGCCTCCACGTTCTGCTTGACCTGGTCGCGTGTGCTGGCGCCGGCGAGCACGCACATCACGCCCGGCTGATGCAGGCACCACGCCAGCGCGACCCGGCTCATCGGCTGGCCGATCTCGTCGCAGATTTGTTGTATCTCAGCGATCGCCGCGAAGGTTTCTTTCTCGCAGCCCGGCTGCCCGTGACGGGACAGCTCGCGCTTGCCGCTGAAGTGCCGCGTGCGCTGCCGCCCGGCGGGGACCTCGTCGGCGGACTTGTACCGCCCGGTCAACAACCCTTGTGCAAGCGGCGAGTAGCAAAGGATGCCGATCCCGTTGTCGACGCACTGGTCGACGATCTCGAACTCGATCGCGCGGGTCAGCATGCTGTAAGCCATCTGGTTGGTGACCGGCTTGGTGAAAGATAGCGCTTCGGCCATATCGATCGGGCCGTAGTTACACACGCCCAGCGCACGGACCTTGCCGTCGCTGACGAGTTTCTCCATCGCGCGGAATGTTTCCTCGGCCGGGACCGTGTACCGGTTCCAGTGGATCTGATAGAGGTCGATGTGATCGGTGCGGAGGCGTTTTAGGCTGGCCTCGCAGTCGTCGGCGATCTCCTGGGCGGATAGGGTCTTGCCGCTGGCCTTGGTGGCGAGGATGACCTTATCACGTTTACCCACCAGTGCCTTGCCGACGAGTTCTTCGGACTCCCCGTTACCGTAGGCCGGAGCGGTGTCGAGCATGGTGATGCCGTGATCGAGGGCGGCCTGGACGGTGTCGATCGCCTGGTCCGCGCCGATCCCGCCGTAGGTCTCGCTGGCGACGATGGACATGCAGCCCAGCGCGACCTTGGATACGGGCAGGTCGATCCCCTTGATACGGCTTTGTTTGGACGGGGCGGGATTCAGGGTCGTCATGAGCGGTTTGCTCCAAGTGGCTTGGCACGGTCCCGGTGCCTGTTAAAGTAGATGAGGGGCCTGGTCGGCCCTGCGGATTGGATCGCGGTGAGACCCATCCTACCGCATTTCAGATTAATGTTCAAGAAACTTTCAAGACGGGCCGCGAATCGGTTTATTTGTATGGTTTATAAATATCTTATTATAATAAACTTAGTGTCATATTAATCTCTGTAACCTTGAAAATAATCGTTGTAAAATACCTATTCTTGGCGTAAACTTACCCTATGTCGATCTCCGAAGTCGCCAAGCTTGCCGGCGTGTCCCACGCCACGGTGTCCCGGGTCATCAATGACCGCCCGGGCGTCAGCCAGGACCTGACCCGGCGGGTGCGCGACGCCATGAAACGCCTGAACTACACGCCCCCCGCCAAGCGCCGCGGGCCCAAGCCCAAGTCGCGCGCCGGGGTGCGCACGGGCAACATCGCGCTGCTTTTCGTCGGGACCGACCCGACGCTGGTCGTCGCGCCCGTGACCGCCCTGGTGCTGCACGCCGCCGAGGAAGCCCTGGCCGAGCGCGGCTTCAATATGATCGTCGGCCAGGTAACCGACAACGACCGCCTGCCCCCGACCGTCGCCAACGGGCAGGTCGATGGCCTGCTCATGCACGGCTTCCCGCCGTCGGCCAAGATGGCCGAGTCCCTGATCCGCTACCCCACCGTCTGGATGCTCAGCCAGCGACGCCAGCGCGGCTACTGGGGCGACCGTGTCGCGCCGGACAACCAGGCGATCGGCCGGTTCGCCGCCGAGTACCTCGTCGAACGCTCGCACAAGCACCTGGCCTGCCTGCACTGCAACACGACGCACATCGGTTTCGAGGTCCGCGCCCAGGCGTTCGTCGACTGGGCACGCGATGCCGGCGTCGGCACCGCCACCATCATCCGCGACCCCGGCTCCGACCAGATGAGCCAGCAGCAGCAGGATTCCCAGGAATACATCGACACGCTCATCGGCCAGATGCTGGAGATGTCGCCCCGGCCGACAGGCCTGTTCGTGCCACGCGACCCGCTGGCGATCAAGGTCTACCGGTCCCTGCGCGAGCGCGGTGTCGAGCCGGGCCGGGACATCACTATCGTCTCCTGCGACAACAACATCATCCTGGCGGGCTTGAACCCGCGCCCGGCGACCATCGATGTGCGCCCGGACGTCATCGGCGCACGCGCGGTCGACCAGTTGATCTGGCGGATGGAAAACCCGTTCACACCCGTGCGCTCGATCTGCCTGGTCGAGCCACGCTTGATCCTGCCCGAAGACGCGGCCAAACGCGCCGCCGCCAAGTAACGCTTAGTAACGTCCGTATCAGTAACACCTGGAGAGAGACGCCGATGCCTGTCATTACCCTGTCCCGCAGCGTATGTGCGCGGTCGGTCTATACGATAGCCGGCTTGGCGGCCGCTCTGTGCGCAGCGCCCCCGGCACACGCCACGGAGTTCCTCGTCTCCAACGCCGCCCAGATCACCACCGCCATGAATAGCGCCCAGCCCGGCGACACGCTTGTCATGGCCGACGGCGTCTGGACCGATCAGCACATCGACTTCGCCGGGGCCGGTACGTCCACCAACCCCATCACCCTGCGCGCACAGACGCCCGGCGGCGTCACGCTCAACGGCAGTTCCACCCTGAGTATCTCCGGCAACTGGCTCGTCGCGGACGGGCTTCGGTTCGAGGGCGGCGCGCTCGGCGCGGGCGAACACGTCATCCGGTTCAAGGGCAGCGACGGCGTCGCCAACAACTCACGCCTCACCAACACCGCTATCATCAACTACAACCCCGCCAGCGTCGACACACGCTACTTCTGGGTCTCGCTCTATGGCGACAACAACCGCGTCGACCACAACTACTTCTCAGGCCAGAACCACCAGGGCGTCACCGTCGTCGACTGGCTCGACGGCACCACCAACTTCAACCGCATCGACAGCAACTACTTCAGCCGGCCAGCCCCGATCAACCCGGCAGACTCCAACGGCTTCGAGACCATCCGCATCGGCACCAGCGACTACTCGCTCTCCAACGCCAACGACACCGTTGAGAACAACGTCTTCGAGCGCTCCGACGGCGAGATCGAGATCATCTCCAACAAGTCGGGCGGCAACATCTACCGCTACAACACCTTCCGCGAGTCCTCCGGCACGCTCACGCTCCGCCACGGCAACAACGCCACCGTCGAGGGCAACTTCTTCCTCGGCGAGAACAAGAACGGCTCCGGCGGCGTCCGCGTCATCGGTGAGGACCACACGATCATCAACAACTACTTCGCCGACCTCGACGGCCGGGCCGGTGGGGCGATCTCCATCTCCGCCGGCGTGCCCAGTTCGCCCCTGTCGGGCTACTATCAGGTCAAGGACGCCCTGATCGCGCACAACACGATCGTGAATGTCCAGGAGGCCGCGATCACGTTCGACGACGGGCTAGGTTCCAGCGGCCGCACGCTGCTCGCCGAGAACGTCACGGTCGCCAACAACCTGATCTACAGCACCGCCGACCCGCTTTTTGAGGGCAACGAAGGCGCGGGCTGGACGTGGGAGGGCAACATCGCGTTCGGCCAGTCGCTCGGGCCCAAGGCCGGGGCGGCCGGCATCACGGTCGTGAACCCGCAGCTCGTCCTGGGGTCCGACGGCCTGTGGCGGCCCGCCTCCAACAGCCCCGCGATCAACGGCGGATCGGGCGACTACAGCGGCGTCCTCACCACCGACATGGACGGCCAGGCACGCATCGGCATCTACGACGTCGGCGCGGACGAATTCTCCGCAGCCACGATCGTGCGCAAGCCGCTTGAGATGACCGACGTCGGACCGGACTGGATGTTCGATGATCCCGATCCGACCGGTGGCGGCTGCAACGGCAGCGGCTGCGCGATCCAGGCGGAGGACTTCGCCTTCCTGCTGAACCCTAACGGCGACAGCGATACCTGGATATTGCAGGACACCCCCGACGCGCTGGGCGGCAAGAGCCTGCGCGCCCCGGCCGGCTCGATCGTCAACCTCCCAAGCGGCACACACGACGCCATCGCCGTCTACGACCTCACCTTCTCCCAGCCCGGCACCTACACCGCCTACTACCGCGCACGCGGCTTCGACGGCAGCTCCGACAGCATCTACACGCCCACCGACTTCAATGTCGACCCCAATGTGATCGAAACCCTCTCCTCCGACGGCGTCTACCGCTGGGAGGTCGGCCAGACCTTCGTCATCGCGCCGCAGCACGTCGGCATCCCGCTTGAGTTCCGCATCGCCAAGCGCGAGCAGTTCACCGACTTCGACGCCTTCGTCCTGAACCTCTCCGGCACGCTGAGCGCCGCCCAGCTCGACGCCCTGTTCGACACGGTCGCGCTCGAGGGCGACCTCGACGGCGACGGCTTCGTGGGCATCGCGGACCTGAACATCGTCCTGGGCAACTGGAACCAGAACGTCACCGCCGGCGACTTATCGCTAGGCGACCCGACCGGCGACGGGTTCGTCGGCATCGGGGACCTGAACCTGGTCCTGGGCAACTGGAACGCCGGCACACCTCCCGATGCGTCCGCCAACATCCCCGAGCCCGCCACGCTAACCGTGCTGTTCGCCGCCGGTTGCGCCGTGCTGCGTCGTCGCCGCTCGGATAAACGGCTATCAATGTGCGCATGAATGTGGTTGTCGTTTTTGTCATGACGCATCGCGCGCCTATAACGCCCCTCACACGACAAAACACGCCCGGCTTTCCGGTGTGGCTGTGAAATGTTGATCCGTGATGGCTGACGCCCGAGGTGGGGGGACACAGCCCCGCGCCCAAGCGGTCCGTCCCCGCCCGCCCGGCCCCCGGGCCGCACGCTCCGCCATATTTCCATCCTTCACCCTTGCGACTTCAGCCTTCATACTTCCAACGTCTCCTTCATAGTTAGCCGGGAAGCCCGACCGTGCGCGCGCGAACGCGGTGCTTCCCGCCGTTTCCCCTGCCCGGCACCCAGCAGACCTTGGCCCGGCCAAGGGTTCGGTAGCCAATTTTATTTCGCACTCGGCTTTATTCGCCGCCGAGTTTCAGGGGCCATGAATCACCGTCCCACCCCGTTTTCTTTTCGGGAATGACTGGGAAAGCCCGGGACAGAAAACTGTTGGCGTCGGCTGTTTGGAGGGTTTGCAGTGTCGATTCTTTGAGATTGGATTCCATCCGGGCCATGTCTTCATCCGACACGTTCGCATATAGGCATATCGTAAAACATCGGTTCCCTTCCAGCATGATCACGATGTTGTCCAGATGGCTTAATCTGTTTACGAACTGGATGTATGACCGTGCGGACCACACGCCTACAAGATATTGCAATACTCGATTCTTGACAGTGTATTCTAGTTCGCGAACGTTATTCATGTAATGGTTTGGCAACATGGTTTGATCCTCATGGGGCCTACATTCGCTCCAGGATCAAAAACTTCGGATATACACCGCATCCGAGAACACCTCATACATCGGAGCTACGCACAAAAGTAAACGAATCAGATCGATGTTTTTCACCGCTCCCAGTGTAGGCATACAAGAGTCTAATTCTTGTAATATCCGGCATGTGTGGGCCAGTCATACAGTCGGTCCGCGTCCAGATGTTTGTTGGCGCGATCGATGGTTTTCTGGTGGCCTACCGCGCCGACAATATCTCGGAGCGTAAAAGTCGGGGACGCGTACTTGACGATTATTTTCGGGGATTTGGCCATGTGGCAATCATATCATGGGTTGCCGCGCACTATTGATTCAGAACGGCGGGTATTGGGAAGCATCCGTGGGCCGGGCCTACGTTTGATCTTGTCGCAGATACATGCGTATACATGTAGTTGAATCAAGACGCCCCCGGGTCGTCGACCCGGGGCTAAAAATGGGGCGGGGATCATCGGGCGGCATAATGCAGGTTGTGTTTTTCGTGTAAAAACGTGGTGGCGAGCCGCTGCGGATAGCAATTCCTTAATAATATGATACGATCTGGTTGTATCGGTTCGGGTCGGTTCAATCTGGAGGTGGAGAAATGTGTGTATTTTTGCGCGGCGCGTTGTGCGCCATCGTGGCCGTTGTGTCCTATCAGACGGCTTGTTCCGGGTCGATCTTATTTGAGACGCATGCGTTGACAGGGGACGCCGCGCCGGGCACGGGGCCCGGGGTTTATTACGGCACGTTCTTTGCGCCTGTTATCAATGGTGCCGGCCGGGTATCGTTCAGGAGTAATCTTGCCGGGGCAGGGGTCACTAACGCCAACCGCATAGGGATCTGGTCTGAGGGTTCGGGCGTGCTTACGCTTGTCGCGCGTGAAGGCGACCGCGCGCCGGGGACTCCGGACGGTGTCGTGTTCAGTAACATCACAGGTCACAACCTCAATGATGCGGGGGATACGGCGTTTCGTGGGCAGGTCACCGGAGGCGGGGCGAGTTCATCCAGTGACCTTGGCATCTGGTCCGAAACGTCCGGCGGGTTAGCGCTGGTCGCGCGCGAGGGCGACCCGGCACCCGGTGCCGGCCCCGGTGCGGAGTTCAGCAATATGGTCAACCCGCTATTTAACGATGTGGGTCTTGTGGCGTTCCGCGGGGATCTGCGCGGTTCCGCGGTCGGTACGAATGACACGGGTATCTGGTTGGGCACGCCGGGGGCGTTGTCACTTTTGGCGCGTCGGGAAACGCAGGTGTCGGGGATGGCCCCGGGCGTGATCTTTAGCGGGTCCGAGGGGATCGGCTTGCCCGTTCTGAATAACATCGGACAGGTGGCGTTCCGGGCGACGTTTGACGGCACGGGCATTGATGAGAACAACAATCAGGTGGTATTGCTGGCGGATTCGGGTTTGCTATCGATCGTGGCCCGGGAGGGTGAGGCCGCGCCGGGTACGGGGGCCGGTGTGGTATTCAATTCGTTCTTGCCCGATGTATCGTTAAACGATGCGGGGTATGCCGCGTTCGCGGGTTCTTTGCGTGGGCCGGGCGTGGACTCGACAAATCAGCTGGGTATGTGGGTTGGGAGCGCGACGGGTCTTGAGCTGGTCTGGCGTCAGGGGGACGCCGCGCCGGGGACGCAGGCGGGTGTTGTTTTTGATTTTGCGGATATCGAGGAGCCTGCCGTGAGTGCGGCCGGAGAAATTACCTTCCGGGCTACGGTCCTGGACACAGGGCCGAGTGGTTCGCGTGATGCCGGTATATGGTCGGGCGGGCCGGGGGCGCTTGAGCTGGTTGCACTCGAGCGGAGCCACGCGCCCGGGACAGGTGATGGCGTCCGGTTTGGCACTTTTTTAGAACCCGTCATTAATGGGGCGGGGCAGACCGCGTTTGCCGCCTCTGTGACCGGTAGCGGGATCAACGGGAATAATTCCCTGGGGATCTGGGCCACGGACCCTAATGGGACGCTGATTCTGATCGCGCGTACGGGTGATGTCTTCGATGTCAATGATGATCCGGTCTTGGAGGACCTGCGTGTGATCAGTGACCTAAGCATGATCCCGGATTCCGGCGGCGAAGATGGCCGGTCGAATCCATTCAACGATCTTGGGCAGCTCGCATTCCGGCTGAGGTTCACCGATGGCACGGAGGGTATCTTTGTCGCGAATGTGCCTGAGCCGTCTCTCGTGGCGATCGTGTGCGTGATGGGCCCCCTGGTCGCCTGTCGGCGCCGTTTCTAATCGCGGTTGTGGGTCCGGGCTTGTATTTGATTATGTCTCGGGTTGATTCCTACACGTGCCGGTGCATCGGGTAGCCATGCGTCCGTGGAAGTCCGGAAATCCCCGGGCCCTGGGCCGTCGACCCGGGGCTTAATATTTGGGTGGGGGCGAACCGGGGGGCGGGGTGGGCGTATAGAGTTCACCGTGGCTTATACTGTGTCCCGGTGCTGTTAGCTTGCCGAACTACCCGCCAACCCTAAGAGAGTTTGCTTTTATGAAGAATGCCCTGACTGCTGTGCTCGTTGCTTCGACGCTTTGGATGCCTTTCGGCCTGGCGGGGGAGGCGCGGGCGGATGAGGCGGTGATGGCCGGGGGTGTCGGGGATACCGGGGGTGAAGTAGCGGAGCAGGCTTTTGAGATCAGCGGGGACCTTTCGGAGATGTTTGTCAGCGGGGAGATCCTTATTTATTCGCGTGACAAGAAGGGGGCTTCCGGGGGCGCATCCGGGGGCGGGGGTGGTGGGATGATGATGGCTGCGTCGAGTATGTCGGCCGCGGGGGGTGAGGCGTCGTCGGATGGGCCTGCCGGGCCGGGGACGGTGCTGGTGGGGCGGGCGGAGCTGGTGGATGGGAAGTTCCGGATCGTGGGCGAGGTGGACGAAGTTAAGCCGGTGTATTTCCATATTTCGGACGGCGTGGATCACGAGGGGCATCATCTTGGTCCTGTGAAGGGGCAGATGTTTATTCTTGAGCCGGGCGAATTGGTGATGACGATGGGGCCGGGGTACGACTGGGTGGTGACGGGGCCTTACAACGACAAGGCGATTAATTCGTGGAAGCAGTCGCCGGGCTATCAGGAGCCCTGGAAGGCGCTCAAGGCGTTGGCGTCGGCGGGCGATGACGGGATGTCGGCCGAGGAAAAAAACAAGCGGATCGTTGATCTGCAGAAGCAGTTCCTGGATTACGAGTTTGAATCGCGTGCGAAGCTGGCGACGACGGACCCTGACATGAAGGTACGTGAGCTTGCGGTGACGACGACGTACATCATCGGGGACTGGGCGATCGAAGGCGCACGCAGCGTGCTCAAGGAAGACCCCAGCAACGCGTGGGCGAAGAAGTACGTAGCGGATTACGACGCCCGTCGTGCGAAGATCGAGAGCGAAGGGGTGGGCGTGAACGTCGGGGATTACGCGCAGTTCTTCGATGCGCAGACGCTCGGCGGTGAGGAGGTTTCGCTGCGTGATGTTTGCGGGGACAGTAGGTACGTGCTGCTGGAGTTCTGGGCGTCGTGGTGCGGGCCCTGCCGGGCCGAGATCCCGAACATGAAGAAGGCGTACGGGAAGTATCACGGCAGCGGGTTCGAGATTTTCTCGTTCACGATCGACGACAGCAAGGAAGCGTGGGCGAAGGCATCGAAGACGGAGGAGCTTCCCTGGATCGATTCGGGGTTTGGTTCCGAGAGCAAGCCTAAGAAGATGTACCGGGTGACGGGGGTGCCGAACAATTATCTGATCGACTGCAAGACGGGTAAGGTGATCGCGAAGAACCTGCGGGGGAAGAGCTGGACGCGAAGTTGAAGGAGTTGTTTTAGAAGATGTGGGTGGATTTGTAAATCGTGGTTTAGTCGGGCACATGGGTCCGGCGCAGCAAGCTGCGGAGCTAAACGGGGGAGCGGGATTCATTTTTATATGGCGGCATGTAACACCGTGTTACAACGGTGGGGCTGTTGTGTGGGTTTGTATTTGCTAGGATGGTGGTTCTGGGGTGAGAGCGGGGGCAGGAGCGCTAAGCCGCGAGCGGCTGGGTGCGGGGGTTTTATTCAATTCATCAATTTTGAAAGACGGGTAGACGATGACGACACAGATCGGCGCACAGATGTATACGCTGCGTGATTTTTGCAAGACGCCTTCGGATATCGCGAAGACGTGTGCGAAGCTTAAACAGATCGGGTTCGGGGCGGTGCAGGCTTCGGCGCTTGGGCCGATCGAGGCGGGGGAGCTTAGGAAGATACTGGATGACAACGGGCTTGTGGTGCGGCGACGCACCGGGGTTTGACCAGATGCGATGCGCCTGGGCGATGCTTGAGGAGCACAAGGTGCTGGGTTGTGAACTGACGGCACTGGGCGGTTCGGGTTTGGCGGCGCGGACGGGGCGGCGTGGGACAAGTTCATTGCGGATTTCAACGCGGCGGCGAAGAAGCTGGATGCGGGCGGGCTGCGTGTGGGGTATCACAATCACAGTCACGAGTGGGCACCGTTCGGGCCGGCGGACAAGATCGGTGTGGACAAGACGCCGATCACGAAGCTGATGAACGGGCTGGATGATTCGGTGTGGTTCGAGCTGGACACGTACTGGGTAGCGCACGCGGGGGGCGACCCGGCGGCGTGGATCCGGAAGGTGTCGGGTCGTATCCCGGCGGTGCATGTGAAGGATATGACGATCACGCAGGAGCGCGTGCAGAAGATGTGCGAGGAAGGCGCGGGTGCGATCAACTGGCCGGCGGTGTTGGAGGCGTGCAAGGCGGCGGGGGTGAAGTGGTACCTGATCGAGCGGGATAACGGGGACCTGGATCCTTTTGATAGCTTGAAGATCAGTCTGGAGAATCTGAATCGGATGGGGGTGAAGTAGATGAGGGGAGGGATTCGAGAGCGCTAAGCCGCAAGCGGCGTGGGGTTGTATGTTGAGCGAAAAATCAGATCGCACATCTTTAAGTCTGATTTCTGAATGCATCATTTTCATCTAACGGCGTGATGAGGTCGAAGCTGCAGAGGGCGGTCTCGCGTTCGCCCAGGTCGTTGACGCGCAGGTTGCCGTGGGTATCGAAGGAGAGCAGCAGGTGGCTGCCGGTGAGGTTCAGGGCCTCGAAGCCCGCTGTTTTAAGACGGTTGGCCATGTCTTCGATGAGGTAGACGTAGGTATCTTCGCTGATCAGGCCGTAGTTCAGTGAGGTGAGCGCATCGAAGGCGAGGGCGACGTCGTAGCTGCCCAAGCGGTTGCGTTGGAGGTTGCCGCGGCTGTCGAAGATGAACAGGAACTGATGATCGTCGAGCAGCGTCTCGTCGCAGCCGGCGAGGATGAGTTGCTTGCGGCTGCCGGAGATGGATTGGTTGACCTCGGTGGGCGAGAGGAGTCGGCTTGACAGTGCGCGGTCGGCGTCGATGAAGCCGAGCCTGCCTGGGTTGCCCTGTGAACCCGCCATCCAGAGCGGGTCGATGCCGCGCCACTGGCCCCAGAGTGTGTAGTAGTCGTGGTGTTCGCTGAGGATCGGTTCGGGCGGGTTTTCGGGAGTGATGAATTTGGCATGTGTCTGGGCGCGGCCGGGGTCCTGGAGGTGTCGTGCGCGGCTGGTCATGTGCCCGGTGCGGTAGATCGCACGGGGGTGGACGGTGGGGATGCCCCGTGCGCGGAGTTTTTCGGCGGCGGCGATTTCCTCGAACGGGCTGTTGTAGCCGTACTCACGGATTCGTTTGCCGCGGTCGTAGAAGGGGTCGGCGTTTGGGCGCTGCCCGACCTTGGACATGCGGTAGACGATGTGGATGTCGTCGCGGGTGCGTGTGCGGTAGACCTCGCTGCCGAGTGAGAGCTGGATACGTGGCGTGCGTCGCCAGCGGTCGGGCTGGAAATATCCCATGAGTTCGGGGTTGTCACCGACGGCCCAGACCTGCCCGCCGTTGGGTGCGCGGCCGTAGCAGTAGTTGACGCCCATGATGCGCGTGGTTTGGACGCCTGCGGATTGGGGTGAAGTTGGGACACGCATGGCCAGGGACTTGAAATAATGTTCACGCTGGCGGTCGCGGTAGACCTGTTGTCCGGTGGCGGTGCGTTGCAGCAGCTCGAAGTCGATCAGGGCGTAGACGAGTTTGTTGTTGCGGCGGGCGATCCTGCCGGTATCGGGATCGGCGCGGAGGATGAAGTGGTCGGGCTTGTTGTCGAGCACGCGGAAGCCTTTGCTGCGCAGTTCGGTGATGACGGTGATTGTGAGTTCGGTGAGTTCGTTTTCGGAGATGAGTCTGCGGTCGCGTGCCACGACCGCGTCGATGCCTTTGACCCAGCCGTAGAGCACGATGTAGTCGCGTTTGATGTCGAGTTCGACGGCGAGGGGGTAGCGAGCCTGGTCCTGCTTGAGCTTGTAGAGGTGCGGGCTGAGCCGGCTGTCGCTTCGGCCTAGGCGCCACAGCTCGAACTGCTCGGAGGGTGCGTAGATGGCGAGCGGACGCTGCGTGCGGATGAGTGTGTTGTCGCTGCCGTAGCCGTCTTTTCGTAGCTCCTCGACGAGGTCGAACTCCTCCCAGGGGCTGTTGAAGCGTGCGCCGTGCATGTCGAGTTCGCTGATGTCGTCGGGGAAGTCGGGATCGATAACGAGCGGGACCTCCTGGCCGATGCGTGAGAACTTGACGACGAGTTGGCAGTGGGCGGGCGCGTTGCGTGGGCGGACGCGGTAGACGGTGCCGGTGGATTTGCCCAGGCGTTCGCCGTGCTCGCAGTAGTAGTTGTTGGTGTACCAGCGTTCCGGTTTAAGGTAATCGAGCATGGGCAGGCCGTACTGGGTGACCCACAGGTCGCCGCCGCACTCGGTGCGGAGGTGGGTGTATTGCAGGCCGAAGACCTTGAGCGTCGTGGCGGGTTGTTGTGATGCGGCGTTTGTCAGTTGCTGCGTCATGGCACGGCCTGTCGGTGTTGGTGTGCTCAATCGGATGGCGGAGGTCAGGCCCAGATGGCGATGGTGCTTTTGGGGACGCGCCGGGCGGCGCCGGTTTCCTCGGCGGCTTTGGCGACGGCGCCGGCGACCATGCGCGTCACACGGCGGTCGAAGATGCTGGGGATCACGTAATCGGGCGACAGCTCGTGTTCGGTGATGACGGAGGCGATCGCCTCGGCGGCCGCGTGTTTCATCGCCTCGTTGATGTCCCGGGACCGCGACGACAGCGCGCCGCGGAAGATGCCGGGGAACGCCAGCACGTTGTTGATCTGGTTGGGGTAGTCGCTGCGCCCGGTGCCGACCACGGCGGCGATCCCGTGCACCAGGTCCGGCGCGATCTCGGGGTCGGGGTTACTCATCGCGAAGATGATCGGCCCGCTGTTCATGTTTTTGACATCGTCGATCGTCAGGACGTTCGGCTGGGACACGCCGACGAACACGTCCGCGCCGCCGATCACGTCAGCCAGCTTGCCCGATTCGTTGTCCGGGTTGGTGTGCTCGGCCAGCCAGGCCTTGGCTTGATTGCCCGTAAAATCGCGCTTGCGGTCGATCGCGCCGCGTGAGTCGCAGATGATTGCGCGGGTCACGCCGTAGGACAAGAGGATCTTCGTGCAGGCCACGCCCGCCGCGCCCGCGCCGGAGATCACAACCTTGATATCCTCGGGACGCTTGTTCACGATCTTCAGCGCGTTGATCATCGCCGCGAGCAGTACCACCGCCGTCCCGTGCTGGTCGTCGTGGAAGACGGGTATCTCCAGGTCACGCTTGAGTGTTTCCTCGATCTCAAAGCACCTCGGCGCGGAGATGTCTTCGAGGTTGATCCCGCCGAACGTGGGCGCGATCTGCTTGCAGAAGCGGATGATCTCGTCGGTGTCCTTGGTCGCGATGCAGAGCGGGAACGCGTCGACCCCGCCGAACTGTTTGAAGAGCACGGCCTTGCCCTCCATCACGGGCATCGCCGCCTCCGGCCCGATATCGCCCAGCCCCAGCACCGCGCTGCCGTCCGACACGATGGCGATACAGTTCTTGCGGATCGTCAGGTTGTACGAGTGTTGCTTGTCCTCGGCGATGGCCTTGCAGACCCGCGCGACGCCGGGCGTGTACGCCATCGACAGGTCGGCGCGCGTCTTGAGCTTGACCCGCGAGCGCACCTCGAGCTTGCCGCCTAAGTGCATCAGGAACGTGTCATCGGACACGCTGCGCACGTTCAGGCCCTGGAGCTTTTCGAGCGACCGGACGACCTCGTGCGCGTGGTCGGTTGAGTCGCACTCGACGCTGATATCGCGCAGGCTCCGGCCGCCGCGGATATGCACCAAGTCGACCGACCCGATGGACGCGCCGCGCTCGGCGATCGCCGTGGTGATCTTCGCCAGCCAGCCCGGCTCGTGCGGGTACTCCAGCCGGACGGTCGTGGTGTATTGAACGTTGGGGGCGGACATACCGGGCACCTCCTGTAAAAAGGGGTGGGTCCGCCCTGTGGGTTTGGCTTTATTGTACCACGGCCGCGGCCACGGCACGACAGCCTGACAGCAGGTGATTTGTTTATCATACGGGTCTATGGCTGAAACCCACCACGACGGGCTGAACGAACAGGTCGCCGCGACACGGCGGGCGTTTGTTGATGCGTTCGGTGCCGCGCCGACGATCGCGGTGGTTGCGCCGGGGCGGGTGAACTTGATCGGGGAGCACACGGATTACAACGACGGGTTCGTGCTGCCGATGGCGATCGAACGGCAGAGCGTGGTGATGGTCCAGCCGCGCGGGGACAAACTCGCGCGACTGCGATCAACGGCGTTGCCGGGGGTGGCGGAGTTCCCGGTTGATATCGATGGCGGGGCGGTGAAGTCCGCGCCGATCGGGTTGGGGGAGCCGGACTGGTCTCGGTATCTGCGGGGCGTCGTCGCGTTCAGTTACACGCCGACCGGGTTCGACCTGATGGTGGATTCCAATGTCCCGGCGGGCGGGGGCTTGTCATCTTCTGCGTCGATCGAGCTGGCGACGGCGACGGCGCTCGAATCGCTGGGGGGTGTGGCCTTCGACCCGGTGACGAAGGCGAAGCTGTGTCAGATGGCGGAGCACCGTTACGGCGGGACGCCCTGCGGGATCATGGACCAGTTCATCAGCGCGATGGGCAAGCGCGGCTGTGCGCTGCTCATTGATTGTCGGGACCATTCGACGCGCGAAGTGCCGATGGATGATGACGGGCTGTTGGTGTTGATTATCAACTCGAACGTGAAGCACGAGCTTTCCGGGGGGGAGTACGCCGAGCGGCGGGCGCAGTGCGAGGCGGCGGCGGGGGTGCTGGGCGTGGCGAGCCTGCGCGATGCGGATATGTCGATGCTTGAGGCGGCGAAGGCAAAGATGGAGGGCGTGCTGTACCGGCGTGCCCGGCACGTCATTAGCGAGAACGCGCGCACATTGTCGTTCGCAGACGCGGTCGGTGCGCGTGACTGGGACGCGGTTGGACGCGCGATGT
>JAWKTA010000026.1:0-59368 GCA_041402025.1 Phycisphaerales bacterium | reverse complement strand
ACGATGTCCGGCTGATCGTTGACCCACAACGCCGCCGCACCGGGCGATGAAACCCCCTCGGCCAAAGCCCGCGCCGAACCGGTCAGACCGCTCATAAGCACCACTCCCACCGTCACGGCTGTGACTAATCGCATGATCAAACTCGCTTTATAAAGGCCGATACCTGCCGGGCACGACCGCCCGATTATTATATGATACCCCCGCAACACTTCGGCGGGCAATCACGCCGCCCGCGCACCGAACAACAGGAGATCGCCGCCCATGCATCAGCCAGCCCGCGGAATGAGTCCGATTGTCAGCCTGCTCGTGATGATGACATTACCAATGATCGGCGGCTGTCAGTTGCTCCCCGCCTGGGCGACACGCCCGATCAAGCCCGCGCCACTCGAGCCCGGCGACACGATCATGTTTATCGCGCCAGCCGGCGATCTGAATCAGGAACGCATGGCCCTGGTGAAAAAACGCCTGGAGGAAATGGGCTTTAAGACTAAGCAGCGCGACGACTTGTTCCGGCAGTACGGCTACCTGGCGGGGACAGACGAGCAGCGGGCGGAGGAAATCATGCAGGCCTTCACCGACCCCGAAGTCGATGCCGTGTTCCCCGGCACCGGCGGCTACGGCACGACGCGCATCCTCGACATGCTCGATTACAAAACCATCCGGCGCAACCCCAAGATGCTCGTCGGGTTCAGCGACATCACCGGGCTGCACCTGGCGATCGGCCGACGGGCGGGTCTCGTCACCTTCCACACACCAAGCCCGCAATACGGGCTCGGCAGCGAAGACAACCTTTCCGACTTTAGCGCCAAGTACTTCTGGCGCGCGATCCTCAAGTCAAGCTACTACAACGAGGACGGCAGCCGGAAGGAACCCGGCTGGACCTACGAGATCCCCGACGACATCGACAAGCCCGAGGTGATCGCCAAGGGAAGGGCGCGCGGCCGACTCATCGGTGGCAACTTCTCCCTGATCGCCGCCACCATGGGCACACCCTACGAACCGAACACGCGCGGCAAAATCCTGTTCATCGAGGACGTGGGCGAAGCCCCCTACCGCATCGACCGCTTCTTCTCCACCCTTAAGCTGGCCGGCAAGCTCGACGACTGCAACGGCATCATCCTCGGCAAGTTCACCCGCACCCAGCGTGAAGGCGAAGACCCCTCCGAGTTCAGCGTCCGCGACGTCGTCGAACAATACTTCGCCGACGCGAACATCCCCGTGATCTACAACTTCCCCGTCGGCCACTTCGCCCAGAACGCGACCCTGCCCGAGGGCGCGATGGTGGAACTGGAAGCGACGGATGAGGGTTGCAGGGTGACGGTGCTGGAAGACCCGGTGAAGCTGAATAAGTAGGCAGGCTTCACACTTGAGCTAATCCCGATCAGGTTCGTTGCTGTCAATCCGAAGCGGCGCACCGTCCGGGCCGTAGGCGGTGATGACTAATCCCCCGTCGGTCCATTCGTAAGTCAATTCACCCTCGGCATCGCCGATCTTCATGTCGTCATAACTGATCCAACTGGCAGATGCCTGAATCTCATTTTTGAGTTTCTCGAAATCCTCAGGTGTCGGGTTTTCTATGGCTGAGAAAGACCATACCAACTGCTGAAGGTAATGCTGGTGGTTTAGCCAATAGATGGGGCGATAGCCTCGGTTGAGATCGGCCGCGACCGGCACGACATAGGGGATGAGGCTCGCGACAACAATCCAGAAAATAAAACCCAGCGTAACCCCTACCCCAAGATGGTTAGCCAATGAATCGTGGCCCGTCCGTGCTTTCGGGACAAGAAATACCGCTAACAGCACACAGACTCCAAGGCCCGTGAGCCCGACATTGGTGCCGAGACGCTTTGCCGCACTGCGTGAGTACGGCCGTGGGGCGTAGACACTATCACCGTCCCAACCGATCTGGATATCACGCTGCATCTGCGTCGGGGCCAACCTTGCCGAAAGTTTGCTGACAAAAGGCGCCTTCCCCACACGGGACGCCAATTCAGGATGCCAGACGGGTACCTGATCGCCCTGCCACCCCCTAGCCCATTCATTCAGTTCAGGCAAGGGCGGGAAGGCGGTCTGATTGCAGTACGCCACCTCGAATCCGTCTGCTTTGGCTCGTTCCGGGCCGAAAACGTAGAGGTCCACGGATAGGCCCTCGGAATCAACGGCCGTGAGCCGCATCGGGTAAACGGGTTGGTCCGCCTCAAAGCGAAACGCCAGCGGGTGCGTGCTGGATTCTTCCTTATCAACCGCGTCCCGCCTTAGCCGAACTGCGGTGAAGTACCAATCCTCGTCGATATAAGCTTTAGCGACCGGCTCGATCGTGTCGGGGACGTGGTAGCCGTTGCCGTTCAACCAGCTTACTAGTGACTCCGACTCATCGGCAGACAGGACCGCGACATCATAATCCCCGATAGTCGCCTCTTGAAGAACTTCAACGCCCGCGACTGCCTCATAACTCTTCATCGCTCTGGCGGACCCTGGCCGCGGGTAACAGGGATCAAAACCAATAACCCGAGGAAGATCAGACAAGCCAACACATTCCATGCCCGGAGCCGAAAGCAACAGAGCACTACAACAACCGCCAGTACCGGGACGCACCACGCCTGCTGTTTCATGCGCACCTTCGGCGCGGTTAGCGTGCGCAGCGTCGGGAACAGGCCGGTGGTCGATGCTGTGACTTCCGGCTTACTCGGCGTCGGGACGACCCAGGCGAACTTGTCGCCTTTGCCGGTGAAGCTGGTCCGGATGACCAGCGTCTCGACGCCGTCGGCCCAGTGGATCAGGGCTTCCTGGTCGGGGATATCGACCTCGGCGGTGGCTTCGGTGGCAAACACCTTGCCGTCGGCAAACACGTGACCGGTAAGGGTAAAAAGCGCGAGAAGAACGGCAAGTAACACGGTCGCCCGGTTCATAGAAAAACTCCCGGTGGGTGAGATGTCCCTGCGGGAGATTGTAGCACCGGATGCGTGGCATAAAGCGGCACCGATTCATGGTGGCACGAATCGGTGTGCTATCAAGCATGTGTTCCGGATATTGCCTTGTGTGGCCCAGCCGGATTACTCCGCCCCGTGGCCGCCGCGGTAGCCTCCCCGGCCTTCGCCGCCGCCGCGCCAACCGTTGCCGTCCCCTTCAGTACTGTCGTTGCCGGTATCGGCGTTTTGCCCGTGGCGGTAGCGGTGTTGTTGGCCGGCGCGGACGCCTTCGGCGCACAGGCCCATGAGGCGGGTGCGCTGCTGGGGTTCGAGGTGTTCACGGACCATCAGGATATGCCGGGCAACGCGGCGCTCCAGCGCGTTGTGCGCTTCGATCGTGGCCTCGACGGCTTCGAGGACCCGCGCATCGGTCGCGTCGCCGTCTTCCAGCACCCGGGCCAGTTCACCGCGCGCATCGGAGAGGCGCTTGGCGAGGTCGGCGGCCTGCTGATCGAAGTCGGGGTCGGCCCGGTCGATCGCCTTGATCTGCGTATCCGTCAACCCGAGCAAGCCGCTTAAGTGCGGGTCTTTCGGTGCAGGCGATTGCGGGCCCGCGCCGATCGTCACCAGAAACGCGGCGGCCGCGAACAGGATCGATATACCAAACAGCAGGAGGTTATTTCGTTTCATGGTTACGCCTCCTCTTCCGGGGGCGCGGGGGGCAGGATCACGGGAACAAGCCCGGAGGGGGAATCGTCGGCCAACACGTCCAGCTACAGCTCGGCGGCGGCCTGCTGCGGGTCGGGTTCGCCGGTCATGACGATCACACTTGGCGCGGGCCGGACCGCGAGCCCGGCGGCGTAGCCCAGCAACACGGCGGCCGCGACCGAGGCGGCGACCCGCGTCACCGGCCAGACCCAGTCGTGCAAACGATACACAGGCGGCGGGTCTGAATCCCCGGCCGCAATCTTCTGGCACACCCTGTCGGCCAGGTCGCCGAATTCAGGCTCGGCCGACCATCCGCCGAGCGCTTCCCAAGTCGCGCGGGTTTGGCGGTAACGCTCGGCGCAGTCGTCGCAAACGGCCAGGTGCGCATCGATCTCGGCCCGGGCCTCGGGCGGCAGTCCTTCGCCGCAGCGTTCGATCAACTGGATGTCCCGTGGGTGGTCCATAGGGTGCTCCTTTACTTAAACGTATCCGGCCGGGCGTTGCCTTCGGCCGGTGAACGGATTAATCGTCCCGCATGTCCGCCAGTAATTCCCTTAGCCGGGCGTAGGCCCGGACCAGCAGCGACTCCACCGCGGATCCGCTTTTACCCATCACCTCGGCGATCTGTTTGACCGGCCGGCCCTCGAAACGGTGCAAAAGCAGGGCCGTCTGCTGGGCCTGGGGTAATCGGGCCACCGCGAGGCGGACCCGACGGGCACGCTCACGGGCTTCCAAACGGTCGTCCTGTTCCCGGCTGATCTGCTCGACCGATGCCGGGTCCACGCTGACCGGGTCGCGTCCCGCTTTGCGCTTCATGTCCAGGCATTGATTCACGACGATCCGGTAAAGCCACGTGGTGAATAGCGCGTCGGGCCGATACTTTGGCGCGGCGCGGTAGACTTTGAGAAACACTTCCTGTGAAGCTTCCTCCGCCTGGTCCCACCGGCCCAGCATGCGATAACTCAGTGACAGAACCCGGCGCTGGTGTCGGCACACCAATTCGCCCAGCGCAGCGGTGTCGCCGTCGGCGATTTTGGCTACGAGCTGTTGATCCGCGGGCTCATCGGCCATGCTGGATACTTTCATTACACGAACGATCGGAGCGGTTCCGGGCCTGTCCGGCAAAACGACGCGGGTCTTGGGGGCATTGCCTGTTTCTTTTTTTTTCGTTTTGTGCGAAGGCAAAACCCGGCGCCGACGTTCAAAAGTATAGACGATCCGATGATCGGTCGGTTAGTGAAAGCCGCCGTCAACCCCGGACGCAGGCGCCGCGTCCCGGGCCGATGTACCCGCCGCCGCACGTGCCGGCCACGCGGTTCCGTAGTGTTCAGCCATGCAGAAAGGAATAATCGATGAACATGAAATCAATCACACTGCTCGCCTCTTCCGTCGCGTTTTTCCTGGTGATCAGTGCCTGGATCACGCCCGCGTCCGGCGCGGCCCCGATCGTCGGCGACCTGTGGACGCCCGATGCGCTACCGATGGCCGATCAGGACCGGGACCGCGCACGGGACGGCGACTGCGATCAGGACCCGGATCAGGACCAGACGCGGGACCGGGATCGGGATGGCGATTGCGACCAGGACTGTGACCAGGAGCAAGATCGTGACCGCGACGGTGATTGCGACCAGGACCAGGACCGCGCACGCGACCGGGACCGGGACCCGCTGTGCCAGTCGGCCCTGCCGTGGGCACAAGACACGCAGACCTTCGCCAAGCGCGACCGCTCGCGCAGCCGGGACAAGGACAAGGACTGCAACGGCGACCGCAAGCGAGACCGCAGGCGCGATTGCAACCGCTGAAACCATGTGGTTCGCACGATCGAAATACGAGCTAGTCAGTGGGGGCATGTGCCGAGTGTCCACAACCGGCACATGCCCTTTTGCCGTTAAATCACGTCGAGGCCCGGTTGCGACGCAGCCAGGTTAGTTCTTCCGCGCCGGTGAGTTTCGCGCCGACCAACACGACGATGCCGCCGATCAGGACCATTGCACCGAGCAGGCCGGCGCCGCCTGGCCAAGTAAGTTCCTGCGCGGGGTATTTCAACAACAGCGGCCCGAGCGCGGCGGTCATCGCGGAACTGAGCAGGACCGTGCGCAGCCAGCCCTTGAGGACCGAGGCATCCACGGGGCGATCGACGTGCTTGCGGATCAATAGCAGCAGGATCAGCACCTGGCAGGCGGCGCTGATGGCGGTGGACCATGCGAGGCCCGCGGCGCCGAGCGGCCAGATCAGTATCAGGTTCAGCGCGAAGTTGAAGAAGACCATCGTCATGCTTACGCGGAGCGGGGTTTTGGAGTCGCCCACGGCGTAGAACGCGCGGGTGATGATGTGCGTCATCGAATAGGCCCACACGGCCGAGGCGTACCCGGCGAGGATGGTCGCGACGCGTAGCGAATCTTCGAGCTCGAACTTGCCGTGTTCGAACATGACGCGCGTCAGCGGGACGCGGACGAGGATTAGCCCGACACTGGCGGGCAGGCCGATGAAGAATGACAGGCGCAGGCCGTGGTGCAGTGTCTCGCGGAAACCGGCCCTGCCCGAATCACTGCGGTCGGCGGCGGCGTGGGCGAGCGCAGGGAAGATCGCGGTGGCCAAGGCGATGCCGAACACGCCCAAGGGGAATTGATACAACCGCTGCGCCCCGGCAAGCGCGACGACCTGCCCGGAATCGTCAATCGGGTACGCCCACTGCCTGCCGAACAGCGACAGCATCTCGGGTCCGCCCTCCTTGGGCGCAAGCCCCCAGGCGATCAGCGAGTCCATCGCCGCGTTGACCTGGAACACCGCCAACCCCAACACCATCGGCCCCATCACCCACAACATCTTCTTGAACGCGACAGACGTCCCCGAAAAATCCAGCGTCGGGCTTTCCATGCGGAACAGCGCCGCGAGCTGCCAGACAAGCTGTATCGCGCCGGCCAGCACGACGCTCAGCGAAACGAACACGATCGCGCTGCGCAGTTGCTCATCGGTCGTGCCGTCGGCGGGATGCGATCGTGTGGCCCAGAAGACGGCGGCGATCATGACGACGTTCAGAAAGATCGGCGCGCTGGCCGCCGGGCCGAACCTGCCCCGGACCTGTAACGCCCCGCCGATGAGAGCGACCAGGCAGATCAACGGCATGTAGGGCAGCATCAGCATGGTCAGCCGCAGCGCCAGGAGCGTGTCGTCGGTCCAGCCCGAACGGGCGTGCATGAACCACAGCACCAGTTCGCCCAGCAGCGTGATCCCGCCGGTAACGATCAGCAGCGCCGCGATGCACAGGGAGGCGAAGCGTCTGGCGAGCGCGGGGTCGTTGCGTGTGAGTTCGGCGTAGGCGGGGATGAAGGCGGCGGAGAGCGCGCCTTCGCCGAAGAGTCGGCGGAAGAGATTGGGGACCGTAAACCCGATGATGAACGCCGAAGCGACCGGCCCGCGCCCGAATGACGCCAAAAGGACGGCGTCCCGCAACATGCCGCTGACACGGGAGGCGAAGGTGAGCACGGCGACGAGCAGCGCGTGGCCGACAAAGCGTGGCGCTGCGTTGCCGCCATTGGCCGATGCAACCGGTTCGTTGTTTTGCGGTGTGTCAGCCATCTTCAAGCGGTCTTCTTGCCTTGCGTGTCCTGACGACCCGTCCGATGGCGAGCACCGACAGGCCGAGCATCGCCGTGAACAGCCCGAGCTGGTGGGCGTAGAGGTCGTCGATCTCGACGCCGCGCCCGGTATACGACTGGGCCGTTTCTATGATCGGCCCGGCGAGACCGATGACAAGAATGGTCGCGATGATGCTGTGCCTTGGCCGGTGGACGCCCAGCGGGAAAGACGCCGCCAGCAGCAACGTGATCGCGACCGAGCCGTAGTAATGCCCGTCCTTATCGATCCCCGGCCAGGGCTGGACGGCCGGCTTGATCGCCTCCTTGAACCAGTGGCTACCCAGCGGCGCGATCGCCAGCACAAGCACAAAAACGATCAAGAGCACCGTCACGACACGGACGGCACATATGATCAACGGGGCACGTTCGCGCGGCGGCGGCGCGTTGACCGCCAGGAACACGCCGACGATCCCGATCATCCCGGCCAGTACGTCACCGGCCGAGATCACCCGCCCCGCCCAGCGCTGCGTGTATTCATCCACCAGCGCATAAACCCCGGCGACCAGCACGGCGGCGACCGCGCTGCCGATCACCGAGGCCCTGTCGCCCAGGACCCGCGAACAAAACAGCAGCAGCGCCAAACCCCCGAACGCCAAAACGTGGATCGCCTTGTCGATCTGAAACATGTTCAGCGGGTCGATCGGGTTCCCGAGCCCGGGGTCGGGCGTGTGCGTGCTGACCGCCAGCAAGACCCAATACACCAGCAGGACGCGGCGCGCTTGGCCCGGCGACTTGAGGTACGCAATAAGCTTCTTCAACCGGCTGCCCCACACGCTACGGATGTTCACAAGCCCGCCGCCAAGCCGCGGGGCACAAGCAAACCAGGATCATAGCGGTACGTTGGGCGGGCGTCTTAGGTTTGGCCGAATTCTGTTATTACCGACGGCGTGCGCCGACCAGACCGGCCGCGAGGCAGAAGAGGCTGATGGTGGCGGGCTCGGGCACGGATGGACTGTTGCCCGATGGCGGCGTACCGGTGTTCCAGTTGCCAAGAACGATATTCAGGTCGGCAATACCGACAAAGTCGTCGTGCGTGGGGTCACTGGCAATCGGTGGCGAGGTCTGGTTCCATGCTCCAAGCACGAGATTTAAGTCCTCAACACCGACGAACCCGTCCCCATTGAGGTCGCCGGGGATTGTGCCTATCAGGCCCATCATGGCGTCGGCCAGTCGGTAGCCAAGCTCAACTTTGCTCAAGACACCGTAATGATGCAGGTCCGAACTAAGCTCAATGTCGTCCATCGACCATCGAAACGCCTGAAACATTTTGCGACACCCCTCTTGACCGGCACGAACCGCCCCTTCGTAGGGATAGTTCGTGCCGATATTCAGGCGGTTGTATACGAAGGGTAGGTCTGGAACACCGAGGCTATCGCGGAGCGTGGCGATGAGATTTGCAAGGTTTTCACCATACCGATCCGCCTGTTCCGTTCCTCCGCCGCGTCTGTCTCGCCCTGTACCCACCTAAATCTCTCACATTGACTGTGTGACCCAGCGGCTCTAGCTGTCCGATACGGGTATTAATGAAGGCCATGCTTTCAGCGTAGGCCATGAGGCCGGAGGTGGCCTGCGGATTGTAGCTTCGTCGAGGTCTGCGCGCCACGCCACACTTTAATAAACGCGGTCGAATTCGCGCTGGCCGCGTCAATCGTCGTGGCAAAAGACATCTCTGGCCCAATGCCGATCCCGACCACCGGGGAATAGATCGCGCGAGAACGTAAGGTCATCCACGGAGTCGTGGTTTCGTAATAAATGTCGTCAAAAGTGTAACGGATGGATAGGCTGGTCGCCGTCAGGGCCGGGTTGATCCCGTGTTCCGGTTCAACGCGATTTTCAAACAGATTGCTTTGCCCACTGAGTATATAGAGATCAATCGTGTCGGCATGCACGGATACGGCGAATAAGATCACAACACAACCGGCGAATGAACGTATCATCCTAGATCTCCACTCTTATTGTAAGCAATATGGCGATCGCCAACTAGCCATAACGACATCAATAGCAATAAGCCCGCGGCCGGCTCGGGAACGGAAACCGATTGTTCGGGGGGGGTGCCCGCGTTCCAGTTACCAAGCACCAGGTTCAGGTCTTGAATGCCAACAAAGTTATCAAAATTAGCGTCTGCCCTGAAATCCTGCGGGTTATCGATGGTAATCAATAACTCGCTGAACGTAGCGTTCCAATTACTCAGCACGATGTTGAGGTCCTCGATGCCCACGAACCCGTCCCCGTCGAGATCGCCCGCTAGGGGACGGACTCCAGCAGTTCATTCATGAACAGTGAGCCGTAGAACAGTGAGCCCGCCCGGGACGGATGGATACCGTCGTGGATGTAATCGTCCGCAATGAAGCTGCTCAGCCTCGGGGCTGGCGCCCCACATGTCGATGAACGAGAAGCCGGATCGGTCGCCGCCAACGCCAGCAAAGCGTCGCGGTATACCTGCAAGCGGGCGACACGATCCGGACCGATGACCTCCGGGCCGATCTGGTACGTGCTCGGCAGCGTGAACGACAGGTCATCCGCGGGCAGGCCGGCCAGAGCCCAGTCGGCGGTGACCAGGTTGATCTGCGTCTGGATGTTGTCGATGAAGGCCTCGACCGCGTAGCCCGGCGTGATGCCCTGCGTCAGGCTCGCTTCGTTCTCGCCACTATCGTTGACGCCCATCGCGATGACGACGTTGAGTTTGCCCGAGTTGCCATGAACCAGCGCCTTGAGGTAAGCGGCACGGCCGGCCTGATCGAATCGGCCGTTGTCGTAAAGGTCGGTCACGAAATCGTTCATCGTGCCGCCGGGGTATCCCCACCCGGTGACGGTGACGCCGGTGGCGTTGGGATTGATCACACGGTTATAGAATACGGCCATATCTTTGCTGGTGTTGACCAGGCCGAACTCGTGCCAGTCGCTGACCTCGCCGGGTGCGGCGGCGGGCGATAATTCAACAAGCTGTGGCGGCGCGACTGGCCCATCGGCACGGAGACCGCCGGGCTGGTTTGCAGGACCGTGCGGGTGAAAGGCGACTGCAGGCGTGAGGGCGCAGGCCCTGGATCGTGCCATCGGTCGTGCCGGTCGCGGCGACCCAGAGTTGCCAGTCGTAGGCGGCGGAACGGTCCAGCAGGTCATCATAAAAACCGACCGCCTGCCAGAACCGCGGGGAAGGCGCGGTAGTGCCAAGCAGGCTGACGTTGGACCCCATGACGTAGCCTTCGAGGTGGTCCAGCATGCTGTAACGGATGCGGATCCAGTCGGTCGCCAGGTGCAGGCTGCCCCGCCGAGCCGGGATGGTGGGCACCAAACGATGGCAGGCTGGCCGCCATGCCCGTGCCCGCCAACCCGATGCGCGTAGCGGCCGCATGGGTAATACCACCCGTCCAGCCCAAACCGTGGTTCACGATGCCGTCGCCGAGGATCAGCATGTCCGCCCGCCCGGCCTGTGCGGCGGCGACCCAGTCGCGATGCCTTGGTTGATCAGGCTGTCGCTCGCTTGAGCCTGTGAAATACACACCGGCGTCAGCGACAGGATGAGTGCCGGCATCACGGGCCGGATACGCCGACGAATCCCGATAAACGTAAAAGCTCCTAACAACACCAGCACGATGTAGGTTCGGGCACCGATGCGCCTTGTACCAAAGGCGGTGTGCCAGTATTCCACTTTGCCAAGAACAATATTCAGGTCTTCGATCCCGACAAAGCCATCACCGGAAGGGTCAACATCCGGATCGCCGGGTATGACGTTTTGATTCCACGCGCCAAGGACGAGGTTCAGGTCGTTGATCCCGACGAAACCATCGTCGTCCAGATCGCCCGCTAGAAACCCGGCGTAATTGTGCGACCGCGACATCCCAGACCGCGTCTTGAATAAGGGCCCGAGTGCGGGCGTGATCTCAATGGGTACAGTCTGTCCCGGCGCTACAATAAAGGCGTCATTCGTGGGAATACCCGTGGGATTGATCTTGAAAAGCGTTGAAAGAATGGAATTTGAAGCGACAAACCAGCCGAGGTTATTCAAGTGCCTGTTATCGCGGTAAAGGTTTTCGGCCCCGGTAAAGCCGGGAACCTGTCCCAAGGCCATACGGCGGTCTAGCTCCGCAAGTACGTGTCCAACGGGAATCATCTGTAGATCAACCCCTGCCAAGTCGGGGTCGGCAAGAAGCTGATCGTAAATCCAATCAAACGTCACAGCATTGCGGATCAGGTCGGCGTCGGGATCGACAGGCGTATCGTCATACCACACTCCGTAGAAATCCGTACCGGCGCTAGCGGCCGACATCCATCCGGTATACAAGTAGAATGTAGTATCGAGGTTGCCCGGATTCTGACGGGCCAGTTGAATAAGACCCTTGAATGCTTCGTATTCCTTTCTAGGCGTACTCAGTGTCCCCGCCACGGAAAGGGCTGCAGCGTGACGACATCCCAAACATTGTTCGTCAATGCTTCGGTGTAATACCCGAATGCGGTTGGCGACCACGTTTCTGTTGGGTGCTGGCTGATGTAATCGAGGCTGCCGTTACAACGGATGTGATAACCAGTCGTAAGCGATAAACCCGCATCACTCGCCAGTGTAGGCGGCCCCACATCGGGCCTTGCGTCCCAAGTCAGACTATTTCCACAAGGTATGTGCTTAACGCTTGTGCCCGGACCTCGTTGGCCACCGTGCTGATAATGGAGACAACAGCACCCTGAAAACTATAACTGATCTATTAGCCATAAGACCTAAATTATATCACACAGGAGGCGAAAAACCATGAAAATGGCCACATAGTACTCGCGGCTCAAGCGCGCGTAAACCTTTATAAATAAGGATATTATGACCTAATTCGCTACCGGAACCGTGCCGCGTACTTCAAAAGCGGCTTCTCGATCAGGTAGAAAGAGCTGGTCGCCACCACGAACGTCAGCGCCACCGCCAGCAGCGTCATGGGCCAGGGGGCCGGGGCCTCGTGGTCCAGCACGCCCGTGGCGTAGAAGATGGGGAAGTGGTAGAGGTAGATGCCGTAACTGATACGACCGGTATAAGCCAGCGCCCCGCCGGACAATACCGCCCCCAGCCGCGGGCTTAGGCTCCCCACCCCCAGCGCCGCCAGGAAGATCGCGCTGGACATGAACGCGAACCCGATCATCTTCAGCGACTGAAGCCAGGGGTCCCCGATCCCGATCGCCGACAGCGCGCAGATCACCGCCGGCACAAAGAACGCGCCCGCGAACGCCCACGGCCGCCGCGTCCCGATCCCGAGCGCCGGCTCGTACAACGCGAACAAGCCCCCCAGCGCTAACGACGTCGCGCGGAACGGAGTGCCCCGGTACAGCAAATAATCCAACGGCACCACACCGGACAACAACGCCGCCAGGATGGCCAGCACGATTCCGAGTAGCGCGATCCCGATCGCCGTCGGACGCAGCCAGCGCACCGCCGCGAAGTGGATCAAAAGCGGCCAGACCATGTAGAAGTGTTCCTCGACGCACAACGACCAGGTGTGCCGCATCGGGTTCGGTGAAAGGTCAAAACTGAACACGAAGTTAGACAGGTACGTCGCGCACCAGAACAGGTACTCGCCCGGCTCGATGAACAGCAGCAACAGGATCAACAGGTAATAGATCGGGAAGATACGAAACGCCCGGCGGATCAGGAAGTTGCTAAGCGGCTTGTTGTTGAACCGCCCGTACAGCAGGATGCGCGTGATCAGGAAGCCCGAGAGGACGAAGAAGATGTCCACCCCGAGGTAGCCGGGCTGGAAGATGCGGTTCATCACCCGGATGGTGTTGCCGCCCAAGTCCGGGGGGAAGTGGGCCCAGAGCACCAGCAGCACCGCGATGCCGCGCAGCCCGTCCAGCGGCGGGACGTGTGACCGGGTCGGCTGCAGGGGCGGGGCTTCAAACATAATCGCGGGGTCGTTCTTCAGGCTCGGCCTGCCCGGCCGATAAGATCGAAAAACATTCGGGGCAGATGGTAGCGGGTTCGCCTACCGGTTGCCGTAGAGCCTGTATCGGCCCGATCGTGATTCCAGGCTAGGCCGCCGCACGCCGGCCCGGGACCAGCTGCCCGACCACGCCCAGCATCTCCTTGAAATGCAGGGGCAAAAGCAGCCGCAGGCCGACCGCGTAGAGTGTCGTGAAGACCGCCAGCCCCGCCACCCCGGCCGCGATATCCCGGCCCGGCAGCAGACGGTCTGCGCCGAAGTAACTCAACCCGCCGCAAACCAACGCGAGCAACACCGGCCCCGCCAGCGGACCGATCACGGCACCCGGGCCGATGCCCGTGAAACGGCCGGCGACCACGCACTGGACCACGCCCATCGCCGCCTTGACCGACACCACGCACACCGCGATCGCCACCAGCCCGCCCAGCCAGGCCCCCACACCCGCCGCGATCAACACCCCCGCCATCTCCGTACACATCAGCGCCGCACGGAAATGCCACCGCCCCGCCGCCTCGATCAACGACATCGCCACAGGGCCCAGCAGGTACAGCGACAGGCTCACGCTCATCACTTCCGCCACGGGGATCGCCGCGTCCCAACGCCCCCGCCACAGATGATGGATCGCCGGGCCTGACACGATCATCGCCAGGATGCTCACGGCTGAAAAAACCACCGACGACACACGCAGCATCCGCTGGTACACCAGCGCCCGGCGCGCCGGGTCGTCCGCCAGCTTCGACAGCGTCGGCATGAACACACCGATCATCCCCGAACCAAAAATAACCACCGTCGAAAAGATCAACTGGAAAGCGAAGAAGTAAACGCCCACCGTGTCTTTGATCTCAAACCAGCCGATCACCAGCCGGTCGCCCTGATTGATCAACGCCCCGAAGAACGAGCTGAGCGTGATCCACTTCACCGCCGCGAAGATCGTCTGGAAGTGCTCTTTCGTCAGCTTGCGGGCAGGCGGCATCGGCCCGGCACAGAAACGGAACGCCGCGATATTGAATAACGCCATGATCACCAAAGGCAAAACGAAGCTGTAGACCCCGAAACCCAGCACCGCAAACAGGATCATCGACCCGTTCTTAACAAACTGCATCGCGATGTCGAGCTTCACCAGCGTCGCGAAACGCAGCCCGATGCTCAGCTTCGCCCGCATCACCGTGACCGGGCTCTGAAGCGGGATCGTCAGTGCGGCGATCACGATCAGCCAAGTGATCAGCGTATCGTCATACACGCGCCCCATCACCGGCGCGACACCCAGCAGCACCGCCGCCGACGCCAGGTTGAAACCCAGGCCCATCTTAAAGACCGGCGAGCCCAGCTCCTCGAACTCCGCACCACGCTGGATCAACACCTTGTGCGCCCCCATGTCACGCACACAGTCCGCCAGCGCCACCGTCGATAGCGCCAGGCCCCACACGGCAAACTGCCCCTCGTCTAGGTAATAACCGAGAACCCACAGGCTCAACAAGGCTGTGAGCTTGACCACCACCTGCCCGGCGAACATGTACGCCGTGCCCCGGATCGCCACCCGGCCCAGGCCGCGACCCGCCGGCGTCGGTCCGGCAGCCGGCACGCCTGTATCCTGCTCGCCTGTAGAATGGCCTTCACTCATGGGCAGCAGTGTAGCAACGGTTGATATGGCATGAAGCTGTGTACGCCGGCCAACAGTAAAGGGTTCTGACCCGATGCGGCACCGATTCATCTGGCGATGGTTACTGATCGGCGCGTGCCTCGCGCCGGTCTTTAGCTGCGGCCACGGCGAGGCGGATGTCACCCCCGAGCTGCGCGACCCGGACAAGGCCGTCGCCCCGATCAAACATCAACCTTACTTCCGGGGCGAGCGTGAACTCTTCGGTTACGCGCCCAGGTTCGTCCCGAATGCGGTGGGCTTCGACACAGACAACCGGCCGTACATCCGTGACGGGGGCGTCGTCCAGACCCCCGATGAAGCCGGCGGGTGGACACGGCTGGCGATCGCGCCCTCCATCGCCGAATACTTCCGCGAACGCGGCGAGACAACCACATTCGAGATCACCGGGGGCGAATTCGTTGACCAACGCGTGGTCTTTGACGATCAAGGCGACGCCTACACGCTCGTCGAGGCCAGGCACGCCGACGGCGACAAGCTGTTCCTGCTGCATTCCCGGGATAAGTGTGTGACATGGAGCGTCCACCTGTTGCCGCCGCTACGGCACGCACGACTGGAGTTCCGCGACGGGCACAACACCATGACCGATCCGCCCGCCGTGCTCATCTACAAAGGCAACGAGCTGGGCGTCATCCTGCCCCGGCGCGCCAAAGACGGGTCGCTGACCCTCAACCAATCGGTCACGGTCTCCGAAGATTCGCTCCTGGTGCCCAATCATTCCGGCGGGGGCAACTCCGTTATCACGGTCGGGGGCCGGGTGTTCGTCGTGTTTCCCTCCCAAAGCGCGCTGCCGAACGATAACGGATCGCCGCAATACGTCACGGCCCTGTCACGCGAGACCGGCGAGATACTCGTTGCGCCGACGCTGCTGGGTTCGGTCGGCGTCAGCGGGCCCGACCCGCACTACATGCCCGCCATCACCGCCGACTCCAGGGGCTACCTCCACGTTGTGCTCGGCTCACACAATGACAGCCTCTACTACCTGAAAAGCGCCGCACCGCTCGACGCCTCCCGATGGTCCACACCCAAGCCTATCGGCAAGCAACGCATCCCCACCGACGGCGGACACACGTACCCGGCTCTTTTGTGTGATGCGCAAGACCGGTTGCACGTCGTCACGCGCTGGGCCGGGGACGGCTACTACTTCCGCCTGGCCTACCTCCGCGGCGACGCGGACACCAAACGCTGGGAGCCGCAACGCGTGCTCGTCCAGCCGTTCCGCAACATGTATTCCAACTGGTACCACCACCTGAGCATGGACCGTGAAGGCCGGCTGTTCCTGAACTACCGCTACTACGCCAACCAGCTCAACGATGACCAGTTGCGCGCTTACCGTCAGAAGTGGCCCAACGACGGCCTGCCACCGCCGGGCTCTGTATCAAAATCATGGCAGCCACAGGTCAAGCCGCACGACCCGGCGATGCTCTTTAGTGATGACGGCGGGACCACCTGGCGGCTGGCGACGACCGACGACCTACTGGGCCGGTAGCTCGTTGGCCTTGCGCTGAAGCCGCGTCAGGTTCAACAGCACGATGACGAAAATGAAAAGCACCGTGAAGTCCGAGATCGGCATGCGGACGATCGAGTAGCCGTAGATAAACGCCGCGACCATCCGCATCGTCGGGTCCTTGATCAGTTTCTTGAGGGCCCTGTCGATGATGAAAATCAGCACGGGGATCGCGGCAAACCCCAGCAGGCCGAAGTTCGCCCAGAACTCACCGAAGATCGTCGCACCCATGCTCACGCCGCGCTCCGAGCCGCCAAGCAGGTGCTGGCCGATCAGGACCGAAAGGTTCTGCGGCTTGCCCGGCCAGATCGAGCGGGGCACCCAGAAAACAAATCCACGCAGGATGCCCGTGCCCATGAGCATGCCCAGCGACCGGTGGAAATCCTCCACCACCACGATCAGGACGTTGATGTTGATGCCCTCGGTGACGCCGATGATAAACTCGGGGATACCAAGCCCCGCACCGAAGAAGTCCTTCGCCTCCATGTAGCCCTCGCCCAGCGCGGTGGTCGCCGTGGACAACGCGAACCCGCCGGTCCAGCGGTGCATGTAGACGCGGATCAGCGGGAACATGGTCATCAGCGCGCCCAGCGGCAGGGTCGCCAGGCCCAGCAGGCCGAATTGCAGCCACTTACCCCGGACCAGCAGCAGCGCGGCGATCACCACCAGCGCCTGCAGCGTGAAGATGCGGTTGCCGGACGTGTAAAGGTCCACCGCGCAGAGCAGGCCCAGGCACAGAAGTATCCACTTCAGCGTGACCTTGTCGTGCAGATACATCGCGGCCAGCGCGATCAGTGTCGCCAGGCGCACGGCTATGAACAGGTTGTACACGAGCAGCGCCGGCGTGCCGCCGCTGAGCAGGAACTCGCTCTTGGCATCCGCCCAGTGACCGCCCGACGCGACACCGGTAACAACGAACAGCGTGATCGCCCCGAAGAGGAACGCGATGATCAGGTGGATCGGCCGGAGCTTGGGCAACGAACTCCAGAGGTCCGGGCCGGTGCGTGGCGGGCTGGGCGGGTCCGATGGCAACATGTGGCAAACAAAATCCACCACGCCGTACATCCCGACCATCACCAGGATCCGCAAAATCGCGGCGCCGTGCTGATCCCAGTCCACCGCCGGGATCATGACCGCCGGCTCACCGGGCAGGTCGCCCTGCACCGCGAACAACGTCAGCGGGACCAGCACCATGTGCATGATGCCCAGGTTCAACCCCAGACGCATCGATAGCTGGCGTCGGCGGACAAAAATCCAAAACGAGGCGAGGTAAACCATCCAGATCGGGATGAGTAAAACGGTATTCAGCATCTGTACTATCGAAACCTGTCCGCGGGTTCCCCCGCCTCCGGCAATCGCTTAATCGTAATGTAAGCCCGTTTCCATGCCCCAATCGGCGTCGGAGCGCGGGCCCAATGATAAAAAACCGCCCCGTACCCGGTTCATCGTCCATCTGAACGCCCGGCAACACGCACGGCCGGGCATATCCCTGTATACGCGGCCCCCGCCGTCACGGGTCGCACCGCCTCAGGTTTGCCGGCCCATCACTTTACCGCCTGTCTGCCCAAGCCGCGCCGCCACCCCACAAAGGGTCCGATAACCCTCTGGCCGCCGCCATCCCGACAGGCCCCTATCCCACCCCACTCAGGCCGCTAACCCGGTGCCCAGGCATCATTTGAAAGCCGTAAACGTCCCGGCTAACCGCCCAGCTTGCGGCGTTGGATTTGCTACAATCCGCCGATGACCCTCCAACAACAGCTCAACGACCGTTCCGCCCGCATCGGCGTCCTGGCACTCGGATACGTCGGACTGCCCCTGCTGCGGTCCTTCTTCCTCGCAGGCTTCAACGTCCTCGGCTTCGACGTCGACCCCGAGAAGGTCCGCGCCCTCAAGGCAGGACGCAACTACCTCAAGCACCTCGGCGACGACTACGTCAGGGACATGGCCGCCTCCGACCGCTTCGACGCCACCGATGACCTCTCACGCCTGGGCGAGGCCGACGCCATCATGGTCTGCGTACCCACCCCCCTGGGCGCCCACCACGAGCCGGACCTCAGCTTCGTCGAGAACTCCACCGACGACATCGCCAAGACACTCCGCCCCGGCCAGCTGATCGTGCTCGAATCCACCACCTACCCCGGCACCACACGCGAGGTCGTCCTGCCGAGGCTCGAGGCCCGGGGCCTCAAGTGCGGCAAGGACTTCTTCCTCGCCTACTCCCCCGAGCGTGAGGACCCCGGCCGCAAGGACCACAACACACAGACCATCCCCAAGCTCGTCGGCGGTATCGACCCCATCTCCGGCGAACTGGCCACGCAGATGTACCGCACCGCTATCAAACAGGTTATCCCCGTGTCCAGCGCCGAGGTCGCCGAGAGCGCCAAGATCCTCGAGAACGTCTACCGCGCCGTGAACATCGCCCTGGTCAACGAGATGAAGGTCATCCTCGAGAAGATGGGCATCGACGTCTGGGAGGTCATCGACGCCGCCGCCACCAAGCCCTTCGGCTTCCAGGCCTTCTACCCCGGACCGGGCCTGGGCGGGCACTGCATCCCCATCGACCCGTTCTACCTCACCTGGAAGGCGCGCGAGGTCGGGCAGACCACCCGTTTCATCGAGCTGGCAGGCCACGTCAACCACGACATGCCCAACTACGTCGTGCAGCGCACCCTGCTGGCGCTCAACGACGCCGGCAAGTCCGTCAAGGGCTCGAAGGTCCTGGTCATGGGACTGGCCTACAAACCCGACGTCGACGACGTGCGTGAAAGCCCCAGCTTCGAATTGATCGAGCACCTGGCCGACCTGGGCGCCCATATTGACTACCACGACCCGCACGTCCCGGCCACCCACCGCATGCGGCGGCACGACCTGAAGATGCACAGCGTCGATCTCACCCCCCAAACCGTCGCCGGCTACGACTGCGTCCTGATCGCCACCCACCACGCCGCCACCGACTGGGACATGCTCGCCAAACACGCCAAACTCATCGTCGACACCCGTGGCGTCATGCGCGGCAGGAACGGCGTAAAAGCAACCGTCGTCACGGCGTGATGCTTGCTCAGCGGGCGATCGATGCGCAGTAACGGATCGCGTCTTCGATGCCGGTGACCATCGTGTTGATGTTGAACTGATTGTCGATCGTGGCGCGCGCGCCGTCGGACATCTTGCGCGCCAGCTGTGGGTCCGAGAGGACGCGGTCGAGGGCCTGGGCGAGTGAGTCGGCGTCGCCGTGCCTGAAAAACAGGCCGTTTTCGCCGTCTCTCAGCGCCTCGACCTCCGGCCCCATGAGTTCCTGCTTGTCGCCGCAGATAACCGGCAGGCCGTACCCGAACGCGTGCAGGATGCTCAGGCCCATGTTCGAGGGATAGCAGAACACGGTGCTGGACATGAAGTACGGCGCGAGCTGTTCTTCGCCGTAGATCGCCCCCAGGAAGCGGATGTTGTCCGTGACGCCGAGCGAATCGGCGAGCGTTTCGAGTCGTTTGCGTTCGTCTTCGCCCTTGCCGACGATCAGCGCCTGGAGCCCGGGGTGCTTATCCTTCAGGCTTGCGACGGCGGTGACGAGCAGGTCCAGGCGGTTCGCCGGGTCCAGCCGGGAGACGAAGAAGATGTACGGTCCTTTGTCGAGGTCGTGTTCCTTGCGGAAGGCGTCGAGCTTCGCCGGATCACTCGACCACTTTTCGCGTGCGCTACGCGCGGCGGTCTGGTCGAGGCTGTTCAGGCCGACATAAACGCGCTCGGCGGGCCAGCCGTAGTCGCGGTAGCGCTGGGCGACGGTGTGGTTGTAGAGCAACAGCGCGTCGCCGAGTTTCGCGACCGTCTGACGCAACATGCTGCGCAGTCCGGTCTCGGTCTTGGAGCAGCCGTGCCCCCAGAGGATTGTCTTGACCCCCGTGAACTTGGCCTTGATCAAGGCGGGAACCAGGCTGAGGTAGCGCGTGTTCCACATCAAGACCATTACGTCCGACCGCTTCTTAGAGACGTAGCGCATGTGTGTGCCGCACCACATGATTTCCTTGCCCATGAGCGTCTGGATCTCCAGCGGTTCGTAGCGTCCCTCAAAACCGTCCGGATCAACGTTAGGCATGTTGGGCATGTGGCCGTAGACAACCAGCAGCTTGATCCCCGGTCGCTGCGCGAGCTGGCGGAACACGGGCACGCGGTAGTGCGATAAAAACGGGTGCTGGATGGTGACACGGATCGGCTTGGGGTCCGCGGCGTTGGGATCGTTGGGGTTTGGCATGCTGCTCTCGGCTCGTCGATCGATTCTGGGAACACCGGCCGCGGCGGATCGTATACTATAATCGGGCCTTGTTTGGCGGGCGAACGCCCCGTTTTAATGCTTTACGCGTTCTGCCGATAGACGTTTTAGACGTTGTTAATTTTTGGATAACACAAGCGGACCCTCGTGCCCCGGGGGGGCCACGGCCTGACTTCATGATCGGCAATATCAAGCGCAAAATTCGGGAAGTCCGCTGGATTTACGACGCGCGGCGGAAGGTGCTGATGTGGTTCAGGCTCCGGCGTCACGGGCTGCGTCACGTCCACCCGACGTTCTACATCGGCGGGCCCGCGATGATCTCGTCGGACCTGCGAGCCGAGGCCTACAGCTACGTCGCCGCGGGGTGCCGGATCGGTCCGGGCGTGAGCCTGGGCAAGTACGTGATGCTCGGGCCTTGTGTCGCGATCCTCGGCGGGGATCACATGTTCGACAAGCCGGGCGTGCCGATCATTTTCTCCGGCCGACCCGAGCTTAAGCCGACGGTGATCGAGGACGACGCCTGGCTGGGTTACAACGTGACGGTGATCGCCGGGGCACGGATCGGCCGGGGCGCGATCGTCGCCGCCGGCGCCGTGGTCACCAAGGACATCCCGCCCTACGAGATCCACGGCGGAGTCCCCGCCAAAAAAATCGGTGAACGCTTCGCCACCCGGGAAGAGCGCGACGAACACGACCGTATGCTCGCGGAGCCTCCCAAACGCGGCGAGTATTGCGGTTTGATGTGATCCTATCCGCGCCCACCACACCAGCCGCGATACGGCTATGATGGCCGATCTTTTGGAGATGAAATATGACCGTGCCCAGAGTATTCGATTGGTCCAGGTGGCCGACCAACGTCGGGCTGAAGGACATCACGCCCGAAGACCGTGAGCGCGGTTTTGATTCATTCCGGGGTGGATTCAACGACCGGACCGATACGGCCCCCCAACCGCTATTCACGCTGATCCTGCTCAAGGCGCTGCTGGCGCATGAATCACCGAGGGTCCTGGACATCGGGTGCGGGCACGGGATCGGGACGAAGGATGAATACCAGTGGCTGCTGTCGGCGATGGCGGGCGAATACTGGGGCATCGAGCCGGACCCCGAAGTACCGATCGATGACAAGGTCGTGCCGCACCTGCAGCGGTGCCTTTTGGAAGATGCGGAACTGCCCGCGGACTATTTCGACGTGGCCTTCGCGATGTTTGTGGTCGAGCACGTGAAGGACCCGGAAGGGTTTTTCCGGGCCGTGGAAAGATGCCTAAAGCCCGGGGGGCAGTTCATCTTCCTGACCTCCAACGGCTCAGCGTTCTTCACGCTCGTGGCCAAGTGGCTTAAACGGCTGGGCCTGGTCGAGATCGTCCACACGCTCCTGCGCCGCGCGCAGGAGAAAGAGGTCGAACACTACCCGGTGTTTTACCGCGTGAACAAGCCCGGGCAGATCAATGCGGCCGCGGCCGCGGCGGGGCTGAACCAGCCGGAGTACGCCTACTTCCAGTTCGACGGGACGAACGGGTATTTCCCCGGGCCGTTCCAGCCGCTGTATCACCTGTTGATGCGCACCCGCCGGATGCGGGGCAACCCCGCGTGCCTGGACAACATGATCGTGCGGATTACCAAGCCGATCCGGTGATCGGGGTAGAAGCCGGGCGGAAACTTAAGTCAAGTCGCTTGAGGGTTGCGTCTGCGCGGCATCGCGGATGGGTTGTGCCGGCGAACCAACCATCACCACGTCCGAGGGCACATCGCGGAACACGCTGCTACGCGCCCCCAGGACGACGCTGTCGCCCACGCGCACGCCGCTGCCGACAAACACATCCGCCGCGAGCCAGCACTTTTCCCCGACCGTGATGGGCCGGCCGATGATGGGCATGGCCCGCTGGTCGTAGATGTGCGTGGCGGTACACAGGTGCGAGAACTGGCTGATCCGGGTCTCGGCACCGATCGTGATCGCGGCCTGGCAGTCCAACACGGCGTTGTGGCCGATGGCGCAGCCGTGGTCGATGGTGAGGTTCCAGGGGTGAACGATCCTGACCGTCGGGTGGATGACGACGGAGCGGTGGACCTTGGCGCCGAAGCGTCGCAGCAACCAGCACCGCCAGGCGTTGGCGCGGACCGGGGTGGGATGGAAAAACAACCGCTGCGACCACCGCCAGGCGAAGTCCGCCATCTGCCCGCTGCGCGTCAGCCTGCGGAAGACGCGTCGGCGCGGCTCCGGCACGATCGTTGTGACGGGCTGCGGCTGCGATACAGGGGCGTCGCCTTGAATCACTTGAGGTTCCGCTCCTTGATCGGCTTGGCCGGGTTGCCGACACAGACCATCTTCGGCGGCAGGCTTTTGTAGACGCTGGAGCGCGCGCCGACGACGGAGAGGTCGCCGATGGAAACGCCCGGGCCGATGAACGCGTCGGTGCCGATCCACACGTCGGACCCGACCGTGACCGGGGCGCGCAGGAGCTTGAAGGCGTGGTCGGCGTAATCATGGGTGCCGGCGCACAGGTGCGAGTACTGGCTGATGATCGAGCGTTTGCCGATCGTGACCATGCCGAGGCTGTAGATGATGGCGTAGTCGCCGATGGTCGCGTCGTCCTCGATCTCGACCATCCAGGGGACCTCGATATTGACGCTGGGCCGGATGGCGACGCCGGTGCCGATCCGCGCCCCGAAGAGCCGAAGCAGCCGGGCGCGGAAGCCGTACCAGTTGTGGAAGCTGATCCGGAAGATCGGCTTGCCGACGATCATCCAGACGGCGCGCCCGAGTTTTTCCTTGAAACTCCAGGGGCTGGCCTCCGGCTGCATCTGCATCACCCCGACCTGGGGCCTGGGCACGGGTATCGCGCGCCGCGTCGAGACCTGCGCCGAGCCTTCCGGCACGGAGAGCGCGGACCCTGCGGTGGCGGGCATCTCCGTGGCGTGGCGATCGGCACGCTTGCGCTGACGGAGCATCTCACGCAGCTTCAAAGCCACCATCGAGTCATACGTCGCGATAAACCGGCAGAACTCGAACCCGGCCGCGCCGTCCAGCACGCCCAGTTTGATCACGTACATGTAAAGGAAACGCCATAGCGATGGCAGCGGGACGAACTGGGTGACGTTGCGCTTCAGCCAACGCCGCCGGCGTGTCTCGGCCGTGACGTTTGCCGACTTGCCCTGCGACTCCGGCTGCGTGATGTCCAGGAATAACTGACGCGCTTCCAGCGTCGAGTAGCGGTTGTGTTTGGCGAAGTAGTGCTCAAGGCCCCGGCGGTCTTCGTGCAGCATCGGCTCGCGTATCTTGCCGATCGGGTCGTCGATGATGATGTGTTCGTGGACCAGCCGGTTCTCATAACGGCCCTTGTCACGCTTGAAAAACCGCATGTTCCAGCTGGGGTAGTACCCACAGTGACGGATCGGGCGGTCCAGAAAGTACGTCAGGCGGTTGATGAAAAAACCGTTTTCCGGGACGCTGTCCACCGGTTTGCCCGCCAGCTCGACCAACAGGTTGCGCAGCTTCGGGGTGATCACCTCGTCGGCGTCCACAATCAAAAGCCACGGCGACTCCAGGGGCAGGTTCTCCATGCCCCAGTTCTTCTGCTCGGCGTAACCGGGCCAGTCGTGATGTACGACCTCGGCCCCGAACGAGCGAGCCAGGTCCTGCGTCCCGTCCGTCGAGCCGGAATCGATCACGAAAACCTTGTTCGTCCAGCCCTGCAGGGCCTGGAGGCAGGGAGGCAGGTTGATCGCCTCGTTGTGCGTGATAATCATGACGTCGATCATGCAATCCCTTCGCCGTAATCACGGTGCGCGACCCGATCGGCCGCGATATCCTAGTATATCGGTCACGGGCGGGGGCACCGCCACGGGTGACCCGAAGCTGGTGCCATGGCGCAGGCCCCGGATGGGGCCGGACACGATCGGACCTTGCAAAACCAACGCTTAGCCGACTACCTCATCGGGCCGAAGTAACTTCCCGGCACTTTGATATGCACAAAAGAACACGATGCGCATCATCCTTCTGAATCAGGCTTTTTATCCGGACCACGCCGCCACCGCGCAGCACGCGCACGACCTGGCGAAGCACCTGGTGGGTCACGGCCACGAGGTCGCCGTCGTCGCATCCCGGTCGATCTACGGCAGCAAGGGCGCGGCACTACCCAAGCGTGAGACCATCGACGGGATCGAGATCCACCGCGTCGGCAAGAGCCTGTTCGGCAAGTCCACCATCATCGCGCGTATGATCGATTTCGCTCTGTTCTACGTGCTCGCGATGATCAAGGTTCTTTCGATCAGGAAGCCGGACGTGATCGTTCCGTTCACCACGCCTCCTTTCATCGCGCTGGTCGGGTGGGGGCTGAAGGTGGTCAAGCGCTGCAAGACGGTTTACTGGGTGATGGACCTGTACCCGGATGTGCCGATCGCGTTTGGATTAATAAAAGAAGGCGGCCTACCCGCGCGGGTGCTTGAAAAGGTTCACCGTTTCATCTTCAACCACTCGGACTGCTCGGTGGTGCTCGGACGGTGCATGCGCGACCGATTGATCGGCAAGGGCGTGGACCCGAAGAAGATCGCGTTGATCCCGCCTTGGGCGGATGTCGATGAGCTGGAACCCCTGCCGCGTGACGCGAATCCCTTGCGCAATGAATGGGGCCTGCAAGGCAAGCTCGTGGTGATGTATTCGGGCAACCTCGGGCTGGCGCATGACATCGACACGATGCGTGGCGCGATGGAGGCGCTTAAGAGCCGTGATGATGTGCGGTTTGTTTTCGTCGGCGGCGGCAAGCACATGTCGCAACTGCAAGCGTACTGCGAAGAACACGGCCTGACCAACGCGTTGTTCAAGCCTTACCAGCCGCGCGAGGCGATCCGTGCGTCGCTGAGCCTGGCGGACCTGCACCTGATCAGCCAGGCGGACGCGATGACCGGGCTGCTCGTGCCGTCGAAGCTTTACGGGATCATGGCGGCGGGCCGGGCGTCGGTGTTCATCGGCAAAGCCGAGGCCGAGGTCGGCCGGGTGCTTACAGAAACAGGTTCGGGCCGTGTCGTCGCGGTGGGCGATGTCGCGGGTCTGACCGAAACGATCACTGCACTCGCAAACGATCCCGACGCCTGCCGCCGCATGGGCGAAGCCGCGCGACAGGCCATGGACCAGACCTACGATCGAAGGCACGCCTGTGCAGCATGGGAAAAGCTGCTCAAAACCATCGTGTCGGGCCGGACGCCCGGTGTGGCCGATGAAACCGTTAACGGCACCGATGAACCGGCAACCGGTGGTGGCGTAAAGGCTCACGGGAACACGCGATGACCGAACGGCCCTCACAAGATGGCTACCCAGGCACGTTCCAGCGGCTGGACCGCGTGGCGGCGTTCCCCTATTCCCGCGGCGAATACCTGCGCCGGTTCGCATGGCACGCCGTGCAGGCCACACTGATCCGTTTCAGTCCGGGCCGCGCGATGGGCTGGCGGCGTTTCTGGCTGCGCGCTTTCGGCGCAACCGTCGGCAAGGCAAGCGGCACCCGCCCCACTACGCGCATCGTGCACCCCTGGCTGTTAACGCTCGGCGACTTCGCCATGCTCGGGGACAACGTCACCGTCTACAACCTCGGCCGAGTCACGCTCGGCGAACACTCGGTCGTCTCACAGAACACCCACCTCTGCGCCGGCACGCACGACTACACCAAGCCCGAGCTGCCGCTGATCCGCTCAACCATCACGATCGGGCGTGGCGTCTGGGTCTGCGCAGACGCGTTCATCGGCCCGGGTGTGACGGTCGGCGACAACACCGTGGTCGGGGCACGCTCGGTTGTCACACGTGACGTCGAACCCGGCGTCGTCGTCGCGGGCAACCCGGCGAAGGTGATCAAACAACGCCCGACTGGTACTCACTAAAATACAAAGCCCACGGCTGGTCTCCGTGGGCTTCGGTGGGGGATAAAAATGTCGATTTTAGTGGGATCTTGTTAGAGCGCGTCGTTGTCCATTTCACCTGTGCGGACGCGGACGACCTTGCCGAGCTGGTAGACGAAGAGCTTGCCGTCGCCGACCTTCCCGGTGCGTGCCGCGTCGGTGATGGCCTTGATGGTGTTGTCCAGGTCGTCGCTCTTGACGGCGATCTTCAAGAGGACTTTGGGTACGAAGCCCACGTCCATGCGTGCGCCGCGGTAGCGTTCGGTGTGCCCGCGCTGTTTGCCGTAGCCCTTGCACTCCAGGGCGGTCATGCCCAGGATGCCCAGCTCGGTCAGCCGCTTCTTAAGAGCGGGCAGGGCCGAGGGCTTGATGACTGCTTCGATCATATGCATGGTCTGATTCTCCAAGGTGTTCTTTTACTTGCCGTGGCCGGCCGGTGGGTGAGGAGCTTAAGATCACCCACCGGCGGCAACACGGACGAGATTCTATTAGGAACGTCAATCACGCTTCGCGTAGCTGGTAACTCTTGATGGTGGTCTGCTGGAAGTCGGGGTAGGCGGCCATGTCGTGTTCGCCCAGGTCCAGACCCTCGACCTGCTCTTCGTCGGAGACACGCAGGCCCATGGTGGCCTTGATGGCGACGCCGACGATCAAGGCGAAGACCACGGTGAACGCGCCCATCGCGGCGATGCCTGCAAGCTGGTAGCCCAGCCGCGGCCGGGCTGGCGAGGTTGCCGAAGATACCGACCGCCAGGGTGCCCCAGATGCCGCAGACCAGGTGGACGCTCGTCGCACCCACGGGGTCGTCGATCTTCAGCACACGGTCGAACATGATGACCGCGAAGTAGACCAGCACACCGGCGATGCCGCCGATCGCGACCGCTTCCCAGATCGCCATCTGGTCCGCGCCGGCGGTGATGCCGACCAGGCCCGCGAGGATGCCGTTAAGCCGCCATGGTCAGGTCGGGCTTGCCGGCCGCGAACCAAGAGACAAGCGCCGCCGCCACGCCGCCCGCCGCCGCCGCCATCGACGTCGTCACGAGCACGAGCGAGACCAGTGCCGGATCGCTGCTGAGGACCGACCCGCCGTTAAAACCGAACCAGCCGAACCACAGGAGGAACACGCCGATCGCGGCCAGCGTCAGGTTGTGGCCGGGGATCGCGTTGCTCGAACCGTCGGCGTTGTATTTACCCAGGCGAGGGCCAAGCAGCAGGACCATCACCAGCGCCCCACCCGCCGACCGAGTGGACGATCGTCGAGCCTGCGAAGTCGTAGAAGCCCAGGTCATTCAACCAGCCGCCGCCCCACTTCCAGGAACCGGTGATCGGGTAGGCGATCGCAACAAACAGGGTGGCGAAGACCATGAAGCTGGAGCTTGATCCGCCATCGGCACCGCACCAGACACGATCGTGGCAGGTCGCGGCGAACATCGCCTGGAAGAAGAAGTCCGTGTACCAGGTGTACCCGGGGTTGTAGTCCGGGCCCATGTTGCTCAGGTCGGACGTGCTGCGGGTGATGAACCCGGAGATGGCGTCAAAGTCCAGCCAACCCGCGATGCCCAAGACCGTGGGGTTGCCCGGCGTCGTCCGTAAAGCCTGGTACATCAGGTTGAACCTGACAGCGCAGTAGCCGATGGACCAATAGAGCAGAGCACCCAGACAGAAGTCCATGGTGTTCTTGGTCATAATGTTCGTTGCGTTCTTGGCCCGCGTAAGCCCTGTCTCGACCATCGCGAAACCGGCCTGCATGAACATGACCAGCACGCCGCCGATCAAGAGCCAGAGGATGTCGGCCGTGCCTTGAGGCAGGTAAGCGACCTCTTCAGCTTCGGCGGCTTCTTCCACCGCATCGGTCGCGGCATCTACCGTCGCGTCAACCGTCTCCGCCACGGCGGCAACCGTTTCTTGCGTGGCGTCCTGCGCCTGTGCAACACCCGCCGTACCCAGTAGGGTCAGGGCCAGGATCAAAAGTGCAATGGGCGTTGCGCCGCTTGCTATCCACCTCATATCGTAGGTCTCCAAGTTGTTAATGGGCCTGGATCGGCCCGTCTCGTCCGTTACGCGCGCTTGACCGCCTTACACGGTGCGCCTGAACGCCCCGCACGGCGAACGTGTCAAGCCTTAGATAATTGAGCGGATGCCAGGTCAGGCATCCGCCCATCCCCCCGCTACACCGCGGGGGTGGCTTGTGTCATGTCAACACACCTAAAATGCAACACCCGTGCCAGCCGATACGATCAGACCCATCGTTCGCCCGATCCGCCCGTCAAACCGCTCTGCGCCCCCGCCAAGGCCTGTCTCGCCAGAAAATTTTTCAACTCACGCACCCGTTCCCGCCCGGTCAAGGAACAGGCCACGCTCAAGTTCTAGGCATCCGGGCCGATCCCAAGCCCGAGCATGATGAATATGCGCGCAGCGATCTCTCCCCGGGCCTATTAATCGGGATTCGCTGGGGGCCTGGCGGGGTGAAATGTTTCAGGTGCGGCTGCGGGCCGGTTGGGATAAAATGGCCAAGCCCCGGACAGCGTGCCCACCCAACGTGCGATCGATCGTGTACGCCGTGCATGGCCCGCCCGGCCGACCTGCCACAGCTTGAGGAGTTCCCGATGGACGCGAAGATGCGAACCCATGCCGTGACCACCGCCCTGGCGATTGGGCTGTGTGTGGGAGGCGCGGCCCTGACGCCGCTAAACGTCGATGCGCAACTTATAGACAACAGCCAGGCCGAGCAGCCCGCCGAGCCGAACCTTGAATTGGACATCGCGGCGCTGCTCTCGGATGAGCGCGTCTTTGAAGCTTCGGTCGAGAGTCAGGTCTGGAGCATCCAGCCACAACCCGGCCGACGCCTGATCCAGATCCCGGTCATCGTCACACCCAAAAATCAACAGACCCGGCTGTCAACCCCGTCACTGAAACTCAAGGGCGGCCGCTTCATCGCCTGGCGCATCGTCCGTGACGATCAGAACAACACCGGTCAAGCCGGCGGGGGCGGATTCGGCTCGGGCCAGTCACCCTCCGAAAGCCCGCTGTCGATCGGTGCATTACGAAACATCGGTCAGGTCGACCTCAACCAACTGGACCAGACCGCGGAACAACCCCAGGCCGCATCGGCACAGCAAGTCACCGAACCGACCGGCGAACTGACCGAAGAAGTCCCCGTGCTGGCGCGCGACATCACGGTCAGCCCGCGCGGTGTGATGTATTGGCAACTGGAACGCGCGATCCCCGGCGCGGAGGTCAAGAGCGGCGAAACCGGGTATCTATTAAAGCTCAGGCCAGACCGGCTCGCCGCGCTGGAACCCGAACGCCCGGACCGGGCCAACACACGCCAGACCGGCGGCACCCGCCCCTCCGCCGCCGAGGCACGACAGGCCGCCGAACAACGCCGCAACGAAGAGCTTGAATTCCGCGAAAAAGCACAGGCCTACCGCGATCTGCGTGACCACGTGCGCGACCTGCCCGAATCCTTCCAGGCGGCCCTGCCCGCCCACCTCTGGGCCGTGTACGAAGTCCCCGAGCGCACCGACGAGCTGGGCTTCACCGGCGAACCGCCGATGCCCTGGTCGATCAAGGAATCCGACCTGACCGCGCTCAAACAGGTCGCGACCCGCTCAGCCGGCGGCGCGGAGCTGACCGCCGAGGACTTCGCCGCCGTCTCCCAGATGACGCTGATGCTCGCCGACGAGAACCCACTAACCCAGCGCATCGTCGCCGGCGTGTTAAGCCGCGCCTCGATGTACGGACGGGCGCAACAGGGCGACGCGCTGTACCGACTGATCGACAAGCTCCTCAAGGGCGGCGATCCCGAGGCCTCGCGCACCGCCACAGCCGGACTCGCCTCCACCGTCCCGCCGACCCCCGCGACACTGGCGCTGCTGAAAGGCGCGTTCGACCAGATGGACCCCGGGTCCAAGCTCCTGGCGCTCGGGGGCCTGCTGTCCACGCAGGACAACGACCCCGCCGGACAGCGACAGATGATCGACACCGCCAACCAGATGATCGCCGACCCGCAGGGACCGGGCGTCGCCTACGTCCTGCAGCAATTAGTCATCGCGCTGGCGAATAAGCCCGAGGGCGCGGCGCTCGTCGGCGGTGGGATCAAGTTCGACTCACTCGAAGGCGATGCGCTCGATCAGGCGATCGTCTACGTCGCCGACGCCGCCGGCACCAGCGACCTCGCCGCGCAGTGGATGGAGCACGGACTGCTCGGCTCGGCCAACCCGGCTGTGTCACGCAGGACCGTCGAGGTCCTCGCCACCTCCGCGCCGGGTGGCGGGCCGATCTCCAGGCTCTCAAAAGGCCTGATCGAACTCACCTTCGGCCCCGCCGACCCCGACGCGCAACGCCCCGCCCGACCCAAGCTACGAGGCATCGCACGCATCCCGATCACCACCACCGGGCACAGCATCTACCGCGCACTGAACGCCGGTGACCCCGAGACACGCTCCCTGGGCTGGAAAGCGCTCAAGCACTTCCAGATCACCGAAGGCAACACACCCGCACAACCCACAACCGGGTTCGGAGAGGACGCCGCCGCGCCCGATCGGCTTTCGCTGATACTCGACGCCGCCTTCGCGGAAACCGTCACCCCGCCGCAACTGGTCGCGTTCCTGGCTAACCAGCAGGATGCGGGCCCCGCGACCGCGGCGCTGGTGCGTGTCGTCGTCGAAGGCCGGGGCCCCGCCATCACACAGGCCGCCCATGCGCTGGTGCGCTCCGGCCGACAACTCGATCAACCCCTCCAGGCGCTCTCGCCCGAGCAACGTGGCACGTTCGCCGCACGGCTCTACGAATCAGTCAACGGCTCTTCGCCGATGGTCGCCGGTCTGCTGCGCGTCACCGATTCGCGCACGCAGGTGGTCAGCTGGTTCGCGCAGCAGGTTTCGACCACCGGGCTGCCCGATCCGTCGGCCTGGACTTCCGCCGTGAACAGTGAACAGGATTTGCTGACGCTCGCGGCCAGCAGTGACCCTGAACTCGCCGACGCCGCCGTCGCCGCGCTCGTCGCCTCGGCCGGCGGTGACGAACTGACCGCACGCGACCTCGCGCGACGCATGAGCAACGCCACCGACCGCACCGCCGGCGCTTTGAGCGAACAGTGGTCAAAAGCCAAGCAGGAGATCTACACCGAGAAGCTCAAGCACGCCGCGGGCCAATACCGGCTCATCATTAACCTGCGCGGGCAGGCGGGCGGACAGCCGACCGATCCCTTCGGTGGCGGCTTTGAGGGTAGCGAGGATTTCCCCGGTGCGCAGGACACTAACGCGCTCGCCAACGCCCCGCTGATCAGCAGCATCAACGTCGCCCTGATCGATCTTCAGGCGGACGGCAGCTCGCTGAAACTGGCAAGCGGCACCCTCACACTCGCCGCCTCCGACGCACGCCTGGCCATCGCCATCCAGCAGCCCAACGAACTGAAAGACTTCGGCAACAAGGAGCTGGACGCCCTGCCTCTTGAAACCCTCCAGGGAAAGATCGAACTGCTGCCGCAAAAGGACGGATCGTGGCGCGGCGCGGCACGGCTCGACGACGGCCGGGTTATCGAGGTCGTCTTCGACCCCGAATAAAAAAGTCGGGCCGGTGCGCTGGCAAATAAAATGCTTGGTCACACTTCCACGGCCGGGTACAGTGTGGGTGATCCGTCGTCTAAAGGAGATGCTTATGCAATCCCGGTTGTGGTTGATCGTGGGCGTGTTACTCATCACCGCGAACCTTTGCGGCGCGCAGGTAGTCATCAGCGAGATCATGTACAACCCCAACAGCAACGAGGGCTGGCCACCGGACCCGAACGTGCCGGGCGACAAGGGCAAGCCCAACTCCGTCGAGTGGGTCGAGATCTATAACGCCTCCGACGCGGCGGTGGATATCTCCGGCTGGGCGCTGGCGGACGAGGACGGGCAGACCGGGGCCGTGCGTGACGGCGTGCTGCTTGAGCCGGGTGAGGCGGCCGTGCTTGTGCCCAGCAGCACAACGCCCGCTGCTTTCCATGCGGCCTGGGGCGGATCGTTCGCCGTCTACCCCGTCACCGGCTGGGGCGATGACGGGATATACAACCTCGCCAACGGCCCGAGCGCCGACAACGAGATACTCCGCCTGATCGACGCCGACGGCGCGACCGTCGACGAGGTCAATTACGACGACGAAGGCGACTGGCCAAGCGACAGCCCGGACGGCGCGAGCATCTACCTGCCCCACGACAAGCTCGACGCGGAGCTGAACGACCACGGATTTAACTGGAAACTGTCCGACAAAGGCATCGACGGCGCAAAAAAGAATCAACCCAAAGGCGACTTCAACGGCATCGATATCGGCTCGCCCGGCTCCGTGCCGAAAGCCGAATAACACGACTCATACCCTGGGCGGGACCAAAGCATGAAACTTAAAACGCTGGCACTGTCCGTATGCGCATCCGTCGCCACGCTCCTTGCGTGCGCGCAAGTATCAAAAGCCTGGCACGACGAGGGCCACTACTACACAGCCGTCGCCGCCGCGAAGTCGATGCCCGAAGACGTCCCCGCCTTCTTCCGCGAAGGCGCACCGGCCGTCGGGCACAACGCGCTGGACCCCGACGTCTTCAAAGACCGGAACCTGCCGCAACTGAACCACTGCGAGTTCCCCGAACACTTTATCGACATCGAACTCCTGCAGGGCCACGACCTGCCGCTGCTGCGCTACGACTACATCAGGCTCTGCCAGGAGCTTGGCGTCGATCCGTCCAAGGCGGGCACGCTGCCCTACGCGATCACCGAGTGGACGCAGAAGCTGACAATGGCGTTCGCCGAGCACCGCGCGTATCCGGACAACCCGTACATCCGCGCCAAGTGCCTGGTCTACGCCGGCACCCTCGCCCACTACGCCGCTGACCTGCACATGCCGTTGCACACCTCGGTCCACTGGGACGGCCGGGCCGAGGAAGGCGTGCCCTACACCCGCACGGGCATCCACAACAAGGTCGACGCCCTGCCGACCAAAATCCCCTATAACGAGTTTTTCGCCGAGCCACTGCCCACGCCGCTGACCTCAAACGACATCTTCACGTTCACGCTCGAAGAACTGGCCAAGAGCCACGCGCTGGTCGACCGCGTGTACGAAATGGAACCGAAATACCCGGAATGGTCGGACCTGAACCTGGCGGATGAACAGGTGCGCGCCTTCACCATCGAGCGCACGCGCGACGCCGCCGCTTTCACCGCAGACCTTTTCCTAAGCGCGTGGCGCAACTCCGCGGACATCTCGCCGCCGTCCTGGCTGGACCGTCGGATATTCGATAACGACTTCGACCCCGCGGTGGTGCCGACACAACCCGACCGTTGAGTTGAATCCATGCTTAATTCGGCCGCGCCCCGTCCGCCGGGCCGGTCGCCGTGATCACGTCGGGCGCGTCTTGCGGCCCCGTCTCACGCTGGTCCAGCCACGACCGCAGCGACAGCCGCGTGTCTTCGGGGACAAGCCCGGTCGTGTCACGCGTCGCCCAGTCCATCTCGTCCGCCGACCGCCAGCAGAACGCGGGCCAATCCACCGAGTCGAATTCCCCGGCCCACTCCCAGGCCTTGGGCCCGATGCGGTCGACGAGCATCCGCAGCACGTCCGTCTGCATCGCCGGGGGGACCGAGAAGAACATCTGGCGGAACCCGCTGTCCGACATCTTCTCGATCGCGCCGGGGTCCTTCACAAAGACCAGCACGAGCAGCGCATCGGTGGCCTGCTGCTTGTCTTCCTGCGTGACCTGCTGGCCGCTGAGGTTGATCATCACCGACAGCGCCGACGACGCCCGCTCGATGGCGCGCTGTCGGAAGTTGTGACCCTCGCGGTTGCCGATGTCCGTCAGCAGGTCCGCGGCGATGAACATGTAAAACGGCGCGGGCTTGTCCGGGAGCGCCAACCGGCCGTACCTGCCGTCCTCCACGCCGTACAGCTCCGCCTTGAGGAACGGGTCCGCCGTCACCGGCCCGACAAGCTTCCACGCGTGCGACATCGCCCACGGCCGAGCACGGAACATCTCCGACAGGCCGCTACGGTAATCGATCATCGGCTGCCCCGACGCGCCCATGGGGAAGAACGTATGCACACTCAACGCCGCCGGCGTGATCCGCAACCCGCCCGCGCTCGCCGGGATCGGCTCGCCGCTGGTCAGTTTCCGCTCGCCACGGATAATCAGGTCCGGGTAGATCGGCCCGGGCTTGGCCTGCTGGATACGACGGACCTGCTCGAAACCTTCAACGAACGCGGCGCAGTCCGCCTCGACGTAATCGGCGTAAGCCTTCACCCATTCGTCGAACGTCAGCGGGAACTTCGGCGCAACATGCGGCCGAACCGCGTACAACGGGTGGTCCGGCTCGCGCGTCGAGATATCCTGTAAACCACCGAGCGCAGCGGGCAACGGCAGGCCGAACGACAACGGCGTGGCGCCCGCATTCGCCGTAGCGGTCGTGCCGGGGTACGCCGAACCACTCGGCGCATCCGAACCGATCGACGCCTGACGCCAGACCGGGTGGATCGGCGTGATCGAAGATTCCATCGCGAGCAACGGCGAATCCGCTGGCGGCACCGGCTCCGACGGCAGACGCAAAGCGCCGCACCACTGCGCAAACGCCCGCACCGCCTCGGGGTTCAATTCCTCTGCCGTGAATCGATCGATCAACCGACCACCCACGGCGTCGATCGCGTCCAGACTCACGCCGGGCATCGCGCCGGCACCCGTCCACACACGACCGACCACCAGCACCGCGCCCGACATTGTGCCGGGATCGATCGATTGCACGTCTTTCCGTGTATCCTTGATCCAGAAGCTGCGCGTAACCACCGCCGTGTCACCGCCCGCCTGATCACCCGCCTGCGCCAAACGGTCGGCCACTTCGTCGGCCCTGTAATACAGCACCGGCTGGTCCACCGGAGTGATCGGGCCGACCACCACGAGCTTCGGTGCTTCCTCCCCGGGAAGCGCCTCGGCGGGCGACTCGGGCAACCGCGATTCCAGATACGTCCGTAACGCCGTCACGAACAGCGCCGCCTGCTCATCGGCGTTCGCCGTGCCCGACTGCGCCAACAACCGCGCCTGCCCGGTCGCCAGGTCCGTCGCCCACAGCGACAGCCCATCGCCCCCCGGCCCGGTCGAATCCACCAGACGCAACTGCACCTGTGCCGGCATGCCCGCGGCTCTGCGCATCGGCCCGGCCAATGCGCCGCCCGTGCCCGTCTGCACGAATGACCTTAACGCCGCACGGTCAACCACCGACACCCCGGGTGTATTCGTTAAAAGCTCCACCAGCTTGCCCTGAAGCCGTAGCGCAGCCATCCCCGTCCCGTCGTAGCTCAACTCGTTCACGCCCAACGAAACAAACAACCGGTTCAGCCCCTCGCCAGGCGTGACACGTGCGGTCTTGAACACCGGATCGCACGGGACGAGCACGGGCATCGCACCGTGCCCGCTCACCCACGCCTCGGCCGACACCAGCGGGTCCGACGCCGACACGCCCTCGCTTACCAGCGACACCTCGTAAGACACCGCCGCGCCGTTCGCCACATCCGTGTCCGTGTAGCCCGTGCTGTCGACCGGGAGCTGCGCCAACACGCGGACCGCGCCGGAAGAATCCACACGGCGGACCACGATCCCGACCGGGCCGTCATAACGCTTAAGCCCCGCGACCAGCGCCGAGCTGTCCCAGCCCAGGCGCACACGCCCGTCATACGCCGTCGCGGTCACGTTCGTCGGTGTCGGCAAAGACGCGATCGATAGCGTCTGTTCGCGTTCACCTTGCGGGACAAACGAAACCGCGGTGACACCTGTAGATGTTGCCGAACGATCGATCGATGAAAAAGCCTGCTCGTCCGGGACCATCCGGTAGTCCAACCCGCCGCCGCTGGCGTAAGGCAGGACGCCGGCGACCGTAGCACCGGCCGTGCCCTTTTTCTCAAGCACCTCACCGACCCAACGCATCCGCCAACGACCGACCCCGTTGCCGTCGATCGCGATACCCGTCGGCGTGTGGACCGCCGACTCCACAACCACGGGCAACCCCGAAGGCGGTTCGGGCACCGCCTGCTCGCCCGCACCCTCGGCCGCAACGCGCCACAACAACACGTCCTCCCAGCCCGGCGCGTCGATCCGTGCCTGGATGCGCATCCCCGGCAAGTCAGAGCCGTCGGATGTAATCGGCCACGCCACCTTGCCCCGCGAAAGCGTCGGCTTGGGCACCCGCGCGAACCCGGCGGCGGGCGTGTCAAACAAACGGCGCGAATCGCTGTCAAAACCCGTCAGCCGGTAATACAAACGGTTCGCGCTGACCGACGCCGGCACGTCATCGAATAACTCAAACGCAAGCGCGCCGGTTGTGCGATCAAAGCCCGCGACCTGCGTGCGGTCCACCTGCGTGAAGGGACCTTGCTCATCCAGTGATCGGTACAGCACCACCGATGTCGCCATGCTCAGACGACGATCGTTCGAGCTCGACGCCGGCACGACACTGACCTTGAAGCCGTAGCGCACCGGATCAGGCCGATCGGCGACGATCTCGATACCCTTGACCGACGCCGCTGTTCGCAGGAACCACCGAGCTCTGCACGCCGTGTTCTCATCGATCATACGCGCGGCTCCACCACCTGCGGCGGCATGGCGGTACCCGTTTCGCCGGACTGCCCGGAAGCATACCGCTGACGAATTCCGACGTCACGCCGTACTCGGTCTTCAGGACGTGCAAGCCCCACACCGATGCCGATACCGATCGTCACGACCGCGATGCCCAGCCCGATCAAGAGCTTCATCTTCCACGCCGCTGCCCCCGCCGAAGCGCATCTCTTTCCCGGCGTAGCCACCTCGTAGAAGGCCGTCATCACGGTCGTCCAGCTCCTGCGTGACCTGGTCGCTGCTGGTCGATTCGCTGGCGGCAGCGTTGACGCCTGGAGGTTTTCGGCGCTGGAACGGATCGAGCTGCGCTACGGCCGTGGAGCGGCGTCGAACCTTCCAGCGCGTTCTGGTCGAGCGAGGTCAGGTCAGCTTAAATCGACCTCGGCCTCCGGCGGCGGGGCCTGAGGCGGACGCGGGGCCTGTGCCTGGGGGGAATACGGCGTGGGCCGACTCGGTGGCGCGGCGGCGGGCACGGTCACCGGCTTGCGGCAGGCCGGGCAACGGACCACCTGGCCGGCGAGCTGAGCGGGGGCTTCAAAACCATGGCCGCAGCCACACATTACGTTGATTTTCATAATTCACCCGGTATCTGGACCACAAACACGGTCCACCCTGAAATAAATCGCTGAATAGCAAGACGATCGGATCAATATGAGCCAGAACACGAAACGGCCCGGCGGCCCCGGTTGTAATAGTCGCGCGATTATACCTCAAATATGACAAAGGGCTTGTTCATCTAAAAATGGAATAAAACACGCCCTGATTTAACAACGCCAAACATCTATATTACCTAAATTTACGCTCATAGCTCGTAAAAAGACCCGGCTTTTATATAAAGACGAATAAACCCGTGTTATGTTCACATTAAACCGCTTATGCCGGTTGTAATCGATGAAAGATCGGGTACATTACATGGACAACTCGGGGTGGGAGAAAGACCCTGGGAGGGAAGCTGAGAGGAGAAAACCGTTCTTTTGGGAGAAAGACGGATCGGGAGAAAGCGGGAGGCGGAGAAAGACGGAGACGGAGAAAGCAGGAGAGGAGAAAGGCAGGGAAGCACTTTGGGGAGAACAGCAGGGATGCCCAACTCAGCTTCCAAAACCCCCGGCACGCAGTCGGGGTTTTATCGCCGACCTCAACCATACATCGCCACGCAACACACAAAACCCGCGATGACATCGCGGGTTTTAATTTCACGGTATGTGAAACGTGTGCGTCGTGCAAAACTTCTCTTCACCGACCCGCCCGCCTGGATCGCTATAGGCAAATCAACACCCGCCAGATCATCCGGACCGATCGCGGTCAGGCAGCTTATCTCGATCTTCGCGTCCACCTTGCCGTCCGCGTTGCGCGGGATCTTGATGCCGTGCTTTTCCAGCCAACGGGCGGCGCGTTCGGTCTGGAGTTGTTTACTCGTGGCAGGACAATCAACCGCACCTGGTTCATCGGCGTTCTTGATCGGCGCGAACTCCTCCACGCGGTCCGTCTCGTAGAGGATCGACGTCTCGCACAACGGCAGCGCATCGAACACGAAGGTTTCCAGCTTCACCGCATTCGGCGAGGTCGGTTCGATCGGCTTCGCGGTATCCGGGTCGATGCAGGGTACCTTCTTCTCCGCGCGGTGGAACGGCAGCGCGAAGCCTTCGGGCGATGTACTCAGGTCTTCGACGAAGCCGACCTCGATCATGTGGATGGCGATAGAGCCGGCCCGGAAACGCAGCTCGCCGTTTGGCGTGGTCTGGTGGGCCAGTTCATCCGGCAGGTCGGAGTATTCGATGACGGTCATCTTGCCATCGGCGAGGCAAAAGTTGCCGAGCTTTTCCTTCGGCCCGGTCTTGGGCAGCATCTTGGAGGACATCTGCGCGCCGTCGAGCGCGTGCAGGCCGATGAACAAAGGATCGACGACGTGGACGGTGGGGTTGTCGATCTGGGTGTAGCTGATCTGGCTGACGCCGCGTTTTTTCATGTCGTCGATCGCGCCGGAGGCGTGCAGCGCCTTGAGCGACCCGCCGTGGCCGTTGGGCGACAGCGCCAGCGAATCCTTGGCGGCGAGCAGAACCTTGCCGCGCTGCGCGCCGTTCAGGCCGATCGCGGGCATCATGGCCTGGGAGAAGTGCTTGACGTTCCTGGGTTCCAGCCCGAAATAGTCGTTTTCCTTGAAGAACGCGACGGTGGGTCCGTGGTTGGTCGGGCTGGTCATCACGTACCAGGGGATGACGCTGCCGAACTTATCCTGTGCTTTAAGGATGTAATCCGCGAGCACGCCGAACAGCGGCCGACCGGTGATCGGCGTGGCGGGGAAGGTGCCCTTGGGTGCGTCCCAACCGAGGCGCGTGCCCTGCCCGCCGGCGACGGTGAACGCGGCGACCATGCCCTCGCTTAAAAGCTTTTCACCCAGCGCCCGGGCCTCGCGGTAACGCCCGGCGTTCTCGTCCGTCGGCACGTTCGCGTAACACGGCGCGGGCTCGATGTTCTTCGGCAGGTGCAGCGGCGGCGTGTTCAACACGTGCGAATTGATCAGCCGGCCGGCCTCCGGCCAGTCGATCCCCTCGACCTGCGACAACAACTGATCGCGCTGCGCATCGTTCAGCTCGTCGTAAAACTTCAGGACGTGTGACTGACCCACGGCGGCGAGGGTCTTTGCGGCGGCGGCGTGTCGTTCGGTGAGTGTGGGCATGGGAAGGTAGGGTATGGGGTCTAGGGTCTGGTCAATCCGGGTGCGGAATATTGTATGGGATCGTGCTAAAGGCCAATGGCTAACGGCATTTTCACATCTTCGCCTGCCATACCGCTTTGGCGACGAAGAACGGGCCGAGGCGTTCTAGGTATAACGAGGTCTGGGTGGTTTTGCGCATGGTCTGGACGATAGCGGAAAGTGGGTGCAGGTCCTTGCCCATGAGGCCGACGACGAAGTCGTTGTCGTGCTTGTCCAGGCCGTGGCACGCGAGGCGGATGTCATGGGCGTAGTCGGCCTGCCCGAACGCCATGCCGATCGTGCCGTGCTCCATGAGGATCGAGCGTTGCTCTTCCGCGGGCAGTTGCGAGAACCTGCCGCTGCGCCGCAGCGGATACCAGATCGCCCAAGGCCAGTCGGGGTTCAGCGCAGTGCGCTTGGGGCGTTCAAAAAGGGTGTCGTTCAGGTCAGGCTCGTAGCCCAGCGAATAGGTTCGGCCGAACATCACAAGGTCATGCATCGGGCGCATGGCGGCGAAGGGTTGGCCTTGGAACAGGCGCCGGACCGGGCCGGTGAAGTCGGCGGGGTCTTCGCTCATGGTCAGCACGCCGATGCCGAACGGGTTGTTGACCTCTTCGTAGACCACAGCCTTCAAGCCCGATTTCTTCACCGCCTCGACCGCCGCGCCGGTATCACGGCACGCGCCGAAGCACATCAACTGCATGAAAAGACGCCTGTCCGAGCGCTGGTCGCGTGCGCCTTTCTCGTCGATGTCGGGTTTTTCCAGTGTCGGCCGCTGCATACACGCCAGCTTACCGGGGCGCGCAACGCACGGCAAAAACAATGCGCGTGAGACGGCGAAATACAAAACAGCCGGCCGGAATACCCGCATATTGATGCCATGTGGCGACCTCACGTTTAGCGGCGGGTCACAGACCTGCGCGTTGGCCCGATGTGCCAAACCCGGCAATCTGCGATCGCCCGCTAAACGGCGCGGCCGGGGGCACGATGGACGATTAATGTGTATGGCACAAGTACCGCAGGATCGACGCGGCGGTCACGGCAGCGGTCTCGATACGCAGGATGTGCGGTGCGATCGCCCAACTCAGACAGCCCGCGTTTGCCGCGCTTGCTAATTCATCTGCGCTCCACCCCCCTTCCGGGCCGATCAAAACCAGCACGCTCTGACAACCACGCACGCGCTCGGCAAGATCGGGCAACGGCTCGCCCCCGGGCGCGGCGATGAGCTTCAAATCAAACGCCTTATCTTCCCAGACCGACACCGGCCGAGCCGGTGGGTCCACTTGCATCAGCCACGAACGCCCGCACTGCTTGGCCGACTCGACCGCTGCACGGGTGAACTTCTCAACCTTCGTGGGCTTGGGCACGGCCACGCTGTGCTCGGTGTGCAGTGGGATAAAACGATCGACGCCCAACTGTGAGAGCTGGTCCACCATCGCGTCGGCGCGCGGGCCTTTGGGCACGGCCGAGGCGACGACCAATTGCGGCGTTATCGGCGGGTCCAAGCGGAAATCCGTGATCCGGCACAACGCCCGGCTGGATTCGTACCCTTCGATTACAGCCGAGGCGACCCCACCCGCACCGTCGAATAACACGACGGTTTCACCGACCGATAAGCGCAGAACATTGCGGGCGTGGTGCGATTCCGTGCGATCCAACGGGCACAAGGCGTCCGATACCCCGTTTTCAGCCGACTGCGGCAGCGTGGGGCAGAAAAACCGGTATTTGCTGCTGGAATGGCCTGGGTTCGGCATCAATCATCTCTTAGCATTCATTGGGCGGTCCGGGCTTGAGTCGCCCCCCGTCTGCGTCGATAAGTCGGGGTGTAGCGGTTAGGCAAACCCGTGCGACGGCATGATGGCATATCCATCCCGGCACGGCCAATCAGCAGGACCCGGACCTTGACCGACAAGCCCGAACATCCCGAAGATCAAACCAGCGAGCAGGACCAGAGCCTTGAGGCCCAGCTCGATGCGCTGCTCGACGATCTCGAGGCGACCGAGCCGGAGATGGTGCCCAAGGACCTGCGCAAGCATCAACCCCAAACGCCGACGCCAAAACCCGTTGCTACCGAACCTGCAGATAAAAATCCGGACCCCGAGCCAATCACCTCGATGGCATCAAGCATGCTCGATAAACAGATCGAGGACACGATCGCCCAGGCCGAACAAAAACAACCCCACACCCCCCCGGCCGAACCCGAGCCTATTCCGCAGGCCGGAGAATCAAAGCCGGCCCAGGCAACGCCCAAGAAAAAAGGCCTGGACCTGGAGTCGATCGCGTCCATGGCCTCAAACCTGCTAGACCAGCAGATCGAGGACATGGTCGCCGAGACAACCCAACCGGCCCCGGCCGAGAACGCAGCCGAATCACCCGATACGGCCCAGGATGAACCCGACCAGCCGAATGTCTCGCTCAGCGAAGACGAGCTGGGCGCACAGATCCAGGCACTGCTGAATCACGTCCAGAAACAACCCGACTTCGGCGAAGACCCGCCAGACGAAACGCCCGAGCCACAGGCCCTTACCGAAGACAGCCCCGAGCCGGCGCCCGTACCCGTGCAAGCGTCGGAAGAGTCCGCCCAGGCCCCGGAAGAATTCACGGCCGACCCGTCGGACGCCGGTGCGGTATCGATCGAACAGATCGACGCGATGCTCGCGGAGTCGGCCGAACAGGCGATCGAGCAGGAACCCGAACCCGTCGCCGAAGTCCCGGGCACCGACGAGATCCTCGCCGCTCAGGCCCTCGAAGAAGACACTCAAAAACAAGATCAAGATGAGCCCGCCCCGCAGCACCGGGCCGAAACCGAAGAAATCAAGCCTGCGCCAGAACCGGCGCCGCAACCGATCGGCGCGACAGCTTCCGATGTCGCCAACGAACTGGACGAGGACGACTTGCCCGCCCCGGCCGCCGTAACACCGGCAGAAGCTTACCAGCCGGACCCCGACGACGCGTTCGAGCCCGCCGCCGTGGTCATCCATCAATCCGCGCTGAAGAAAGCGGAGCAGACGCTGCTGCACATCTGCGGCAAGATCAACCGCCCCCTGAACCGCCTGTCGCCGGAGATGAAAGACACCGTCGGCTGGGTCGGTGTGGTCACACTGGGGTTTAGCCTCGTCGTTATCCTCTACGGCCTGGTGTTCTAAGAACATCCCAAGCCCCCGCACGGCCCGGGCGGCTTTAGCCGCCGTTAAAAAACAAAGCTATTTAACTCGGATTCATCGGATGGATCTGATCCATCCGAGTTACACTTGTTTGTCTTGCCTTAACCGCGCCAAAAACCCACGCAGGATCGCCGCCGCCGCCAGCGCATCACGCCGCGCCTTTTTCTGCCCGTGCGTCAGCCCGCTCTGCGCCATCTGCTCGTCCGCTTCGACCGACGTCAGGCGCTCATCAAACAGATGGACCGCCAGCCCGAAACGCTTTGTCAGCTCTTCACCAAACGCTTTGGCTCTGGTCACGCCCGGGCTGTCGCTGCCGTCCATATTCAACGGCGCACCGAGGACCAGCGCGTCCGGCCCGTGCTCCTCGATCGCCAGACCGATCTGACGAGTGCGCTCGTCCGGCCCCGCGGTGTTGATCACCCCCACCGGCGACGCGATCCCCGTCCCGTCGTCCCCGACCGCCAGCCCGGTCCGCTTCTCGCCAAGATCGATCGCCAGGTATCGCATGGGCGCATTGTAATCCGGAACGAAGATTCGCCGCGAAAGCGGTCAAGAGGTTATCCGCAGATTACGCAGATGACACAGATTAAGAACCCCGGACCTCAAGTAATCCGAATCTGTGAAATCTGCGTAATCTGTGGGTACTTCTTCTTCGCGCTCTTTGCGCCTTCGCGGTTGGATCGATTGCTACAACAGCGACGGCCCGAACGTCTCGCCGACCTTTTTGTGCAGTTCCTTGATCTGCTCGGCCTGGTCGGCGCGGCAGATCAGGGTCGTGGTGGGGGTGTGGATGATGACCAGGTCGTCGCAGCCGATCGTCGTGATGACGTGGTTCGGATCGCTGCTGGCAGCGAGGGTGTTGCGGGTGTCGAGCATCAGGTGCTTGCAGCCCGAGGCGGTGTTGCCGGCGGCGTCTTTATTCAGGGCCTGCGCGAACGCGGGCCAGCTGCCCACGTCCAGCCACTTCAGCGGCATCGGCACGGCCAGCACCCGTGCGCGGTGGTCACGGCTGGCGGGTTCCATCACGGCGTAGTCCACGCTGACCTTGTCGAGAGTGGGGTAGATGCGCTTGATCGTTTCGCTACGTTGGTCGGTGTCCCAGGCGTCGGCGATCTCGCTGATGCCCAGGTAGTTGTCCGGGCAGAACCGGCGGATGCAGTCCATCAACGCCGAGGCGCGCCAGACGAACATGCCCGAGTTCCAGAGGTATTTTTCGGGCCCGGCCTTGTGGTAGGTCGTCGCGGTCGCGGCGTCGGGTTTCTCTTTGAACTGATCGACGACGTGGGCCTTGCCGCACTGCGTGGGCTTACCGAGTTGCAGGTAGCCGTAGCCCGTCGCGGCGTGTGTGGGGGTGATCCCGAAGGTGACCAGGGTGTGCGGCTGCTCCTCGGCCAGCGTGTACCCGGTCTCGACGATCTTGCGGAACTTCTCGGCCGGCTCGATCAGGTGGTCGGCGGTGAACACGGCGATGATGGCGTTTTCATCGTTGCGCCCCAGCACCGCGGCACCCAACCCCACCGCGTTGAGCGTGTCGCGGCCGGTCGGCTCGCCGATGAAGCGGTCATCGGTCAGCCCCGGCAGACGCTCGAGCATGGTCTTTCGTTGTGACTCACCGGCACAGATATAGATCTGCTCATCGGGAACCAGCCCCTTGAGCCGACGCATCGCGATCTGGAGCAGGCTCTTGCCTTCGATGAAGGGGATCAACTGCTTGGGCAGGTCGCGGGTGGACATCGGCCAGAGCCGTGTGCCAGAGCCGCCGGCAATAATCAGGGCGTAGCGCATGGTGAAGCCGGGCAATACGATAACGGAATCGGAGACTCCAAGCGGGATCGGCCCGATAGGGTACCGGCGGGCACGGGTCAATGGCAATTCCGGCCCGACCCGGCGATCGGATATGATGGCCGGAACATCCGCCGCACACCATCCAAGGGGCACCACCATGATGCGCACCGCGAACCCGGCCCTGAACGAAAAAACCTTTGGTCAGTACGCCGTCGGCTACGACCAGTCACGCGCCGACGCCATGACCCTCCAGGGCACGGTCACCAAGACCGGCTTCCTGCTGCTGATCCTCACCGCCGCCGGCGCGTTTACCTGGAAGATGGCCTACCAGGCGCCCGCCCTGCCGGGGACGCAGCAGGCCCTGGACCTGGCGCCGGTCATGCCGTGGATGATCGGCGGATTGATCGGTGGGTTGATCTTCGGGCTGATCACCGCGTTCAAGCCCTCGGCTTCGCCGTACACCGCCCCGATCTACGCCGCCGCCGAGGGCCTCTTCCTTGGCGCGATCTCGGCGCTGTTCGAGCAGGCCTACCCCGGCATCGTCGTACAGGCCGTGGGCCTGACCTTCGGCACGCTGGCGGCGCTACTGATCGCCTACACCAGCCGACTCATCAAACCCAGCGAGAACTTCAAGCTCGGCATCGCCGCGGCCACCGGCGGCATCATGCTCCTGTACCTCGCGTCGTTCATACTGCGGTTCTTCGGCGTCGAGATCGGGTTCATCCACAGCTCCGGCCCGATCGGCATCGGGTTCAGCGCGGTCGTCGTCGTCATCGCGGCGCTCAACCTCGTGCTCGACTTCGACTTCATCGAGAACGGCGTCGAACGCGGGGCCCCGAAATTCATGGAGTGGTACGGCGCATTCGGCCTGCTGGTCACGCTCGTCTGGCTGTACCTGGAGATCCTCCGCCTGCTCGCGAAACTCAAGGACCGCTAAGCCGCAAGCGGCGTGGGTCGCAGGCCGTTAACCGCTAACCGATACCCGAATCACGACCCTCCCCGTGCGTTCTATCAAATACCAATATTTTCTTGGCTACGCCGTGATGGGCAGCATCGCGCCGTATATGTCGGTCTACCTGGAGTACCGGCAGCTAAGCGATCGGCAGATCGGTCTGGTGATGAGCCTGGGCGGCCTGTCCGTGCTGCTGACGCCGGCGATGATGTCGCTGCTGGCCGACCTGAAGCTTGAACACCGGGTGCTGCTGCGGAGCCTGTTTATCGGGGTGGCGATGGCGCTGAGCCTGATGCTGCTGAGCACGGGGTTCTGGTGGCTGTTGCCGGCGTTCTGGCTGTGGTCGTTGTCGATCTCCCCGATGATGTCGATGACCGACGGGCTGCTGTTCAGCGTGCGCGGCCGACGGGACGACGCCGGGGTGCCCACCCCGCCGTACCACCGCATCCGGGTATTCGGGACGATGGGGTTTATCGCGCCCTCGTTCGTGCTGTACGGGCTGATGGACGGATCGGACCCGGCGGCGGTGCGGCTGGCGCTGGGCTGCGGGATCGTGGTGTCATTGCTGGCCTGCGCCAACACCTTCCTGCTACCGCACACACGCGGCCCGATGGGCGGGCCCAAGCCCCCCCAGGCCGAGGTCCCCGACCCGCACCCGCCGGCGGGCAAGGACAAGGGCCTGCCGACGATGTTGGCGCTAAAGTGCATGCTCCAGCCGGACGTCGCGCTGTTCTGCATCGCCATGTGGCTGGTGCAGGTTGTGTCCGCCGCGTACTACACGTTCTACCCGCTGTACCTGACGCGCGTCATCGGCCTGGAGGACCAGTGGCTGGGGCTGATCTCGTCCGTGGGCGTGGTCTTCGAGATCGGGTACGTGCTGTCGTTCGGCTGGTTGCTGAAACGGCTGGGTGTGCGGTGGGTGATGGCGTTGGGCGTATCCGGTGTGTTTGCAAGGATGGCGATGCTGGGGTTCTTCCCCACGCTCGGGGTCGCGGTCGGCTCGCAACTGCTGCACGGGCTGACGGTGCTGGCGCTGTTCGTGTTGCCACCTTTGTACCTCAACCACCGGGCCGAGCCGCGTTTCCGCAACTCGATCCAGGGGCTGTACGCCATGCTCGTGCTGGGCACCGGGCGGATCACCGGCAGCATACTGGCCGGGCAGATCGCCGAGGTATGGGGCGGCGACGTGCTGAAGGTATTCACCATCACGGCAGGGATCGCGGCGGTGGCGGTGCTGATCTTCGCCCTGTTCTTCCGGGACCGCAGCGACACCGCCATCACGCCGTAATCCGGCTTTCCGGGCCCGACGCTTTCGGGTTCCACGCCGACACACTATCCTCCCGCCATGACCGACGCAGAACTCATCCAGCGCATCAAGGATTCCGCCCTGCTCCACGGGGACTTCACCCTCCGCTCGGGCCGGAAGAGCAAATACTACCTCGACAAGTACCTCTTCCAGACCCAACCGGACATCCTCGCCGCGCTCGCCGAACGCTTCGCCGCGAAGATCAAGAAACTCGGCGACACCGACCGCCTCGCCGGCGCCGAACTCGGGGGCATCCCCATCGTCAGCGCTACCAGCATCGCCGCCAATCTCCCCACCGTCCTGATCCGCAACCAGAAAAAAAACTACGGCACCGCCAAACAGGTCGAGGGCAAGCTCGAACAAGGCGACCGCGTCGTCATCCTCGAAGACATCGCCACCACCGGCGGCCAGGTCCTCGAAGCCGCGAAGTCGCTGACCGACTTAGGCGCGACCATCACCGCCATCATCGCCGTGATCGACCGCCAAGAAGGCGCGCGGGAGAATATCGAGGCTGCGGGCTATGCGTTCGATAGCCTGCTGACCAAGGCGGACCTTCGGATCAATGAATAATCTGTGATGTTTGATCTGCGATCGCACTTCGCAGATCGAACATTGAACATCTTTTAGCCGATCAATTGCGCGCCGCTGGGGGTCGCGTCGGGGTCGGGGCGGTTGCCGTGGACGATGACGGGGTCGATCTGGCCCTCGATGGTGACCCGGCCGTTCAGGTCGATGACGCAGACGGGGACCTTGCCCGCTTTCCAGTCGGCCAGCGGCAATAGCGGCCAGCGCTGGGGCTTGTGGCGGTCGGGGTCGACGGTGATGTACGCGCCGCCGGGCGCCTGGCGGTCGATGATCAAGCGTGGCGCGGCGACGAGGTGGCCGATCACGGCGATGCCGCGGGGGTTGAACGCGAGGTAGTTGTTGATGTAGGTGTCGATGTAGCCCATCGAGTTCTCGCCGGTGTTGCTCATCACCTGCATGTCCCAGTAGTGCTGGGGCGAGAGCGGGCGCAGGTGGATGTACTGGGCGAGGGTGTCGCGCCAGAGGTTCTGGCTGATCCAGACGTTGTCGGACTCGGCGGAGGTGTGGCCGCAGCCGTAGCGTGAAGCGTTTTCGCGTTGGGCGTTGGCGATGTCGGTGCGCAGGCGCTTGTCGTCGAGCAGGTCGGGCCGGCCGACCATCATCGGCAGCAGCAGCCCGTTGCCGGTGTAGATCGAGTAGGCGTCCCAGCCGGGCAGCGTGTCGTAGGGAAGCGGCTTGCCGGTCCACGCGTCGATCACGCCCACGGCGGACTTGTCGACGCACACGCAATAATGATCGCCCAGCCAGGCGGCGGACTCGATCTTTTTCAGGTCTGCGTCGGCGAGTTTGTCGCAGTTACGTGCGGCTTCATCATGTCCGCCGTGGATCGACAGCAGGTCGGCGGCGGCCTTGAGCGCGGCGATGCGTTTCACGGCCAGGTATGTCTGCTTGCGGGCGAACTGGATCGCCGGGCTGGCGTCGTCGATCGTGTTGGCTACGCCCCGCGAGGGGAAGCCCGTGCCGTCGCGGTCGCTCCAGACAAGGTAATTCGCCAGCCGCACGATCAGGTCGGCGTGCTGCTTGGCGACGTTGTCGCGCCCGGTCCAGTGCGTGTACGCCTGAAGCAGCAGCAGGAAGTTGCAGTTCTCCTCGACCTCCATGTCGTGGGGGTAGACCTGGCCCAGCGCGTTAAGCCCCGCGCCCAGGTCGTGGCGGAGGAAGCCGCCGTTGGATTTAGCGTGCGGCTTCTCGTGCTCGGCCCACTGGTCGAACTGCATCCCCAGCAGCTTGGGCCAGATCGTCAGGTACAGTAGCGCGATGTTGTATTCAACATCGAGCGTGCCCAGGTAGGCGCACGAGCCTTCCCATACCCCGAACCACTCGGTCCGCGTCCCGTCGTCTTCGACGATGTCACACCAGAACGTGTTGCTCAGCCAGGCCTGGAAGCTCTGCGCCAGCAGGTGCGACTGCGCCGTGTCCAGCGGCGCCTGCTCCAGGATCTTCTCGAACCGACGCGACAGTGCCAGCCGCTGGTCGCGGGTTTCCACGGCCTCGGCGATCACTTCGTCAAGGGTTTCCCATGCGTTGTTGTAGCGGAACGCCGCGTCACGCTCCTCGCCCTTGTGCCTGACCTTCAGAACCTTGTCGGCGACGTGCGCGCCCCACACCAGACGCCATTTGGTCCCGCTACCCGCCGCGGTCACGGGCAACTCGTACATCAACCCGCGCCCGCAGTCAGTCACCTCACACCCGGCATTGAGGCTGACGATCCGCTCGCTGACCGTGACGCTCCGCTCCGGCCCATCGGTGACGCCGTCGGGCAGCGTGAACGGCGCGTTGTTCGGCGTGAGCGTGTTGGTGTAATTCAGGTCGATCCGCGCGGGCTTGCCGTCGGCGTCCGCCGTGGCAACGATCTTTGTATCCGGCCGACCAAGCCGGATGAAGAGCTTGACCTTCTCGGGCGGTTCGGCCTCGAAAAACCAGCGGACCCGGTGTACCGGGTTAACGCGCATCTCCAGGTAGAACGCCGGCATGATGCACAGCCGCTCGTCCTGCGGGTAGAACACCGCGTGGACGTTGAACTCGAAACGCAGGCTGTGCTTCTCGCTGTAGCCCCGGAACGTGATCGAGTTCATCCGCTCGAACTGCTCGCAGTTGGTCAGCTTCGTGCCGTCGATCGTGAAGGGCAATACCCGCTGTGTGCCGTCCGGCTCGATAAGCCCGACCATCAGGTCCAGCGGCTGATCCAGCAGCCGGCCCATCGCCGAGTGCATCACACGGTTCTTGTACGGCTCGAACAGCAGGTTGAACCGGCTGCCCAGCCTGCCCATCGTCCACGTCATCGACTGCATGAAAGGCTCACCTCATCCGCGCGGGGATTCCCTATTGTGCGACAGGATCGGCGTTAGGTAAAGCCCGACTCACCCGACCGGCATCACCCGCCCCAGACGACGCACCACCTCGGGCAGCACCCGCAGGGCCTGGTCCACCTCGGCATCGGTCGTGTCCCGCGATAAAGAGAACCGCACCGACCCGTGCGCCACCGGCTCGGGCACCCCCATCGCCAGCAGAACCGGTGACGGCTCCAGCGAACCGCTCGAACACGCCGCCCCCGCCGATGCGCACACGCCCCGCTCGCTAAGCCCTAACAAAATCGCCTCCGCTTCCAGGCCCGGGAACGCGATATTGCTGGTGTTCCAAAGACGAAGCCCCATCGCCGCACCCGCCCCCGGATAAGTCGGACCGTTCACCAGTGAACCCGGCACCGATTGCAGCACCGACGCCTCGAACCGGTCACGCAAAACGGTCAGACGCGTCTGGTGCTCCGTGTCTTTCAGGAACGCCGCAGCCAACTCCGCCGCGACACCCAACCCGATGATCGCCGCCGTATTCTCCGTGCCGCCGCGACGCTGAAGCTCCTGCGGCCCGCCGTGCATCTGACGCTGCAATCGAAGCCCCTGTCGTACATACAACACGCCGACGCCCTTGGGCCCGTGCAGCTTGTGCCCCGACATCGACATGAGGTCGATCGCCAGATTACCAGATTCACCGGCAGCTTGCCCGCAACCTGGCACGCATCGACGTGCAAAAACCTTCGGCCGACCCGACGATTTCGCCGCGACACGCTCACGCGCCCCGGCCACCGCCTCCGCGATCTCGCGGATCGGCTGGATCACCCCCGTCTCGTTGTTCGCCCACTGCACACTTATCAGCACCGCCCCCGTACCATCGGCGTGCTCATCAATCGCTTCGGCGACATGCCGCGGATCAATGGCGCCGCCGGGATCGATCGGTAGCCACACCGTCTTGCCGATCTTGCCAAACGCCTCCGCCGGCTCACGCACCGCCGAGTGCTCGAGCTTGCTGGTGACCAGCACGCCGTTGGAAGCATCACCCAGCACGCCCCGGATCGCGAGGTTATTCGATTCGGTCCCCCCGGAAGTGAAAACGAGCTGCCGGGGGTGCGTTCCCAACAATTCCGCAACCGACGCCCGCGCCAGCTCGACCTTCTGCCTCGCCAACTGCCCGGGCCGGTGCACGCTTGAGGGGTTCGCCCACAGTTCGGCCTGCGCCTGCCGCACCGCCTCGATCACTTCGTCGGCCGGCTTCGTCGTCGCGTTGTTGTCGAGATAAACAAGTTCCATAGGTCTATTCTAGGCGATGACTTGCCCCAACGACGCGAGCCAGGCATTGATCTGCTTGCGCCCCGTCAGACGCAGTTTTTTCAGGTGCGCGTGCGCCGGGTCCTTAAAGAGTTCCCCGTACTTCTTTTTGCGCATCGAGTACGTCTGCATCGACCACAGCAGGATCGAATCCCGCGAGAAAAACGACATCCGCCAGCTTTCGCTGTTGTTGTGCCACATCGGCTCTTTCGTCCACGCCCGCCGGATGGTGCGTCTGAGCACCTGTGTAAAAACCCGCCAACGCGGCAGGTCCAGCCAGATCAGCGTATCGGCCCGGCCCAGGATCAACGCACCCTTGGTGTCGGACAAGCCATCGACGTTGCCATCGAATGTCCAGGCCTCGCAACTTGTTGCCCGGTCATACGCCGCCAACCGCTCGTCCGGCGGCGTCATCGTCCAGTCCGGGCCCCAGAAAATCGCATCGCTACAGATATAGGTCACCCCGAGGATCTCGGCCAGGCGCTTGGCCACATACGTCTTGCCGCAGCCGCTGGTCCCGAGGACCGCGATCCGTCGGCCGGGTAGAAATGTCGTTTGATTGGTCATAAAGCGCCTTGGAATCGCGGCAGTTTACCCGCCGGATAACAAGGCTATCATGTCGGGCCTGATACTTGTTATAGAAGGATCCGAGATGGACGCATTTGCATATAAAGACGGCCGGCTGTTCTGCGAAGACGTGGCGGTGGACGATATCCTGGCCAAGGTCGGCTCGCCGGTCTATATCTACTCCCGTGCCACGCTCAAAGGCCATTACGACGCCCTGACCGGCGCGTTTGCCGAGCTTGACCCGATCATCTGCTACTCGATCAAGAGCTGCGGGAACCTCAACATCATCAAGCTGCTGGCCGAGTGCGGCAGCGGGATGGATGTCGTCTCCGGCGGCGAGTTGTTCCGCGCCCAGCAGGCCGGGGCCGATATGAGCAAGGTCGTGTACGCCGGCGTGGGCAAGACCGATCCCGAGATCGAGGCGGGTATCCACGCGGGCATCGGCTGGTTCAACATCGAGTCCGAGGCCGAGTTCGAGAATATCGCGAAGATCGCTGAACGCCTGGGCAAGACCGCCAACGGCGCGCTCCGCGTCAACCCCGACGTCTACGACGCCAAGACCCACGCCAAGACCACCACGGGCAAGAAGGAAACCAAGTTCGGCGTAGATATCGAACGCGCCAAGCGGTTCTTCCAGTCCTACGGCCATAACAAGCACTGCCGGCTCACCGCGATCCACCTGCACATCGGCTCGCCCATCTACTCGCCCGATCCCTACGTCCAGGCGATCACCAAGGCGCTGAAGATGATCGACGAGCTGCGCGCCGAGGGCTACACGATCGACACGCTCGACATCGGCGGCGGGTACGCGGCGGATTACGAGTCCGGCAAGAGCCCGGCGTACGCGTCGTATGCCGAGGCGATCGTCCCGCTGCTGCGCGGCAAGGGCCTGCGCCTGATCATCGAACCGGGGCGCACGATCTCCGGCAACGCCGGCGTCCTCGCCTGCAAGGTCCTCTACATCAAGACGGGCGGCAGCAAGACCTTCGCCATCGTCGATACTGGGATGCACCACCTGATCCGCCCGTCGTTCTACGAGGGCTTCCACTTCGCCTGGCCGACGAAGGTTGCTAAGGAGCATGTGCCCGCCCAGCGCGCCCGCGAGATGGACCTGCCGGGCTTACAGGCCTACGACGTGGTCGGTCCGATCTGCGAGACCTCCGACACCCTCGCGCCCGGGCGCAACCTCCCGCCCTTGAAGCGCGGCGACGGGCTGTGCTTCTTCACGGCCGGGGCCTACGGCATGGTCATGGCCAGCAACTACAACGCCATGCCCCGACCCGCCGAGGTCCTCGTCGATGGCGGCAAGGCCACCATCATCCGCCGACGCGAGACCTACGACGACCTCGTCGAGCAGGAACGCCAGGTCGTTCCGATGTAGGGTTCGGGTTCCAGTAGTCAGAAAAGTCGTAGCCACAAAGCGCCAGCCCGCCCGCAACACGGGCGCGGCCCGATATCCCCGCAACCCCCACCCCGCTTTTTCGCATTCCTGCGATTTCCGCCACACCGTTCCCTGTCCCGCACGCCCTAAGTCGCTACAATGCACGCCTCTATGGCGCACCTTGAAGTCCATACCCGGTCCGGTATCAAGAAGTGCGAACTCGCCGCCGGCCAGTTCACCATCGGTCGGCACGCCAGCAACTCCGTCGCCGTCACCGACGACAACCTCATGAGCCGGCACCACTGCCAGATCGAGCTGGCCAATACCGGCTACGTCCTGCGCGACCTGGACTCACGCAACGGCACCAAGATCGACGGCCTGGACATCGTCTCGGTCGTGCTCAAGCCCGGCACGCAATTCATCGCCGGCGGCACCGCCGTCGTCTTCGTCGACGACTCGCCGGCCGCGCAGCCCGCCGCGCCGATCTCCGATTCGGGCAACGCCTACGGCATGGCGTTCGCCGGCATGGATTCCGAAGCCATCGAACTCGACGTCGAGCCGGGCAGGCCCGCTGTGACCGACGACGACGAAGACACGCGCGGCGTCGGTGGCGGGAACTACGGCATCGGGTCGTTCACCGCGCTACTCACCGTCGGCAAGGATGTGCCCTACGGCCTGTCCGATGTCGCGCTGATCAACGCACGCGGCAAGACCGTCCACGCGGCCTCCGGCGGCGCGGCACGCTCCAAGGACGCCACCGCCGAGGCCATCGACATCATCCGCCTGCTGCTATTAGGCTGCATCCGATCCGGCGCGTCCGACATCCACATGGAACCCAAACGTGAGGGCGGCCTGGTCCGCCTCCGCATCGACGGCGCGATGGTCGAGGTCTCACGCGTCGACGTCGAGACCTACCGCCGGCTCGGCAGCCTGGTCAAGATCCTCGGCGATATCGACATCGCCAAGAAGGGCATCATCCAGGAGGGCCACTTCTCCGTACAGGTCCCCGACCGACGCATCGACTACCGCATCAGCTTCACGCCCTCGATGTTCGGCCAGAAGCTCGTCGTCCGCGTGCTCGACCCATACAACGCGCCGCAGCAGCTTAACGACCTCTGGCTGCCCGACTGGATGTATACACGCATCCGCGACCTCACCAAGCAGAACACAGGCATGCTGTTGAACTGCGGCCCGACCGGCTCCGGCAAGACCACCACGCTCTACGCCGCGCTTCGGCAGGTCGATTCCTACCAGCGCAACGTCATCACCATCGAAGACCCCGTCGAGTACGAACTGCCGGGCGTCACGCAGATCCCCGTCGACGAAGAGCACGGCCAGAGCTTCCACCAGCTGCTCCGCTCATGTCTGCGCCAGGACCCAGAAATTATCGTGCTCGGCGAGATCCGAGACTCCGACACCGCCACCGCCGCCATGCAGGCCGCCAGCACCGGCCACCTCGTGCTCTCGACCGTCCACGCCAAGGACACCATCGGCACCATCTTCCGGCTGCTGGACCTGGGCGTCGAACCCTACCTCATCGCGTCCACGCTCAACCTCGTGCTCGCGCAACGCCTCGCCCGCATCCTCTGCGACCACTGCAAGGTACCCAAACGTCCCAGCCCCGAGCAGGTCATGCGCATGGGGCGCAGCACCACCGGCATCGAGACCCTCTACCACCCCGGCGGCTGCGCCAAGTGCTTCGGCACCGGGTACGCCGGCCGACGCGGCGTCTACGAACTGCTCACCACCAACGACGCACTCCGCGACGTCATCATGAACCGCCCCGACATGGCCGCCATCCGCAAGGCCGTCGACCTCACCATGTTCACCAGCCTCAAGGACGCCGGCTACGAAATGGTCATCCGCGGCGAAACCAGCCTCGAAGAAGTCGAACGCGTCATCGGGATGGATTAAGCCCGCCCCCGCAAACTCACCGCTGGCCCCCGTTTAGCGGGCGATCGAAGATCGCCGCGGCGGCCGTATAAACGCACCCATTAGCCCCCGAACCGGCATCGGCTATCATCAAGTCATGGCCACCGAACGCATCGTCTCCGGCAAGACCCGAACCCCCGCCGAGGAGGCGCTGAACCTCTCCCTGCGCCCCGCCAGGCTCGATGACTACGTCGGCCAGCCACGGCTCGTCGAAAAACTCCGCATCACACTACAGGCCGTTAAGGAACGCAACGAACCCATGGAGCACGTCCTGCTCCACGGCCCGCCCGGGTTAGGCAAAACCACGCTGGCCCACGTCATCGCCAACGAGATGGACGCCCACCTCACCGTCACCTCCGGCCCCGCGCTCACCAAGCCCGGCGACCTCGTCGGCTTCCTCACCAAACTCCAGCGCGGCGACGTCCTGTTCATCGACGAAATCCACCGCATGCCCATCGCGCTCGAAGAGTACCTCTACTCCGCGATGGAAGACTTCAAGATCGATGTCACCGTCGACCAGGGTATGCACGCGAAAACAATCACCCTCCCGCTCCAACCGTTCACTCTCATTGGCGCGACCACCCGCGCCGGCCTGATCAGTGGCCCCATGCGCTCACGCTTCGGCCTCACCCACAACCTCGAGTTCTACCCCCAGGACGATTTACTAAAAATCCTGCACCGAAGCGCCAACCTCCTGCAGATGAACCCGACCAACGAGCCGCTTAGCGCCATCGCCTCACGCTCACGCGGCACACCACGCATCGCCAACCGCCTGCTTCGCCGCATCCGCGACTTCTCGCAGGTCAAGCACAACGACAGGCTCACCCCCGCAATCGTCAACGAGGCGCTCGACCTCGAAGGCGTCGACAACCTCGGCCTCGACGAGCTTGACCGCAAATACCTCCGCGTCATCGCCGAAACCTACGAGGGCGGCCCCGTCGGCGTCGAAGCCATCGCCGCCACCCTCGGCGAAGACGCCGGCACCCTCGAAGAGGTCTGCGAACCGTACCTCCTGCAGATCGGCTTCCTAGCACGCACCCGCAAGGGCAGGCAACTCACCAAAGCCGCCGCCGAACACCTGGGTGTGAGCCTCAAACTCGACGAACGCGACAGCGCCCTATTTGAATAACGATCTAAACGATTAAGAAAGGCACACCCCATGCGTACGCCGATCATGCACATCGCCAAATGGTCCGCCGTGGTCGCTCTCTGCCTGCAACTCGCAGTGACCGCGCGTGCCGAAGATCGTCCCGCCCCCCACGCCGGACAGCGCATCGCCAACGCCTACGGCTTCGCGCACTGGGACGAGGTCGTTGAAATCAGATACACCTTCAACGTCAAGACCCCCGAGCGCGAGACCGCACGCCACTGGACCTGGCGGCCCAAGGACGACACCGTCACGCTTGAGGTCGAGGGCGAACCGACGATCACCTACAAACGCGGCGAGTTGGATGAGAACACGTCGGATGAAGTCATGACCGCCGACAAACGCTTCATCAACGACAGCTACTGGTTCCTGTTCCCCTACCAGCTCGTGTGGTCGAACCCGACCATCACCGACCGGGGCGAATCCCCGCTGCCGATTGGCGAAGGCACCGGCCGCAAGCTGACCGTGCAGTACCCCGCCGAAGGCGGCTACACACCCGGCGACGCCTACGACATCTACCTAGGCGGCGACGCCCTGATCACCCACTGGGTCTTCCGCAAAGGCGGAGGGGACAAAGGCAACCCCATGACCTGGGAAAACACCATCGACCTCGGTCCGATCAAGGTCTGCACCGACCACTACAACACGGATAAGTCGTTTCGGCTGTTCTTTACCAGTATCCGGCTGACGACTGCGGACGGCAAAACATTCGATGCCGATTGAACCACACTCTCGAAGATGCCCCTGAACCCTGCATCTTATAAATAATTTCCGTATCGCTCGCTTCGACTTCACAAGCAACAGCGTGATGACAAGTCACAATCAAAATAATGGATTCAATGATCGTTGGAAAAATACGCCAATGGCAAATTTGCCTCATCGCCACATGAGGTCTGCAAACGAGAAGATCGAATTGTATCAAGGCCCAGCGATTGTCCACTTGGGCGAAGATCAGTTGCGCGGCCATTGCACCGTTTCGTTCTCTTGGTTCCCAGATGCACGCGTAGAGGCCTCTTTGGCAATTACGGGCATCATAAACATCAACGCATTCGTTGATACGGACAAACTTAAATTAACATTCCCCGAGATCAAACGCGATGAGTTTGTGATATTTGGCGGATCGGGCATGCAAGTCAACCAAGATGGGAGTGGTACCACAATCACCCTCATCATCATAGGCCACGATAATGATCCCGATATCCGTGCCCATAAAACACAAGCTCTTCTGATCAACGGCCCCGATTACCGTGGTGAATTGATACGTTACGTCGAGAAGCCTTCGATCAATTGCGGTAGACTGTTTACAGAAGTAGATGGCTGGTTAATCACAATAGATCATATTGATGTGAATAAACAGCTAAAGGATTCTCTCAGACATAAATCCGGATATGCTTTTACACACACAATAACTATCTCAAGAGCCGACAAGTCACCCTTCACACCTTCAGATTCAAATGGCATAATTGAATCTCTTACTTGGTTCTTTTCATTCTTGTGTGGAAGGTGGTGTGGGATAACACTTCCTGTCTACATTGACCAAGACAATAACTTACAACATGAAGATTGGCGATGGTCTCCCAGATTATCAACTGGTATAAAAGAGGGTTGGAATATTCCAATTGAACCAGACGAATTTAGGAATGCATACGTTAAATTCTATGAGTTCATCCAATCTCCGGGCCGCGGCCGATTAATCAGAACGGCGATACATTGGTATGTACAGAGTTCAATGGGCGCGATTGGACCCGAAGGTGGTATCATTTTAAATCAAACCGCTTTTGAACTACTTTCGTATTATATACTTGTGGACAGCAAGGGTACGCTAAGTGAGGATGGATACGGCAGACTCCCAGCCGCAGATAAACTTCGACTCTTACTCAGTCAGTTCAACGGGCAACTTTCTCTGCCGAAAAAATATCACCGACTCATTAAGGCATCCAAGGCAAACAATTGGACAGATGGACCCGAAACTTTAGTGGGCTTGCGTAATGCGTTGGTTCATAGAACAAATAAAAAACAACAGGTGCTTGATCGCGCCCAAGGAATTGAGATGGTAGAGGCGTGGTGGCTTGGGCTGTATTACATGGAACTCTCAATAATGTGGCTGATTGGATATTCGGGGCGTTATTGCCCTGTTGAAACCATCTTGACAAGTTGCTGGGATGGCGCTGCAATAGGTGGATGAGCAAGAGCAAGGATGCACGTAAGCCCAAGGCCCAATTGGAATTCGTGAAGCTGTCGATGAGGCTGGCACGGATGCACCTGACGCCCTACGGCAGCTACAAGAGCCGACACGACTTCACGCAGCCGCAGCTGATGACGTGCCTGGTGCTGCGTTCGTACTGGAAGACGACCTACCGCGGGGTGATCGAGCAGCTTCAGGTCAGCGGGGAGCTGCGTCGGGCGATGGGGCTGAGGCAGCTGCCGAACTACTCGACGCTGAACAAGTTCGCGCACCGGGCGGGCGTGCTGGAGGTATTGGACGAGATGCTCTCGACGCTGGCGGAGGCGGCGGAAGAGGCGGACGGCACGGCGTGCCGGGAGGCGGCGATGGACGCGACGGGGCTGGAGACCAGCAGCGCCAGCGCGCACTATGTCAGCCGCAGCGGCCGTAGACGCAAGGGATTCGTGAAGGTGTCGGTGATCGTATTGGGAGGCTCGCTGATCCCGGCGTCGGCGGTGTTCGGTTACGGCCCGGGCAACGACAAGACGCACGCGCGTGAGCTGATGGCCAAAGCCTCAAGCAGTGTTCGGCCGGACATCTTGTATGCCGATGCGGGCTACGACGCGGAGTGGGTGCACCGTTATTGTCACGAGGACTGGGGCGTGATGCCGGTGATCAAGCCGGTGAAGCACAAGGACGGCCCGCCGGGCGGGGTGTACCGGTCGCTGATGACGGACAAGACGCTGAAGAAGTTGGGTTACGGCAGGCGTTGGCTGGTGGAGACGTATAACAGCGCGTTGAAACGGACGACGGGTTCGACACTGAACGCCAGGACGGGGCGTGGCCGGATGATCGACGCGGCGATGAAGGTGCTGGCCTACGCCATCCGGCGTTAGCCGGGGATGCGGCGGGTCGATATGCTGTCAACAGAGCAATGTGTTTGCCAAAACCAAGATCTATTATCTTTACTGTGCCATCCCCACGGA
>JAWKTA010000025.1:0-60815 GCA_041402025.1 Phycisphaerales bacterium | reverse complement strand
TCAGACAGCGCGAACTCCGGGCCGATGGGCAGCAGCAGGGCCAGGATCAGGATGAACTGGAAGCGGGCGAGACGTGATCGGAACATGGTGGTCATCCTTGACGCGAATCGTTCGTACCCAGGCAGTCCGGCCCGCCGCCCTCCCCGGGAACTTCACGGACCTCGGCCACATCGTCCGCGTCGATCATCACGCCGTCAACGATATAGCCCCTCACTCCCCCCGGAATTATTCCCCCGCGCACCGGGGGGGTGCCCGCCGGTCTATCCCCTATCGGCCCCTCGGGAACGACTTCTTCAACCATGTGGAAACACCGGTCCGTGTGCCGCCGGATCGCCAGCCGGGGCGTGTCATCGTCGGCCTCGTGCTGGCGTTTGGTCGGCATGGCGGTATTGTAGCGGTGTGCCGGGGCGGTTTATGCAAAATGTCGGGGGGCCGGGGCTTAACACGTTCCGGGGGATGGAGCGAACCATGGCCGAGATCGAGATCGGGCAGGAAACCGAGAACAGGAACAACTGGTCCTACCAGGTCAGCGTGTTCGACGCCGGCAAGCGCCACGCCTACGCCGTGACCCTGAGCTTCCAGGACTACGACCTGTGGAGCCACGGCTCGATCCCGCCGTCGAAGGTCGTCGAGAAGGCGTTTAAGTTCTTGCTTCAGCGCGAGCCGGCGGGCGCGATCCTGAGTAAATTCGATTGTTCGGTGATAAGGCGATACTTCCCGGAGGTGGACGCGGAACTGCCGAAGATGGCGTGAGGGGGAAGTTGGAAGAGTGGTTAGTGGTTAGTGGTTAGTTTAATAGCAGCCGCCGATCAACGATCGGCGGGTGGTACACGGGAGATGTCAGATGCCCCCACGTCCGTATGTGTTGATGGAAGCGAACTACAAGCAGTTGCTCGATAATCGGCCGAACGTCGCGGTGTTGCCTTGGGGCGCGACCGAGGCGCACAACTACCACATGCCGCACGGCACGGACGTCTACGAAGCGCAGCTCCTGGCCGAGCACGCGGCGGGCGAGGCAACCAAACGCGGCGCGAAGGTGATCGTCCTGCCCGCGGTCCCCTTCGGCAACGATGCGCAGCAGCTCGATCAGGTCGCCACCATCAGCATCGGCACCACGACTGCCATGGCGATCCTCAACGACGTGGCCGACTCACTGAAAAAACAAAATATCGACAAGCTCGTCATCCTCAACGCCCACGGCGGCAACGAGTTCAAGCCGCTGGTCCGCGATATCCAGCGCACGGGCATGCTCATCATCGTCGTCAACTTCTGGCAATTGATGCCGGAAGTCGTCAAAGAAACATTCGACGAGCCGGGCGACCACGGCGGCGAACTCGAGACCGCCCTGCTCATGCACCTGACCCCGACCTGGTTCAGCTCGACCGGGCCGGCTCCGGGCGGTATGAACGCATTCGAACTCAAACTCTCCGCCAACCCGGCGTCTGACCCCCGCCCCTGGTCCCAAACCCACCCTGACACCGTATGCCGGCGACCCACGCAAAGCAACGGCCGAGAAAGGCAAACGCTATTGCGAAAGCCGCTGACGGAGAAGATCGCGGAACCGCTGGTCGAAGTGTCGGAGGCGAGCAGCGGGGCAGTTGCCGTATATTTAACCAGTGAAGACATACTCAAGCAATTCTATTTGAGACTATGATTCATTCGGGCACCTACTAAAATTGAACCCAATAACACACACGAAGTTTTGGGAGGCTGCATACGTTATAGTCTTAGGTCATTTGCGATCTACGCTTTGCGTGTTGATCGTGGGTTTAACAGCCACGGCTATCGCATTTCTACGCGGCAATCCGGGTTTTATCTTGCTCGCATGTTTTCTATTGGCACTGTTAATCCTGCCCACGCCTTTTGCCATTATTGGATTCTACAGAAGGCATCATACGGGCAATGGTCTGATTACTTTGATTCTGTATATCACCATACAGTTATGCTATGCCATGTTTATATTTACGCCATGCATAGAGTCGATCATAAATCCTCAGCCACACGATGTTTTTCACGAATTAATAAATGATTTCATCACCACATTCCTTACGTATGTGGTTCTATGTTTCCCATTGTTTCTTTTGGCGGGGCGAGGAATGTGGGTGCTTATAGTCAAGCCCTCGCCACCAACTGATGACCATGGCAGGTACTTGAATTGCATTGAATGCAAGTACGACCTCCGCGGCACGCCCGGCCCGACTTGTCCGGAATGCGGGGCACCGGTGATAGCGGAGAAGGCTGGCGTTTCTACCGCCGCTGGCTGACGGCCGTCGGGTCCGCTCGTTGTTACACAACAACCGCCGGGCGGTGGGGGTTGAAATTAAATTTTGTTTGATCGGTCGCGGGCCTAGGAAACGGATTGCGGGTGGGTAAAATGTGCTCCCATCGGCACGCGGGCACTGGCCCGTGCTGCCGAGGAACCGTTCGGGCCTGCCCCCCGGGCCTGTTGGATTTTTCCCCGGATGAGCGACATCGAGGAGCAACGTTTCGGCCGACCCGCAGCCCCCACGGGGTCGATCGGGCTGGCCGAGGGACCGAACTTTGACCGGGTACTGACCTGGACGGAGCCGGGGCTGTCGGCTGGGTATCCCGCGGGGTCGGCGGCGGTTTTGCCGTTTGCGCCCGTCGCGGTCGAGCCTTGGGTTGAAGCGCCGATCGGGCAGGCCCCCGCCCCCGGGGCGTGGGTGGTCGAGCTGCGTGACGCGGTGGAGGCGGACGCGGGGGCGATCGCGGCGATCGAGGCGGTGAGCTTCGAGCCGGGCGAGGAAACGTTTTCGATCAAGCGGGTGCGCGGGCTGATCGCGAACCCGCGCGTGTTCACGTCGGTGGCGCTAAGCGGGGGACAGGTGGTCGGGTGGTCGGCGGGTCTGATCCGTCGGCACGAGCGCGGGCTGTCCGGCAGGGTGTACGCGGTAGCGATCGCGCCGGATGCACGACGGCGGGGCATCGGTCGACGGCTAACGCTCTCGCTGCTTAACCGGATGCGTGACGCGGGGGCGAACAGGGTGTACCTGGAAACCCGCCGAAACAACGCCGCCGCGATCGAACTCTACCGCAAGCTTGGATTCGTCAGCCACCGCTACCTGGCGAACTACTACGGCCGACACCGGCATGGGCTGAGGATGCGGCTGGAGCTGATGTAGGCGGATCGCTGATTGCTGATGTGTTTTTACCACAGAGACACAGAGGCACAGAGAAGAAAATGAAGAGAAGAATGTAGACGGGATGACAGGAATGTCAGGATCAGGATCATATCTTTTGATACATGGTTTTATCCTGATAATCCTGTAATCCTGTCAACACCTGTTCTTCTGAATTCTCTGTGCCTCTGTGTCTCTGTGGTTACTCGCTTTGCCGGCATCATCACCTGGAGACGGTCTGCTTGATTTCGCGGGGCACGATCTCGATCTGGGGGTCGGGTCGGCGGGGAGTTCTTTGATGAGTCGGTCGCCGAGTTCCTGTTCTGTGCTGCTGGTGACGACGCGGGTCTCGAAGCTACCGACGAACTGGTTGTAGCTCTTGACGGAGGATTCGAGGCTTCGGCCGAGGCGTTCGACGTGGGCGAGCGAGACGGCGATGCGTTCGTGCAGTTCCTTGCCCAGGTCGCTGATCTTGCGTGCGTTTTCGCGATCTTCTTCACGCCAGCCCAACGCGACGGCTTTAATGTGCCGCGACCAGCGTGGTCGGCGTAGCGGGAGCGACGACGCCCTTGGCCGTGGCGTATTCGATCAGTCCTGGCGGCGGCTGGCGGCGGCGTAGAGGAAGCTCTCGCCGGGGATGAAGAGCACGACGAAGTCGGCGGAGCGGACCTCTGTCCGTAACGCTTGCTGGACAGGTCGGCGATCTTGTCGGTGATGTGGCGGACGTGGCGGTCCAGCTCGCGGTCGCGGTCGGCGTCGGTGGTGGCTTCGTTCGCGGCGAGGAAGGCGTCGATGGGGGTCTTGGCGTCGACGACGATCTCGCGCCCGCCGGGGAGGGTGACGCGCATGTCGGGGCGCAGGCCGTCGGTCAGCGTGCCCTGCTCGGTGAAGTCGCAGTTCTCGACCATGCCGGCGAGTTCGGCGACGCGCTTTAGCTGCACCTCGCCCCACCGCCCGCGCACGTCCGGCCGACGCAGCGCCTTGACGAGGTTGGCGGTCTCGCCGCGCAGGGTTTTCTGATCTTCGATCATGGAGACGAGCTGCTGACGCAGGCCCTGGTACGCGCCCTCGCGGGTCTTCTCGATATCGGTGACGGCTTTGGCGTGCTTGTCGAGCGATTCGCGGATCGGTTTGATGAGGGCTTCGATGGCCTGCTTGCGCTGTTCGAGCTGGGCGGCGGCGTCTTTCTGTTTGCCGTCGAAGTTTTCCTTGGCCAGTTGCAGGAACTGCTCGCTGGACTGTTTGAGGACATCGGCGGCGAGGGATTTGAACTTGTCGTCGAGGCCTTCGAGTTTAGCGCGTTGCTCGGTGAGCTGGTTTCGGTTTTTTCGTTGAGGGTGGCTCGAGCTGTTCGACCTGGTCGAGGTAGCCTTCGATGGCGGTCTCGCGTTGTGCGAGGTCGTTGGCGATGGTCGCGGTCGGTACGCAGGGGGCGCGGCGTTCGGCGAGCAGCCAGACGCAGTAGGCGACGGCCGCGGCGGCGGTGAGCAGGAAGGCGATGGAGAGGGACTGCCAGAGCATGGGTTGATTGTAACCGACGTGAAAAACGGCAGCGGTAATATGGCCCGGGCCAAGGCCCTTTAGGGCCATGACCCGGCTTTGGGGAAAGGGATGTCGGGTGGGGTTGGTGCTACGCCTTGATGTCGATGTGGGCGTAGAGGGAGTCGCCGGGGTCGGCGGGTTTGCGGGGGGTGGCGCGCTGGCGGACGGCGGGGTCGGCGGTGGCGGCGAGCTGACGCAGGAGCGTGTCGGCGTCGGGCAGGTTGATCGCCTGCTGCGTGGCGGCGTTGTCGGCGTCCTCGGCCTCGGCCTGCTTGCGGGCACGTGGGTCGTCGGGGTGCTCGCGGTCGGGCTGCTGGTTGTCCACGTGCAGGCGGGTGGCGTCTCCGTCGCCGTCGTGCTCTTCAAGGCCCAGCAGGCGGGTCTGGAAGACCTCGTATCTCGCTGGGCCTGCCGGGTCCGGTTGTTTTCGCTTGTCACGCCGGGCGGCGACCTGCTGGGATTGCAGGCTCGTCTGGGCGACGGCGGCGGCGATGTACCGGTTCCGATCACGCTCAAGGCTTTGGCTCCAAGTCCAGATTCCCGGGGCGGTTGTACGGATGTGGCCCGTCCCGTATCAATGTCATCGGCATACGCGGCGTGGGGGCTTTGAAATCGGTGTATAAAGTGGTTTGGTTGGGTGTGATGTTTAGTGGGATCGGGTGGGATGTGAGAGGGTGGTTTGTGACGGGGAAACGGGGGATGATGTGATGTGCGGGGGCCGCGGCCAAGGCCCTTTGGGCCATGACCGGGCTTTGGGCGCGGAAATAAAAAACGCCCGGATGGCGGGCGTTTTTGGGGGGGTGGTTTTTATGTCGAGTTCGGGGCTACTCTTCGAAGCGTTCGATGAGCCAGTATTCCAGTTCGATCGGGGTGGACCGGCCGAAGATGGTGACCACGACGCGGACCTTGCCCTGATCGGGCAATAGCTCGTCGACGGTGCCTTCCATGTTCTCGAACGGCCCTTCGCGGATCTTGATGTGGTCGCCCTTCTCGAACTCCATCTTGACGGTGGGCTGTTCTTCGGCGGGCTTGGAGGCCATCTGCATCTTTTCGATCTCTGGGATCGACATAGGCGAGGGCCTGCCCGCGGTGCCGATGAAGTCGCCGACGCCGGTAGTTTCCTTGATGAGGAAGAAGACGTCCTGAGGGATGCGGCCGTCGTCCTCGAGTTTCATCTCGACGAAGACGTAGCCGGGGTAGAGCTTCTTCTCGACGATCTTCTGCTTGCCGCCCTTGATGGTTTTTTCTTTTTCCGTCGGGACGAGGATGCGTTTGACCAGGTGCTCGAAGTTTTCGATCTTGATCTTGCGCAGGAGGGTCTCGCGGACGGAATCTTCCTTGTTGGAAGCGACGCGGAGGACGAACCAGTTCATGCCGGGGGTAACCAGCAGTTCGTCGTCGTCCCCGGGGACGTCAGCGGGGATATCTCCGGGCATATCACCGTGGGCGTCTTCGTGCGGATCGGGCGCGTTGTTGTTGTCTTCGGCCATGAGTGTTGTTGTCCTGATCGGCATATGTTTCGCCCAGGTTTTTCCGGCTTACCCTTCCAGGATCCCGATGTAGCGGAACAGCGCGGTGAACCCGATGTTGACCCCGAAGAGCAGCGCGGCGATGAACGCGGTGCCGCAGATGACGACCCAGGTCGAGCCGATGATCTCTTTCTTGCTGGGCCAGTTGACCTTCTTCATCTCGGCCTCGGTGGCGATCATGAAGTCGGCGACGCGGGCCTTGTTGAGGATGAAGAAGACGATCGCGCCGAAGACGGCGATGACGCCCACGGCCATGCCGGCCTGGTAGTAGAGCATCTGCTTTGGGGGGATGGCGTCGATGGTGGGCATTTTTTCCCACAACCAGCCGACGCCCGCGAGCACGATGACCCCGACACCCACGGCGCTGAGCATCCGCGTGTAGTAGCCTTGGCCGGGTTTGTAAATCGATAGTGCCATGAGAGCAAAGCCTTCGGCTTGAGAGCCATGAGCTGTGAGCCTTTAGCGTTTAGCTAAGGGCCGATACCGCTTAGTCGTTCGCCGCTGCCATTTATTGTTCGCCGTCCGGTATTTTCCCGGTATACGGCCAACCACATGCTGAGGGGTAGCGACTATGTTTCAACGACGGCCCAAGCCCTATCCGCCGGCCCGTCCCGTCCATACACGCCAGGGAGGACTCGAACCTCCAACCTGCGGATTTGGAATCCGCTGCTCTGCCAATTGAGCTACTGGCGTAAGAGAGCCATTAGCTTTTAGCAATCAGCCATTAGCAAGCATCGGCCCTCCCGGGCTAACGGCTAATGGCTAACGGCTAATGGCCGGTTACTTCCTCTTAATCTTGTGCAGCGTGTGCTTGCGCAGCTTGGGCGAGTACTTCTTCAGGCCGGCCTTGAGCTTTTCGGGCAGGCCGCCCTTGACGTTCACCGGCGTGCGATAGTTGAGGTCTCCGGTCTCGGAGCACTGCAACCACACGTATTCAACTGCTTCGGCTTTCTTGGCCATAACCTTACCTTCAAACAAAGCCGCCGATGGCATCGGCGGGACACCTTGTGGGTATCCCGCGATGCCATCGCGGGCTTTTTAATGATTACTCGACGATCTTGGTCACGACGCCGGCGCCGACGGTGCGGCCGCCTTCACGGACGGCGAAACGCAGGCCTTCTTCCATCGCGATGGGCTTCTCGCCCAGGTCGATCTTCATGGTGATGTTGTCGCCGGGCATGCACATTTCGGCGCCGCCGGTCAGCTCGATCGCACCGGTCACGTCGGTGGTGCGGAAGTAGAACTGGGGCTTGTAGCCGGCGAAGAACGGGGTGTGACGCCCGCCCTCTTCCTTGGTGAGCACGTAAATCTCACCCTCGAACTTGGTGTGGGGGGTGATGCTCTTGGGAGCCGCAAGCACCTGGCCGCGTTCGATCTGGTTCTTTTCGATACCACGCAGGAGGCAGCCGCAGTTGTCGCCGGCGATGCCTTCGTCCATGGTCTTGTTGAACATTTCGACGCCGGTGATGGTCGTTTCCTGGGTCGGGCCGAAGCCGACGATCTCGACCTTGTCGCCGACCTTGACCTTGCCGCGTTCGATACGGCCGGTGGCGACGGTGCCGCGGCCCTTGATCGAGAACACGTCTTCGACGGACATCAGGAAGGGCTTGTCGACTTCGCGTTCCGGCTCGGGGATCCAGGTGTCGATGGCGTCCATCAGTTCCTGGATGCACTTGGTGGCTTCGGGGTCCTTGGGGTTCTGCAGCGCGGGGAAGGAAGCGCCCTTGATGATCGGGGTGTCATCCTCGAAGTCGTACTTGGCCAGGAGTTCCTGGATTTCCATCTCGACGAGTTCGAGCAGTTCCGGGTCGTCGACGAGGTCGACCTTGTTCAGGAAGACGACGAGCTTGGGCACGTTGACCTGGCGGGCCAGCAGCACGTGCTCGCGGGTCTGCGGCATCGGGCCGTCGGCGGCGGACACGACCAGGATCGCGCCGTCCATCTGGGCGGCGCCGGTGATCATGTTCTTGACGAAGTCGGCGTGGCCGGGGCAGTCGACGTGTGCGTAGTGGCGGTTATCGGATTCGTACTCGACGTGCGAGGTCGCGATCGTCATGATCTTGGTCGCGTCGCGGCGGCCGTCGGATTCCGACGCCTTGGCGACTTCGTCGTAAGGCTTGTAAGTAGCCAGGCCCTTGGCGGCCTGTACGGCGGTGATCGCCGCGGTCAGGGTCGTCTTGCCGTGGTCAACGTGACCGATCGTGCCGACGTTCACGTGGGGCTTGGTACGCTCGAATACACCCTTCGCCATCGTCTGAAACCTCCGCCTAACCCTTCGGTTTACTGGTTTTTCCCGGGCCCGTTGTGTTAGGCGTCAACAGGCCCGACCGTGATCGAATGTCAATACATTTTGGTCGGCCACCGGACCCACGCCCGGCGTATCAAACCGTCCTCACAAAGCCACCCATGGGATTTGAACCCACGACCTCTCCCTTACCAAGGGAGTGCTCTACCACTGAGCTAGGGTGGCGGCCCTTTAGTATCGGCCATTCGCACCCTGTCGCAGCGGCTGCGGCCGAATCCAAGACTCGGCACTTTAGCGACTTCGCACCGATTGACAAGGGGCGTCGAACCGGTGCTGTGACCAATCCGCGCCCCTAACATCCGGCCGCTACGAAAACCGCTAACTTACCCGGCCAAAATCAGATTACATCCGACCCGACCAAGGATGCGAAGGTTATCACCACAGACAACCCCAGTCAAACCCGAACCGGGCCGTTCCGGCAAAATAACGCCCGGCCGGCGTATCCCGAGCCAACCCTGCGCCACCAAACATTGACCTAGCCGGACACCGAGCCTAAATTCAATCTGAATATCGAGTTACCGACAAAATGCGGGTGTTTCCCCGCTATCCACAACCGATCCACAGGCCACGAGCGGGCTATTGCGGGGATTGTCTGATCGACCCGACAGACCTATGATACCCCGTCGTAAACGCAGACGCCCCCGCCACTAAACCGGATCGGCCAAGGTATTCGATGACCCAGGGTGACAAGTCCACATCCAAAGACACGGCCGAGAAAAGCATCTACGAACGCGTCGAAGCGGTGATCGAACGTATCCGCCCGGCCGTGCAGTCAGACGGGGGCGACCTGGAACTGGTCGCCGTGACCGATGAGGGCGTGGTTCAGGTCCGATTACACGGCGCCTGCATCGGCTGCCCGTCCAGCAGCATGACGCTGCACATGGGTATCGAGCGGAACGTCCGGGAAAAAATCCCCGAAGTTACCGGCGTTGAACAAGTGAGCTAATCCTGCCGATACTAGGCGGGCCTCAGGATGAGATAACCGTTGCCGCTTGCGCAAGCGGATCGGGCCGATTGGGTCAGGAGACCAGGGCATGCTCGCACTCACACGCCGCGTCGGCGAAGAAGTCGTCATCGGCGACCCCGCCAACCCGCAGGGCGTTATCCGCATCGTCGAGATCCAGGGCGACAAAGTCCGCCTCGCTTTCGACTTCCCGCGCGAAACCGCCATCAACCGCCGCGAACTCGCCGACCAGAAGGCCCGGGGCGAAAAGCCCTCAGGCAAACCCGGCACCCCCGGAAACAACGGCGGCAAGTAACCGGCCCACGCCAACACAAACTCAGCACACCAGCCCCACCTGTAACGGTGGGGATTTCTTTTTATTGTTAAACATGCGATCGACTGTTCCTCACGCATGCCTATTCCACTAAGATCGTTTGCGTGACACCACCGAACGCCGATCACAATCCCTCCAGCCGGCTCGGCGATTTCACCGCCCAGGCCGACGCCTACCGCACCGCACCCAGCTACCCGCCTGCCCTGCTCGACAAGCTGATAAAAGCGATCGACCTGCCGACCGGGCGCACACGTCGCCGACCTCGGCGCGGGCACCGGCATCTTTACCGCCCAGTTGGCGCAGCAGGGCTTCATCGTCACCGCCGTCGAACCCAACCCCGCGATGAGCACCAAGGCCGAGCCTTATCCCAATGTCCGCTGGGTCGAGGGCACGTTCGATAAAACCAACCTGCCCGATGCGTCCCAACACTGGCTGACCGCCGCGCAGGCCTTCCACTGGGCGGACGCCAAAACCGCCCTGCCCGAACTGCACCGCGTCCTCAAGCCCGGCGGCGCGTTCACCGTGCTCTGGAACAACCGGCTCAACGACGACGACCCGACCCTGTCACGAATCTGGAAACTGATCCGCACCGCCGTCCCCGGATTCGACGACAACTACCGCGACAACGAAGACTGGGGCGCGACCCTAACCTCCACCGGCCACTTCCACGACGTCTCTTTCGCCGAAGAAACTCACATCATCGACATGCCCCGCAACCGCTTCGTGTCGCTATGGAAAAGCCACAACCGCCTGACCATCACCGCCGGCCCGGACGTATTCACAAAACTCATCCGGGACATCGAGCAGGACCTCGAAGCACACAAAATCGCGTCCGTCCCGATGCCATACCTCTGCAGGGCGTGGACGGTAAAACGTAAAGACAAATGACAATGGCGCTGATTAGCCACTAATGAACGTGGATGAACCCCGTGCTTCCGCCCGGGTTTATGGGAGATCAGAAATACTTGCCCCATAAATCTTCCAACCGCTTCACTTCCGCCAGGTCGATCTTTGTTTTATCCGACCAGATGCCCAGGGCCAGCGCGGTGTGTGCGGGGCTGGTGGTGGTTTGCAGCATGGTCGTGTCCTGCAAGGCCTGCTTCATCAGAGCGATGTTCGCAGCGGTGGCTTTTTGGAGATTGCCGATGATTTCTTCGAGCAGTGCCAAGGGATTGGTGCCGGGCTCGTGGGGACGCCAGCAGTCGTAGTCGGTGGGCATGGCGATCATGGCGTAGGCGATCTCGGCCTCTCTAGCGAGTTTGGCTTCGGGCATCGCGGTCATGCCGATCAGGTCGCCGCCCCATTGCCGATGCATATTCGATTCGGCCTTGGTCGAGAAGGCGGGGCCTTCCATCACGACGTAGGTGCCCCGCTCGTGGACCTTCACATGGCTTAAGTGCTTTGCGGCGCTTAGCAGCCATTGACGCATCACCGGGCAGAACGGCTCGGCCAGCTCGACGTGTACGGCGGCGTGTTCATAAAACGTGTTGGCACGCCTGGTCGTCTTGTCGATCAGTTGATCGATGATGACCAGGTCGCCGGGCGCGATCTCTTCACGGAGCGAACCGGTCGCGCCGCTGGCGAGGATATGGGTGACGCCTAAGGACTTCAGCGCGTAGATGTTGGCGCGGTACGGGACGGCGGACGGGTTGAGCGTGTGGCCGATGCCGTGACGCTGGAGGATGGCGACTTCGTTGCCGTGCCAATCGGCCAGCGTGATCGGGGAACTGGGTTTGCCGAAGGGCGTCTGGATCTCGCGGGTCTCGCCGGCCTCGGCGCCCAGCGCCTGGCCCAGGCCGCTGCCGCCGATGATGCCGATACGCATGGGCTTGTGTTCTGTCTGGTTCATGGTCGGCATGATAACCCGATGCGACACACCAGGCGTGTTGTGACAAAAAATCAATTGAAAAAAAGTGTAACTCCATGGGTAATCGGTGCGTCAATTCCTATAGCAGCGGGGTGTCATAGGCAGAAGCCCCGATACCGGGGTCTCCACCGGATACGCCCGGTTGCCCCCCGGACACCCACCCCAACAGATCGCGCGCCTGCGCATCAATGTCCGACTATCGCGTCATAACCGACCCGGCCGCGCGACAACACCCGATGCGGCGAGTGTGCATCAGCAAAGAAGCTGCTTCAATCAGGAGTTCCGCCATGTCAACTACTATTTCCGGCGCCAACACGATTTCGACGTACCCGGTTACGGGTTCACACGCCGGCCCTATTGCAGCCCCCGAACCGATCGCTGTTGCACAAACCACGTTACGTGACGCGCCGCACGACGGGCGTGCGATCCTGCTGCCCTTGATCGGGCTTGCCTGTGTCGGCACAGCACTGATCGCCACGAACCTGCTGGGTGAGTTTGACCGCATGCTCGGGCAACTTACCGAGACACCCGACTTCATCATGTTCAACGCGATCGATGTGGGGTATTACCCGTCGGTCCCGGGCTACCTGGGGGTGGCCCTGGCCGGGCCCGCCGGGGTCATCATCGGCGTTTCGCTGGTGACCTGTACGCTGCTGGGATGGATGGCACATCACAAGAGCTACCGGCACGAGCGGGGTTTCCTCGGCCGGGCTTTGCCACTGATCGGGGCATTACCGTTGCCGCTACTGGTCGTGGATTTCATGATTTTTTCTGCGATCGAGTTCGCAAATGCCCAAACGATCCCGTTCATGTTCGAGCGGCATCCCGAGCGGGTGACCGCATGGGTGGTGGTTGCCTTGAGCTGCGCCGCGGCGTTGTGCGTAGCGGCCAACGGCCTGATCCTGCTCTGGGCGTGGCGTCGGGCGAACCGACCGGCCGTCCCGCAGCGGGAACCCGCAGCAGTTTGAGCCGTCTGTAACACATCGGGCCGGAGCGACGTATCCATGGGTGAGACCGTAAAATCACCTACCGTCAACCGGAGAAATCACGATGAAACGCCTTGTTGCAGCCTCGACCCTTTTTCTAATGCTTTTAATCGCCTCGGCCCCGGTCTTCGGGCAGGCGAAAGCCGCCCTCGTCCCGGCCGATGCACGGTTCGCGCTGGTGCTCAACCCGTCCAAGGTCTACCAGAGCAAACTGGGCCAGACGATCCTGGACCGGGTCCGGCAGGAGGAGCCGAACATCGACGCGATCATCGATGACCTATCCAACACCGTGGGGATCGACCTGCGGACATCGCTTGGCCAGACGATCCTTTACGGGACGGGTTACGAGAAAAGCGCGTTCGCGCTGGTCGCGGACATCGGCCCGACGTCAGGGAACCTCAACGGCCTGATGCTCGCCGCGCCGGGCTACAGCTCCGAGGTGTACCGCGAGAGCGTGATCGTGCATTCGCTGCCCGACAAACAGGACCCCGAAAACACACGGATATACTGCGCGATGCCCAAGCGTCCGGGAACGGGTTCGTTTTATATGGTTGCCTCGTTCGACCCGCAGCGGACGCGCGAGATGGTTGACAAGACGATGGACGCCGATGCGCAGCTGACCCCGGCGGGCGCAAACGGCAACACGTTGCTGGAGGCGTGGTTCAAGGGCCTGCCCGAGCTGGCGAAAACGGCGAATGCGGATGGCCCGCCCTCCGCGGTCGCCGAACTGGTGCAGAGCGGCCACCTGGCGCTGACGGAAACGCAGGACACGGCCACGGCCAAGATGACCCTGACCATGATCGACAGCGTCCGCTCGCAGCAGGTGTTCGAGCTGATGCGTGGCGGGCTGGCGATGATGCAGCTGGCGGCGACCGCCGAACCGGAGGCCAAGCCGATCGGCGAGCTTGGCAGGATGATCAACATCGAGCACGCCGCCGACACCGCCGATGTCACCGCGACGTTCAACTGCTCCTACGACCGGCTCCTGCAACTGATCGACCAGCTCGACGGCATGTGATGCCATGAACCGCCTGATCCGGCGACTAAAACAACATTAAACCGCATCACACAACACAGGCGATCTATCTTGATCGAATCACGGACGAATAACACCACCACGTCTGGCACGCCGAGCGATGAGACACTCGCCCGGCGTGTCCAGTCGGGGTGCGTGCGGTCCTACGAGGAGCTGGACCGGAGGCTGCGGCCGAGGTTGGTGTACCTGCTGCGCAAGCGCACCGGTAGCCGGGAGGACGCGGAAGACCTGACGCAGCAGGCGCTGATGCGGGCATACGAGAAGATCGATCAGTACGACCCGAGGCATTCGTTCCGCGCGTGGCTTTTCACGATCGCGTTCCGGCTGGCGATCGATGCGCACCGCAGGAACCGGGTCGAGACTACGGCTCGGGCGGTCGATTATGTAATGGACACCGCCCCCGGCCCGGCGGAGCGTGTCCACCAGCAGGACACGCAGCGTCGGCTCTGGGCCCTGGCCGACCGCGTGCTGGACCCGACGCAGCGCACCGCGTTGTGGCTGCATTACGGCGAACAGCTCAGGGCCGGGGAGATCGGCAAGACGTTGGGGGTTTCGGCCGTGCACGTGCGTGTGCTGCTCTTCCGGGCGCGGCGCACGCTGATGGCACACCTGGACCAACCCGAGCCGGCGGCCAGACCCGTCAGGCCCGCGCGTGTCCACGCAATACGACCCGGCAGGCCAACCGTGCCGCACAGCAAACAAAGCCTCAAAGAAGGAGCCATGTCATGATCCGATGGCTGTCACAACGGTGGGTCAGCGGCGCGATCGATCGCGGGCAGAAGCCGCCGCGGCTGTGGCGCTATACGTTTGGCCTGATGGCGTCGCACCGCGGGTTTGCCAAGGACATGCACGACCTGGATGCGCAGCTGCGCCGGCAGGCCGTGTCGCAACAGCGTGCAATCGCGCGCGACGTGTTGCCGGTCGGGCATTACCCGGCCCGGCCGTCATCTAAGCAAAAAACTCGGCCGCAACCCGCCACGGGCTGGAGCGTATGGATCGCACGCCCGGCTTTGGCGGCGGGGGTGTGTGCCGTGATCGCGGGGACCATCTGGCTCGCCTGGCCTAAGCAGCCGACCCACTCACCGCAAGAGGTACAGGCGGCTTTTGCGCGGGCCTGGGAACCGCTGGCCAAAGAGGCTCAAAGCACCAGCCAGGCTTTCCGCGATCGGGCCGCACTCGTCACCGCACTCCCGGAGAAACTCCCGGCCATCGACCAGGTGGTCAACAATCTCGGCAACGCCATCGAATCCCCGATCCGCGAAGAGGTCCGCCGGTTCACCCAGGATATGACCCGCCCCTGGACCTACCTCGCCCAGCAGCTGCCCCTGCCCCAGCCCGAACGCACCGACGAGCCGGCCGCAGGCGATCAGGTGTAGAGAATCGGCCGCTTGATAAGGGCTGAATCCCGGTTCTGCTGATTCCCCGTTTCCATCCCCGGTCGCCAAATGCCCGTTAAGGCGTACAATACCCCTCGTGCGGGTCGGGGGTGACCATCTAACCAAACGAGGGCTCGGGTTTGGAAAGCCAGGCGTTCCGTGAACTAGCGTTGACCGAGATGGACGCGGTGTATCGCATGGCGATGCACTTGGCGCGCAATCCGGAGGACGCTTCGGACCTGGTGCAGGAGACCTACCTCAAGGCGTTCAAGGCCGAGGGGCGTTTTGAATTGCGTGAGGCGGGCGTCCGGCCGTGGCTTTTCAAGATCCTGCACAACAATTTCTACACCCGCGTCGGCCGTAAGAACCGCGAACCCGCTCTCTCCGACGACCTTTCCTACCAGCCGGACTCAAACAACCACAGCCCGGGCGATGCCGGCCCGGCCTGGGACCTGTCGCACCTGGATTGGGAGCAGGTCGACGACCGGCTGAAAAGTGCGATCCACGAGCTGCCCGAGCACTACCGGGAGGTGCTTTTGCTGTGGGCGGTCGAGGGGCTGAAATACCGGGAGGTGGCGGACGTGCTGGACGTGCCTCTGGGGACGGTGATGAGCCGACTGTACCGGGCACGGTCGATCCTGACCGAGTCGCTCAGTGGCCTCGCGGCCGAGCACGGCATCAAGCCCGGGGAGGCCCAGTCGTGAAAAACACCCAAGGTCCGCAATCAGTTATCACCCCGATTCTGGTCACCCTACCGGGCATAAAAGCGGTACCAGAAACGCCTAAATAGACATTAAATCTTGGCCAATCGCGGGAAGAATCGCCCCGCCCCGACAGTTATTTCACTGGAGAAGAAGTACCCGGACCGACCAAGCATCATGACGATGAAATTACCCAACGAGAATACCGACCAGTTGCTCGCGGCCTTCGCCGACGGCGAGCTTGAGGGCGAACAGAACCGCCAGGTGCTCAAGCGTCTGTCGCAGAACCCGGCCCTGGCCGACCGCATCGCCGAGCAGCAGGCGCTACGCAAGGCGGTCGCCCGCGCGATGGACGACTCGTCGATGAAGGCCCCCGCCGCCCTGCGTGACCAGATCGCCCGGATGAGCCGGGACACCCGGGAAACGATAACGCCATCCCCCACCGCAAACCGTGCCGACACCGGCTCGCCCGTGTTGGCGGTAATCGGCCGCTGGCTGCCCGCGGCGATCGCAGCCCTGTTCTTCATCGGGGCGCTGGTGGCGCTTAATATTGCCGGCAGCCGCGATAACGGCCTTGGCAACAACGCCGTCGCCCACGCCAACGGGCTGATCGCACAGGGTAACGTCCTGAACGCTTCCCTTGTCGACCAGTTCGGCAACCGCCACTTCAAGTGCTCCCGCCACATCGCCCCGATCCACGACGCCGACAAGTTCCCTCAGGACCTGGCCAAGCTGCCCGGGGCACTCAGCGAATACTTCCACGAACCGATCAACCCGGAGCTTTTAGACCTGTCCGGTCTGGGCTACGAGTTCGACATGGCCGGCCTGTGCATCCTCCCGGGCAAGGGTGCCGTCCACATGATCTATAAGTCCCAGCCCGGTACCGGGCACAGCGACATGCTCAGCCTGTGGATGCGGCCGTTCGAGGAAGGCTCCGGCATCGAGGCCGACCGGCTCTACACCACAGCCGACCCGCAGGAAAACTTCCCCATGATCGTCTGGCGGCACGGTGACATGGTCTACTACCTTGTGGGCGACACCTACGACACCGTCGAGCGGGCCTTCGAGGCCATCCGCGACCACCGGGGCTGACCCGGTCCTAACATGGCCCCGGCCCCCAATCCACCCCTAAATCCTTGACCGACACCGTATAGGGGTGGTACAATTAAGGCCTATGCTGTCTATTGCTCTCATTACCCTGCTGCCGGCGATTCTTGCCGTGACGCTCCGCCCCGCCGCCCGGCGTGTCGTAGCCGTCGGGGTCGTTGTTAGCTGAGCGGAAGACCCGCACAGCCCGCCGAAACAAGGGCACGACCGGACCGAACCTTTCGTCGCCCCACCCGCAGCGTTCTCTGACAGACCCCAACCCACTCACGACACCCCCGGCCGAGACCCGGCCCGGTTATCGACAGATACGAACGGAACCACGATATGGCACCCAGCAAGCAGAACCTCAATGCCGAAACCATCCCCTCCCTCGGCCACGGCGAACCAACAGACAAATACACCGGCATGACCGGCGCGCAGATCTTCCACGAGATGATGCGCGAGCACGGCGTGGAGGCCATCTTCGGGTATCCCGGCGGCGCGATCCTGCCCGTATTCGACGCGATCCACGATTCGCCACACTTTAAGTTCATCCTCACCCGCCACGAACAGGGCGCGGGACACATGGCCGAGGGCTACGCCCGTGCATCAGGCAAGGTGGGCATCGTGCTGGTGACGTCCGGCCCCGGCGCGACCAACACCGTGACCCCGATGCAGGACGCGCTGATGGACGGCACGCCCATGATCGTGTTCGCCGGCCAGGTGGCCACCGGCGCGATCGGCTCCGACGCCTTCCAGGAAGCGGACATGGTCGGTATCAGCCGCCCCTGTACCAAGTGGAACGTGCTCGTCCGCCACGCCGCCGACCTGCCCCGCGCGATCAACCAGGCCTTCCACATCGCCACCACCGGCCGGCCCGGCCCGGTGTTCGTGGACCTGCCCAAGGACATGACCGCTAGCGTGCTGAACGAAAAAGTCTACGACCAGCCCCACCTGCCCGGCTACCACATCCGCGAGCTGGGCACCTCCAGCGAGATCGAGCGCGTCGCCAAGATGATCAACGGCGCGAAGAAGCCGATCTTCTACGTCGGCCAGGGCGTGATCCTCTCGGGCGCTTCGGACGTGCTGCGCAAGTGTGCCGAGAAGGCCAACATCCCCGTGACCACTACGCTGCAGGGCCTGGGCGCGTTCGATGAGCATTCGCCCCTGTCGCTTGACATGCTGGGCATGCACGGCGCGGCCTACGCCAACTGGGCGATGCGCGACGCCGACTGCATCATCGCCGTGGGCGCGCGTTTCGACGACCGCGTGACCGGCAAGGTGTCCGCGTTCGCGCCGGGCGCACGCGCCGCCGAGGCCGAGGGCCGTGGCGGGATCATCCACTTCGACATCGCGCCCGAGCAGATCAACAAGGCCGTGCCCGTGACCATCGGCGTCGAAGGCGACGCACGCAAGAACCTCGAGCTGCTGCTGCCGCTACTCAAGGACGTGGACCGCAGCGAGTGGCTGGGCATCGTCGGCAAGTGGAAGAAGGACCACCCCTTCGCCTACGACCACGACGAGCGTGAGTTCCACCTCAAACCCCAGGCCGTGATCGAGGAGCTGCACAAGCAGACCGCCGGCGACGCGATCATCACCACCGGCGTGGGGCAGCACCAGATGTGGGCCGCGCAGTTCTACAAGTTTAAAACCCCCCGCCAGTGGATCACCTCAGGCGGTCTGGGCACGATGGGCTACGGCGTGCCCGCGAGCGTCGGCGCGAAACTCGCCCGCCCCGACAAGCCGGTCATCAACATCGACGGCGACGGCTCGTTCAGCATGACCGCCATGGAGATGATCACCGCCGCGCAATACAAGATCGCCGCCAAGACCATCATCCTCAACAACGACTTCCAGGGCATGGTGAAGCAGTGGCAGGACCTTTTCTACGAAGAGCGCTACAGCCACACCGAGATGCACAACCCCGACTTCTGCAAGCTGCTGGAAGCAATGCACTGTAAGGCCGTACGTGTGACCAGGCTCGCCGACCTGCCCGCGAAGATGAAGGAATTCCTGGACCACGACGGCCCGGCGATCCTCGAAGCGATGGTCGAGAAGCACGAGCACGTGTACCCCATGATGCCCGCCGGCAAGACCGTGGACGACATGGTGCTCGGGCCGGTGAAGAAGTAACCGCCAACTAGATATACAATGTCGGCATGAGAAAAATAGCACTCCTGCTGTTGTGTGTTCTGCTGTGCGCATCGAATCAAGCCCACGCCCAAAACCACGGCTTCGTGCGTGTGTTCCCGAACCTCAGTTTCGAGCGGCCGCTGTTTATCGCCGCGGCGCCGGACGGGTCGGACCGGCTGTTTGTCCTGGAGCAGGCCGGGCGCGTGCTATGGTTCGAGAACCGGCCGGATGTCACGGGTAAGGACGTGCACGTCGCGCTGGATATGTCTGGTGAGAAAGTCCGCCGACAGGGCAACGAAGAGGGCCTGCTCGGGCTGGCGTTCCACCCGGGCTTTGCCCAGAACCATTACGTTTACCTGCATTATTCGGCCAGCAGCCCGCGGCGCAACGTCGTCTCGCGCTGGACGATGGATGCCGACGCAAAAACGATCCTCCCCGACAGCGAACACGTGATCCTGGAAGTCCAGCAGCCGTTCGGGAATCACAACGGCGGTGAGCTGCACTTCGGGCCGGACGGCTTCCTCTACATCACGCTCGGCGACGGGGGCGCGGGCGGCGACCCGCAGGGCAACGGGCAGAACCTCGGGACACTGCTCGGCGCGATCCTCCGCATCGACGTCGATCACTCCGCCGAAGGCAAAGCTTATGGCATCCCGGCGGATAACCCCTTCGTCAACACCGAGGGCGCACGCCCTGAGATCTACGCCTACGGCCTGCGCAACGTCTGGCGATTCTCGTTCGACCCCGAGACCGGCACGCTCTGGGCCGGCGACGTCGGGCAGAACGCCAAGGAAGAGATCGACATCATCACCAAAGGCGGTAACTACGGCTGGAACCCGCGCGAAGGGTTCAGCCCCTACAACGGCGGCGAGAAGACCCCCGACATGATCGACCCCATCGTCGATCATGCCCGAAAAGAAGCCGCCAGCATCACCGGCGGGTTCGTCTACCACGGCAACGCCGTTCCCGCGCTTCAAGGCGCTTACATCTACGGCGACTACGTCACCGGTAACATCTGGAGCCTGCGCTTGATGGCGAGCAGGTCACCGAACACATCCAGTTCGACGGCACAGTCCCCGAGATCGCCAGCTTCGGCCTGGACAAGGACGGCGAGCTTTACATCTGCTCGCTTCGGGGCGGGATCTACAAACTCGTACCGAAACAATAAGCCATCGCCCCACCACAACACCCGCCCCCACTTCAACCTTCATTGACACAAGACAACCCGCGGAATGTCAGATCATCATAAAGATTAAATATAACTTATATCTTATCTTTGAGGTTGCGCAGCAATCTGAGAGGGCCGGGTTGCCGGTAGGCCGGCGAAAGCGCTGACGCGTGATTTTGTGGTTGCCGGTGTGTGCCGATACACACACGAGACCGAGCGTGGCCGGCGTTAGATGCCCGAACAGTCGTCCCGGTGTTCGTCCACGGGGCGCTCACGGGATGCGCGGATGATGCCGGCCCAGACCGTGTCGAGGTAGAAGCCCAACGACCAGGCGCTGACGATGCTGCAGGCGACGGCGAGTAGCGCGTTGCCGAGTACGAAGCACGCACCCGCGCCGGCGAGCATCAACAGGCCGCAGGTCAGCAGCACGAAGCGGATGAGTTGTTCGTTCTCGTCGAGGAATGCTTTCATGAAGTCACTGCCGAGAGTACCTTGAAATCCGTGATGTGCAATTCCGGGCGGCGGATCCCCTGCCAGGTGTTAACCTTGGGCTCAAAGAGCAGATCGACCGCCGCGCCGGCGGGGAGCTGCGGGGCGTAGTCCCCCTGCCCGAAGGCGACCGCGCGGATGGATCGGTCGTTATACATAAACGACATCGACAGGTGCTTGCCCGAAGCGCCCATGCGCTGCGCCTGACGATCCAGCACGGCACCCCGCAATAGCAAGCGCGGCGTCGGGTTGCCGCGCCCGAACGGCGCGAGCTTGGTCAGTTGATCGAACATCTCCAGCGTACAGTCGCCGGGCGATACCTCGGCGTCCACACGCACGCAGCGCGTCAGCCCGTCTTCCGCCAGCAGCGTATTGACCTCGCCAACCAGCGCTTCACGGAACGCATCCACCTGATCGATCGCAAGCGTCAGCCCGGCCGCCATCGCGTGCCCGCCGAATTTCTGCATGAAGGTGGCGCACGCCGAAAGCGCATCGTGGATCGAGACGCCGTCAACGCTGCGTGCCGAACCCTGCGCGACGCCGTCGTTGAACCCCAGCACGACCGCGGGCCGGTGATAGGTATCCACAAGCCGGCTGGCGACGATCCCGACGACGCCCGGGTGCCAGCCCTCGGCCCCGACAACGATCACGCGCCGGTCCGGCGCGGCGTAGCCGTGGTCTTCGATGATCTGTTTGGCGTGATCGGTGATGCGGCGTTCGGTCGCGCGCCGTTTGTCGTTTTCATCGGTGAGGAAACGCGCCAGTTCGGTGGCCCGCGCGCCCTGCGCGGTCGTCAATAGCTCAAGTGCATCCTTCGCGTGGCCCATCCGGCCGCAGGCGTTTAGGCGCGGCCCCAGCACGAAGCCGATGTGGTACGCATCGATCTTCTCGTCCCGGAGTTTGGACACGTCGATCAACGCGGCCAGCCCCGCGAAACGCGCCTGCTTGATCCGCCCAAGCCCGAACGTCGTCAGCACACGGTTCTCACCGGTCAACGGCACGACGTCCGCCACCGTTCCCAACGCCACCAAGCTAAGCAACTCAACCATCAACTTGCGGTATTCGTCCGGCAACCGGTCGGACCCGCACAACGTGCGAGCGAACTGCCAGGCGACCTTGAACGCGACGCCCGCGCCACAGAGGTCGGGGCAGGGATAGGTTGGGGATTGGGGATTGGGGGTTGGGGGTTGGGGTAAAGAAGGATGAACCAGTGTGTGGGCGTCGGGGAGGTCGGCGGGGTCGAACTGGTGGTGGTCGGTGATGATCAGGTCGACGCCCAGCTCTTTGGCGGTCTGAGCCGGGCCGACGGCGGTGATGCCGCAGTCGACGGAAATGATCAGCGGTTTAGCCGAAGCGTCGTTGATGATGGATGCGATCGCGTCGGCGTTGAGGCCGTAGCCCTCGTCCAGACGGTGCGGTATGTAGGTGTGGACGTCCGCGCCGGCGAGCTTGAGCGTGTGCCAGAGGACGGCGGCGGCGGTGACGCCGTCAACGTCATAGTCGCCGTAGATCACGATGGGCTGCTTGTCCCGCACCGCCCGAACCAGCCGCTTCGCGGCTTCGCAAGCACCGGGCAGCAGCGCAGGGTCGTGCAGGTCGCTTAGCTTCGGATCGAGGAAGCATCGCGCGACGTCCAGGGCCTGTTCGGGTTCACCTAGATCGGCGATCCGAAGCGCCAATACCTTCGCCGCCAGCGGGGGCACGCCCAGCGACCGGACCAGCTCACCGGCCAGCCGGTCGGCCTGCTCACTGGCGTCATCGGCCAACTGCCAGCGGTATCGGGTCCCTGCCTCCTGCATCGTGCGCTGAGCCTCCTGCATCCGGACATCATACAGGCCCCCGCCCATACGGGCTTGTGGTGTATACTCCCGGTGATCAGCACCCACACCCGCGGAGGATCACGGATGATCCGTCGACTCGGCCTGCCCCCCCAATCCATCACCCAACGCCTCAAAAACACCCTGGCGCGGCCGATCGTACTGGCCTGCATGTTTTTTGCCGCCGTCTCGGGATCGGGCTGCGAACCCCTGCCCGCCACCCGTCCCGTGTACCGCCCCACCACGTCGCCGCAGGCCACCGCCCCCGCGCCCGTACCGGCGCAGAGCCAGGTCGTGCAGCGGCGGATCGTGTTGCCGTTGATCGCGTCGGTCCAGCGTGAGCCGAACGTGCGCGTGCGGATCGCACAGGACCAGCCCCGCGCGGATATCTCCGCCGCCGGCGGGCTGCTGGTCGGGCCGGCGGATACGACCTTCACGACCCACGCCCGGCGTTACAGCACCGCCGTCGCGGTGATCCAATATCAGGGCGCGTTCGTGATCACGGACGCGAACCGTCAATCGATCAAGTGGGCGCTGCCCGCGCTGATGTTATCGCCGGTCTCTGCCGGGTCGCCGATCACATACAACGGCAAATCCTACCCCGGCTCGATCGCGCTGGTGCCGTCGCTCGATGCGCAGAACCGGCCGACCGGGAAGCTGGACGTGGTGAATCACGTCGGTATGGAGTCGTACCTGCCGGGCGTGGTGGAGCGCGAGTTGTACGGCTCGTGGGAGCCGACGACGTTCCGGGCAGCCGCGATCGCGGCGCGGACATACGCGGTGTTCGAGTCGTCGCTGAACACGCACAAGCCGTATGACCTGGAATCCTCCACGGCCAGCCAGGCCTACAGCGGCCACACCACCAACCCCAAAGCGACAGCGGCGGTCGCGCAGACGCGCGGAATGCTGCTGGAATATCAGGGGCGGATCGTGCCGGCGTTTTATTCAAGCGCCTGCGGCGGGTCCGGGCAGGACGCGGTGGCGGCGTTTACCTGGCTGCCGGGTTTGCCGGACATCGAACCGCTGCGCGGCCGGGACCACGGCGCGTGCTGCCGGGCGAGCGATAAGTTCCGCTGGGGACCGATCACGCGCACAAAAACAGACCTGGACCAGCGGATACGGGCCTGGGGCGTGAAAGAAGGACACCCGATCAAATCGCTGCGCGGCATACGCGATATCCGCGTGACGCGGGTCAACGCGGTGGGTAGGCCGACCGCGTTCGCGATCACGGACCTGGCGGGCATGACCTACACACTCGGGCCCGAGCAGTTCCGCTTCGCGTGCAACATCGAAGCGCCCGGGCTTGGTGCGGTCCCCAAAGAGCAGAAACTCAACAGCAGCCACGTGCAGGTGACGACGGGCGCGGCGGCGGTGACTTTCCATAACGGCCGGGGTTACGGGCACGGCGTGGGCCTGTGCCAGTTCGGCGCGCAGGGGCTGGCGAAGACGGGGTACAACGAGTATTCGATCCTCGCGTACTACTACCCCGGGTCGCGCGTGGTGCGGGCGTACCCGTAGGCCGTACTAAGGTTCGATCCGGGCAGCAAGGCACGCTAAGCCGCAAGCGGCTATTACCCGGGGGTTAATCGTCATCGTCGGACATGGGTGTGTACGACGTGCGGCGGCGGGTGGCCTGCTCCATCTGGGCGACGATCGGCTGGGGGATCGTCGGGATCGTCTTGAGCTTCCATGACGCCATATCAAACCGGCTGGTGATGTGAGCGACCGCCTCGCCGACATCGTCGGTCACGTAGAACAGGTCCAGGTCATCCGGGCTGATGGTCCGGTACTTTTCGAGCAAGGTGTTTCTCATCCAGTCGATCATGCCGTCCCAGAAGTCGTGCCCGATGAGGACGACGGGGAAAGGCTCGATCTTGTTGGTCTGGATGAGCGTGATCGCCTCAAAGAACTCGTCCATCGTGCCGAACCCGCCGGGGAAGCAGATAAACCCGCAGGCGTACTTGACGAACATGACCTTGCGGATGAAGAAGTAGCGGAAGTCGAGCTGGTGCGTCTGGAACCGGTTGGGGTCCTGCTCCATCGGCAGGTTGATGTTCAGTCCTACGCTCTTGCCGCCGCCCTCGAACGCGCCCTTGTTGGCGGCTTCCATAATGCCCGGCCCGCCGCCGGTGATCACGGCCAGGTCGTTCTGCACGATCAGCTTGCCGCACTCGACGGCCTGCTGGTACACGGGGTTGTCCGGCTTGGTCCGCGCCGAGCCGAACACCGTGACCGCCGGCCCGACCTCGCTCATCACCTCGAACCCATCGACGAACTCCGAGAGGATGCGGAACAAACGCCATGTCTCACGGCTAAGCGCCGCCTCTCTGCCGAGCACGTCATTGTTGTGATTCCCATTTGCCATCTTCGTCTCCGATACATTCTGTGCAATGCGCTTCACCGCGAAGGCGCGAAGAGCGCGAAGTTGCGAGGACGTAATAAGCCGCAAATGAACGCGGATAAACGCGGATCAATCATACCACTATTTGCCTTATTCCCGAGCATAATTCGCGTTCATTGGCGGCGAAGTATTTCTTATCTTCGCGTTCTTCGCGCCTTCGCAGTTAATATCCGTCCAACCAAATAAAAACCGGCCGGGCATTGTTGCTCCGGCCGGGTCGTGATAACGCTTGCTGACGCGCGCCCGGCTTATCAGGCGGCGGTCTTGATCTTTTCCAACCCGGCCTTGGCCTGCTCGACGATCTTGTCGAAGCCGGCGGGGTCGTGGATCGCGACCTCGCTGAGCATCTTGCGGTTCAGGTCAATATTAGCGGCGCTTAAGCCCGCGATGAACCGGCTGTAGTTCAGGCCGCGCATCTGGCAGGCGGCGCTGATACGGGTGATCCACAGCTGGCGGTAGTCACGCTTGACCAGACGGCGGTCGCGGTAGTTGTAGACGCCGGCGCGGACGACGGCTTCCTTGACCTTGCGCCACTGTGTCCGACGCGCGCCGCGGTTGCCCTTGGCTTTCTTGAACCAGCGGACCTTCGCCTGACGGCGGGCCGCTCCCTTCTGTGCTCTTGGCATTGCTGCTCTCCTTTACGCGACGGCGGGGGTTTGGGCTTTACTCGCCCAGACGCTTGGAGGACCCGACTCGCAGTAGTGATGGGCCGGGGTCACGCGACCCTGTACCCGGTCCGAGTAGACCCGTCGGGGTTACTCGGCGTCGACCGGCTTCAGCGGGCGGTGAAGCATGTGCTTGAGCCGGTTCATATCGCCCTTCTTGGCCACGAACTTGCCGCGCTTGCGCCGGCTCTCGTTGCCGGTGGAAACACTGTTGAGGTGGCTGGTCCCGGACTTGCGGAACTTGACCTTGCCCTTGGCGGTGATCTTCGCGCGCTTGAGCAGACCTTTGTGGGACTTCAGTTTGGGCATAATCAGGTTCCTTATCTCGCTTGGCCGAGCCGGACATTGTAGCCGGGCGGGCGTGGGATGCAAAGCCGGGCGGGACGGACCGTGGGAGCGGCTTTGGGGCGGCTGGGAACGCCCAATCGCTGGGCAGGCCGGGAGCCGGCGTCGCGATTTTGGGCTGTGGTGACCGGTGGTACATGCCCCGTCGGGGCTGGATAACGGGTTTTAGGTGGCATCCACGTTAAAACGAGAGCCCATGCGGCCGTTGGCACGCCGGTTGCGTTAGTAACCATGTGAATATGTTATTGCCAACCCACGGCCCCGCCTGTTTCCGTAAGACACAGGACCCACCCGGCCAATGACGCTACCCCCGGACCCGGGGCCCCACCCAAGACAAACCAATCCCGACAACACCGCTCATGACGAAAGGAATCTCCTCATGAACAAGCCCGGTTTATTAATAGATATGGACGGCGTGATCTACCGCAGCAGCCAGCTCATCCCCGGGGCGGACGTGTTTATCCGTCGGCTCAAGGAACTGGGCGTGCCGTTTTTGTTTCTTACGAATAACTCACAGCGCACCCGTCGTGACGTGGCGACGAAGATCCGCCGGATGGGGATCGACGTGGACGAGTCGCACGTGTTCACCTGCGCGATGGCGACGGCGCGTTTCCTGGCCGAACAGAAACCCGGCGGCACGGCCTACGTCATCGGCGAGGGCGGGCTGACCCAGGCGCTGCACACCAACGGGTACTCGATCGTGGACCACGACCCCGATTACGTCGTCGTCGGGGAGGGCAGGACGATCACGTTCGAGATGATGGAAAACGCGGTCAACATGGTGCTCGGTGGCGCGAAGCTGATCGCCACCAACCTCGACCCCAACTGCCCGACGAGCAAGGGCACGCGCCCGGGCTGCGGTGCGGTCGTCGCGATGATCGAGGCGGCGACCGGACGCAAGGCGTTCAGCGTCGGCAAGCCCAGCCCCGTAATGATGCGCGCCGCCCGCAAGGAGCTGGGTCTGCGCACCGGGCAGACCACGATGATCGGCGACACGATGGAGACCGACATCATGGGCGGCGTGCAGATGGGCTACCGCACGATCCTGGTGCTTTCCGGCGGAACGCAGCGAGAAGACCTGATCAACTTTGCTTACCGCCCGGACCGCGTGGTCGAGTCGGTCGCCGACCTGTGCGACGACGCGTTCCTGCTGGGCGAGTTGGCAACGCTGACCGAGGCCGAGGAAGACGATGCGGACGACCTGCCCGCCGGTTTCGTGCCTGGCGCGCCGCGGGAGCAAACACTAATCACCAGCGAGGTGGCGTAAGTCACCGACTGTTTAGCGGGCGATGGCAGATCGCCGTGGAACCGCTCAATTCGTCGGCACATCGACCAGGGACGGGCCGGGCTCGGTCGGCGCGGGTGTGTCGGCGGGGTCCGGCGTGCCGTTTTGCTCGCTATCCGGCGTGGTGGCGGGCTTATTACGGGGCGGAGGGATGAAGGTGGCTTCGATGCGGAAGAGCGTCGGGCCGGGGTAGCGCATGGCCAGGGTGTTGCAGGTGGTCTTGTTGCTGAAAAGGACCTCGGCGCCGGGGACAAGCTCGTCAAACGCTTCGGCGGTGGGGTTGCCGTCGATGTAGAGCCGGGCCTGATCGCCCTGCCTGGCGACATAAGCGTAGTGCTTGCTGTCGGGGCTGAAGACAAGCTGCTGGGCGTGGTCGTAGCCGCCGATGCGCGTGCCGTCATACACGGCGTAGGCCTGCCCCGCGTCGCTGGCGAGGTAGGCGATGTGCTGGCTATCGGGGCTGAAGGCGAGGCTGGCGGTGTCGATCTGTGCAAAGCTCTGCTGCGGCCAGTCTTTTTCCATCAGCGCCCAGCCGCCCTGCAGCATCGCGGCGTAGACGAAGCGTTTGCTGTCGGGGCTGAAACGGAAACTGTTGGCTGCGATCTGTAAAAAGCCCTGCAGCACTTCACCGTCAAGCACGACGGCCCAGCCGCGCTGCTGCTGCACGGCATAAGCGAGCCGCTGTCCATCTGGGCTGAGCGTGAGGCTGTCCTTGCCCACGGCGGTGTAGGGTTCGCTGCGCTTGCCGTTATGAACGACGAACCAGTAGTCGCCGCGTTTGAGGATGGCAACGAGCGATTTCCCGTCGGCGCTAAGAATGAGTTGGCCGGGGCGGTCGGCCTTGTAGCCGGTGACGGGGACGTGGTTTTTATAAATGCGCCAGCGGTTCAATTCGTCCATGGCCCAGTAGGCGCAGGTGCTCCCGTCGGCACTGACGACCGGGGGCGAATCGATCAGGGCGAACGCCGGGCCGGCGGTGTGGCGGTCGAATACGTGGTATAGGCCGTCACGCATGGCGACGTAGAAAGCTCGCGGGCCTTTCTCGGCGGTGACGGTGTCGGTGACGATCCGGCCCAGGGCCGGGCCGGGGTCGCCGTTGATGACCATGCGCCACTGCCCGTCGATGTGCGCGGGGTAGGCCAGGACGGTCGAGTCGGGCGTGAACACGAGACGGTCCCACTGCAACGTGTCAGCCATCGGGTGCGCCAGGTCGCCATCGACGATGAACCGCTGGTCTTCTTCACGCGCCATGTAGACCTGCCGCCGACCGTCGGGGCTGAACTTCACGGGCGTGACCGGTTCGTAACCCGCCACCGAAGTGCGGCCGACATGCAGTTCCCAGCCGTTGTTGTTCCGGACGTAGCCCAGCATCTTGCCGTCGGGCGCGAAGGTGGGTTCCGTGGCCCGGTCGATGGTGGCGACGTTTTCGCTGTTGATGGCGATGCCTTCACGATCGAGTTCGGTACCGAAGCGGTGGCGGTAGGCGACGGCGGTGGAATCGGGGCTGGGGGTGACGCTCTTGGCCAGCAGGTAGCTGTCCGGCCGGGGCAGGTTAATGGGTACGGCCCGGACACGGAGGATCGGGGCATCTTCTACCGGCTCGGCGGCCACGGTCCCGGCGGGTTGTTCTGGCGTCACAGCGGCCGCAGCCGTCTGCTCGGCGGTCGGGGCCTGGGCCGGTTCGGGCGTCTCTACCGACGTGGAATCGGGGTCGGCGGGCGTGTCGAGTGTGTCTGTGGAGGCGTTTTGGGGGGTGCCCGATGCGGGAAAGTACGGGAACCAAGCCTGGGCTGGCGGGCTTGCCAGACCCACGGCCGATAAGATCAGGGCTGTGGTTGCGATACGGGCTGTCATGGGCTTTCTCCCACCAGGTCTCGGTCGGGCCTGTCCACACCCTCCCGACACAGGCCCAATCCGTGATATCGGCTGAAAACACACGGGTCTTGGGGGTCCGTTGGCTTGCCGGGGATGGGGGCAGGCGGTAAGTTGTGCTGCTCTAAGAGAAGGTGGTTCCCATGAAGGTGATTTGCGATCGTGGCGCTCTGGTTGAGGCCCTGAATGTGATCGGGGGCGTTGTGGCTTCCCGCACGCCCAGGCCGGCGCTGACCTGCGTCAAACTCAGCGCGACCAAGGACGGGCTGAGTCTCTCGGCGACCGACGGCGAGGTTTCCCTGCGCCTAAGCACCGCCCGCGTCGAGTGCTCCGAGCAGGGCGATGCGCTTATCCCGGCCGACAAGCTTCAGCAGATCGTCCGCGAATCGATCGACCCCACGCTGACCCTGCACACCGAGCAGGACGTCGCGCACATCACCGGGCAGGACTCGAAGTTCAAGGTCTTCGGTCAGCCGGTCGGCGACTTCCCGTCGATCCCCCACTTCAAGGGCGACGCCGACTTCGAGATCACCGCCGGCGAGCTGCACCGCCTGATCGCCATGACCATCTTCGCCACCGCGCGCGAAAACAGCCGGTACGCGATCAACGGCGTGCTGGTCGAACGTGACAAGAAAAAGCTGGCCGTGGTCGCGACCGACGGGCACAGGCTCGCGCTCGCCAAGGGCACCTGCAAGTCCTCGACCGACGGGACCGCCAGCGCGATCGTGCCGACCAAGGCCCTGAACCTGCTGCTGCGTCTTTTCGATGACGCGGACCAGACCGTGCGCGTGAAGGTCGCCGACAGCCAGATCCTCTTCGCCACCGACGACGCCGAGCTTTCCTCGAACCTCGTCGACGGCAACTTCCCGCCCTACAAGGACGTCGTACCCAAGGACGGCGACAAGAAAGCGTCGGTCTCGACGGACCTCTTCATCAGCGGCGTGCGGCGTGCGGCGCTACTCACCAACGAAGAATCCAAGGGCGTGCGGATGGCGTTCGCTCCGGGCGGGCTGACGCTGCGCAGCCGTGCCCCCGAGATGGGCGAGGCCGAGATCAACGTGGACCTGGCGGAATACGCCGGCGAGCCGCTGGAGATCGGTTTCAACCCCGGGTACTTGCTGGACGCGCTGAAGGTCGTGGATGAGAACCAGGTGCAGCTTGAGTTCAACGCCCCCAACAAACCGGGCGTGCTGCGGACCGGGCCGAACTTCCTGTACGTCATCATGCCGGTGAACCTGCAGTAACAACCACCGGCAGTTAGCTGCCGAGCTAAACGGGTGCAGAGACGGTAACGATTGCGGTCTTTGTCTGGAGGGTTTGCCATGCCCGAGACATTTGGCTGGACGGATATCGAGGACATCGTGCTGGCGCTGGACGAGGCGCACCCGGATATCGATGCGCTGAGCGTGCGGTTCACGGAGCTTCGGAAGATGGTCGAGGCGCTTGACGACTTCGAGCCGGAGCCCGGCCAGAACGTCAACGAGCAGATCCTCGAAGCGATCCAGGCCGGCTGGCACGAGGAACGCCAGGAGCAGGCCGCGCTGGACCGTGAAAGCGACGACGACGAGGCCGGCTACGAACCCAACCGCCCTTTCCGCTGATGACCGACTTTTTTCAGTGGATTCGGCGCTAAATCCAATATTTTTCTCTCCGCCCCCGCCCCCGGCCCGCCGGATCGGCTAAAGTATGCACGGAGATATGAAACCCGTGGAACTCACCGCACCCGCCAACGATCAGGCGACCGCGGCCGTTGCCGAAACAGCCGCCGCCGCTGTGGTTGCGCCGGAGCAACGGCCCACCAAGCCCCTGCGCGCCGTGCCCCAGCCCCCCAAGGTCGGCTGGTTCAAACGCAAGATCCACAAGATGGAAGCCCGGATCTCCCGGCTGTCCACCAAAAATAACTTCTGGCACCGCGTCTGCTCCTGGATTTTCCTCCCGCTCGCCTACCGAAGCGGGATCAGGTTTAAGCACGTCGCCCGGGATTCGTTCTCCGTCGTGCTGCCCTTCCGCCGCTTCAACAAGAACTGGTACTCCGCGATGGCCGGGGCCTCGCTGCTAGCCAACTCCGAAGTGGCCGGCGGCATGTTCGTCTTCGGCCGATGCGGCGGCGACTACACCGTCGTCTGCAAGCACCTTGACTACAAATTCCTCCGCCCCTGCTACGGCCCGGCGATCTACAACATCGAACCCCGCGAGGACATCGACCCGCTCGTGAAATCGGGCGGCGAGTTCAACATCACCCTCGACATGTCCGTCGTGCAGGCCGTACACAAGAAAGATAAAGCCGAGCCGCGCGTCGGCAAGGCCGAGATCACCTTCCACGTCACGCCCAAGGCCCAGGCTAGGGCACGCTGGCACCGCAGGCTGCAACGGCTGGCGAAGACGAAGAAGAACTGAGTACTACGCTCTCCCCCGGCCACTAATCTTCAACTTTGACAAACTCACCGCTTCCCTCCCTGCGTTCAAATGCAGATCCTATAGGTGCGTTCAGCAACGGGATAATATCTGGGTCATAATTCGCAATCGTGTTGACGTCGTACATTTGGGTATTTTGAGGATTATCGACGTAAACCTGCGTTTCTTCACCTGAGAAGAATCGCCAACCACTATCCACATCATTATCAGATTGCTCCCGATACATGTAGCCGACAGGTTTACCGTCAACCGTGATCATGTTGGTTGCGAAGCAAGCACCGTGACCCTCGGCGAGAGGCTTTATTTCATTTGCACTTAATTTAAATGACTTTTCGCTATGTGAGCCCAAGGCCATAACTGTTTCTCCGGTTGGGTTCTCCTTGCTGCACCCATTGACGACAGAAACCACCAAGAGTATTGATAGTCCAATTAGGGGGATTTGGATATAAGTCACTTGGTTTCCCCCTCTTCCCGCGTTATCGCGAAGTAGATCACATAGATCCACGATAAAATCCCCGCAAGGATGGCCCAGAGGATCGAGCGGTTGCGCTGCCAGGAACACACGACGGCGATGACGGACCCCAAGCCGATGCCTGACTGCGTGACGGTCCGCGTGGTCTGTTCGGCGAAGTGTGCGAGGATCATTTCGGACTCCCGGTGAGAGGTCGATGAGCATTGTACCCGTTTAGCGGCCACCTGGCAGGTATCGGCAGCAAGCTGCCGAGTTAAACGGCGGGACAGGGATGGTGTGAAATCGGTACACTCTCCCGCATGGCCGATGAAGCTATACGCACAATATCCGACGGTCCCACCCGTCCCCATACGCGGCTCCGGTGCAGCCATCATGTGGGCATTATTCCTCGGCTGCTCGTGGACGTGGGTGATCGGGATGTTTTGCCCGTGCTGCTGGTGCGGGACTATGGGGTGTGGGGCTGGGTGGCGTTCGCGGTGCCGAACGTGATCGGCGTGGCGGCGATGGGGTTTGTGTTGAAGGATGCGCAGGTGAGCCGGGCGCTGGTCGAGAAACACGCGGTGGCGTGCCGGTGGTTCGGGCTGGTGACGGTGGCGTACCAGGCGTACCTGATCGGCGCGCTGGCCGGGCCGTTGGGGCTGGCGGCGGCAGGGATCATCGTGCTGGCGATCCTGACGGCGGGCCGGACGGTGAGCCTGCGGGACTACGTTCGCGGCGATGATCGTGTTCGCGGTCTCGGTCGGGCTGTTCGCTTACGCGCAATCGACCGGCCAACTCTGGACGCACCTGGACCCGGCGACCTTCACCGGCCGACACTCGACGACGGACCTCGTCATGTTCATCCCGGCTGCGGTGTTCGGGTTCGCGCTCTGCCCTTACCTGGATCTGACGTTCCACCGCGCCCGGCAGGCGACCACGCCCGGCGCAGGACGCGCGGCGTTCGCGATCGGGTTCGGCGTCATCTTCTTCTCGATGATCATCTTTTCGCTTGGCTATGCCGGTGCGTTTGAAGATGTCAACGCGCATATCGGATTCGATCTCGCCCCCAGACTCTGGCCGGTGCTGCTGGTGCAGTTGGTCGTGCAGGGCGCGTTCACGGTGGCGGTCCACCTGCGGAGCCTGCGTCGGCCGACACCGACGGGCCAGACCCCCGGGGCCGGGGGTGGGGGCAGTCTCGCGGAGTTCGGTCTGGCGGTCACGGTCGCGGCCGGGCTGATGATGGGTCTGGGGGCGTTGCTCGTGGACGGCGAGCCGCAGCCTTGGATGAGGAACTGGGAATTCGTCACCAGCGTCACCGAGCTGGGCTACAGGGCGTTCCTGCTGCTGTACGGCACGGTGTTCCCCGCCTACGTCCTGATCTGTATGACCCCGACTTACCGACAGGTTTCACACAAATCGCGTGTCGTCCTGTTCGCCGTGGCCGCCGCGTTAAGCTATCCCCTCGCCTGTGCGGCCTTCATCGCCAACCGCTCGCTGTGGGTCCTGCCCATCCTCGCGGTCATGGTGATCTCCCGCGTGGCGGTGGAATGCTTGCCACGGGGCAAATGATCCCTCGGAGTGCAATCCCGTTTAGCGGGCGATCGCAGTTCGCCGGGTTTGGCCAAAGAGTCGACGCACGGATCTACGATCCGCCGCTAAACAATAGAACCACGACCGACGCTGACTAAGTTTTAATCGAGACCCGACCCATGCCCTACTCATCCGGACGACTGACGTTCTGCCGTTTCGCCGTGACCGGCGACGCACCGACTTCCGTCGACGAGACCGCGATCGCGATCCTCAACGAGCACGCCTTCAAGGAAACCGAGATCGGCGCGCCCGACGAGGTCGAGGCCGGGTTCGTCACCGGCGAACACATCCTCGATACACGATTCACCTACGAAAAAAACGGCTTCGGCGATGCGCTGCTGTTCGCCCTACGGATCGACACGCACAAAATCCCCGGCGACCTGAAGCAGGCCTACCGCAAGATCAACGAAAACGCCGCCGCCATGGGCAACCCGTCCGGCTTCGCGACCAAGGCGCAGAAGAAAGACGCCAAGGAAGACGCCGAACGGCAACTCCGTGAAGACCTCGCGGCGGGCAAGTTCCGCCGGTCGAAGATGGTGCAGGTGCTCTGGGACCTGCCCTCGCAGACGGTCTACGTCGCCGCGACCGGCAATACCGTCACCGAACAGCTGGCGAGCCTGATGAAGCAGGCGTTCGCGGTGGACCTGCAATACCAGAGCGCGGGCACGCTGGCCGGCCGGCTGCTGCGCGGCGCGCGGGCGAGGGACGCGATTACGAAGACCTCCGCCCAAGCGGCTGCACCAACCCCCGCCCGGCGCGACCGACGCCCAGGAAGAGGCCGAGTACGGCGACGCCCCCCGCGACCTGAACACGCCCATGGTCCCCTGGGTCGTTAAGAGTGTCGATCTCAAAGACTTCCTCGGCAACGAGTTTCTCTTCTGGCTCTGGTGGACCACCGAGACCAAAGAAGGCACGCTCAACATGACCGATGAGCACGGCAACAAGCGCGAGGTGTTCATCGCCATCGACAAGGCGCTGGACATGGACTGCGCCTGGGACGCCGGCGGAAAGCAGACGCTCCGCGCCGGCGGGCCGACCCGGCTGATCGAGGCGGGCGATGCGCTCGTCACCGGCAAGTGGCCCCGCAAGGTCGGCCTGATCCTGTCGGACAAGGAATACCAGTGGGAGCTCGGCTTCCAGGGCGATATGTGGGCCGTCTCCGCCGCTTTGCTGCCCAGCCCCGAGGACGGAGCAGGCGACAGCCCACGCGAACAACTCGAGTACCGGCTGCGGGTTGCCCGCACCCTCGCCCAGACCCTCGAAGGCATGTACCGCACGTTCCTGAACGAGCGTGTGTCCGCCAAGTGGCCCGCCCAGCGTTCCGCCATCCGCAAATGGATCGGCGACCGGACGCACGCCCGTCGCACCGCCCCCGCCCCCGGAGCAACCCCCAAACTGTCTCCCGTCATCACCCCGGGCATCGCTCCTAAGACCCCAGATCAAGCCCCCGAAAATAGCCCGGCCGAAAATGCGGAAAATCCGCAAACTGCGGACATTACGGGCTAGCGGAACCAATTATTATAGTATAATGCGCGGCTCACCCCGTTTCAGGAGCTAGCGATGATAATTGGCGTGCCGAAAGAAACCAAGTCGGATGAGTACCGCGTGTCGATGCTGCCGGTGGGCGTGGAGCTGCTCGTGAAGGACGGCCACAAGGTGCTGGTCGAGAAGAACGCCGGGACCAGCAGCGGGTTCGAGGACGCCCAGTACGCCGCCGCCGGGGCGCAGATGATTGATGCGGCCGCGGACGTCTGGTCCCAGGCCGAGATGATCGTCAAGGTCAAGGAGCCGATCGGCAGCGAACTGAAGATGATGACCAAGGGCCAGACGGTCTTCACGTACTTCCACTTCGCAGCGGACCGTGAGCTGACCGAAGCATGTCTCGACGCAGGCGTCGCCGCGGTCGCCTACGAAACGCTCACCGACAAGCACGGCCGGCTGCCGCTATTAACCCCGATGAGCGAGGTCGCCGGGCGCATGAGCGTGCAGGAAGGCGCGAAGTATCTGGAGAAGCCGATGGAAGGCCGGGGTATTTTGCTCGGCGGCGTGCCGGGCGTCGAGCCGGGCAACGTACTCGTATTAGGCGGCGGTGTCGTGGGCACGCAGGCCGCCAAGCTCGCCGCGGGCTTAGGCGCGCACGTCACCATCGTGGATGTGAATCTCGACCGGCTGCGTTACCTCGACGATGTGATGCCCGCGAACGTGTTCACGGAATACTCCGACCCGCACGCGATCCGCGAACAGCTCGTGCTGGCCGACCTGGTGATCGGCGCGGTCTTGATCCCGGGGGCCCGCGCGCCCCGGCTGATCACCAAAGAGATGCTCAAGCTCATGAAACCCGGCGCGGTCATCGTCGATGTGGGCGTGGACCAGGGCGGCTGCGTCGAGACCACACGCCCCACCACGCACCGCGACCCGATCTACATCGTCGACGGCATCGTGCACTACTGCGTCGCCAACATGCCCGGCGCGGTCGGCCGGACGAGCACGCAGGCCCTCTGCCACGCGACCCAGCCCTACGCCCTGCGCCTGGCCAAACACGGCATCGACAAACTCGTGAAGGAAGACAACGCCTTCGCCACCGCGCTGAACTGCAAGGACGGCAAACTCACCAATGCCGCCGTCGCAGAAGCGCACGATATGCAGGACCGTCTTGCGAGCTGAGTTGATTAACCGCCAAGACGCGGAGAACGCGAAGAAAACAAAGACATTAGACGGGATGACAGGATGTTCCGGATATGAGGTTTTCAAGCCTCCGATCCTGTTAATCCTGTCATCCTGTCTACATTCTGATACTTCGCGCTCTTCGCGCCTTCGCGGTTGATCTTTAGTTCGCCAGACGCTGCAACACGCCGTGCTTCTTCAGCAGCCTCGAGCACCGCCTTGTTCTCCTCCGCCATCTCGCACATCGGCAGGCGCGCTCGCCGGTGTCCAGGCCCCAGCATCATCGCGGTCTTGATCGGGATCGGGTTGGTCTCGATGAACATGCCCTTGCAGACCGGGAACAGTTCAAGGTGCAGCTTGCGCGCCTTGGCGAAGTCCCCGCCAGCGCCCGCATCCGCGAGCGCGCCCGATCGGGCGGGCAGGAGGTTGGAAAGCACACTGATCACGCCCTTGCCCCCGACCGCCGCCAATGGCAAAGGTCAGCGTGTCGTCGCCCGACAGGATCGTGAAACGGTCCGGCCCGCATAATTGCGCGTCTCGCTGGCCATATCCAGCGAACCCGTCGCCTCCTTGACCGCGACGATGTTCGGGTGTTTGGCCAGCCAGGCGATCGTCTGCGGGGTCATCGCCACGCCGCACCGGCCCGGGATGTTGTAGAGCACCATCGGCATGTCGGCCGCGTCGGCGATCGTCATGAAGTGCCGGTACATCCCCTCCTGCGTCGGCTTGTTGTAATACGGGTTGACCTGCAGCGACGCGTCCGCAGCGACCGACTTGGCGTGCCTGGTCAGGCGGAGCCTTCATCGGTCGCGTTGGAACCCGTGCCGGCGATCACGGGCACGCGGCCCGCCGCCGTCTCCACGACCGTGTCGATCACCCTGTCGTGCTCATCGTGCGAAAGCGTCGGCGATTCGCCCGTCGTGCCGACCGGCACCAGCCCGTCGATCCCCTCGGATATCTGGTACTCGACGTTGGCCCTGAGCCTGTCACAGTCAACAACCCCGTCCCTGAATGGTGTCACCAGCGCGGTGAATGCGCTTGAACATCGTGTGGCCTCCTGATTAATTCCGCAATGTAACGTGGCGGTATGCGTCGAGCAAAACGGTTTTGGATTATCACGGAGGGCATAGAGAGCGGAACGCAGAGAAGAAAAGATATTATGAAACAGGGCAAACGCGGATAAGACGGTCAATCTAGATGTGCAGGAAAGGACGGGATAAGAAGGTGGTTTTAATTACATCCGTATAAATCCTGTCCATCCTGCATATGTGGATCAACCGTTTGGATCGTGATCGCTCCCGCGTCTCCGTGTCTCCAAAGCCCTCCGTGATAGCTTAACCATATCACGCCTTGCCGAGAGCTAGGATCAGTTCGACCTTGCCGACGTGTTCGTTGAGTTGCTTGGCGATCTCGACCGGGTCCACACCACGGTCGGCCAGGGCGCAGACGGATCGCTTCAGTACGTCTCGTCCGAGCTGGGGGCGGGCTGGGGATTGGGGGTTGGGGGTTGGGGGTTGGCAGAGGGTTGAGCCGTGTAGCTTGAAGGCTCGGGCGTGTGCAGCGACATCGCGGCGCGCCTTGCCTGCTCGAGCTGCTTCAGCTCGGCGATCTTGCGGTCGGCCTCATCGATCAGCCGTTCCATCTGCATCGTCTTGGCATCAAGCTGGGTGCCGAAACGTTTGGCCAGCTGCTCGACCTCGGTCATCAGTTGCTCCAGGTCGCCGCGCACCGCCTGCTTCTGGCGGAGTTCGTCGACGCGGTCCCGGGACGAACTCCGGGCACCGGCCTGCCGGCGTTTCTTGCGGATGCCCATCATCATCCCGATCGTGATCAGCACCACACCCAGCAAGGGGATCGCGATGTTGAGCGTCGGCGACAACTCCTGAATATCAAACGCCAGCGTCAGAGCGCAGGACAACACACCGGTCATCGCTGCGCCTCCCGCCAGCTGTAGGCCGCGGCCTGCGCCGCGTCCATCACGTCGCGCACCTGCGCCCCCGCCTCCTGCGCCAGGTGCCTGACATCATCGAACTCCGGCCGGGCGACGACGATCTTCCCGTCCAGTTCCCCGATCTTGATCCGCACCTTCCCGTAGCGCGTCTCGACCGTGACGTGCCGGCGGTCCAATACCAACCGGCCCCAGTCCCGGAACCGCACGCCGAAGCTCCCGGTCAGCTCAATCACCAGCCGGGCGAACTCGTCCCGCCGATCGGTCCCGCACAAAAGCGACAGCGTCACGGCCGGCCGCTGCTTCTTCATCTGGATCGCCGTGGTCCACACATCCAGCGCCCCCGCCTGCAGCAGCGTCCGCACCGCATCCCCCACGACCTCCCCGCTCACGTCGTCGAGGTTGACGGCGATCTCGGTGACTTCGGTCGGGCTGGGGCTGGCGGGGTCGGGGGACACGTGTGTGGCTCCAAAGCTGGAATGTTCTAATCCAAGTGTACCCGAATGTATGATTTTAGAGATAATCCACCCTGTAACTGATTTCCGCAAGCGGATTGTTTGAGGCTCTATGGCTGACACGAGCGCCTATCTGGCGGCTGAATTGGAACACTGGCCATCCAAGAAACAGATGGCGTCTCTGCTCCAACGCTCCGGCCTTACGATCACCGTCGGCCGGTATTCGATCCGCCTAAATGATTTCTCCCATTTCGTGATCCAGGAGTACGGCGGAGACCTTGGAGACCCTCAGATCGAAGCCGATGCCGATTCCGTAGAGCAACTGATGCGTGAGTGTGAAGTCGTTTCACAAATCTTCTCAAACGCACGCATCCGGCACAGGTTCGAGGTCTACGACTCGGAGAATGAGATGGCGGGCTATCTTCATTATGATTGGCCGTTGGAGTCGTAACGAAAAGACGATCACATTCACAAAGTAGCCGCAGAAAAGCATAGGATGCAAACCCCAACGATGCCCGCTACTGGAAACTATCACCCCCTGATCAAATCCGTCGCGCACGCGCTGCGGAGGCGCTGCGGGGTGGCGGAGGGGGCGCACATCCTTGTCGCGGTCAGCGGGGGGGCGGATTCGGTGGGGTTGTTGCGGGCGATCGATGCGCTCAAGGATCGGCGGCGGTGGCGGTTGACGGTGACGGTCGGGCACGTGCAGCATCATCTACGGGGGCAGGAGGCGGAGGGGGATGCGCGGTTTGTGGAAGAACTCGCACGGCAGCTGAAGCTGCCTCGCCACCGGCGTGACCTGGACCTTTCGGGTGAGGCGGGGAACATGGAGGCGGTGGCGCGGCGCTTGCGGTACCGGGCGCTGGTGGAGATGGCGCGTGAGTGCGGGGCGCACTTCATCGCGACCGGACACCACGGGGACGATCAGCTAGAGACACTTCTTATGCGGATGCTGCGCGGGGCGGGGACGCGCGGGATGTCGGGGATCGTGTGGCGGAGATGGGTGGGTACAGGGAACAGGGATCAGGGCTCAGGGGGAGGATTTGAGCCATCCGCTTCTTCCCGACCCCCGATCCCTGATCCCCGATCCTTAACGCTTATCCGCCCGATGCTCGCGGTGTCGCGCAGTGAGATCATTGATTACCTCAATGTGCTGAATCAACCCTGGCGTGAGGACCACACGAACGCGGACCTTTCGCGGTGGCGGGCGCGTCTGCGGGCGGAGGTGTTGCCGGTGTTGGAACGTATCCGGCCGGGCGCGGGTCGGCGGGCGACACAGTTCGCGGACCACCTGCGCGGGGTGCATCGGGTGCTGGATGAGGCGGTCGCATCGGCACGCGCGGCGGTGGAGCGCGAGGGGGATACATTTATGCTCAAGCGTGAAACCGGTAAGCGGCTTGAGCGAGTGGTGCTGTCGGGGTTATTGCGTGGATTATTGGAGGAGACGGGCGTGCCGGAGGATAAGCTGGGCGCGAAGGCTCTCGGGCGTGTGGTGCGTGCGGTGCGTGACAAAGAAGGCGGGGAGCGGGTGTTTGAGTTTGCGCGCGGGGTGAGGGTGGTGGTGACACGCGAAACGCTGCGCGTGGCGCGGGGGTGAGAGGTTTTATCTGTAAGTCAAAGAAGAAGCCCACGTTTTGAAAACGTGGGCTTCGGAGGTGTTATGGGTATATGAAAGTTTGTTTGTCTTTGTGACAATCACACTCAGCGGAACGCGTCGACGGCAGGCAGTTCACCGACGATGGGGGCGATGTAATCACGGAAGCTGGGGTCGATGTTGTTGCCGTTGACGATGTATTGCGGGTCGAGTGTCTTGGTCTTGGCGGCGACATCGGTGAGTTCGATGCGCTTGTACTCGACCTTGTAGGGGCTGGAGCTGACGCGCTGGATGGCGATGGAGCCGTCGCGTTCACCGGCGAGCGCACACTCGGCGGCCTTGCGCCCGACCTGGCGTGCCTCGGTGGCGTCGGTTTCGGAGACACAGCCGGGGAAACAGCGCTGCAGGTAGCCGAACGTGTCGGCGCGGATGCGCGTTTTTCGGCCCAGGTGGTTCTTGAGCAGCTCCGAGAGGTAGTCACCCAGCGCGCCGGTGCCGGAGAGCTGGACGTTGCCGTGGGCGTCTTTCTCGATGTTTGGCGCCAGCGTGGTGGAGATGGGCGTGCCCTTGAGGTTGTGGATGCCCTCGGAGACGGCGATGAGGCAGCGGCCCCGCTTGGCGTAGACCTCGGCGACGTCGCTCTTGAACATCTCGACATCGAACGCGACCTCGGGGACGTAGATCAGGTGCGGCCCGTCGTCCTCGTGATGCCGGGCGAGCATGGACGCGGCAGTGAGGAAGCCGGCGTGCCGACCCATGATGATGTTGATCTTGATGCCGGGCAGCGACGCGTTGTCGTAGTTGTCACCGATGAACGCGTTGGCGACGAAGCGCGCCGCCGACCCGAAGCCGGGCGTGTGGTCGTTCATGACCAGGTCGTTATCGATGGTCTTGGGGACGTGGAAGCTGCGCAGCTCGTAGTTGTTGGTCTTGGCCAGTTCGTTGACGATGCGGCAGGTGTCGGAGCTGTCGTTGCCGCCGATGTAGAAAAAGTAGCGGACGTTGTTTTTGGCGAAGACGTCGAAGATCTTCTTGCAGTATTCGGCGTCGGGCTTGTCGCGGCTGGAGCCGAGCGCGGCCGAGGGGGTGTTGGCAATGCGGTCGAGCTTGTCTTGCGGGACGTTCTGCAACTCGATGAAATCGTTCTTGATGATGCCTGACACGGCGTGGTGTGCGCCGAGGATCTTCTCGATGTTGGGCGAGCCTTTGAGGCCCTCGACGACGCCGACGAGCGACTGGTTGATGACGGCGGTGGGGCCGCCTGACTGGCCGATGACGGCGTTGCCTTTCAGTGCGTTGGACATGGGTGCTTAACTCCGCGGGTCTTGGGTCGCCCCGTTCACGGGGTTGAGTGTCGGTGCGGCCGGGATGGTTGTGTGGGGGTTGTATGCCGGTCTTAAGCCGGGGTTGCCATGTTATGAGATCGGGGGGTGGGTGACAAAGGCGGGAGCGTTTGTAAGGTGTGAAAGGTCACGGCGGCCCCACGGAAGGCCACGATGTGGCCATCCGTGGGCTTTAGGGGCGCATGAAAACCTGTTTCACCCGATCTCGGCGAGGACTTGCTTGGCGAGGGCGAGTTCATCGCCTTGGAGCCTCGGGACGGCCTCGGTGAGCAGCTCCTTGGCGCGCTGCCGCTGGTCGAGGTAGCGGGCGAAGATCAGGCCGAGGATCAGCTGGACCTGCTGGCGGTCGGCGTAGTTTCGGTACGCGCCCAGGAACAGCGTGTAGGCCCGGGCGGAGGCGTCGTACCGGCCGTCGGACATGAGCTGATTGGCGATGTCCAGTTGGTGCTGGAGCGTCATGACCTGCTCCGGCTCCCTGTCGATCAGATCGACGTAGAGCCGGGCGGCCTTAGGCAGGTCGTGGTCGGCGATGGCGGTGCTGATGGCGGAGCGTGCCTCCATGACGCGTTTCTCGTCCTCGGTCACGGCGGCGGCGCCTTTGCCGGACGGGTCGCCGGGCTTGTTATGCTCCCACGGCCGGTAGCCCTGTCGCGACAGCTTGTTGAACTGGGCACGACGCCTGCGGTGTTCGATCAGCGAGAGCATGTCGTACGGTTCACGCGGGAGGATGCGGGCCAACAACAGCGTAATCCCGAAGGCGAACCCGCAGGTGTAGCCGGCCAGGTGCGCCAGGTACGCCGTGTTCCCGATCCCGCTGACCTGGAACAGCGCATCCTGCGCGACCTGGAACAGGATCAGGATCATGCTGGAGACCTCGAACCGTCCCGGCACGATCAGCCAGTAAACGATCGTGACGTTCGACAGGGGAAACAGCGCCAGGTACGCGCCTGTGACAGCGGCGACGGACCCGCTGGCGCCCAGCACAGGGTTGGAATTCACCGCCCCGTGCCCCAGCCCAGCGACGATGCCACCGGCGAGGTAGAAAAGGATGTACCCGACCTTGCCCAGCCGATCCTCCACGCCGTTGCCGAAGACGTACAAGAACACCATGTTCATGATCAGGTGCATCCAGCCCGAGTGCAGGAACTGGTAGCTGAAATATTGGATGACGCTGCCGTCGCCTGGCAGGAGGTAGTAGTTCAGGATCTCGGGCCGGCTCGGTATGACGGCCCCGGTCTGCGCGGCGGCGTCGAGGGCGTAGAAATACTCATCCGCGAGCATGACCTGGTTGGCCGTGAGAATAAAGATCACGACGTTGATTGCGATCAGGGTGTAGTTCACCCAGGGCGTGCGTTTAAGCCTGCGGTCGGTGCCGGTGGGGAATAGGATCATGGCTGGGTCAGCGTTCGTGCCGCATGATGCGTTGCGACGGGTGGGATCAGTTGGCGACGGCGGCGACGGTCCATTCCCGGATGTCCCAGGTGGGGTTCACGGGCGTGCGGGTGAAGAACTCGACGACCTCGGTGGGCTTTAAGGGTATCGGCCACTCGACCTGCCAGCGGCGCAGCGGCTGGGCCTGGTCGCCCCAGGCGGTGATGACCAGCGTGATGCGCTCCCACGGGACATCCGAATCATTGCCGATCGTGATGCGGGCCATGGTATCCGCGCCCACCGATTCGGTCCGCATCGCCAGGTTTTCGATGAACTCATCGGTCTCGATCACCCGGCCGACCGTGATGGACCAGGTCGGGTGCAGCGTGGTCGGGTCGAGGTTGGCGGGGATCGGCACGTGCAGGAGCATGGACTGGTCCGGGCTGACCAGGGCGATGGGTGTGGTGGTCCGCGCTTTTTCCGTGCCCTGGGGGTTGACCAGAGAGATAACCAGCTCACCGGAGAGGATCACACCCGGCCTGTCGCTGATAACCCGCCCGACATACTCGATGACGCCCGCGCCTGCCGGGACCAGATCATCATCCGCGACATACACATCGGGGTCTTCCTGCGGCACGGACCTGAACGGGCGGTTGGGCTGCTCCCACGGGGTGTATCCCAGCATGGCGGACTCAACCAGCGGCTTGCCGTGGAAACTTGGGCCGTTGTAGACCGGTGCTTGTGCGGCCGGATCGGCAGACGTGGAACCGGTGGTATTCAAGGACGCCCAGTCGATCGACCAGATAACGATCCCAATGAATGCCAGCGCCACGGCCCCAGCGGCGGCGAGCAGGTGGCTGCTGCGGATGGCCTTGTCACGTCGGCTGGGCTTGGGTGGATCGATCGGGGCAGGTGGCGGTGGTGGGGGTTGCGGGGTCTGCGGACTGGTCGGCGGCGGCGCTGGTCGGCCGGCGGCCGGTGACAGCGTGTCGTAATCGTTAAACCGGCTGTCACGCTCGCGCTCCGCCTCACGCTGCATCATCTCCGACAGCCCACGGATCCCCCCGGGCCGGGGTTGACCGGCCGAGGAACCCGCCTCCCCCCCCGCCGGTGATGGCCGCGCGGCCGACGGCACTCGCTTAAAGTGCGTCGGATCGATCAGGTAACGGTGCCGGCAGGACTCACAAGTACACACCGCGCCGATCCGGACGAACGGCGTGCTGACCACGTGATGGCAGGATGGGCAGGATACTTCGTACACTTAGCTGCCTAACACTTTATCAACGGACCCCAAATCCAACCAATACCCCCCTGCCGATGTGCCCCGCCCCCCGCTAATGCACCTATGTCCCTCGCCCTGCCGATCCTTGACCCCGGCCCGCAACGCCCCAGCTACGCCCGGGGCCCCCGCAGCCTCTCGGCGGTCAAGCTCCTGCGCCTGTCGATCACCGACCGCTGCAACCTCCGTTGCGTCTACTGCATGCCCGAGGACGGGGTGACGTTCTACGACCGCAAGGACCTGCTCTCCGCCGAGCAGATCATCGCTGTCGCCAGGGCCGCCCGGTCCATCGGTGTCAGCCACTTCAAGGTCACCGGCGGCGAGCCGACCGTCCGCGGCGATCTTGTAGAGATCATCCGGGGCCTGAAATCCCTTGACCCCCACGACCTGTCGATGACGACCAACGGCGTCCTGCTGCCCAAGCTCGCCCAACCGCTCAGGCGGGCAGGCCTGGACAGGCTGACGATAAGCTGCGACTCGCTTAAGCCGGGAACCTTTGACCGGATCACCGGCCACCGGGGCTACGGCCTGAACGACCTGATGCGCGGGATCGAGGCGGCCGAAGCGGCGGGGTTCACCCGGCTGAAGTTCAACGTCGTGGTCGTCGGCGGGATCAACGACGACGAGGCCGCCGACTTCGCCCGCCTGACACGCAACAAGCCCTGGACCGTCCGGTTCATCGAATACATGCCGCTGGGCGAGAGCAAGCTGCTCGCCGACGGGCTGGACACGGCGAACCTGTATACGGTCGATAACGCGGTGGTGTTCGACCGGATCGAACGTGAACTGGGCGAACTGTCGCCGGTACAGCGCACGGACGAACCCGGGGTCGGGCCGGCGAATGTTTATGCGCTGCCCGGTGCGCTCGGCCGGGTGGGCTTCATCTCCGCGATGAGCAAACCCTTCTGCGAAACGTGCAACCGCCTGCGGCTGACCGCAACCGGCCTGCTGCGGGCGTGTTTATTCGATGGCGGCGAGGTCGATGCCCTGCCGGCGCTACTTGAAGCAACCACCGACAACGATCCCTCGCCGATTATCAACCTGATGGCCCGATGCGTCGCCCAAAAACCCGACACCCACTCCGCCCGCGGCAACCGCGCGATGAGCCAACTCGGCGGGTAAACGCCAAGAAACAGCCGCTTGCGGCTTAGCGCTGCCCCGGGATGCATCAAGTGGATCGGTGAGCAAAAAACGAGATCATCAAAGCAGTTCAAGCCGGCGCTGCGCCTCACGGACACCGAGCTTCCGCACGGCGACGAGCGCGGCCAGCTGGCTCTTGCGGGGCGTGGTCTGCTCACGCTCCCAGAGGTATATCGTCTGGGCCGACACCCCCACGAGTTTCGCGTAGTCGGCGGCGCTCAGCCCCAGCTTCTCGCGGTGGCTGCGCAACCACTTGGGGCTGAACCGGGCGTTTTCCACGGCTTCTTTGGGGGCCTTGGGGGACTTGACCCGCTTGGTCTCCTGGGATTCCAGGAACGTGATGCGGCGCTGCTGGTCCTTGACCTGGCGTTTGAGTTCCGCGATGTCGCCGCGGTACTGGGTCGCGGCCTTGCGTAGCGCGGTGATTTCCTGCTTGACTTCCTTGCGTGCCAACCGGGCGATCTCGCTCTTGAGGACTTGCGCGAGGTTTGCCATAAGAAAACTCCTTGTTCGAAATAAAATAATCAGTCGCTCGGATCGGCGGTTTGCTACGCCGGGTCCGCGCCACCAACCCTGCGCCAGGCGACCTTTGGCGCATCGCCCCAGAGCATCTCCAGGTCGTAGTGGGCGCGTGCGGCCGGCTCGAAGAGGTGGACAATCGTGTCGATAAAGTCCAGGACCAGCCAGGTCGAGTCGGCGTCGCGCTCCGAACCGAAACGTTCCAGGCCGTGCTCTTCCGCCAGGTCGCTGACCTGACCGGCGACGCCCTTGATCTGCCGGTCGCTGGTGCCGGTGGCGATGAGGATGTAGTCGGTGAGGTCGCTTAGGCCCCGCACGTCAAACAACACGATCTGCTCGCAGTGCAGGTCGTTGAGCAGGCGGGCGGCCTGGATATTGAATGCGCGCACGACCTGCTCGCGCTCGGTCCCGGCCGGTGCGGGTTTGGGCCGATCGGTCAGGTGCAAGGCGTCGGCCGTGGGGTCTTGTCGGGGGTCGGGTGTCATGTCGTGCGTACCGGGCGAAAAACGCCGGATGTAAAAAACCCCCGACGGTGTCCGCCGGGGGCGAGAGATTATAGCAGGATCGGGCGGTTTTGTCCGCCTTAGCGGTTCCGCCGGAATCAGCCCAGGCCGATCAGCCCGCCGATCACCGGCGAGAACTTCACGACCAGGCCCGCGAATACGACGCTGACGATGCTCACGAGCTTGATGAGGATGTTCAGCGACGGGCCGGAGGTGTCCTTGAACGGGTCGCCCACGGTATCGCCGACGACGCCGGCCTTGTGCGAGTCCGAGCCCTTGCCGCCGTGGGCGCCGGTCTCGATGAACTTCTTGGCGTTGTCCCACGCGCCGCCGGCGTTGGCCATGAAGATCGCGACCGCGAAGCCGCACACCAGCGTGCCCGCCAGCAGGCCCATCACGCCCGCCACGCCCAGGATCACGCCCACGATGATCGGCACGACCACCGCCATGCACGACGGCACGATCATTTCCTTCAGCGCCCCGCCGGTCGAGATCGCCACGCAGTTGGCGTAGTCCGGGTACTGGTGCCCGTCCACCGTGGTCTGGAAGGGCCACTTCATCGGGTCCTTGAGGTCTTCGTCGCTGACACCGTCGGCCTTGAAGCCCTGCTTCATGATCTTGAACTGACGGCGGCACTCGTTCATCATCGCGAACGCCGCACGGCCGACCGCGTTCATCGTCATCGAGCAGAACACGAACACCAGCATCACACCCAGGAACAACCCGCACAGCACGCGCGGGTTCATCAGGGTCACGTTAAAAAGTTCCATGACCTGCGGCAGCGTCATGGCCGCGGCGTCGATGACATGATCGGCGCCCTCAAGTGTCACCTTGCCATCAAGCACCTTGCCGCCGTCGAGCACCATTTCCGTGCCCTGGCTGGCCGAGACCAGCGACGTCTGCACGGTGGTGACATACGCGGCCAGCAGCGCCAGCGCGGTCAGCGCCGCCGAACCGATGGCGAAGCCCTTGCCGGTGGCGGCAGTGGTGTTGCCCAGCGAGTCGAGCATGTCGGTGCGTTCACGGACGTGCGGGGGCTGGTGGGTCATCTCGGCGTTGCCGCCGGCGTTGTCGGCGATCGGGCCGTAGGCGTCGGTCGCCAGCGTGATGCCCAGCGTCGAGAGCATGCCGACCGCGGCGATACCCACGCCGAACACACCCATGAGGAACGTCTCGCCGCCGCCCGCCATGTTGAAGGCGATCAGGATGGCGAACACGATGGTCAGCAGCGGGATCCAGGTCGAGAGCATGCCCTCGGCGATGCCGGCGATGATGACCGTCGCCGGGCCGGTCTGCGACTGCTCGGCGATCCGCTTGGTGGGCTTGTGCTCGTAGCTGGTGTAGATCTCCGTGCCGAACGCGATGATCAGGCCCGCGAGCAGGCCGGAAACGATCGAGCCCCAGATGCCCGCTACGCTGACCGCTTCGATGTCACCCAGCAGGGCGCTGAGCAGGAAGTAAGACCCGACGACGATCATCGCCGAGCTGATCCACACGCCCATGTGCAGGCTCTTAAGCAATTGCGCGAAGCTGGCGTTTTCCTTTGCACGCACCAGGAAGATCGAGATAACCGAGGCGATAATGCCCAGGCCCGCCAGCGCCGGGGGCGCGACGATCAGGGCCAGCGCCTGCGCGGTGTCGAGGTTCAAGCGGATCGCGGCGGCGGCGGCCAGCGCCATCGCGGCGAGGATCGAGCCGTAGTAAGACTCATACAGGTCGGCGCCCATGCCGGCGACGTCGCCGACGTTGTCCCCGACGTTGTCCGCGATGGTCGCGGGGTTACGCGCGTCGTCCTCGGGGATACCCGCCTCGACCTTGCCGACCAGGTCGGCGCCGACGTCCGCGGCCTTGGTGTAGATGCCCCCGCCCACGCGGGCGAACAGTGCCTGCAGCGACGCACCCATCGCGAAGCTCAGCGTGATCGTCGTCAGGTTCACCAGGTCACTGGGCTGCGCCACCTTCATCACTTTGTTAAGCACAAAGAACCACACCGACACGTCCAGCAGCGCGAAGCCGGTCACGCACAGGCCCATGACCGCGCCGGCGCGGAAGGCGACCTTCAGGCCGTCGTTCAGCGAGACCTTCGCCGCGGCGGCGGTACGGGCCGAGGCGTTGGTCGCCGTCTTCATGCCCAGGTAGCCACACAGGCCCGATAGCGTCGAGGCGACCAACACTCCCAGCGGTGTGAGCTTGGCCTGCAGGTCCGCCATCGACATGATGATCAGCACCACAACCAGCGCCACGATCACCATCGCCACGACCTTCGCCTGCCGACCGAGGTAAGCGTAAGCACCCTCGCGCACGGCCTGGGCGATGCGGACCATCTCCGGTTCGCCCTCGCTGTTCTTCATGAAGCCCATGTAGAAAATAAACGCGAACACCAACGCCACCACCGCGCCGATCGGCGCCAGCAGGTAGGCATTCGGCAGCCCCTGGATCATCTGACCCAGACTCAACGCGGGCAAGAAGGCGGCGGGTTCAAACACCGGTGAGATCGACCCGATAGCGGACATGATGGTAGTTCCTTATGCCTGGCAGATAACGTGAAAACGGCTGACCCTCCAAGTGGGCACGGCCGCTGCATGCGGATCGGCTGGACCGATCCTGTTGTAGATAATGCTCGAAGACCATGATGCGGGGAGCATCGGCAAACCCTGCTTCATCTGGTGAATGAAAGGCCGGAAGCGGGCGGGCGGCCGGACGGCCGCGTATAAAAAAACGCCCCGCTTAGCTGCGGGGGCGTTGTGGGGAGGCGGACTGGGGCTGGCCGAACTGCTGGCGTCGCTTCACCGACTTACGCAGGGAGCGTTGCTTGCGTTCGCTGGGCTTCTCGTAATAAGCCCGACGCTTGATATCCTTGGTCAGCCCTTCTTTTTCACACAGCTTCTTGAAACGACGCATCATCTGTTCCGCCGATTCGCCGCTGCGTGCCTTGATCCGTATCGCCATAGTCAAATCACCTTTCGTGTCTTACAAAGGCCTAATCCGGGCCGATGTGAGTCGCGTATTCTTGCAAACCCCGGCCCCGGATGCAACCCGGCAGGCCTCCGAAATCACACGCTCCAAACCCTAGACAAACCAATCCCGAATTAAATCGCATAACTTGCTTAAAAACAAGGATTAATGGACATTCGCCGCCCGGACGTTAATTAATAGCTGTGGTCCCCGATCCGTACCTTCCCCCGGAAGGTCCAGTAGATCACAAACGTATACGCCAGCACGCAGGGCATCCCGAACAGCACGAACAGCAGCCCCAGCGTCAGCGTTCTGGGGCTGGACGCGGCCGTGTAGATCGTCAGACTCCCCGCCCCGTCCCCCGCCGCGCGGACCATATTCGGGAAAAGCGCTGCCGCGAACAAAAACACGAACGCCGCGATCGAGCAACACGAACTGACAAACGCATAGAAAGGCCGGCCCTGATAAAGCGCCCGGGGGATATTCGCGATCGCCAGCACGTTCAGCACCGGCACGACCCACAGCCAGGGGGACCGCCTGAAATTCTCCACCGCCGCCGGCACCTCCACCAACGTGAACATCGTCACCAGCACATACAGCACCAGGAAGTACCCGAACGTGCGCCAAACATATTTATGAATACGCCTCTGCAACGCCCCCTCGGTCTTCAGATACAAAAAGATCGACCCGTGCATCGCGAAGAGCGCCACCGTCATCGCCCCGACCAGCACGGAGTAGGGCGTGATCTGATGCACCAGCGAGCCGGCGTAGTTGCCCCGTTCGTCCAGCGGCACACCGAGCATGATCGTGCCCGCCGCCACCCCGAACAGCATCGGCACCCCCGCCGAACCTATGAAAAACGCCGCGTCCCACACGCCCCGCCACGCCCCCGCGCCGAACTTGCCCCGGAACTCCATCGACACCGCGCGCAGGATCAGGCAGAACAACAGCGCCATGAACGCCGTGTAAAACCCCGAAAAAAGTGTCGCGTACGCCTCGGGGAACATCGCGAACAACGCCCCGCCGAACGTCACCAGCCATACCTCGTTGCCGTCCCACAAAGGCCCGATCGAGTTGATCATCACCCGCCGGTCCTCATCGGACTTCGGCACAAACGGGTGCAATATCCCCACGCCCAAATCAAATCCGTCCAAAATCGCGTACCCGATCAGCAGCACGCCCATGATCCCGAACCACACGATGCAAAGCGTGTCGTGGCTCATGGCCGACCCCCCTCGCCCGCGGATTCGGTGAGCGAGTCCGTGTGGTCCTGCCGTTTCGCCGCCGTGTCCAGGTAGGTGTGCCGCCCATCATGACCGCCCGATTCACGCAAGGGCGGCGGACCCGCGTGAATCTTGTGGTTGAGCACCACGATCCAGACCACGAAAAGCAAACTGTAAATCAGCCCGAACATGATGATAGAGCCGAGTGTCTGTTCCGCGCTGATCACCGGACTGACAGCGTTAGCCGTGCGCAGCCCAAGCGACTCGTCGTAAGCGACCCGCCCGGTGTCGTCGACTTTCAGCGTCCCGTCGTCGTTCCATGAAACCGGCGGGTGCACGACCCACGGTTGCCGCCCCACCTCCGCCGCCACCCATCCCGCCTGGTTCGCCGCCACCGCGCCCAAAACCGACACCACGAACACCCACATCAGCCAGCGGCGGTCGAACAATGTCCCCCGCCAGTTAAGGTAACACGCCAGCAGCGTCACCGCGATAAAGAAAAAGCCCAGCCCCACCATCAGGTGGTAGCTCACAAAGGGAACAAGGATCGGCGGGCGGTCCTCCGGGCGGAACATGTCCAGGCCCATCACGTTCTGCTCAAAATTCTCGAACAGCAAAAAACTCAACCCGCCGGGGACGGCCAGCGAACCTTTCACGGTTTCGCTTTCTTCATCGGGCCAGCCGATGAGGTTCAGGTCGCCACGACCCGTCTCGAAATGCCCCTCGAACGCGGCCAGCTTGGCGGGCTGGGTTTCGTACACGGTCTTGGCCTGGATGTGCCCGGAGACCAGCGCCGCCAGGCTCGCAACCGTCGCAAAGATCAACGCGCCCCGGAACGACCGCTTGGCGAACTCGATGTGCCGGCCCTTGAGGATGTAGTACGCCGAGATGCTCATGATGAAGAACCCGCCCATGATGAAGCAGCCGATCAGCACGTGGCTCAGCCGGTTCACCGTCGAAGCGTTGAACACCATCGCCCAGAAGTCCGTGATCTGGGCGCGGGTCACCACCTCGCCGTCCACGACCCAAGGCACGCCGTCCCGCATCACCGGCACGATCTCGTGCCCGGCCGGCGTCTGCTGCCAGCTGTTGGCGACCACGATCCACACCGACGAGAAGATCGACCCCAGCGCAACCATGCAGGTCGAGAAAAAGTGCATCTTCGGGCCCACCCGGTCCCAGCCGAACACCAGCACCGCTAAAAAGCCCGACTCCAGGAAGAACGCGAAGATCCCCTCCGCCGCCAGCGCCGAGCCGAACACGTCCCCCACGAACCGCGAGTACGTCGCCCAGTTGGTCCCGAACTCAAATTCCATCACGATCCCGGTCGCGACCCCGATAGCGAAGTTCAGGGCAAATATCTTCGTCCAGAACTGCTGGGCCGTGCGGTAGAGCGTGTCCCCGGTCCTTAAGTACCTCGCCCCGAGATATACCAGCACGACCCCGATCCCGATTGTCAACGGCGGGAACAGGTAGTGAAACATGATCGTCAGCGCGAACTGGATCCGCGACAGCATGACGACGTCCATCGAACAGCCTCCGATCGCGTCCGCGTCGCTCGGCTCCTCCCGGGAATGTTTTGAGCGTTTCGCGGGTTACACGCAAACCACAAACCGCGCATCATATACCCGGCCGGGCTTGCAGGTATAACCATAGCATCCTCCGCGCCGGGGTCGAGTCAGGACCATTCCCAAACGTGAGAAACACCATGTCACGCCGGCACCTGTTGTTATGCACAACCTTGTTCGTGTGTTTTTTCAACGGCTGCGTCGCGGTGGATGACGGGCCGGAGCTTGGCCCGCTGTATAACCGCTCGGCGCAACACCACGGGCCGGACCGTAACCCCGTGATCGTGATCCCCGGCATCCTAGGCTCCAAACTCGTGGAACAAAACACCGGCCAGATCGTCTGGGGCGCGTTCGCCGACGGGTACGCTAACCCGAAAAACCCCGAGGGCGCACGCCTGCTAGCCCTGCCCATGGCCGAAGGCAAAACGCTTGCCGAGCTGACCGACACCACCGTCTCGGACGGCGCACTGGACCGGTTGAAGGTTTCGCTATTAGGCCTGCCCGTGCAGCTTAACGCCTACGTCCACATCCTCGGCACGCTCGGCGTCGGGGGCTACCGCGACCAACAACTGGGCATGTCCGGCGCGGTCGACTACGGCGACGAACACTTCACCTGCTTCCAGTTCGACTACGACTGGCGACGCGACAACGTCGAAAACGCAAAGCGCCTGCACGCTTTCATCCTCGAACACCGCGCTTACATCCAGGAGCAATACAAAGAGCGCTACGGCATCGAAAACGCGGACGTGAAATTCGACATCGTTGCCCACTCGATGGGTGGGCTGGTCTCACGCTACTACCTCCGGTATGGAGACGCCGACCTGCTCGAAGGAGACGACGCACCTGACGTCACCTGGGCCGGCGCGGAGTATGTCGCGAAGCTCGTGCTGGTCGGCACGCCCAACGCCGGTTCCGCCAAGTCGATCAACCAGATGGTCAACGGCGCATCGTTCGGCCCGACGCTACCGACCTACGAACCCGCGCTATTGGGCACGATGCCGTCGATCTACCAGCTCCTGCCGCGTGGCCGACACGAAGCGCTGCTCGACACGGCGACGGGACAGTCGATCGACGACATCTATGACCCCAAGCTGTGGCAGCGGATGGGTTGGGGGCTGGCGTCGCCTGACCAGAAAAAGATGATCGCCACGCTGCTACCCGATATTAAAGACCCGGCCGAACGCCGGCGTGTCGCGCTGGACCATCAGGCCAAGTGCCTGGACCGCGCCAAGCGGTTCGCGGCCGCGCTGGACACACCCGCGCAGCCTCCGGCGGGCACGTCGATTCACCTGTTCATCGGTGACGCCGTGCCCACCCTCGCGGTCGTCGAAGCCGACCCGGACGGAACCATCCGCGACCACGAACACCGCCCCGGCGACGGGACCGTACTCCGCTCAAGCGTGTTGATGGATGAACGCCTCGCCGGACGGTGGGAACCGGTGCTTGTCTCACCGATCCACTGCGCGACGGCGCATTTCGTTTTCACCGATCACCTGGGTATGACCAAAGACCCCGGCTTCAGCGACAACGTCCTGCACCTGCTGCTGGAAGCACCCTGAATTAGAGCGTTTCGCGTTATTTTTGACCGAATCGTTTCCGTCGTCCCCGCGAAGGCGGGGACCCAGTCGTGCGAAAAAGAAAATCATCTGGATTCCCGCCTGCGCAGGAATGACGAACATAAATTACGCGAGTCGCTATAAACAATAATCCGTATCAGGGCCACACGACGACTTCGCGCTTCAGCGCGACGCCGCTGTGGTCGAGTACGGTCTGCTTGATGTGTTCCATCAGCGCCAGCACGTCCGACGCGGTGCAGCCGGGGTGCGTGAAGATGAAGTTGGCGTGACGTTGCGAGACTTCCGCGCCGCCGACGCGGTAGCCCTTCAGCCCGGCCTGGTCGATGAGTTTGCCGGCGGACTCGCGTCGTGTCGGCGCGGGCGGGCCGCCCTCCTCCGGCTCGTGACCGGGGATCGGCACACTCGGGTTCTTAAACGCGCACCCGGCAGAGTTCTCCGCCATCGGCTGGGTCGTCTTCTTGTAAAGAAAGATCTCCTTGACCCGCCGCGCGATCTCCTGCGGGTCCGCCTCGTCCATGTCGAACTCGACATCGAGGATGTAAGGCGCGACGATGTTGGTCGAACGGTAGCCGAAAACAAGGTCATCGCGGTCACGGCAGTAGACCTGGCCGTTCTCCGCCATGACGTGGACCTTCTTGACGGTGGACCCGATGTCGCCGAACGCGCCCCCGGCATTCATACGCACCGCGCCGCCGACGGTCGCGGGGATACCGGCCACGTGCGCCAAGCCCGCAAGTCCTAATTTTGCACATTCGAGCACGAGCTTGAACAGGTCCACACCCGGCCCGGCGGTCAGCTTCGTGCCCTCCACCTTGATCTGGTCGAACGACGGGTCATCCAGCTTGATCACCACGCCGCGCACGCCCTCATCCTTAATCAATAGGTTCGCACCGCTGCCTAGAACGTACACGGGGATGCCGTTGTCGTGACACTTCGCCGCCAGCGCGGAGAGCTGGGCGATGCCCGCCGGGTGCGCGAGCACGTCGGCCGGGCCACCCACGCCGTACCACGTCATTTTCTCGCCGACAGGCGCGTCCGTCTCGTGGCGGATGCCCATCTCCTGAAGCATCGCCGCGAGCTGCTCGGTCGGGGGTGAGATGTCGGTGTTGCCTGTTGCCAATTCCCGCTCCAAAGCCGGGGAGTGTCGGGTCCGTCCTGCCCGGAATATCAAGGCCTAGAGTGTAGCGTTGATTTAGATCGGCGTCCGCCCGACCGGGCATGAATCAATGCGCCCTGTCGATCCACCCGCCGCCGAGCACACGCTCGCCGTCGTAGCAGACCACGGCCTGCCCGGGCGTGACCGCGCTGACCGGCTGATCGAACCGCACCTCCAATGTGCCCGGCGAAGTGACGCGGACCTTCCCGGGAGTCGGCCGGCTGTTGTAGCGGACCATTACCCCGCAGGCCAGCCAGCCGTCGGTCGGCACATCGTCGGTCAGCCAGTTGGTCTGCCCGGCGGTCAGCCCCGTCGCCAGCAGGTCGTCCTTGCCCCCGACCGTGACGGTGTTCCCCGCCGGGTCCAGGTGCGTGACGTAGATCGGATAACCCAATGCGACCCCGACGCCGCGTCGCTGGCCGATCGTGAAATGCTGATGCCCGGGGTGCTCGCCTACGACGTTGCCTTCAGCATCAAGGATATCGCCGGGCCTGACCGCTTCGGGGCTGCGCCGCTCGACGAGCCTCGCGTAATCGTTATCCGGCACGAAGCAGATCTCCTGGCTGTCGGGCTTGTCCCCGACGGGCAGCTTCAGGTCGCGCGCGAGTTGGCGGACGTCGGATTTGTGCATATCGCCGATGGGCAGGAGCATCTCGTCGAGGCGCTGCCGTGGGCTGCCGAAGAGGACGTAGCTCTGGTCCTTGCCCTCATCCAGGCCTCGCATCAGACGCGCACCCCCGCCCCCGGATTTTCGCCCATTGCCATCGGCCCTTTCGATGCGGGCGTAGTGGCCGCTGGCGATGTAGTCGGCGTCGATGGAGCGGGCGTAGTCGTGCAGCTTGCCGAACTTCAGCCAATCGTTGCAGCGGACGCAGGGGTTGGGCGTGCGGCCGGCGTTGTACTCATCCACGAAGTAATTGATGATCCGCCCGAAATCCTTCTTGAAGTTCAGGACATAGAAAGGCACCCCGAGCATCGCCGCGACCAGCCGGGCGTCGCCGGCGTCGTTGACCGAGCAGCAGCCCTGCTTGTGGGCTTTGGGGGCGGCATGCTTGGCTTTTTGGGCCTGGTTAAGGTCACAGCTCTCGTCCCGGATATTGTCGTACCCGTCGGCCGCCTCGGCCTCATCATCGCTGCCCAGGCGCATAAAACAGCCCACGACCTCGTAGCCCTGTTTAAGCAGCAGGGCCGCGGCCACGGAGCTATCGACGCCGCCCGACATGGCGACAACCACCTTTTTTCCCGTCCTTGGCAACATGTCCCGGCATTTTAGCCTATTTGAGAGATCAAAAGCGGTTAAGCTACGTCCAAGACATAGGAAGCCCGTTTGCCGCACGCGGTTTGTCGCCGGGGGGCTTCGGCGGTACGCTCAAGGCTTCGCATCAGCGGTATCATCCGTCTATATCAGGGACCGGGAAACGATTAAGGAGTAGGTCATGCAAGCAATCGGATCAGTGGTCAGTCACGTCAAGCTATGGGGCGTCACGGCGACCGTCGCGGCGGTCGCGGCCGTGCAACCCGCCTTCGCCGAGGTGCCCGCGGCGTTGTCACAGGCCCCCCAGGACGCCCAGCTCGTGTTCATCGTCCCGAGCATGTCGCAGTTCAGCGGCAAGCTGGCGATGCTCAACCAGAACCTGGGCCTGGACATCCCCGAACTGGCCGACGCGCTGGGGACGTTCAAGGCGGAGACCGGCATCGGCGACGCGATGAACGACGCCGGCTCGGCCATGATGGTCATCCACGACCTGGCCGGCGCGATCGACACCGGCGAGGAGCCTGACATCCTGCTGATCCTGCCCGTGACCGACTACGCGGCCTTTATCGCGAGCTTCCAGGAAGAAGGCGCGGCCCCCGCCGGCGCGGGCGTGACGCAGGTCACGATGCCCGACGGCCAGGCCGGCTTCGCGCGTGAGTCCGGCGGCTACGCCATACTCGGCAACAAGGAAGACGCCGTCGCCAACTTCACCCCCGGCGGCGATGCCGGCGTGATCGGCGGCCGCGTCGGTTCGCTGGGCGCCAAGTGCCTGGGCGAATGCGACGCCGCGGTCTACATCGACCTCGAAGCGCTCGCGCCCACGCTCATACCCAAGATCGATCAGGGCATCGCCGAGATCAACAAGAACATGAGCGACGCCGCCGAGATGGGCATGATGGACCCGGCGGGCCTTGAGATGATGAACGCGACGATGTCGCTGTACGCCGTTGCCGGCAAGGCGGTCCTGAATAGCGCGGAAGGCATCGTCTTCGCACTGGATATCAGCGAGCACGGCGTGGGGATCACCAAGGCCGCCAACTTCAAGGCCGACTCGCCCGTTATGAAGTACCTGCCCGGCGGCGGCGGCAACACCGCCTCCATCCTCGCCCGCCTGCCCCAAAGCTCCTACATCGCCGCCGCCGCGATCGACACCAAAGCGATCGCCATCACCGAACTGTTCGAGGCCGCGATGGAAGCGCTGCCGCAGGACAACCCCCAGATGGATCTTTACCGCAAGTCCCTGCCGATGATGAAGCAGATCCAGCAGTACGCGGGTGTCCTGTATACCCCGGACCCCGGCGCCCTGATGAGCGGCACCGGGGCGATCAACATGCTCCAGACCTACAAGGTCGATGACGGCACGGCGTACATGAAGTCGGCCAAGGAATGCATCACCTCCATGAACGGGGTCGAGATCCCCATGGCCATGCCGATGGCACCGGGCGGCCAGCCCCCCGTGATGACCTACGCTACCAGCTACACCGACAACGCCCTGCAACTCGACGGCGTGCAGGTCGATCAATACTCCATGCAGATGAATATGCCCCAGGAGATGTTGATGCAGATGGGCCCGGCCGCCGGGTTCATGACCATGTTCACCAACTTCAACGGCTACGCCGCACAGACCGACGGGTACTTCCTTTCCACCACCACCCTCGACCAGCAGCTCATGGCCAAGGGCCTGGCGACCGGCAAGACCGGCGACGGCCTGGGCGCAGGCGACACGCTCGCAACCGTCCGCGAGAAGGCGATCCCCGACGGCGCCGTCGCGGAGGTCTACATCAGCCTCGGCGGCATCACCGAGACCGTCGGCCCGATGGCCATGATGTTCGGCATGCCCGCGATCGAAGCGCCACAGGACCTGCCCCCCGTCGCGATAGGTATGGGTATGGACGGCACCAGCACCGCCGGGCGATTGTACGTCCCCAATGACACCACACGCTTCATCATCGGCACCGTCAAGGACATGCAGCAGCAGATGATGGGCGGCCCAGGCATGCAGCAAGGCCCGGGTGCTCCCCCGCCGCCTTTCTAAATTACGGCGCGAACCGCTGATTCACGATGCCACAACAGCCGGGCCTGCTCCACGCAGTGCCCGGTTTTTTATGCGCCAAAGGACCCTGTGGATATCGCCCAACACGCACCGAACAAGCCTGCCCAGCAACCCAATAAACAACCCCATCAATACACGACAAAGATCAGATATAACTTATATCTGATCTTTAAGCCGTTGCGCGGGAAACTCGGCACGGGTAAATAGCGCGTTTGCGTGAGATAAATGGAATCAGAAGGGATAAAATCGCTCGGCTCATGCCGCCGCGTGGTCGATCGCCAGGCACTGTGCGGCGTAGTCCAGCACGTCGAGGACGGCGTAAGGCACGTCGTAGACACCCTCGACGAGGTCGGCGTGGCGTGCCCAGATGACGTCCCGGCCCTCGGGGGAACGGGTCACGGAATGGGCGCTGGCGAGGTAGGCCATGGTCGGCCGGGCGATACCGCGCGTGGTGTAGTGGTCGTATCGTACCAGCGGGCCAAGCAGCCGGATGTTCGCGCCGGACTCTTCCATACATTCGCGCATGGCGGTATCAGGCATGGACTCGCCGACTTCGACGCGGCCGCCGGGGAGGACGAATTGATCAGGGTTACTGTTGCGTGAGACGAGCAGAAACTCGACCCGGCGCTTGCGCACACGATAAACGACAGCCGCCGCGCGCTCGCAGCGCTGGTCCAGCCTAGTCCCGGGGATCGTGTTGGTCCGGAGTCGGCTCACCTTACGTCGCCGCGCTTTCCTGACCCACTATTGATTCCGTGCCCGCCTTCTGTTGAGCCTTCGACCTGCTTTCACAGGGCAGGCATCGGCGTCGGCGGGGTGCGGGTTAAGTGGGTTTTGGGTTAATAAACGCCCGCTAATCACGCTTATCGGACGCACCCGGGCGGGGGCTTGAGCCTTTGGGCGGTAAAAACGGCATAAAAACGTGACAGCTCCCCCTTGCGGTATAGTGGGACGCGATGTTTGTGTACGCGGGAATCGACGAGGCGGGTTACGGGCCGTTGCTCGGGCCGCTGGTCATCGGCCGCGCGGTGATGGTCATCCCCGGCCTCGCGCCGGACGCGCCGGCCCCCGACATGTGGCTTAGGCTGAGCAAAGCCGTATGCAAACGCGTTGGAGACCGCGCCGGTCGGATCGCCGTCAACGACTCGAAGAAACTCAAGACCAAAGCCGCGGGCCTGAAGCACCTGGAGATGGGCTGCCTCACCTTCGCCGGCCTCATGCAGGAACCGCACAACCGCCCCGCCACACTCGACGCATGGCTGGACCTGCTCGGAGAAAAATCCCATCGGTCGCCCAACCTCCTCCCCTGGTACGCCGCGACGGATGACCACCACTGGCAAGCGATGCCCGCCGCCGTCACCCCGGGCGAGGTCGCCGTTGCCGGCGCAATGCTTGACTCTTGCACGCAGCGCATCGGCGTGCACCTCGCCGGTTTCGGCGCGGCCGTCGTGTTCGAGGACCGGTTCAACAACATGGTCGCCGCCACACGCTCCAAGGCCTCGGTCAGTTTCACCTTCGTCGCCGGGCACCTGATGCACGTCTGGGAAACCTACGGCCAACACCGCCCGACCGTCGTCGTCGACCGCCAGGGCGGACGCACCCACTACCGCGACCTGCTCGCCCTGAACTTCCCCGACACACGCGTCGATGTCCTGGAAGAATCGCAGAACCTGTCCGTTTACGAAATATCGCAATCCAAGGACAAGCCACGCTCAATGCGCGTCTCTTTCATGGTTGATGCGGAAGAATCACACATGCCCGTCGCGCTGGCGTCGATGGTCAGCAAATACACGCGCGAGCTTTTGATGGACCGCCTCAACGCCTACTTCGCCAAGCGTGTCCCCGGCCTCAAACCCACCGCCGGCTACGCCAAGGACGGCAAGCGCTTCCTCGACGATCTAACCCCCCACCTCGCCGACCTGGGCATCGACCCCGGCACGCTCCGCCGGCACGCCTGACCCAGACGCCCGCCGAGGCCGACTTCTTGACGCGCCGGTGAATGTGTCTATCCTTTTGGGTCCGCCACGACGCCCCCATCGTCTAGTGGCCCAGGACGCCAGGTTCTCATCCTGGAAACACGGGTTCGACTCCCGTTGGGGGTACTTCCCGCATATCTACCCTATGACCCCTCGGCTTGGTCGCTTAAACCAAATCTCCAACGGCCGTATCTAAATACGATCACGGGACAACCCACCGCCGGTTATTCATCACACCACCGCTGCCGTGCGGTATCCAGGAAAAACCGGTAATCGTCCAGCCCGACCTCGGGCGGAACTTTATGGTCGCAGCAGGGTATGAAACCACCCGCTTGAACCAGCGGCGTGAGGCGATCGATTTCCGCCACGACCGCGTCACGCGGCTGCCATAAGATGCGCTTGTCGATGCCCCCGATCATGCGGAGCGCTGGCCCGAAGCGTTTACGTAGCGCGACGGGGTCCATCCCGGTTGTCCCGATCTCGATCGGCATCAGCGTGTTGACGCCGGCTTCGAGCCAGAGCGGGATCAGGTCGTCGATCCGGCCGTCGCTGTCAACGATGACGTTTTCGACGCCGCCGGCGCGCAGCGTGTCGGTAATCCGCCGGTAGCGCGGGCTCAGCAGTTTCTTGAACGTGGCGGGTGAAACCATCGGTCCGGCGTTGTAGGCCATGTCCTCCCAGATCAGGCAGGCGTCGAATGCCCCGCCGCCTCGCAGCGCCCGTTGCAGCACGCCGACGATGCAATCGCAGACACGGTCCA